>CARQVR010000001.1:0-175539 GCA_949051815.1 uncultured Lachnospiraceae bacterium
CCTGCCAGATGAAAAGTCCTTCAAATAAGCCGCCCCTTCCCGCATATTTGACCGAAAAAAACTGTTCCGTCATACTCATGGCCAGGGTTTTTCCGAAGCGGCGCGGTCTGGTAATCAGGGTAACACTATCCATGTTTTCCCACCATTCCTTGATAAAAGCTGTCTTATCCACATAAAAGCACTTATTTTTTATTATTTCTCCAAAATCCTGAATCCCGATTCCTATTGTTCTCGCCATAGCAGCCTCCCAAGTCCCGCATTTATACCCTATTATATTCTTTATACAAAAACACGTCAATCTTTTAATGGATATTCATACTGCCGCTGTTTATAAAAATTTCACACAAACAACATCTTCCCTTCATTGACAACCATTTCCAAAATATTTATCATAAAAGCATACTCTCAGATGCTGCAATCTTCGCAGTCTGCGTTTATTATAACACATGAGGAACTGTTAAGAATGAATTTTTTGATCTTGATCCGCGGAAAGAAAGGAATACATAATGTCATCACAAAATTCAGTCATTGAAGAGATCAGAGAACAGCAGAGAAAGGCGTTTGCAACCATGACGCCGAAAGAAAAACTCGCCTATTTCTGGGATTACTATAAAGTACACACCATAGCGGCAGTTATCGTGATTGTCTTTGTCATAAGTTTCATCAACGCCTACCGCTCCAGCAAGCCCACCGCTTTCTACGCGGTTTTAATAAATGCGGACACCTACGGGGACAACGCCGCTGCCGCCAGTTTCTGGAACGAGGGATTCATGGAATATGCGGGCATAGACACGGAGACTTATCAGGCAAATATTGACACTTCCATCTCCATATCGGCCGACGGCGGGGACCAGTATGAGGTGGCCAGCCGGCAGAAAATGGCAGCCATGATGCACGCCGGAGATATTCACGCCATTGTGGCAGACACGGAAACTTTTGAAGGCTATGCGCGTCTCGATTACTTCTATGACCTGACTGCCGCTTTTACAGCAGAGGAACTGGCTCCCTACGCCGATCTGCTCTACTACACGGAAGGCGCCGCCTTTGATGCAGATACGGGCGACACGCTCGAAGAAATGGAAGCCGCGCAGGAAGCCGTTTACAACAGCGTAATCGATCACAGCGATCCCTCCGCCATGGAAAAACCCGTGGCTGTGGGCATCCGTATACCGCAGGCAGGAAACCGGCTGGCCGGTTCCGGCTACTACGATTACATTGCAGAACGCGATTACACTTTTCAGGGATATCCCTCGGAAATCGTGATCGGGATTCCGGTTTCGGTGGAAAATCCAAAGATCACACTCCAATTTCTGGACTATTTATTCGAGGATAACGCCTGAACATAAATCAATGTCCTTTTATCATCTGAAATATTCCTGCATAAACATTGCGCCAGAAGCTGATCTATCTGCTCTGGCGCGTCCGGTTTGCTGACATATTCTCATTTTACAATATCTGTCATCTTTGTTATGTTTTTCATAAAAACAACATGCATGTCACTTTTGTAAAAACTCCCGCAACAACCGGTTCACCGCCCCGGGGTCGGCCTTCCCTTTCATTGCCTTCATGGTCTGCCCCACAAGGAAACCGATGGCCTTCTCCTTGCCGTTCCGATAATCCTCCACGGACCGGGGGTTCGCTGCGATCACTTCCTCTGCAGCTTTCTTCAAGGCGCCCTCGTCGTTGACGGTCTTCAATCCCTTCTCCTCCACATACTGTTCGGGATCCGTATTTTCCTCAAACATCACCTCGAAGACTTCCTTGGCCACCGAGCTGTTAATCTGCTTCGTCTCTGTAAGGGCAATCAGTTTCGCCAGATGTTCCGGCGAAAAGCGCAGGTCGGCGGCGTCCACTTCCCGTTCCTTCATCAGGCGCAGGGTTTCTCCCATAATCCAGTTGGACACTTTCTTCGGCTGCGCCCCCAGCGCCACGGCCGCCTCGAACAGATCCGCCAGCGGCTTCTCCCCCGTGATGATGTCGATATCATAATCCGGAATGTCAAATTCTTCGCGGTAACGGGCCATCTTCTCCGTGCGAAACTCCGGCTGTCTTTCCCGGATTTCCTGTAACATTTCTTCACTGACGCGGATCGGCGTCAGATCGGGATCGGGGAAATAGCGGTAATCCTGCGCATCCTCCTTGCTCCGCATGGCGTAGGACTCTCCCTTCGCGTCGTCCCATCTTCTGGTCTCCTGCACCACGCGCTCCCCCGCCTCAATCAGGTCGATCTGCCGCGCCGTTTCTCCCGCAATGGCTCTTGTAATGGCCTTGAAGCTGTTCAGGTTCTTCATTTCCGTCCTTGTGCCGAATGTTTCCGCCCCCGCTTCCCTCACGGAAAGGTTCACGTCCGCACGCATGGAGCCCTCCTGCAGCTTACAGTCCGAAGCGCCCAGATACTGTATCACCTGACGCAGCTTCTCCATATAGGCGATTACTTCCTCTGCGCTTCGCATGTCCGGCTCCGACACGATCTCAATAAGCGGCACGCCGGAGCGGTTATAATCCACCAGACTGCAGTCCTCCCACTCGTCATGGATCAGTTTTCCCGCGTCCTCCTCCATATGGATCTCATGGATCCCCACGATCTTCCTGCCGCCCTGCTCTGTCTCAATCTCCACACCGCCGTTTTGGCATATGGGCAGATAGAGCTGGGAAATCTGATAGTTCTGCGGATTATCCGGATAAAAATAGTTTTTTCTGTCAAATTTCGAATAACGCGTGATATCGCAGTTGGTCGCAAGTCCCACCGCTATGGCATATTCCAGAACCTGTCTGTTCAGCACCGGCAGGGAACCCGGCATTCCCGTGCAGACGGGACAGGTCTGGGTGTTTGGCGCCGCCCCGAAAGCGGTGGAACACCCGCAGAATATTTTTGTCTTCGTGGCCAGCTCCACATGAACCTCCAGGCCGATCACCGTTTCATACTGTTTGCTCATGCTCTCTCACCTCCTGTTCGTAAGTGTACGCGGCCCGAAGCAGCGTCTTCTCCTGAAAGCAGTCCCCAATGAGCTGTAAGCCGATGGGAAGCCCTCTGCTGTCCTCGCCGCAGGGAACACTGATGCCAGGCAGTCCCGCCAGATTCACCGCAATGGTGTAAATGTCGCCCAGATACATCCGTATCGGATCCGCCAGACTTTCCCCCAGCTCCGGCGCGGTAGTGGGCGCAACAGGACCGAGGATCAGGTCATATTTGGCAAAGGCCGCATCGAAGGCTTTCTTAATCAGCGCCTTCACCTTCAACGCCTTCAGGTAATACGCGTCATAGTAGCCGGAGCTCAGGACAAAGGAGCCAAGCATAATGCGGCGTTTTACCTCCTCTCCAAAGCCTTCGGAGCGGGATTTTTTATACATGCCGTGAAGTCCCTCAAAGGCTTCGGTACGGTAGCCGTACCTGATGCCGTCGAACCGCTCCAGATTGGAGCTGGCCTCCGCCGCCGCGATGGTGTAGTAGGCCGGAATTGCGTATTCCACCAGACTTAAATCGAACCGCTCCACCGACGCGCCCTTTTTCTCCAGAACTTCCGCTGCCTGCAAGACAGCCGTCCGCACCTCGCCATCAAGTCCCTCTCCCAGATAATCATTGGGAATGCCGATGCGCAGTCCTTCCACGTCCCGCGTCAGCGCCGTCGTAAAATCCGTGTCCGCTCTGGAAACGGAGGTGGAGTCCTTCGGATCGTGGGAAGCAAGCGTCTCCAGCACCGCCGCGCAGTCCTCCACATCCTTCGTCAGCGGACCGATCTGATCCAAAGAAGAGCCATAGGCAATCAGCCCGTAGCGGGAAACCGTGCCGTAGGTGGGTTTCATTCCCACCACCCCGCAGTAGGAGGCAGGCTGTCTGATGGAGCCACCCGTGTCGGAGCCGATGGCATATATACACTCCCCTGCCGCCACCGCCGCCGCGGAGCCGCCCGAAGAGCCGCCCGGCACATGCGCCGTATTTCTCGGATTCCTCGTCGGCCCGTAGGCGGATGTTTCCGTGGTGGAACCCATGGCAAACTCGTCCATGTTGGTCTTTCCCAGAATCACCGCCCCCGCCCTTTGCAGATTTTTCACGGCCTCCGCCGTGTAGGCGGGCACAAAGTTATGCAGGATTTTAGAAGAGCAGGTGGTGAGCAGCCCTTCCGTGCAGATATTGTCCTTCACCGCCACCGGCACGCCCGCTAACGGACCGGAAAACTCCCCTGCTTCGATTTTTTCCTGCACCGCCTTCGCCTGCGCCAGTGCGCCGTTACGATCCACAGTGACATAACAGTTGTATTTTTTATCTTCTTTTTCAATCTGCGCAAGCACTGCCTCCGCGGCCTCTACCGCGGTGGTTTCGCCCGCTCTGATTGCCGCAGCGAGTTGTGTTGCAGTCATATTTGCAATGTTCATGTCGCACTTTCCCTTTCTGGCTCACACCCTGATCATCGTTTATTCAAATGTCCGCGGCACCACAAACATCCCGTCCTTCTCCTGCGGCGCGTTGGATAACAGTCGTTCTCTTTCATCGCCGTTAATCACCACATCCTCCCGGAACACATTCTCCACCGGAAATACATGGGACACCGGCTCCACGTCCGTGGTGTCGAGTTCCCCCAACTTGTCGATGTAGTCGAGCATCCGTCCCATATCCGACTTGGCCTGCTCCTTCTCTTCTGCAGACAATTCCAGTTTTGCGAGAATTCCTACATATTCTATTGTCTCGTCGTTTATCATATTTGCCATATTTTTCTCCATCTCTGCGCATTTTTTGCGCATAACCGGGTTTGTGTCAAGCAATGCGCAGACACAAATCCCGCGATTGAAAATTTTAATTTTCAATCTTTTCTCCTATCCGCGAGTTCATATTTGGTCTACTGCTCCGTAACGCTTCATACAAAGGAAAATTCATTTCTCAAGGAGCCCCTTTTAAAGCGTCAGCGCTTAACGAAGTTTTGTCCTACGCCCTCACTTTGATATGCACCTCTCTAAGCTGCTGCTCCGTCACATCCCCCGGCGCGCCGCACATCAGATCCTGCGCGGAACCGCTCATGGGAAAGGCGATTACTTCCCTGATGTTCTCTTCATTCCTTAGCAGCATGATCATGCGGTCAATGCCGGGCGCCATGCCTGCGTGTGGCGGCGCACCGAACTGGAAGGCATTGTACAGCGCGCCAAACCTGCTCTGCAAGGTCTCCCCGTCATAGCCTGCGATGGCAAAGGCTTTCTCCATGATCTCCATGTCGTGGTTTCGCACCGCGCCGGAGGAAAGCTCCACGCCGTTGCAGACGATGTCGTACTGATACGCCAGCACTTCCAGCGGATCCATCGTGTCAAGCGCCTCCAGACCGCCCTGCGGCATGGAAAAAGGATTGTGGGTAAATCCGATCTGCTTTGTCTCCGGATCCCGCTCAAACATAGGGAAATCGTTGATATAGCAGAACCGGTACGCATTTTTTTCCAGCAAATCCAGCTTCTTTCCCAGCTCCGTGCGAAGCTGGCCCGCATAGAAGGCCGCCCGCTCCTCTCTGTCTGCGATAAAGAAAATCGTGTCGCCGGCCGCAAGGTTCGCCAGTCCGCGAAGCTCTCCCTTTTTCTCCCCGGGAATAAACTTGTCAATCGGCCCCTTGTAGCTTAAGTCCTCCGCCACCTCCAGATAGCCGAGGCCACCCATGCCCATGTCTGTTGCAAACTTAAGCAGTTTTTCATGGAAGCCCTTCGACATCTGCGCTTGTACCCTGATGGCACGGACCGTCCTGCCCTGAAAGGGCTTGAAGGTACATGTCTGGAAAAAGTCTGTCAGATCTATAATCCGCAGCGGGTTTCTTAAGTCCGGCTTATCCGTGCCAAACTCCATCATCGCCTGTCTATAGCTGATAACCGGGTAAGGCGCTTTGGTCACAGCCGCCCCTTCCGGCGCAAACTTCTCAAACACGGCAGATAATACCTCCTCGCCCACCGCAAACACATCCTCCTGCGTCGCGAAGCTCATCTCGAAATCCAACTGGTAAAATTCACCCGGCGAGCGGTCCGCCCTCGCGTCCTCGTCCCGGAAACAGGGGGCAATCTGGAAATACTTGTCAAATCCCGACACCATCAAAAGCTGCTTGTACTGCTGGGGCGCCTGCGGCAGGGCGTAAAACTTACCCTTATATTTTCTCGAAGGCACGATATAATCTCTTGCGCCCTCCGGAGAGGATGCGCAAAGGATCGGCGTCTGGATTTCCAGAAAACCAAGTTCCGTCATCTTTTCCCGCAGATAAGCAATCACCTGAGAGCGGAAAATAATGTTGTCCTTCACCTTCTGGTTACGCAGATCCAGATAACGGTATTTCAGACGCACTTCCTCTCTCGTCTCCTTTGAAGTCATAATCTCGAAGGGAAGCTGTCTGTAAACTCTGCCAAGCACATCCACCTTGCGGGCCTCCAGCTCGATTGTGCCTGTGGGAATCCGGGGATTATAAGTCTCCTCGTCGCGCTTCTCGATCAGACCCTCAACGGAAACGCACATCTCCCTGGACAGTCCCTCCAAAAGTGAGCTCTCCCGCATCACTACCTGCAGCACACCGTACATATCCCGCAGATCCACAAAGGAAACGCCGCCGTGATCCCTGATATTCTCGATCCAGCCCGCCACGCGCAGCTCCCTGCCGATATCGCCCTCGCTGATTTCCCTTAAAGTTACTTCTCTGTACGTGTTTTTGTTTGTCATGGTATCTGTCCTTTCCTTTTTGATGTACTCCCGGAATCTCAAATCAGGCACAAAGAAACTCTGCGCGTACATTTTGGTGTCCCGAAATAAAAGAAAACCCGGAACACATTTCTGCATCCCGGGACGGATATTTTTCATTATCCGCGGTACCACCCGCATTGATAAGCCGTCATCTCCATCAAGATGTGATTCGCCTTACCCACTCAAGCACTTAACGCGTGTCACGTACTGCCCTGGTCTTATTTATGACATTCATGTCATTGACATCTGTGTAATTTTAGATTTCTCCTCTATGACACGATGCCGCAAAATTCAGGCAGTCTGCTCCGGAGTGTTCCCGTCCCTGTCTTTCACAAACAGCGCTCTCAGTCGGTGACGCCGTATTCCTGTCGCTTCCCTCAGGGTGAGTCTCCTTCTCTGCATTTACTCTGTAGAAGGCTTTCCCGAAAACGGGAGCCCGCCTCTACTCCTTTGTATACATGTATAACATAATTCTTTCCAATGTGCAAGCACTTTCTTTTCACAAATATATTTTCGCAGACCGGCCGATCCCCGCCGCATCCATCTGCATAAATCCACCTGTCTCCTCATCATACCCGGCAAAGGAAATCACGCCGTTTTCTTTTCTAATCCGGTAAATACTGCCCTGCGCGATGCAGGCTGCCCGCCCTGTATAAGGAACCGGTTCCCCGGAAGCTGCCTCTAACAGCGCAAACAAGACCGCCCCGTGGGCCGTCAGAAGCATCTGCTCCGCATCAGAAAAATCACCTGTTATCTTTTGAAACGCCTTTCCCGCGCGCCTGATCAGTTCCTCTCCGGACTCCATCCCCAGACAGTCGCTTGCGGGATACCGCTCCTTCATCTCCTCCAGAGACATTCCTTCTCCCTCGCCAAAGCCGCGCTCAATCAGAAGCTCTTCCACGACAATCTTCTCTTTCGGATAATCCAGCCTGCCCGCTGCAATCTCCGCGGTTTCGCGCGCTCTTTTCAGAGGACTGGAAACGATGACATCCATCCGCACGCCAAGCGCGCGCAGCCTGCACACCGTGTCGTCCACCTGCGCTCTTCCTCTCTCGTTCAGCGGAATGTCCGTATGGCCCTGCAAAAGCCGTTTTTTATTCCAGTCCGTCTCCCCATGCCGCAGCAAATAGATGTCCATGTCCTACGCCCCCAGCCTCTTAATCCGATCCACCGCTTCCACGGTATTCTCATAACTTCCAAATGCCGTCAGCCTGAAATATGTCTCGCCGCCCGGCCCAAAGCCCGATCCCGGCGTACCCACCACATTTGCCGTCTCCAGAAGATAGTCAAAGAACGCCCAGCTCGTCATACCATCCGGCGCTTTCAGCCAGATATAAGGCGCATTGACGCCGCCGGAAACCGAAAAGCCCGCGCCTTTAAGCCCGTCCAGAATATAGGCCGCATTCTTCATGTAGTAGGCAACCAGCTCCTTCGTCTCTCTTTTGCCGGCCTCGCTGTAGACTGCCTCGCCCGCCCTCTGGATCATGTAGGGCGCGCCGTTGTACTTCGTGCCATGCCGCCTTGCCCAAAGTCCGTGAATCGCCACATCCCCGGCTTTCAGTTCCCTGGGAACCACGGTAAAGCCCAGACGCACGCCGGTAAAACCTGCGTTTTTGGAGAAGGAACGCAGTTCGATAGCGCAGGTTTTCGCCCCCTCGCACTCATAAATACTATGGGGCACGTCAGCCTCGGAAATGTACGCCTCATAGGCCGCGTCATAGATGATGACAGAACCGTTTTTGTTGGCATAATCCACCCACTCCTGCAGTTGTGCCCTCGTGATGGTGGAACCTGTCGGATTGTTCGGGAAGCACAGGTAAATCAGATCCGGCACCGTCTTTGGCAGTTCCGGCGCAAAGCCGTTCTCCGCCGTGCAAGGCATGTAGATCACATCGCTCCAGTTCCCTGTGCTCTCATCATAGGAGCCTGTCCTGCCCGCCATCACGTTGGTGTCCACATACACCGGATAGACGGGATCACAGACCGCAATCTTATTGTCTGTGGCAAAAATCTCCTGTATGTTGCCGGAATCGCACTTCGCCCCGTCGGAGACGAAAATCTCATCCGCCTCAATCTGACAGCCTCTGGCTTTATAATCATTCTCCGCAATCGCATTTCTCAAAAATTCGTAGCCCAAGTCCGGCGCGTAGCCGCGAAACGTCTTCTCGTCCGCCATCTCATCCACAGCCCCGTGAAGCGCGCTGATCACCGCCGGCGTAAGCGGCCTTGTCACATCGCCGATTCCCAGCCTGATAATCTTCTTGTCCGGATGAGCCGCCGTGTAAGCGTTCACCTTTTTCCCGATGGTGGAGAACAGATAGCTTCCGGGTAATTTCAGATAATTGTCATTTACTTTTACCATACTTGTCAGATCCTTCCTTTTGCTGTTATACAGACGCCCTTTTTCCTCGCGGGCCGCCCTTTTCTTCTATATGTACTCCCGGAGTACATATAGAGTACATCTATATCTCTCCGTCAAAAACCGTAACCGCCGGCCCCGTCATGCAGATCAGATCCGCCTCCCTGTCCCAGACGATGGAAAGATCGCCGCCCGGAAGTTGAACCGTGACCGTCTCCTCCGTCAGACCGTTTAAAACACAGGCGGCCACCACCGCACAGGCGCCCGTGCCGCAGGCAAGAGTCTCCCCCGTACCGCGCTCCCAGACCCGCATACGCACGGTATTCCGATCAATAACCTCCACAAACTCCGTATTGGTCCGCTTGGGGAAACGCTCGTGTTCCTCAAAATAAGGCCCGATCTCCTCTATCGCAAGATCTTCCACCCCATCCATAAAAACAATCGCGTGCGGATTCCCCATTGACACACATGTCATTTTATAGTCCTTTCCTCTCACGCGGACAGGTTCGTCAATCACCCGCTCCTTATCGCTGATTACCGGCACCAGCGCCGCCCTAAGCTCCGGCGCGCCCATATTGACCTTCACCTGCTCCACCTTTCCTTCTTTTACCAGAAGGGTCAGGTACTTTATGCTCCCGGCACTTATGACAGTGATGTCGGTTTTGTCGGTAAGTCCTTTATCATAGACGAATTTTCCCACACAGCGGACGCCGTTGCCACACATTTCTGACCTGCTGCCGTCCGCATTGTACATCTCCATCTCAAAATCCGCCTCGTCGGAAGGGTTGATAAAAATCACCCCGTCCCCGCCGATGCCGAAATGCCTGTCGCTTAACCTGCGCACCAGCTCCGGTTTCTCCTCCTGTGGTATCTGCTCGCGGCTGCCGTCCACATAGACATAATCGTTACCACAACCCTGCATCTTCGTGAATTTCATTTTTTCTCCATTCCGGAGCATCCATGCGGCGGCCGTCACAAAATCCCAACCGCCCTGCGACAGACGGGTTTGTCCGCCATCGCAATATCCGTGGTGCTCCTGCACAATTTCAGTTATTTTCCAGTATACATCCATTACCGAAAAAATGCCATACTGCGGCCCTGGTTCCCTTTCGTGTCAGGCTGAACTGTTACTCACGGCCAGCATCTGTCCCGCTTCCCGGCTGTCATGACCGCATCATGGCAAGAACCATCTGCGCCTCCTCCACCAGATTCGTACCGCTGTCCATACTGCATTTTTGCAGATAACGGTGCGCCTCCTCCTCGGTCATATGATTCCGGTTCATCAGAAGCGCCTTCGCTTCCCTGATCAATCCTTCCTCCTGCGCGCTGCGCTCTCTGGGGCGCTGCCTTTCCCTGCGTCTTTTCCGCTCGATTGCCTGCCCCATCATATCCACCGTATTAATCAGGTCATGCACCTTGAGCGGCATGGCAAGGCTCATCACACCGCGCAAATCGCATTCTTGCAGCACATTCGCGGAAGCGAGCAGCAGCATCTCAAACCCTTTCGGAAGGCAGGCGCGCAGTTCATGATACATCATGTCGGACATCCGGTAGCTGCAGATCACCAGACCGTCACCCAAATCGTCCATCCGGCTAATGGCCTGCGCGCCTGTGGTGCACACACCGTCTACCGAAAATCCGTTTTTCATCAGTAAGTTACGGATGCCTTTGGCGTCCCCGGGCTTTGGCAGAACCACTATGATGTGAAACACACGCTCACCCCCTCCGTCAAAGACTAAATCTGATTCAGATACTCATTAATCTCCCAATCCGTAACCTGACTGCGGTAACGGTTCCACTCCTCCTTTTTCAGCGCGATATACCTTTCAAACACATGATCTCCCAGTGTCTTTCTCATAAACGCGTCCTTCTCCATACAGGCAACCGCTTCCGCCAGCGTCCCCGGCAATTCTTCCAGCTTCCGCCTGCTCCGCTCCTCTTCACTCATCCGGAAAATATTACAGTCCACGCTCTCCGGCACAGCCGCCTGCCTCTTCATCCCGTCGATCCCTGCCCGCAGGACAGCCGCCAGCGCCAGATAAGGGTTGGCTGCCGGATCAGGGCTTCGCAGCTCCAGCCGCACCGCATCACCCGCAGCAGCCGGAATACGGATCAGCGGGCTTCGGTTCGTAGCACTCCACGTAATGTACACCGGCGCCTCGAAACCCGGCACAAGCCTTTTGTAAGAATTGACTATCGGATTCATAATCGCCGTCATGCCCCGCATATGCTCCATAACGCCTCCCAGAAAGGCGTATGCATCGCGGCTGAGGCCGTGCGCGCCCTTTTCATCCGCGAAAATATTTTTACCGTCTTTCAAAAGCGACATATTGATATGCATACCGGAACCGTTCACACCGAATTTGGGCTTTGGCATAAAACTGGCATGAAGTCCATGCCTTTTTGCAATGGTTCTGACAGCCAGCTTAAACGTCATAATATTGTCCGCCGTAGCCAGCGCCTCATCATAACGGAAGCTGATTTCATGCTGGGCCGGGGCCACATCATGGTGGGATGCCTCCACCACAAATCCCATCTCCTCCAGCGTAAGCACCATGTCCCGTCTCGCATTTTCCCCGAAATCCACCGGTCCGACGTCAAAGTAGCCCGCCTTTTCGTGGGTCAGTGTGGTCGGCATTCCGTTTTCATCCAGATGGAACAGGAAAAACTCGCACTCCGCCCCCACCCTGAACGTAAATCCCATCTCCTCCGCCTCCTGAATCGCCCGCTTCAAGACATAGCGCGGGTCTCCGGCAAAAGGCGTTTCATCAGGACGGTACACATCACAGATCAGTCTGGCCACCTTCCCCTGCTGCGGTCTCCACGGAAAGATTTCCAGCGTGCTGTAATCCGGATGCAGATACATGTCCGACTCCTCCACGCCTGCAAACCCCTCAATGGAAGACGCGTCAAACATGCATTTATTATCAAGCGCTTTCTCAAGCTGCCCCGCCGTGACCGCCAGATTTTTCAGATTGCCGGAAATATCCGTAAATTGGAGTCTGATAAACTCCACATCCTCCTCATCAACCAACTTGATGATGTCTTCTCTGCCATACTTCTTTCTCATGCAATACCTGCCTTTCCTTCTCCACTGTGTTCCCTTTGAATAAGCAGACTCGTAACGCTTCGTATTTCTCGTTCACATTGCCCGTAAGAAAGGGGATCATCGCGCAAAAAAGAGCGTTCTATCCCTGTAAGAACGCCCTTGTCCAGTACCATCATATCAGTTTTATTCTTCTTTTGTCAAGCCTGATGCTCTCTCAGATCGCTTCATCCTGTTTCCACGCATAAACCTGCCCCCACCCACATAAACTGTAAAAAAAGAATCACTGTGGGGATTATCTGTATGAGTTCTAAAACCAAAATTGTCGTACTTCATGTAAAAGAGTTAATATATACCGGCATTTTCGCTGCTCTCGGTATTCTTTTTATTATCCTGCTTATCATTATGTTTCTGCCCAAAGAAAAGAAGCAGGAAACCATGTCCACCGTAACGCAGCCCGTAAACGACACCTATGTGCCCGGCGTATATACGACCTCGCTGATCTTAAACGACAATGTCGTGGAGATCGAAGTGACCGTGGACGAGAAGAACATCAACGCCATCCGGCTGGTAAATCTGGATGAGGCTGTCACCACCATGTATCCTCTGATCCAGCCTTCCTTCGAGGATCTTGCCGACCAGATCATCACAAGCCAGAGTCTGGAAGGAATTACATATCCCGACGACAGCAAATACACTTCCATGATCCTTTTAGACGCCATTACCAGCTCCCTCAACAAAGCGCTGGAGAATCAGGGTGAAACCGATATCGAGTAACAGGAACCGTTTTCCGGACAGTCGCAACATTGGCAGACCGCATAAAAGAATGCAGGCGGCCGGAGCATTTTAACTGCCCCGGCCGCTAAACCCTGTTCTGCAATCCGCCTCCCGCATCCTCGAAATGACACTTCCGTCACAAATTTACACAAAAGAAAGCCCCATTGCCGCCTGACATGACAGTCCCGATTCACGCCACCTCATTGAAATCGAGAAACAAGTCCTCATAAATGCCCGCCTTCACCGGTTCGGAAAAATCATACTGCTTAAAATCGCCACGCTCAAAGTTGTACACCATAACCTGTCTCTCCTTCGGATCGACAATCCAGTACTCCCTCACTCCCGCCGCCTCGTACAGAGACCGTTTCCTGATATAGTCCATCGTTTTACTCGACGGTGAGACGATCTCCACCGCCCAGTCCGGTGCACCGTGGCACCCCTTCTCATCCAGCTTATCCCTGTCGCAGATTACCAGGACATCCGGCTCCACGTAGTTTTGCTCATCATTCTTGATATAGACCGCAAAAGGCGACAGGATCACCCGACATGGTCCGCCTTTTTCCATAATATACAATCGGATTTTAAAATGCAGCCAGCCCACAAGTTCCTGATGTGTCAGTGTAGGCGTAGCCATCATATACATTTTTCCGTCAATCAGTTCAGCCCGCTCTCCCTCCGGCAGCGCCTCAATGTCTCTGATGGTATATACCCTGTCGTCCAACGGTTTTCCCGCCTCTGCCGACGTGTGGGATTTTCCTCCCTCAATCACCATGAAGCTGTCCTCTCTTTCCAATTTCCTGTGTTCCATAGTCTTGTCCTCCTTTTTGCTCCGGCAGAAGGCAGGCTATGGTTTCATACTATCACAATATGATAACACGTACATTCCCGGCTTTCGCTTCTGCCGCTATTTGATTGGTAGTTTTGAGTAAGCGGCAGATTTTGCCCGAATGTGCGAATGCACGGTTCATTGATTACTCTTATAGAATATATCATACACCATTCTTTGTCATCCTGTCAAGCGAAAAAAGAAAAAAACAGCCAGACACCACGGCAGCCCTGGTTTCGCCAGCGAAACCCGTTTGAAGCAATTCCCGACAGCTTACAGCTCCTCAAGCTGCGCCAGCCAGACCGCCGCGCTGGCGTCCGAAGGCATCCGCAGATCCCCTCTGGGTGATAGCGCCACACTGCCCACCTTCGGGCCGTCTGGCAGACAGGAACGCTTGAACTGCTGTGCAAAAAACCGCTGATAAAAAATTTTTAACCATTTCAAAATGACACTATCGTCATAAATACCCGCAAAGGCCATACGCGCTACCCGGTAAACCTTCGCAGGCGCAAAGCCACAGCGCAGCATATAATATAAGAAGAAGTCGTGCAGTTCATAAGGTCCTACCAGATCTTCGGTCTTCTGGGAAATCACACCGTCCACGGGCGGCAGAAGCTCGGGACTCACAGGCGTATCCAGAATATCCAGCAAAATTGTATGCAGCCCCTCATCGCCGCAGGTATCCGCATAATAGCGCACAAGATGTCTTACCAGAGTCTTTGGCACACCCGCGTTCACGCCGTACATCGCCATATGATCCCCGTTGTAGGTCGCCCAGCCAAGGGCAAGCTCCGACATATCCCCCGTGCCAATGACCAGACCGCCCGTCTGGTTGGCAATATCCATCAGCACCTGCGTCCGCTCTCTCGCCTGCCCGTTCTCATAGGTCACGTCGTGACAATCGACGCTTTGGCCGATATCCCGGAAATGCACGTTCACCGCCTCCCTGATATCCACCTCCCGCAGCGTGGTTCCCAACAGACGCGCCAGTTTGCAGGCGTTATCGTAAGTTCTGTCCGTGGTGCCAAAGCAAGGCATGGTAACAGATGTTATTTTGTCTCTGGAAATGCCCAGCATATCAAATGCCCTCACCGTCACCAAAAGCGCAAGGGTAGAATCCAGACCGCCGGAAATCCCCAGCACCGCAGACTGACAGCCGGTATGCTCATATCGTTTTTTCAAGCCGCAGGACTGGATGGACAGAATCTCATTACAGCGCATTTCCCGCTCCCTGGCCTGATCCGGCACGAACGGTCTGGCCGGGAACCGTCTTTCCAGTAACGTCTCTTCCTCCTCCATATGCACGGGCAGAATCTTATGTTCCCGCAGGTTCTCTCCCTGATAAGTGTTCATTCTGCGCCGCTCGTGGGCAAGCCTGTGGATATCCAGATCCGCATAGACAGCGCCTGTTTCAAACCGCTTAGCCTGTGCCAGTATCCTGCCGTTCTCCGCTATGATATTATGACCGCCGAAAACCAGATCCTGCGTAGACTCCCCTTCTCCCGCAGAGCTGTAAACGTATGCCGCGATCTGTCTGGCGCTGGCAGATTTCACAAGCATTTCACGGTAGGCATCCTTCCCAACCGTCTCGTTAGAGGCAGAAAGATTGACAATCACTGTCGCGCCCGCCAGCGCATGGGCTGTGGCCGGAGATTCCGGCGCCCAGATATCCTCACAGATCTCGCAGCCCACAGTAAGCCCCCGCACCGCATCTACCTGAAAAAGAATATCCGTTCCGAAAGGAATTTCCTTGTCTTCGTACAAAAAAGGTTCCGGCCGGTCATTTCCCGGCGCAAAATGCCGTCCCTCATAAAACTCCGCATAGGAAGGAATGTGTCTCTTCGGAATAAAAGCGAGAATTTCCCCGTCCTGCAAAACGGCCGCCACATTGTACAGCTTATGGCCCCGAACCAGCGGCAGCCCTACAAATACAAGCGCGTCACTGTCCTCCGTAGCCGTTTTCACCTCGCCCAGCGCCTCCATGGTCTGTGTCAGCAGAATCTCCTGCAAAAAGAGATCGCCGCATGTATAACCGGTGAGACACAGCTCCGGAAAAACAATCAGTCTGGCGCCGCGCCGCACCGCCTCCTCGATTTCCTTACCAATCTCTTTCGCATTATAACGCGGATCAGCCACCTTGATTTTCGGCGTCACAGCCGCTGCCTTTATAAATCCATGTTTCATATCCCGTAAGCCCTCTTCCTTTTTTGTTCTTTCCCATTATTTGTTATAACAGACTGAGCAGCCAAAATGCCGCTTCTTAATTCTGATTTTAATGCCCTTTTTCCGAATCTCTCATCACCGCGCACATTCAAAAAACATGGTCGTCGTTATATATAACCCGTTATTTATATGTGAACGCCCGTTATTTATACCTCGTTTTCCTTGTAAACACGGCACTTTCAAATTTCATCCCATTTGTTATAAATTTTCACCAGAATCCAAAATGCCGCTCTCTTTCTTATGCTAAATCCTGCTTTAACTTTATTACTTCTGTCCTTTTCCTGTCCGTACCGTCAACTGACGGGATTCTATTCCTCACTAACTGTTTTCAAATCCCTCCGCATCCTCCCGATCCGGCAGACGCTGCTTTTATCCGTCCCTTCCTTTTCCTCTCTCATTTCAATACATCCCGTTATTTTATGTCTCTTGCACTTCTGCCATCGGTTCTCACAGGCTTCTTCCCATACACCTACTTTTCCCATTTTACAAGGGTTCTATCCGTGCGCAGAATAAAATGACGAGCGATTTTTATATTCATTCTCCTTCACGCTTTCATTTGCCAGATATTCTGTTATCCGTCTTGTTTTGTTTTTATTTTTAAACATCTAATTATGATTTAACTTTTTCATTTTACAACTTCCCACTGTTCCCCGCTTTCAGCAGACCTTCCACTTCCTCCACGGAAAAGGTGTAGCTTTTGTTACAGAAATGGCAGTGCAGTTCCACCTCTTTTCCCTCGTCGATCAGTTCCCGCAGTTCTTTTTCCCCAAGACTTAAGAGCACTTTCTCCACCCGCTCCCTGCAGCAGTCGCAGTGGAAGCACACCGGCACTCTGTCTGTAATCTCCAGACCGAACTCTCCAAGCACGTTCTCCAGAATCTCTTCCGGTGTCTTTCCCGCCTCCAGCAGTTCCGTCACGGATGTTATTTTAGTCAGCTTCTCTTCCAGACGACTAATCACCTCTTCGGAGGTAAACGGCATCAACTGTACGATAAAACCACCCGCCTGCCGCACCGTATTATCCCGGTTCATCAAAACGCCCAGCGCCACGACAGAGGGTATCTGCTCGGAAGCCGCGAAATAATAAGTCAGATCATCCGCGATTTCTCCTGTCTGCAAGGTAACCGTAGAAGCGTATGGCTCCTTTAGTCCCATATCTTTCATGACATGCAGAACGCCCGCGCCGATCACGCCTCCCACGTCCAGCTTTCCGGCGCTGTTTGGCGGCATCATCGCCTGCGGATTGTCGGCATAACCCTTCACGCGGCCCGAAGCGTCCGCCGTCGCCGTAATGCCGTGCACTGGTCCCGCGCCTCTGATCTGCAGCGTAAGAATGTCCTTCTCTCCTTTGAGCATACTGCCCATCATCAGCGCACCTGTCATAAGCCGGCCAAGAGCCGCCGTCACCACGGGGCTCGCGTTATGAGCCGCCCTCGCTTCTTCCGTCAAGTCCCTCGATGTCACCGCAAAAGCGCGGATCTGCGCATCAGCCGCAGTAGCCCGCACCATATAATCTCCTTGAAAAGTTCCCATCTCTTTCCCTCACTTTTTATAATAACAGTCAATATTTATATATCCGCATCCAGAACGACAGTCTGATTCGCGGCAGTCTCTACGCCCTTTCTCGCCACCACGTAGATCCGCCCGCTCTCCTCCGTCACTTCTCCATGGGTGTCTCCATCCACCGCTTCCAGAAATTCCAGTCCCGCCTGCAAAAGAAGGGCTTTCATCTGCTCCAGCCGGTAGCCCCGCTGGTAGTGCACCTCCTGAAAACGCCGGAACCGCTGTGCCTGCACATTCTCACACAACCGCGCCTGACAAAATGCCTGCCCTGTTTCTCCCTGCATTATCTCCCCGCAGCCTGTCTGCCCCTCTGGGTTTCCCCCTGCCACAGACGCATTTTTCTCCTCTGCCACAAAGACAGTCAGATCGTACTCGTTGATCTCCTCCTCTTCGTGATAATAGTTTTCCCAGATAAAGCTGCAATTTTCCCGATTTTCCGCGATGGTCGCGTCCCCGATCACGACGGCGTATTTATAGACGGTATTGAAGTCAAAGACAAAAATCCCCTGCGGGTACAGATAATTGTTCACCCGCGCAAAGGTCTGCACGATGTCCTCCTCCGTGAGCAGATAATTGACGCTGTCACAGACGCTGACAACCGTCCCCACCGTGCCGTAAAGCTCCAGCTCCCGCATATCCTGCAATAGATACAGGATGTCAAGTCCCGACCGCTCCCGTTTCTCCATGGCGATGCGCAGCATCTCTTCCGCGTTGTCCACGCCGATCATATCATAACCCCTGCGCGCCAGAAGTTCTGTAAGCGCGCCTGTCCCACAGCCAAGGTCGAGGATGGTGTTGCGCTCCTGCCGGAGATTTTGATCCATCGACCCGTCAGCCGTCTCCTCACTGTCCGCCGTCCTCTCTGTCAGCCCGCCCGCCTTCCGGTTGTTTTCCGTCTTTTCGTTCCTGACATCTGTGTCATTTATGGCCCGATCCGCCGTTTTCGACACATCGTCCACGCCGTACCGGCGAAAAATTCCCATCAGAAGCTCGCACCACGCCTCATAGGGCGTGTCGTCCATCAGCTCATCGTAAACTTCCGCAAAATCAGAATATGCTTCCATGTTCCTGTCCGTCCTGTTATCTCTTTTCCAATCCCTCATGCCACTTTCCGCATTCGCAGCTTCTTTTTCACTCAATCCTGCCATCCATAAAAGCATTTAAAATATTCTGCGGCGCATCATAGTAAAAACTGCTGTTGTAATCGTCAATTTTTTCACTGACAAAAGAGCGGTACGCCTCAAGCAGCGCATCGACAACGCCGATCTCCTTCTCTCTTGCGATGCCAAGGATCAGACGCTTATAAACCTTGCCAATATCCCAATGACTGGGAATCGCATATTTAGCCGCCGCCACATTGTCAAAATCCCCTGTCACAATCTGCGCGGCCTCTATAAAATCTCCGCTGACCGTATCTATATTATCGCTATGATAGACATCCGCCAGCTCATATATTTTCCCGATCCTATCCTTTCCCAGCGCATTTACAACATCAACTCTTCTATTTTTCGTTTTTCTCGCTATATAGTCAATCAGACTGCATGTATAAAACAAATCGTTGGCCCTGGAATCTTCCCGCCCGGTCATTTTGTGATCCATCCGGCTTCTCTCCTCGCTGCATGTTTTGACTTTTCAAACTATATGCTCTCACTTGCTACAAATTCCAGACACTTTAGTGCTGACTTTGTACAAAAATTGATTTGATGCGTCGGATACTTGAATTTCGCCATCATCCAAAACTGCTCCCTCGTCAGAATCCCCTCCATGTAATCGGCAATATAGTTATAGATCTGGTCATTCGCCATCGCACCAATCACAATATCATAATTATGAATTTCCCCATGACGGCAGGCGATGATAAAGTCCAGCCATTCTTCTGTCATTTCCCTGTATTCCAATATTTTCAGAGAGGTGTCCATTCGCACCGTATAGACGTTCACCACAGGCGTACTATACCGTTTCGCCCACCGTTGTGCCTGCTCACGGATCACGGTACAATAAAAACCCGGACCAAAATCTTTCGTATTCCGCCCTTTTACAATATCCGGATGTTCAATTGTGGTATAACTTCCATGATAGACAGTCATTTTCCCCATCCGTCGAAATGCTCCTTCCTGTACATGCCAGTAAAACCGCTTTTCTCTACTGTATAACAACGCAAAAGCTTTCGCAACCCAAAAATTCCAGCCCACCCAATCCGTATTTCTTAAGATTTCCCATATCATAAACAAACGCCATAGACAGCCGCCCGAAAATATGCCATATTGTAAATGCATAAAAACACAGGAGAACACAAGATGATTCGAATAGAAAAACGACTGATATTTATAACCCTGCTCCTATTGCTGCTCCCGATACTGTCTGGCTGCGGCCCGGATCAAGCGGAGACGCTCCCGCCTCAGACCGCCCCTCCTTCCGCAAAGGCCGAAGCCGAAGCGGATGCCGCGCCGGAAGACATTCTCTCCCTTTATCAGGAAATTTACGAGCAGGCACTGGCAGATGAACCGGCTGCCGCCAATGTCAGAGACACCCTCTCAATAATACAAAAAATCACACGGGAACTGAGCGCCCACGGCGTCACGGCAGTCGACAGCGGAAACCAGACGGACATGGTGAACCCGCAGCAGATGCGCGCCTTTGCAGACGCTCTGAAAAGCGGAGAAACGGCGGCGCTTACCGTTCTTGTGGTCTCGGCTTACGGCAGGTTCACCGAATATCATCTGCGCGCAGAAGAGGGCGCCCTTTCCGTCATCAAAACCTATTATCAGTATGTTGAGGGCGCTTTTGAACCGAAAAGCCGTGTGTCCTTCCCCGCCGATTCCTGGCAGTATACGGCGGAAGGCTACTTTCTTTTCACGGGAAAAAGCAGCCGGGCGCAGTCCCTTGTACTTACCATGAGCGAAGACGCAGAGTTTGAAGCATGGCGGGTGGAACCGCTTAACGCGCAGTACCGTGAATGGAACAGGCGTTATCTTTTGCCAGTCGGCTATGGCAGAAACAACATGTTTCTGACCGACTGGAAAGAAAATTCATACGGCGATCTGGATATTTATGATCTCTTTGACAAATTTTATCCGGAGGCATTCGGGCAGGCTTCTCCCTACACGGCAAGCACAGACGCCGCCATCGGAACCGTCTGGCACGTTCCGGAAAAGGAGTTTGAAAAAGCAGCCTCGCTGCACCTTGCAATCGACAATGCCGCCCTCCGCGCCAAAACAAAATATCTGCCCGAAGCCGGTGTGTATGAGTACCGCCCCCGGGGATTTTACGAAACGGAGTACCCAAACCTTCCCTATCCGGAAGTGGTGGGCGGCACAGAAAACGCCGACGGCACACTTACCCTGCTTGTCAACGCCGTCTATCCCGCCATGGAAACCTCCAGAGCCTTTACCCACGAGCTGACCGTCCGGCCCGACACGCAGGATGGCTTTCAATATGTGTCCAACACAGTGCTCCACACCGATCAGGACTATGACACGGGCTGGCACACGGACAGACTGACGGAGGAGGAGTGGAAAGACGTCTATGGGCAGACTTCGCTTCTGACCAGGCAGGAGCAGAACGAACTGGAAGCAGATGCACTCGCAGCCGCCGGACAGATTGCCGCCCTCTTTCAGGCTTCTGCCCAAGCCGGAGAAGCAGAGACTCCATGCCTGACGGCCGGAGAGTGTGAAGAAGCCGTCTTTCTTCTTGGAAAAGCCGGTTTTGTCGCCGTGTCGGGACATATTCCCATGGAAAATCCCGGGCAGATCGAGGCCTTTTATAATGATTATCTGGAGAGTCGCGACACACAGGTTACCGTCTTTCAGATAAACGACGACAAAACCCTCGACGCGCTGACATTCCTGTATAAAGAGGGGAAACTGCAGACCTGTTACGTCGGCACAGACTTTCGCGATGACGGTGCGCCGGAAATACGGGAGACGCGTTTTCGGGATATTGCCGGGATAAGCCTGACCCCGAAAGGCTACTTTATCTACTCCTACAAAGAAACACCCCAATATGCCTCCCTGTGTCAGTATTGGCGCATTCGCCCTCTCCCGGAAAAGTGCCGGGAGTTGACAGAAAAATACGTCAAATACTTGAGTTATGTAAACTATGACCTGCTTGTGAAAAATTGGGATTACAGCAATGCGGAAACCATTCTGACCCCCAGCCTGTATGAAGATCTCTGCCGCATCCACACCGGGCAGGAGCCCGTGTCCGAAAACGGCCGGATTCCGGCCAGTCAATATGAGCAGATTATGACCCGTTATCTTCCTGTCAGCAAAGAACAGGTCCGGACGCATTGCGGATATGACGGGAAAACGGACAGCTACCCCCATGAAGTAGTGATGCACAGGCAGTATCCGCCCTTCGGAGAGGTGACAGACTACACCGAAAACCCGGACGGCACCATCACGCTGACCGTGGACGGGGTATGGGTCGAGGAGGACACAGACTGCGCCTTCACCAGCATCATCGTCATACAGCCCTTTGCGGACGGTACTTTCCGCTACCTGTCAAATGCCATTGCCTGAAAACCGTCCGCTCCCTTCTTTCGCATGAACCCGCCCCATATCGCTCACTGTAAGGGATCAGCGTGCAGCGCTCCGCCTCCGTTTCCTCCCATGTACAGCTCCAGTTCTCCGTCAAAGCTCCCCGTCTCTTCCCCCACTCTCTGCAAGGGAAACACAAAGGTTGCGTGCTCCTCAAAGGGCTCGCTGCTTCCCAGACTGTCCACTTCTTTCTCCCCGCCAGGGAAAAAGGATTCGCCGCCCGCATAGAGCTTCGTCACACCCGCTTCGCCTTCTACTTTCAGATTCACCCACTCGCCCTTTGGCAGCGTATAGTCAAAGGTGTAAGTCCTGCCCTCTCTGGTAAAGCCTACCTTTCCTGTCTCAGGCTCCACCGCATAGAAAGCCCACTTGCCGTAAGCGCAGTCGCCCTCCGCTATGATCTGGGGCTGATTGCTCTTTGCCGTATTCTCATCCAGCCGCACCTTCATCTTAACCGTGTAACGCGGCTCCACTGCCAGCTCCTCAACCCCCAACTGCTCCAGTCTCCCGGTCTGCTTCTCCAAATCGGACGTGATCCGGTCCGCCCCCCACAGCCTGGCGGACAATACACCCAGAGGCTCCAAAAACCGCACATACAGATCATATTCGCTGATGCCGATATCCAGACTGCCGCACATATCGTTCCAGATCATGTAAGCCGCCCCCAGCATCTGCGGCGAATAGGCGGGGATGGTCTCCGTCCTGTTATAGTCATAAAACCGGTTAGGTGCCCAATTTTCGTATAATTCCCTGCAATCCAGATAGTCGTAGCCGCCGCCCGGTATGATGTAAAGATGGTTATTCTGCATGTTGATCAGAGAATAGCCCGCCTCATACATTTCCCGCGGGTCGGCCCAATCCGTACTCCAAATATTCATCTGCAGGTTTTCAGGGGAAGGCACTGTCGTGCCGCCCATATTGCTAAGACTTCCCCAGAGGCGCACCGTCTTCCCCGCTTCCTGCGCCTGCCTGTTGATCCGTGTCAGATACTGCCTGTACTGCTCCCCGTCTCCGTAATACTCGTCCATGCCGATATTGACGATCTCAGCTTCCCGGAATGCGCCGCTTTCCTCATCCAGCGCTTCCCGCCAGATCTCCTCTGCCAAAGCCACAGCCTTTCCGTTCCCAAGATCAATCTGATCCACCGATTCGCCGGAAGTGCGCAGAGCATAATCCGGATAGCGTTTCGTAATGGAAAGCGAGTGGGCCGGGGTATCAATCTCCGGCACCACCGTCACGCCGTAAGTCTTCGCCGTGGCAATGAACTGCGCAAGCTCCTCTTTCGTGTAGGCATACTCCTGCGGCGTCGGATAATCCCCTTCGGCCTGCACCCCCAGAACGCCGGATTCCAGCCGGAACGCGCTTTCCGCTGTCATGGCCTGCTCCGCCGAGCCGGTGAGTCCGCTGGTGGCAAGGATCTCATTGTCATTCAGATGAATCGCCAGATCATTCATCTTATACCATGACATCGTCTCCATCATTGTATAAAGTACATCAAGCGACACGGCCTTTCTGGCCACGTCGATCCCAAAGCCCCGCACCTCGTAGAGCGGATAGTCTCGGATATATCCCTGCGGGGCAGTTTCCCCTTCCTTCCAATCGGTAAACAGCATCTGCATCAGGGTGACCGTACCCCAGCGTATTCCTGTCGCTGTCTCCGCCTTTATGACACATTTGTCAGTTATCTCACAGGTATATCCTTCCCTGCCAAGGCCATTCTCCTCCTGCGCATAGCCAAGATAAATATCCCCCGGCCCGACGTCCACCTCCGTCCCCTCGATAACAGGCAGACGCTTCCGGAAATCCCTGTCCTTCCCGCAGCGCCCGCTCAGAAGTTCTGCCACATCCCAAAGTGTCTGCGCATCCGACTCTGCGCTCTCACCCGTTTTCACGTTCTGCCCCCCGGCCGGATCCGTCTTCTCTTCCTTTCCGGACGGGCGGCTGTCCCTATCCACAATAATCCGCGCGCCTTCCTCCAGATAAAAGCTGCCACGGCCTCCTCTCCACTCCGCAATCGAGGGAATCACCCAGCCGGGACAGGCGTTGACCGGCCCCTGCCCATCTTCCGCCAAAGCCTTATCTGCATCAGCCCCGCCCGCATCTGACTGCACTTCCTCAGACACTGCATCCGCTGCGGGCACATGCACCACAAAGGAAACCTCTCTTGTCTCCTCCCGTCCCCTCGTGTCCTCCACCAGATAGCCCACCGTCACGTCCTTACCCTGAATCGTGTCATAGACTGTGCCGTCCGCCCCGATCACCTGCTCTAAGTCCGCGCCGATCAGCGTTACCCGGAAACCGTCCGGCGTTTCCGGGAGAACCAGCTTTCTTTCGCCCGCCGCCGTTTTTTCAATAACAGGTGTTTCTAATTTGTAGGCCGTGGGCTTGTCCCCGTATACCTCAAACTCATAGAGGGAAACGTTCTGATACAGATCAGAGTAATCCGCCGCCTCCTTCGACACCTCATAAGTGGACAGCCGAAGAAAACGTGTCTGCACAGGCTCCTCCAAAACGATTTCCTGCTTAAGCAGCTCCGGCGCCCTGTCAAAAACCGCAAGCGTCTCATAAGCCGTGCCGTCCACGGAGCTTTCCAGCGCATAGGAGACAGCGTTTGCCCGCTCCCATTTCAGCACAACAAAAGAAACTGAAATTTCTTCGGGAAATTCCAGTTGTATAAAATGAGAGGCGTCCTCCCTGTTATTCTCGCTGGACCAGCGGGAAGCGCGGTCCGTATCGTTCCCGTCGATGGCCATAGCCGCAGACAAGGCCTCCTGCTCCACGCTGTCGCAGGTGGCCTTCACGCCCTTCCTAAGAGCCAGATTCGGGTTATCCACCCCGGAAAGCTGTCCTCTAAGCAAGACGCCGATCAGCCCGGCCGCCGCCAGAGCCACCATAAACGCAGCGCCTGCCAGCATATATTTTTTCCTGTCCTTTTTTACCTTCATTTATGATCTTACCTCACAAGCGCGCCCAGCAGCCCGTAAGAGAGGAAAGACATGATCACCGTTGCGATAGCAATGCCTAAAAGCTCCGCCAGAACCGCCTTCTTAAAGTCCACATCCAGAAGAGCGGCAATCAAAGAACCCGTCCAGGCCCCCGTGCCGGGCAGGGGAATCCCCACAAAGAGCACCAGCCCCCAAAATTCATAACGCTTGATATTGTCACTCTTGCTCATGGCCCGGTTTTCCAGTTTCTCAATGATACCGCGGAAAATCTTTATTTTCTTAAGCAGCTTAAACACCTGCTTGATAAACAGCAGAATAAAGGGAATCGGAATAATATTGCCGATGATGCAGATCGGAATCGCCGTAGTGATCGGCACCTGCAAAAGCTTAGAGACGATCAGACCGCCGCGCAGCTCTAAAATCGGTATCATGGAAATCACAAAAACCACGATCTCCTTACTCACATATCTTCCCAATGTATTGGCAAATGCCACCGCTAAACTTTCCATACTTTCTTACACTCCTCCACTGTTTTCATTGTTAAATCCTATTTTAACTAACAAGATCCACCGCAATTTCTCTGCTCTTTCGCCCGCTCTGTCTTCTGCTGTTATAAGTATATGTCGTATATACTCAGGAAAAACACCATATTCCGATAAATCTTCCCTAAACATCCGCCGCCGCTTTTCTATCCGCAGATTTCATAAAGCGCGCGGTAAAGCGCCTCCATCTGCTCGTCCGTCCCTATGGTAATGCGAAGATAATTGTCGATTCTCTCCTTATTCCACCATCTGACATAAATGTCATTTTCTTTCAGCCGCTCGAAAATTTCACGGGCAGGAATCGTTTTGTGGGAGGCGAAGATAAAATTGGCATAAGACTTCGGAAAGATAAACCCCCGCTTTGTCAACTCTTCTTCCGCCTTTTCTCTCGTCTGTATGATCTTTTGGCAGCACTCCCTAAAGTACGCCTCATCCCGCACCGCCTCCACGCCAAGCGCAAGGGCCGCCGTATTCAGCGTATAGGAGTTGACCGAATACTTCACATCATTCAGATACCGGATCAGCGCAGGATGCCCCATACAGAAGCCAATCCGCATACCCGCCATGGACCGGGACTTGGAAAAGGTCTGCACCACCAGCAGATTGTCGTACTTATCAATCAGCGGCAGCGCGCTTGTCCCGCCAAAGTCAATGTACGCCTCGTCCACGATCACCACCACATCCCGGTTGGCCGCCACAATCTCCTCCACCTTTTCAAGGGGCATCAGCACCCCCGTAGGGGCGTTGGGATTCGGGAAAATCACGCCGCCGTTGGGCTTGCAGTAATCCGCCGGACAGATCTGAAAATCCGCGTCCAGTGCCTTCCTTTCATAAGGTATCCCATACACATCCGCCCACACATCATAGAAAGAATAGGTGATATCCGGGAAAAAAACCGGTTTGTCCGACTGGAAAAAGGTCATAAAAGCAATAGACAGCACATCGTCCGAGCCGACGCCGATAAAAATCTGATCCGTCCCGATCTGATAATGCGCCGCCAGCGCCTCCATCAGCTCTGTCTTCTCCGGAAAAGCAGGATACAAACGCAGCTTCTCCACATTAAGCGCTGCCGCCGCTTTCGCAACCCCCGGCGCAGGCGCGTAAGGATTCTCATTCGTATTTAATTTAATAACACCTGCTTTTTGTGGCTGCTCTCCGGGCGTATAGGGCACCACTTTGCGCACATTTTCTTCCCATTTCATGTGGTTTATCTCCTTCTTCTCATGCTAACCGCCATGTCGCTGCTTCACAGCGACACAAATCCGTGCGGAGAATGCCCGTATTTTGGGCATTCTCTGGTGTGAGACTTAGTACTTCCAAGTCAGCTATGCTGACTTTGCGATGCAGCCTCTGCTGCGAGTGATTAGAAGTACTTCTCACACTATGACCACGCAGCCGCGAGTCTGCTATATTCCGCCGCCTGCTCCTCATTGCCCAGCTCCTGATAGCACTTGGCAAGTCCCCGCAGGGGAAGATCGCCGCCACTGTGGATATCTAAAATGCTCTCCGTCTCGTAAGCCGCATTATACAGCCACACAATGGCCTCGTCATAGTCTTTCCGTTCCATATAGAAAGCGCCCAGCTCGCAGCAGATTTCTGCGCACCCTTCGGACGCCACGGCTTTCATCGCGTACTTAAAAAAATCCGCCACATCCCCAGCCAGCCGCGCCGCCTTTGCCGCCACGCAGGCCGCCTCCATCAGCTCCTCTTCCCCCCGCCTCTCATCCTTGCAGGAGTCCCGGAAAAAAGCCCTGGCCGCCAGAAAATCCTTTACCTCCCCGGATATAAAAAGCTCCTTCGCGTAAATGCTGTGCAGTCTTTTATCCAGAAACTCCCCGGCCTCCGCAAGCCGCGCAAAAGCCGCCAGATCCCGATCCTTGTGATTCTCCTCGGGCAAATGCTGAATACAGATTTCACTATCATAAATAACGGGTGTAATTCCTACCTGCTCATGAATCGCTCCCTGCCAGCGGAACGTACGGTTTCTCCTGAACAGTTTCGGGCGAAGCTCTTTGTCGTAGTTATAGATAGTCCCGTTCGCAAGCTGGTTTACATAATACATCTGCACAATCTCGATCTCCGGCAGCAGAACCTCCTTCATCCGCAGGAACGCGGCTCTGTTTTCCGCATCCAGCACTTCGTCCGCATCCGCCGAATAGATATACTCCATCTTTGCCTTGGAAAAGGCGAAGTTTCTCGCCTCCGAAAAGTTCCCCGTCCACACAAAGTCATAGACCTGCTCTGTATACCCTGCCGCAATCCGCTTCGTTTCATCGACAGAGCCAGTGTCCACAATGATGATCTCATCCACAAGCCCTTGCAGACTGTCCAGACATCTGGCTAAAATCCGCTCTTCATTTTTCACGATCATGCACAGGCTGATTGTGACCATGGATATCCTTCCTTTCCCTCCCGGCATTCTGCGGGGTGCTCCCTATCGTCCGCCGCCAGACCGGCTCCCGTCTCCGGCATTTGCCCTCTCGCATCACCGATAAGAAAACAGCACTTCCGTCTGCATTCTCTCCTCCACAGGCAGCCACGTCTCGCTCTTTCCCGCCCGAAACAGCAGATTCTCATATCGGTGCTTCTTCACAAATCCAGCGGAAGCATAAAGCAGATATCTTGTCGTGAAAGACATATCGCCCATTCGCTCCCGTATATTTACGACATACGTGTCATTTATCTTCCGCAGCCGTTCTCTGCCAAGAAACCGGTATTTTTCACCGTCCCAGTTATAAATCTTTACCTTTTCTCCCATTGTGCCTCCGTTCCGGCACATCTCTCCAGACATTCTTTAGATAGAGTAACACACTCCCCCGCCGATTGCAATTCAAATCACGCCCCCACGCCCCGGAACGGAAAAACGCGCCTTACCGCAGGCAACAGACGATCAAGCCCCCTCTGCAATAACAGTGGCAGCCCTACCCCCGCAGCCAGATAGACCATCTGAAACGCCTCCGAACCCTTTACCAGATAATAATAATCAATGTCTGCGTAAAAGCGCGCAAAATCAAAATCCGTCAGATATCCCGTGTGGGCGGCAATCCCTGCCAGAATCATTTTTACCAGCATAAACGCCATAATGTGGTGCATCATCACCGCGTAAGTATTGCGTCCCAGATACAGGAGAAATCCGCCCGCCGGTTTTCCCCCCGCTGGCAAAACGCCCTGTCTTTCCCCCTCGGATTGCACTGCCACTGGCAGGCTGCCCTGCATTTCCTGCCCGGATTGTGCCGCTGCACAGCTTCCGTTTGCCCCGCAGAGCGGAGCCAGAATTTTCGAGACGCGCAGCCAGAACGCCACACCTGACACCACTGTCACATACGGAATCACCGGCCCGTTGGCAAAGCCCGTGCACCACACACTGCTGTAGGCAAGCCCGTTGCAGCACAGATGCAGAAGCACCTGTATGCCAAGCACTGCTGCAAAGTAGGAACCGTTTCCAAGGGTGTCCCGCGCTTCCAGTTTCTTCTTATAAAACCGGCCCATCTGAAAACACGGATAGAGAAAGAGAATCCGTCCGGGCGTCTTGTATAACCCCCACACACGGCCCTCTATGGCAAACTGCACCACAAGCATCCCCACTGCCAGCGTGCCGGGCAGAATCAGCCACTCGCTATTTATATGCAGCCGCCTGAGCAGAAGCCGCATACACAGATTCATCACCTCAACGATAAAAAGCACGGGTACAAACCATGCCGCAAAGTGATAAATAAACTGATACCCGTTTAAGAAGGGAGATACAAACAGAGTCCTGAAAGAGACCGCCTCACCCATCGCAAAGCCGCCAAAAACCCGTAGCGCCCATGCGACGATTCCGTAAATCACATTCCAGATAAAATAAGGCAGAAGAAGACGTCCTGCCTTCTTTTTCAGATACGCGAAAGGCCGGCTCTCCTCCTCTTCCCGATAGAAATAACCGGAAATAAACATAAAGAGCGGCACATGAAAAGAATAGTAGGGAAACAGACCGCCCACCGATAAAATATCATAGCCTGAATGGCCCGCCACGATCATGATGATGCCAAGGGCAGAGAGAACGCCGAATGTAACATTATATTCACGGGAGAGTGTACCCGCCCGCCTTTTATATGACACACTTGTCACTTCTTTTTCCTTTTTCATCTAAATTATCAGCCTTCTACTATTCGTCTACCAGATGAACAGCACTTTTTGCCGTCCCGTCTTTTATGATATTGTATCACGCCCCTATTTGAATATCCACAAAAGATATTGTAAAATAGTACACAGCCCTCTAAAACAGGCATATACGCTGCTGACAAAATAATCTGACAACGAAACGGATAAAGTGATGAAAAAAACGCAAACGAAACCAAAACACCCGCTATTAAATATACCATACCTTATTTTACCGCTGCTTTTGGCCGGTCTCCTCACCGCCTGCACTCCGGGCGACGCTCCCGGCGAATCTCCCGCCCGCACAGTCACAAAAGAAATGAATACACCGCTCCCAAGCGAAGCCCATCTGCGTGCCTTTACGACCGTGCAGGATCTTGCGGGCAAAGATTTCACCCCCGCCGTCTTGCAGGATATTCCCCGCAATTCCTCTGCCGATCTGAGCGTCCCCACCTATATCACAAAAGTGGAGGACACTTATTTTATCGTGGACTGCTACCACAATCAGGTGATTTACCATGATAATCTCACGGATCCCCTGACAGACTGGCAGGTTTTAACAGATGAAATCAACAAGGGACACACCATCGCAAGCGATGAATTTGTCTATCTGGTGGACGACACGGAAGGAAACCGCATCCTCGTATTTGAAAAAAAGGAGGGCGTTTTCTACCACACCCAGACGCTGGATGGAGTCGGAAACCGCCCTCACTATATTGTCTATGACGCCCCTACGGACACTTTTTATGTATGGAGCTCCATGAACGGCGAAATGTACCTGTGCCGTCATGATCCCGGAGACGCCCGCATGTACCTCACCGAAGTCCGCACAGTAGACGCCCTGAAGGACACTTATGTGCGCTCCTTCACCATCGAGGGAAACGACATCTTTTTCGTCTCCGGCACCCCCGGCGCACCCGCTATTTTGCAGGCGGATCTTTCTACCTTCGCAGTCAGGAAAACTTACCCCGTACCTGACGAAATGGCCGGTATGATACAGCTTACCTTCGCCGAAGGCTGCTGCTATATCACCATTTCCACAGATATCACAGGCAGTCAGGACTGTGCCACCATCATCCGCACGAAAAATCTGAAAAATCTGTCACGCGGAAAATACGAGGATATCTATGAAAATTTCATCGGCGGCGGAACGCCCTACTATATTTCCGTTATAGATAACAGCTATTATTTAACTGAGCACCGCATTCCGGGACACGCCATCTGGAAGTTTGATATCACCGCCGACGGTATCTCCGGCGTGGAAGCGGTCTATTAAACTTTTTATTCTTCCACCGTGCCGTTCATACCGCGGAGCGCAAACAGCGTCACCACCATCAGCACGATTCCCACAGGCAGCGCGATCCATGCGCTCTTCACAAAGCCTGCCACGATATAGGTGACAAAGGACACGGCCGCCGCCACTACCGCATAGGGGAGCTGGGTTGTGACATGGTTCACATGCTCGCACTGCGCGCCAGCGGAGGCCATGATGGTCGTATCGGAAATAGGGGAACAGTGGTCGCCGCAGACCGCACCTGCCATGCAGGCGGAAATGGACATAATCATCATCTGCGGATCGCCGTTTTGGAACACCGCAACCACAATAGGAATCAAAATACCGAAGGTTCCCCATGAGGTTCCCGTTGCAAAAGCGAGGAAGCACCCTACTAAAAAGATAATCGCCGGCAGGAAGTTCATAAGCGCACCCGCGCTGGACTGCACCACGCCTGCCACGTAAAGATCCGCACCCAGACTGTCCGTCATCGCTTTCAGCGTCCACGCAAAGGTCAGAATCAGAATCGCAGGCACCATCGCCCGGAATCCTTCCGGAATACATTCCATACACGCTTTAAAGGAAAGCACACGGCGGATCTGGTAGAGTAAGATCGTGATAACCAGACCGAAAAAGCTGCCAAGCGTCAGCCCCAGAGACGCGTCGGAGTTCGAGAACGCCGCCACAAACCCTTCTCCCTCAAAGAAGCCGCCCGTATAAATCATACCGATCACACAGCAGACAATCAGCGCGGCAATGGGAATCAGCAGGTCCACAACACCGCCCTTGGCGTTTGCCTTCTCTTCCTTTACATTTTCGTAAGGCCGTCCGGGCGTCGTGAAAAGATCGCCCTTTCTGACTGCATTCTTTTCATGCTCCTTCATCTTGCCAAATTCCGTTTTCATCAGCACCATGCCGACCATCATAACAATCGTCAGAATCGCGTAAAAATTATAAGGAATCGCACGTATAAAGATGGAAAATCCGTCCTCGCCTTCCACGAAGCCCGTCACCGCAGCCGCCCAGGAAGAAATCGGCGCGATGATACACACAGGCGCGGCCGTGGCGTCAATCAGGTACGCCAGTTTCGTTCTTGACACCTTAAACTTGTCCGTCACAGGGCGCATCACGCTTCCCACCGTCAGGCAGTTGAAATAATCGTCGATAAAGATAAGTACACCCAGAAGAACGGTCGCAAGCTGTGCGCCCACCCGGTTCTTGATATGGCTTGCCGCAAACTGCCCGAAAGCCGCGGAGCCGCCGGCCCGGTTCATCAGGCTGACCATGGCTCCCAGAATCACCAGAAATACGAGGATGCCTACATTATAGCTGTCCGACAGCACACCGATGATTCCGTCCGAAAAAATATGGGTGATCGTCAGCTCAAACTGAAATCCCGAGTACAAAAGCGCGCCCATCAGAATCCCCACAAACAGGGAACTGTAAACCTCTTTCGTGATCAGCGCAAGGCCGATGGCCACAATGGCCGGAACCAGCGCCCAGAACGTAGCGTGAAAGGCCGGCACATAGGCCGTCTCCTCCTCCGCCGCAAGCACCGTCGAGGAAAACGCCATCGCCAGCAGAAGCGCCGTCGGCACAAGCATTTTCCACCTCATTTTCATTTGTTTCATGACTTTCTCTCCTTCTCTTGTTTTTCAAGTGAAAACCACAAACACGCCGCCTTTCGCCACGCGTTTGTGGTATTTCATACTCTCCGTTTAATCCGGGCTGTGGCTGCCCTCTTTTACCAACATAAAATTACATTTTATTTTACTCGACAATACAGCAAGTGTCAAATATTTCTTAAAAAGCCATACCGATATACACATACAGATACCAGACCGGCTCCCTGACAATCCTCCGGCCGTTTCACAGCCTTGCCTCCATCAGATTCCCCGAGGCATACCTTTTAAGCCCCCTGTAAAATACTGCCACAGCCAGGACGGTCAGCCCGCAGACATATCCCAGAACCGTAAAGAGCATCCCGGCGTCAAAGCTGACCAGCACATGCACCGGATGCCAGACCGCCATACCGGCAGGAATGACAAAATACAGTAAAAACCTTGTAACACCGCTAAAAATGCCGTCCGGATAGGTACCGAAACTGACTATATTCATTACCATCTGGTTCTGCAGCATATCCATCCGCACAAACCAGAAGGACAGACTCCCCATAAGCAGGGCCATGGATGTAAAGATCACCGCGCCCGTCACCACAAACAACAGAAACAGGAAAAATCCTCCCACACCGGGTCTGCAGGCGCACACAATCACCACTCCGTAGAGGAAATCGCCGATGGCAGAAATATCAGTGGAAGAAGTGAGCACGCTGACCAGCACATTTTTCGGCTGTACCAGAAAGGAATCCAGCTTTCCCTTGATAATCAGCTCCGACAGGGAAAACACCCTTGCAAACAGGATATGTGAAAGCCCGTAGGACGCTGCGACCAGCCCCCAGAGCAGCATAATTTCCCGCAGGGTATATCCCCCCACATCCTCCCGCAGCCGGAGCAGGATGAACCACTGCACCAGAAAGGTGGCGTTGTTTAGCACCATGAAACAGACATTGGTCAAAAAAGTAACCTTATTCACCATCTCCCGCATGATATTATATTTAATAGAAAGCAGGCACACCCGCATTTGATTTTTAGCCGCCGTTAACATACAGCTTTTTCACCCCTTTCTTATAAATCAGAAACATCAGCGCACTTCCTGCCGCCAGATAGACTGCCTGCGCCGTCAGTATCTCCACACATTTTTCCAAACTAAAGTCCACGATCAGCTTGGCCGGCCCATAACAGACTGTGTAGATCGGCGTCAACTTAAATAACGGTTGTAATGCTATTGGGAAGATTTCAACCGGAAACATCGTCCCCACAACCAGAAGCAGCTTATCATACAGCCACTGGAAGGGCGTCGCATCCTCTATCCAGAAGGAAGCCAGACTGATGCACATCTTAAACACCGCATTGATGGTGAGCCCCAGAACCACACAGAGCGCCATCACAGGAACCGCCGCCAGCGGAAACCGTGGCAGCAGCCCCACCATCATCGTCCCGATGACCACTGCAAATATCGCATACATGGGCAGCCTTACACTCCACTCTCCGGTATATTTTGTCAAAACATACAGCGTATAATGGTATGGTCTGTTCATCAGATAAGCAATATTGCCGCCCCGGATGCTCCCTGACACCTCCCTCGCCACTGAGGCGGCATTGGAGCCAAACCAGATCATCTCCGTCATCATCACATACCAGATCATCTGCTCCTTCGTATACCCTGCAATCAGCTCTCCCGGCGTCTGGTAAATATATCCCCAGAGCCTGACAAAGATGAAAATAAAGATAAAGTATGCCAGAAACCCCGTCACCATATTGGCCGCATATTGCAGACTCTCCATCAGCACAGACTTGTAAATGACCGCGTACTTACGCCATGGCAAACATCCTGCCGCCCTGCGGCGGCGGCTCTTATCATCCGCCAAAGCAGAAAATTCCACACGTTTGTCCATAGGTCAGCAATCCTCCTTCGATTTGTAGATATCCACAATGATCTCCTCCAGCGTTGGGGCAGAAGGCTCCCCGTTTCCTGTCTCCACCCCGCACGCTCTGTCATGCGCCTGCATGTCCGCCGGACTTTTATCCAGATAATGGCTCACCAGATGCTCCACCGAATCATCCTGCACAATCTGTCCGGCATTCACGATAATGATACGCCTGCAAAGCTTTTCAATGTCCCCCACGTCGTGGCTGGTCAGGAAAATCGTGGTATGCTCCTCCCTGTTCATCTGCTTAATCAGCTCCCGGACGTTCTCTTTCACCACCGGATCCAGGCCGATTGTCGGCTCATCCAGAAAAAGCACTTTCGGTTTATGGATCAGCGAAGCCACAATTTCACAGCGGATTCTCTGCCCCAGCGACAAATTTCTGACAGGTGTGTCAATAAATGCAGCCAGCTCAAACCGCTCTGCAAGCTCTCCGATCCGTGCTTCCGTCTCCTTCTCGGAAAGGTCATAGATGGCACCGAAAAACCGGAAGTTATCATAGGGTGTCAGATGTGTCCAGAGCTGCTCCTTCTGCCCGAACACCGTACCGATCTGATAGGCGAGCTGTCTGCGCTTTTTCGTGGGATCAATCCCCATCACCTCCACTTTGCCGCCGTCCGGATATAGAATCCCGGTCAGCATCTTAATGGTCGTGCTCTTGCCCGCGCCGTTTGGCCCGATAAAGGCCAGCATCTCCCCCTCCTCCACCGAGAAGGAAACCCCGTTCACCGCCCGGATCTCCTCTATCCGGGGATGAAGGACCGCTTTGATGCTGCCGCGCATTCCTTTTTCCTTCCGCTTTACACGGAACGTTTTCGATAAATTTTCCACTTCGATTGCCTGCATTTCTGTCCTCTCCTCTCCTGACTCTGCTTCACGTTCCGCGAATAAGCCGACTCGAAAGACTTCGTCTTTCTCGTTCGCGTTGCTCCTCATAAGCCGACTCAGTCTGGCTTGCATGCCAGCATGCAGCCTGCCTTCCTCGTCTTCTGACTCTGCCTCACGTTCCCAGAATAAGCAGACTCGAAAGACTTCGTCTTTCTCGTTCGCGTTGCTCCTCATAAACCGTCAGAATCAATCTTGCATGCAAGCATGCAGCTTGCTTCTGCCGCTTTCTGACTCTGCTTATTCGCGCAAATAAAAGAGAACCGCGTGTTCTGTACATTTTCATGTACTTCCCATGCGGTTCTCCTATCTGAAATCCTGATTCCCGCACGGCCAATAAGACCTTTCGTCTTACGGCCATGCGGCTGCGGCTTTTGCCGCCTCAGGCTGTGACCGTAATCTGAAAAATCTGCATAATACCCGTAATGACCGTATACAGGACTCGATTCTTGTTAAACATATTCTTGTCTCCTCGTTGAATTTTCAGATAGAATAGCACAGTCTTTCACATTTGTCAAACATATACTGTCAGTTTCTAACATATTTTATAGCCGTTCTTTACAGTCCGGCCTTGTTTTTAAGAAAAGTCATCCACTCTTTTCTCTTCATGACAGAGCATTTATGTTTCACGTTCTTTCCCTTTTCCTGATCGTAACAGATCACCATAAGTCCCGTAGGGATCAGGGGAAGCAGGCCTCCCACATTGCAAAGCTTTAACTCCTTAATATCACTGTACTTAACGGCGAAGTTGCTCGCGCCAAGCAGACCTCCGGCAAAGATAAACTTCTCCTCCGTAAAAAAGAAATTGCCTCTCGTCTGCGACAGCATTTCCCATAAGTCGCCCTTCGTGTGTTCAATGATATGGTCGTCACCGCTCATATACCCGGCCTCTCTCAGAGACTCCTCCCACTTACCTGCCTTGCCTAAATCCATCTTCATTTTCCATCCGTCCTTTCACACATTTTTCTTTCTATCATAACACCGTTCCAGTGAAAATGCCATTACAAGTTTCCATGCGCTTCTCCCATTAGTAACAGTTCAGCCTTCGGCTTCACTGCCACGTCTGATGCACACAAAATACTCCAAAGTCGCATTTTGGCGCTTGCACAACTCGCAAAATCGCATACAGAGCGATTTTACTCGCGGAATAGTGCAAGGCTGAACTGTTACTCCCATTATTCCTTGTCGTGTATCTCCCCGTGCAGCTCTTGCAGCGGCTTCACCTCGCTGCTCTTGTGGGTCTTTAGGTAATGAATGCCTTCCGCCGTCACCTTCGCCGCCGCAACCGTGGTAATATAAGGCGCTTTCGCCTTGATCGCCGCCTTGCGCAGGTAGCTGTCGTCGTGCACGCTGTCCTTGCCGACGGGCGAATTGATAATCAGGTCGAAATCCCCGTTGGTAATCATATCGCCCACATTAGGCCGCCCTTCATAGAGCTTTTTCACCTTTGTGGCAGGAATCCCTGCTGCCGTAATCAGGTTGCAGGTGCCCTCGGTAGCCACGATCTTAAATCCGTCTCCGGCCAGACTCTTCGCCACTTCCACCACTTCATCTTTATCTTTCTTATTCACGGAAATCAGCACCGTACCCTCAAGCGGCAGCTTCGACTGCACCGCCTCCTGCGTCTTAAAGAAGGCTTCGCCGTAGGAGCGGGAAAGTCCCAGCACCTCGCCTGTGGAGCGCATTTCCGGCCCCAGAACCGGATCCACCTCCGGGAACATATTGAAGGGGAACACCGCTTCCTTCACACCGTAATACGGTATCACCTGTTCTTTTAATGCCGGAACCGGAGACGGCCGTCCCGTAAGCTCCGAGGTGATAATATCGGTAGCAAGGGGCACCATGCGGATGTTGCAGACCTTGGACACCAGCGGCACCGTGCGGGATGCCCTCGGATTCGCCTCCAGTACGAAAACTTTGCCGTTTTCGATGGCATACTGCATGTTCATCAGCCCCTTGACATGCATCTCCTCCGCGATCTTTCTCGTGTACTCCTTGATCGTCTGCACACTCTCCGCCGGAATGTGCACGGAGGGAATGATGCAGGCCGAATCGCCGGAGTGAATACCGGCAAGCTCGATATGCTCCATCACTGCGGGCACAAAGGCGTGGGCGCCGTCGCTGATGGCATCCGCCTCGCACTCCAGCGCATTGCTTAAGAAACGGTCGATCAGAATGGGCCTGTCGGGCGTCACACCCACCGCCGCATTCATGTACTCCGTCATGCTCGCATCATCATAGACCACTTCCATTCCTCTGCCGCCAAGCACATAAGAAGGACGCACCATCACCGGATAACCGATCCTCGCCGCGATGCCGAGCGCCTCCTCCACCGTGGTCGCCATACCAGACTCCGGCATGGGAATCTCCAGTTTCTCCATCATGGCGCGGAACTGGTCCCGGTCCTCCGCCAGATCAATGACAGAAGGAGAAGTACCCAGAATCCGGACACCGTTCTGCTCCAGCTCGGAGGCCAGATTTAAGGGCGTCTGCCCGCCAAACTGCGCGATCACACCGAGGGGCTTTTCTTTGTTATAAATACTCAGCACATCCTCCAGCGTAAGCGGCTCAAAATACAGCTTGTCGGAAGTGTCATAATCCGTGGACACCGTCTCCGGGTTACAGTTCACAATAATCGTCTCAAAGCCCAGCTTCTTAAGCGCCATCGCCGCGTGCACACAGCAGTAGTCGAACTCAATACCCTGACCAATGCGGTTGGGGCCGCCGCCTAAAATCATAATCTTTTGTTTCTCTTCATTGACCGGATTCTTGTCCGGCCCATTGTAGGTGGAATAATAGTAGGCGCTGTTTTCCGTGCCGCTGACATGCACGCCCTCCCATGCTTCCTCCACGCCAAGCGCCAGACGGCGGTTTCTGATATCCGCCTCGGGTATTTCCAGAAGCTGGCTTAAATACTTGTCGGAGAAACCGTCCTTCTTCGCCGTAACAAGCATTTCATCGGGCAGCATCCTGCCTTTATGCCGCAAAATGGCTTCCTCTTCCTCCACCAGTTCCTTCATCTGCTCGATAAAATAAGCTTTTACTCTGGTGATCTCAAAAATTTCCTCCACTGTCGCGCCTTTGCGCAGCGCCTCATACATCAGGAAATGCCGCTCACTGGAAGGCGTGTTCAGTCGTCTTAACAGCTCCTCCTTTGGCAGCGTATCGAAATCCTTCGCGTGTCCCAGCCCGTAGCGTCCCGTCTCCAGGGAACGAATGGCCTTCTGGAACGCCTCCTTATACGTTTTACCGATGCTCATAACCTCGCCCACAGCGCGCATCTGTGTGCCCAGCTTGTCCTCCACGCCCTTGAATTTCTCAAACGCCCAGCGGGCAAACTTGATTACCACATAGTCGCCGTCCGGCACATATTTATCCAGAGTCCCGTACTTACCGCAGGGAATGTCTTTTAAGGTAAGTCCTGCCGCCAGCATGGATGACACAAGGGCAATCGGGAAGCCCGTCGCCTTACTTGCCAGCGCGGAAGAACGTGAGGTACGGGGATTGATCTCGATGACGATAATCCGGTCCGATACGGGATCATGGGCAAACTGTACGTTCGTGCCGCCGATCACCTGCACCGATTCCACGATTTTATATGCCTGCTCCTGTAAACGCTTCTGACACGCCTCAGAAATCGTCAGCATAGGCGCGGAGCAGAAAGAATCTCCCGTGTGTACCCCAAGGGGGTCGATGTTTTCAATGAAGCAGACGGTAATGATGTTGTTGTCCGCATCCCGCACCACCTCAAGCTCCAGCTCCTCCCAGCCAAGAATGGATTCCTCCACAAGCACCTGCCCCACAAGACTTGCCTGCAAGCCTCTGGCACATACAACTTTCAGCTCATCCTTATTATAGACAAGACCGCCGCCTGCGCCGCCCATCGTGTAGGCCGGACGCAGTACCACCGGATAGCCCAGCTCTTCCGCGATGGAAAGCGCTTCCTCCACGGAGTAGGCCACTTCGCTGCGGGCCATCTCAATGCCAAGCGCATTCATGGTCTTCTTAAATTCGATACGGTCCTCACCACGCTCAATGGCATCCACCTGCACACCGATGACCTGCACGTTGTACTTTTCCAAAACGCCCGCTTTGTTTAACTCCGCGCACAGGTTCAGCCCCGACTGGCCACCCAGATTGGGAAGCAGGGCGTCCGGACTCTCCTTCGCAATAATCTGTTCCAGCCGTTCTACATTAAGCGGCTCAATATAAGTCACATCCGCCGTCTCCGGGTCCGTCATGATCGTCGCCGGGTTGGAATTGACAAGCACGATCTCATATCCCAGCTTGCGAAGCGCCTTACACGCCTGCGTCCCCGAATAGTCAAACTCACAGGCCTGTCCAATGATGATCGGGCCTGATCCGATGATTAGTACCTTGTGAATATCTGTTCTGCGTGGCATATACATCCTCCGTTCTTCTGTCCATCTGTTTTGTACTAAAATTAAGTATACAAAAAAATCCGCATTTTAACAATGCAGATTTTCATGGGAAATAGGTCTCGGATTCCTGTGGTGACTCCTGTTTCTCCGTTTCACGCAGCATCTGAACAACCAGAGACGGCGGCATATATTACATTTCACAACAAAAAACAATACAAAAATCCCGCAATTCCCCAGAGGAGAACAAAAGACTGCCATACAAAAGTACAGCAGCCTCCAAAATGTTATCCCCTCTACTCCCCGGACACCTGCGTCCCGTCGGCTTTCATGTGGTACTTATCCTTGTAAATCAACTGTGAAATGGGCACCAGCTCATAGCCCTTATCCTGTAATCCGGTAATTACCTGCTCCAGCGCATCCGCGGTGTACTTCGCGCCGTTGTGCATGAGAATGATTGCCCCGTTGTTCAGCTTGTCGGACTCCACCACCCGCTTTACGATATCGTCCACGCCATAATCTTTCCAGTCCAGAGAATCGATCGACCACTGGATCGGATAATACCCGCACTTTTGCGCGTTCGTTATGACATGATTGTCATAATCCCCGTAGGGAGGCCGGAACAGGCACATCTCGTACCCCGTAAGCTCCTGCACCCTGGTATGTACTTTCATCAGCTCTTCCTGACACTGTTCGTCGGAGAGCCGGGACATATTTTTATGGTTCTCACTGTGGTTGCCCAGATCGTGGCCGTCCGCCAGAATCGCCCTCACATCCTCCGGATAGGCTTCCACCCATCCGCCCGTCATAAAGAATGTCACTTTCACATTATGCTTTTTCAGGGTCTCCAGAATACGCGGTGTGTCCTCATTTCCCCAGGCCGCATCGAAACTGAGCGCCACCTGTTTCTTATCCGTCTCCACACAGTAAATCGGCAATTCTCTTCCGCCCACAGAACTGCTCACAGTGATGGACTCAGGCAGGAATCTCGCGATCCCCTGAATCAGCGCCACCGACACCAGCAGAAAAGCCGCCGACTTCGCCGTCTGCACAGCCACGTTTTTCAGAAACTGCTCCCGTTTATACTCTTTTTTCGTCCGGGAACGCTCCGCCGCGCTCACGGAGCCGCAGTACTGTCCGCAGCCCCGCTGCCTCTGTCTCTCCTCGTTCCATGCCTCCACTTTTTCCGGCTCGGGCCAGACACTCTTTTCCCGCTCCCGGCGTTCCCGCTGTATTTTATTTTCCAGTTCCCCCATCGCAAGCCAGAACTTGTCGTTCCACTTTCTCTTTTCAGTCATTGCAGTCTCCCGCAGCTTATTCTCACTTCAAATATATGCAGGAGTCATCCCATTCTTTCTATTTTAAATTTTCCCCGTTGGATGCAATGACTTCGCGATACCATGAAAAAGACTTCTTCCGCACGCGTTTCAGTGTACCGTTTCCGCTGTCGTCTTTGTCCACATAGATCATGCCGTATCGTTTAGACATTTCACCTGTGGTAGCGCTGATCAGATCCACGCAGCCCCACGGCGTATACCCGATCAAATCCACGCCGTCCTCATCCACTGCCGCCATCATAGCCTTGATATGGGCTTTCAGATAGTCAATCCGGTAATCATCCTCAATCTTTCCGTCCTGCCCCGGCTCATCCCTGGCTCCCAGACCGTTTTCTACGATAAACAGCGGCTTCTGATAACGGTCATAGAGCGCATTTAAGGTGATGCGCAGTCCCATCGGGTCAATTGGCCATCCCCACTGACTGCATTCCAGATAGGGATTCTTTGCCGAGGCAAATACATTTCCCCCTGACGCCTCTCCCTGCCCGTCTGCCCGTACACAGCGGCTATTGTAGTAGGACAGAGAAATAAAATCCACCGTGTGCTCCTTTAAAATTTTCCTGTCCCAAGGTCCCATTTTCAGGCGGATGCCCGCCCGCTCCAGAAACTTTTCCGCATAAGCCGGATATTCGCCCCTTACCTGCACATCTATGAAGAAATAGTTCTCCCAGTCTTTTTTCATACTCTCCCACACATCCTCCGGTCTGCAGCTATAAGGATACACGCTTCCGGCGGCCAGCATACAGCCTATCCGGAATCCGGGATTGATCTCACGTGCCAGTCTGACGGCATAAGCGGAAGCAACCAGTTCATTGTGTGCCGCCTGATATTTTATGAAAGTCTCATCCTCTCCTTTCTCAAAACGGATTCCGGCGCCCATAAAGGGCAGATGCATCAGCATATTAATTTCATTGAATGTAATCCAATATCGCACTTTATCCTTAAAGCGGCGAAAAACCGTCTGGCAGTAATTCAGATAAAAATCAATGATCCTGCGGTTTCGCCAGGAGCCGTATTTGTCCACAAGATGCAGCGGCATATCAAAATGACAGATCGTCACTACCGGCTCTATGCCATACCGGAGAAGCTCGTCAATCAGCGTCTCATAATATTTCAGTCCTTCTTCATTTGGCTCCGTTTCTTCCCCGGTGGGAAAAATCCGGGACCAGGAAAAAGAAAACCGATAACATTTAAAGCCCATTTCCGCGAAGAGCGCGATATCTTCCTTATAGTGTCCGTACAGGTCAATTGCCTCTCTCCCCGGAAAAATGGTGCCTTCCGGAAGATCCCGGTAGTCCATGTGTCCTTCCATAACAGGCATCCGGTTCTCCCCGTAAGGGATAACATCCACAAGACCCATGCCCCTGCCGCCTTCCTGCCAGCCGCCCTCGCACTGGTTGGCTGCCATGGCGCCGCCCCACAAAAAATCTTCCCGCATCCTTCCGCCTCCTCTCACTACATGACACACAGCAATGAATCTCCTGCCAAAACCTCTTTCGCCTCCGTAATCTCCACCTGTTCAAATTCATCACAGTTCGTCACCAGTACAGGTGTTGCCAGACTATAGCCGGCCTTTCTGATCAAATCCATATCAAACGCAAGGAGCTTCTGTCCCCGCTTTACCGCTTCGCCTGTTTCCACAAAAGCCTGAAAGCCTTTTCCGTCCAATTGTACCGTATCCATTCCCACATGCATCAGAAGCTCCACTCCGGTCTGTGTGGTAAGTCCAATTGCATGGCCTGTGGGGAACAATGCGGAGACCGTTCCGTCTGCAGGCGCATAGAGTACGCCTTCTTCCGGTTCAATCGCGGCTCCTTTTCCCAAAACACCCGAGGAGAACGCCTCATCCTTCACCTCTGACAGTTGCAGAACCTTTCCTTTCAAAGGACTTGCCAGCACGATCTTCTCCTTTTTTCCCTTCACTGTAACGGCATCCGGCTCTGACGCCGCCGTTTCTGACACCTCTGCCTGCACTGTCTGCGGCTTATCCTTATAAAACAACATCGTAAGCAAAAAGCCTGCCGCCATGGAAATGGCTATACCGGCAAAAGCCACAATGATATTTCCCATCGTTCCATCCGGATTCATCATATTGGGCAGTTCAAAGATTCCCATGCCGCCTAAAATAAACTTGCGGAAATTGAAATGTCCGTAAAACGCGCCGCCGATCCCTCCTGCAATACAACTGATGATAAACGGCTTTTTAAGCGGAAGTAAAATACCATAAATAGCAGGCTCAGTCACCCCGAAAATGCCGGAGATAAAGTTGGGGATTGTCATTTCCCGCAGCTTCTTATCCTTTGTCTTAAAGAAAATCGCCAGTACAACCGCGGAGGTTGCAAAGGTGCAGGCGAAGAAAGGCATCATCACATTGTCATAGCCAAGCGTCATAACATTGTTGATGTAAACAGGGATAAATCCCCAGTGCATACCGAAAATCACAAGAATCTGCCAGGTTAATCCCACAATTGCGCCTGCAAGCAAGGGGCTGAAACCGCGGATCGCCAATGTAAACTCCGAAATCAGCGTGGACCCAAAAGTTGCAACCGGCCCTAAGAAGATCACGGATACCGGCAGCGTCACCAGTAAGGTCAGCATAGGAACGAAGAAAAACTTCACCAGATCCGGAATCAGTTTATTAAAAAACTTCTCACATTTGGAAGCAAACCATACCGCCAGAATAACCGGAATAACCGTTCCCGTATAGTCCACGGAAATGACGGGTATTCCAAAAAAGTTAATGTACACCGGAGAGGCAAACATGGTTCCGTCCAGTAAGCTGTACACAGGCTCCATCCCTGCAGACAGGGTCCCCGCCTGGATTCCCGGATAGCACATGGCCGCACCGATGGCGAGGCCAAGCATGGGCTTTAACCCAAATTTCTTTGCCGCCGTATAACCGAGAAACAGCGGAAGAAACGTAAACAGGGCATCGCCTGCCGCATTGATGATCAGATAACCGCCGCACTCAGCGCTGTAAAGCCCCAGCGCCACAAACAGCGTATTTAATCCTTTTAACATACCGCAGGCGGCCATAATACCAAGAATCGGCTGAAAAATACCGGATACCACATCAATGGCTCGGTCTAACAGCCTGCCTTTCTTCTCCTCCCCGCCGCTGCTGTCTCCCTCCTGCAGGCCGGTCAGTTCCATCACATCCTCAAACACCTCCGGCACATGATTGCCAATCACCACCTGATACTGTCCGCCGCTTTTCATCACCGTAACGACGCCTTCCATAGCCTTGAGGACATCATCCTTCGCCTTCGACTCGTCCTTTAACGTAAAACGAAGCCGTGTGATACAATGTACCAGCCCTGAAATGTTTTCTTTGCCGCCGACATATTTTACAATCTCTTTTGCCAGCTCATGATATTTTCCCATTGCCATTCCCTCCTGTCTCTTTTTCCATACCTTCCATGTCGTAAAGCGCTTATACTTCTCACCCGGTCCGCCGGGTGTCCGGTCTGTTCTTTGTTAAACCGAATATAACACAGGGAGATTCTTTCCGACAATAAGTGGAATGGCGATAGTTTCACCGTTTCAAAATCCACAAAAAAAGGACCTCTGTCTCTGCAACAAAGGTCCAAAATCATTATTTATTATACCGCTTCAGGTGTCGTTTTTTGTCCGGTCAAGCAGCAGATCCATATGCGTCAGCATTTCCAGCGACGATTTCGCGTGCTCCTCATAACGTCTGGCAAGAAGCAGGGAAAAGAAAATATCCAGTACATAGGTGACGGCGGAAAAAGAAGTGATTACATCCAGACTGAGCAGAGAATCCCTGTTGGGAATCTCTACGACTTCATGACACCATTCGCGAATCACCTGATTATGCGGGCCCATAAGCCCTACCACATAATTATTCGTCCCTTCCCGGAGATATTTTGCCATCTGAATCACGGACCGGTTCGCACCCGTAAAGCTGATTAAAAAAGCAATCGTTTTTTTATTCTTTCTGGCCGCCAGATAATGGCCATTGATACTTTCATAGGCCGAGCATTCCAGCCCCAGCGTGGCAAACTTGAACACTGCCGACTGTGCCAGTATATAGCTGATACCCGTACCGTAAATATCGATACAATCCGCTCTCTGTATCACGCTGTTAATCCGGTTCATGACGTTCTTATCAAGGGCAAGCCGTGTGTTCGTCACTGCCTTGTCATACAGAACGGGCAGTGTGTGAATAATATCCGTATAAGTGCTTTGATCTGTAATGGGTTCCCCCTCAAGCATCCGTGAAAGCCGGTTCTTCTGATTAATCTCCTCCACCAGTTTAAGCCGGAACTCCTGATATCCGGCAAGTCCGAGTTTCTGACTTAAACGAACGACTGTAGCCTTACTGGTAAAAGAAGCCTGCGCAAGCTCTGCGCTCGACATTTCCGGAATCTGATCCATGTGTTCCAGAATATATCCGGCCACCTCTTTTTCGTTGTTTGTAAAATTGTCCTGTGCCTGCAGCTTCTCTAAAAGCATGTAGATATACGCTCCTTTCCGGGCATTCAGCAAAAAGCATCTACGTCAACGGGCAGCCCCGCAAGAGGCTGCCCGTATAACACACATTTCATGTTTTTAGCTTAAAACTTTCCAAATGCCTTACAGCATCTTCTTCATTTCATCCGCCACAAACTGCACCTTGGTACCTACAATAACCTGCACCGCAGTTTTGCTGGGTCTCATAACGCCTGCCACGCCTGCAGACTTGATCTTCTTCTCATCTACCTGTGTATAGTCGTTAATTTCCAGACGAAGTCTTGTGATACAGTTGTCAAGAGACTTCACATTGCCCTTGCCGCCGAGACCTTCCAGAATGATGGAAGCCACCTGCGTGAAATCGTTGTTGGACAGAACTGCTCTCTTCTCTGCCTCTAAATCGTCGTCCTCTCTGCCGGGTGTCTTCAAATCAAACTTCACGATAGCGAAGCGGAACACCACATAGAATACTGCGAACGCTGCGATACCCAGAGGGATAATCAGCAGTGTGCTCTGAGCCGCCGGCAGCGATGCCGAGAACAGAAGGTCTGTCGCGCCTGCAGAGAAGCTGAAACCTGCACGGAAACCGAGCAGTACGGTAATGGTTGTGAAAATACCGTAAAGCAGAGCGTAAATCACATACAGCATAGGAGCAAGGAACATGAATGCAAACTCGAAAGGCTCTGTAACGCCGCAGACGAAGGAACAAACTGCCGCAGATGCAACCAGACCGATTGCCACTTTCTTTTTGTCACTCTTAGCCGTATGAATCATAGCCAGAGCCGCGCCCGGAATACCAAACATCATACAAGGGAAGAATCCGGACATGTACATACCAAGGCTCCAGGTAACATCCGCACTCGTCTCACCTGCCCAGAAATGGGTCAGATCGCCGAGACCGATGGTGTCAAACCAGAACACGTTATTCAGTGCATGATGCAGACCTGTAGGAATCAGCAGACGGTTCAGGAAAGCGTAAATACCTGCGCCTATTGCGCCCATTCCGACAATACCCTGACCTACTGCAATCAGTGCGCCGAACACGATAGGCCATACGAACAGCAGAACTGCCGATACAAGTATGGATACCACACCTGAAATAATAGCTACACAACGCTTGCCGCTGAAGAAGGACATCCAATCCGGCAGCTTCGTGGACTTAAATCTGTTGTAGCAGGAAGCGCCGATCACGCCTGCAAGGATACCGATAAAGGGATTTCCTATTTTCGCAAAAGCAAGTGACTTATTTGCGTCATCCGCGATGGAAGGCATCAGCGTCGTAACTGTGCCCACCGCCAACAGGTTCGTCATCATCAGCCAGGATGCCAGCGCCGCAAGACCTGCCGTGCCGTCATGGTCATCTGCCATACCTACGCCTACACCGATAACAAAAAGCCAGGCCATGTTATCAATCAGGGCACCGCCCGCCTTCACAAGGAAGAATCCCAGAAGACTTAAAAATCCTGTCCCGGCGATATCACCACCCTGCATTGTCTCCGGACACAGCGCGTATCCGATTCCCATTAAAATACCGCAGATCGGCAGACACGCCACTGGCAGCATCAGGGATTTTCCCAGTTTTTGTAAATATTTCATCATAAGCACTACCTCCCAATTTGTTATAAGTTTTCTTCAAAGAATTTAGCGAGCGCTTCATGCGCGGCGTCTTCGTCCTCCCCCTCAATACGGCAGACAACCTCAGCGCCCTGCTTGATTCCGAGTCCCATCAGCATAATCAGCTTTTTCGCCTCAGCGCTTTTCCCTCCGGACTCGATTGTAATCCTGCTGGCAAACTCGCCCGCTTTCTTTACCAGCAGACCCGCAGGTCTGGCATGCAGCCCCACCGGATCCTTGATTACATAAGTAAAATCCCTCATTTCTTTATCCTCCCTCCTTAAATTTTTATATGAACCTCCGGAATTTTCAGCTTCCGGAAGCATATTTACGGCAACGCTCTCACCGCCCCGCGTACCTTGAGTACCGCTGAGGCCGCAACGCTCAGCTCATCCACCCCGATCTTCAAAAACCACTCCGTAAGCTCTGTGTCCGCGCCAAGCTCTCCGCAGATGCCCACCCAGATGCCCGCCTCATGGGCATTCTTCACAGTCATCTCAATCAGCCGCAAAAGCGCCTCGTGATGGGTGTCGCAGATCCCTTCCAGCTTCTGGTTCTGCCGGTCTACCGCCAGCGTATACTGTGTGAGATCGTTGGTTCCGATACTGAAAAAATCCACTTCCTTCGCCAGTCTGTCGGAAATCACAGCCGCCGCCGGTGTCTCGATCATAATACCAAGCTCCGCTTCCCCTGCGGGCTTCCCTTCGCTTGCAAGCTCCTCCTTCACCATCTCCACGATATACTTAATCCGCTGTACCTCATCCACAGATACAATCATAGGGAACATGATAGCCAGCTTTCCATGAACGGCCGCGCGGTAAAGCGCCTTAAGCTGGGTAATGAAGATTTCCTCCCGGTCCAGACAGATGCGGATCGCCCGGTAACCGAGCGCCGGATTTTCCTCCGGTTCCAGTCCGAAATAATCCACCTTCTTATCCGCTCCGATATCCATTGTGCGGATCACAACCTTTTTCCCTTCCATCTTTTCAAGAACCGCCTTGTAGCTCGCATACTGCTCATCCTCCGACGGAAAAGTCTCTCTGCCCAGATAGAGGAACTCGCTTCTGAAAAGACCGATTCCTCCGGCGTCCGCCTCGCATGCCGCATCCGCGTCCTCCACATTGCCGATATTTGCGAATATGTCTATCCGCTTTCCGCTCTTTGTGATATTGTCCTGCCCTTTCAGCTTCTCAAGTGCCTCCAGATCCGCCACCCACTGGTTTTTCCGCACGACCTTCTGAGACAGAATCTCTTCCTCCGGCTCCACCACAAACTCACCCTCGAACCCATCCACCACACAGGTTTTTCCGTGCAGCTCATCCGAAAGTTCGATATCCACATTCACCAATGCCGGCAGATTCATGCTTCTTGCAAGAATCGCAGTATGGGAATTGGCCGATCCTTTCACCGTCACAAATCCCAGGATTTTCTTTTTGTCAAGCTTAACCGTCTCACTGGGCGTCAGATCCTCCGCCACGATTACCACCGGCTCATCCGAGTTAATCTCCTCCTCCGGCAGATCCAGAAGAATGCGGATCACTCTCTGGGAGATATCCCTGATATCCGCCGCCCGTCCTCTCATATACTCGTCGTCCATGGATGCAAACAGCTCCGCAAACTGTGTGCCGGCCTGATTTACCGCATACACCGCATTGTAACCGCTCTCAATCTCACCTGCGGCCGTTTCCAGATAGTCCTCATCCTCCAAAAGCATCTTATGCACGTCAAAGATAGCGGCATGATCCTCGCCCACATTCTGCAGCGCCTCGTCATAGAGTCTTGTAAGCTGCGCCTTCGCCCTGTCCACAGCCTCCAGAAACCGTTCCTTCTCAGCCGCCGCATCCGTCACCTTCTGATCCGTCACCTGAATGTCCGATTTTTTATAAAGGTACACCCTTCCTATGGCTATTCCCCTCATCACGCTTTTTCCAACGTATTTATACATCCCCGCCTCCGCTAATCCAAATCTTTATTCTTTATTTTTTGAGAATCAATACGGCGTCGCCGATCTCCACATCCCGCGCTTCCGCCATCGCAATGTCCGCAAACTCTTCAGTATTGCAGACAATAACCGGTGTAATGACATCATATCCGGCCGCTTTGATCTGCTCCAGATCGGCCTCCAGAAGCAGATCCCCCTTCTTAACCTGCTGTCCTTCCTCCGCATGGATGGTAAAATGCTGTCCGTTCAGCTTCACCGTGTCCAATCCGATATGCAAAAGGATCTCCACTCCGTCTGTCGAAGTAAGCGCCGCCGCGTGTCCGGTAGGAAATACCGTGGTGACCGTGCCGTCCACCGGTGAGAAAAACTGATTTCCCGACGGAATGACTGCCGCCCCCTGCCCCAGAATCCCTTCCGAAAATGTAGGATCGCTGACCTTGCTCAATGGGACAAGCTTTCCGGCCACCGGCGCAAAGACCGTTATGCCTTCATCTTTCTTTCCGCTTCCGAAGATACTTTGAAAAAGTCCCATAACACTCTCCTTTCTAATAAAAAAGCCGGGCAGCCGCGCGCGCCCGATTCTGGTTAAAGCTCCGCGTCTCCAATCCATAAACCATACGCATGCTATCTTTGCAATATATACAAAACGCGAAAGCCTTTCTTTTTACATTTTTGTTATTTTTTCTCTCGATATATTGCAATTACTATAGCATTTTAAACAATTTGTGTCAACAACATAAAATACTTATCGTTGTATTGCCTTTATTATCTTCCTTTTTGTGTCATTTTTTGTGCATTTTAGACATTTTTCTATTGGACACATTTGTTCGGCAAAGTCAAGAAAATTCTGAAAATTTTTATAAATATTTTTACAAATAAATTTCAGGAAACCTCTTTACAAATCGGCCAAAAAGACGAAATAATAGATATAGGAAAATATGGAACAAACATATACATGACAAGGATGTCAACTATCATGACAAGGAGGGCTATAACATGGGAATCAGTTTAAACGGTTTAAATTCAGGAATGGCGGATACCTACTCCACGCTGCTTGGCGGGATAAGCGGTTCCGACGGCGCCGGGGGAGTGAGTTCTCTTCTGGGCGATTACGCCGCCATCAAAAACGGCAGCTACGGCAAGATGATGAAATCCTACTATGCGAAGCTTGAAAAGCAGGAGGCAGAGGCATCCGGCGAAACCGATCAGAAAAAAGCCGGAAAAATTAAGGACAGCGCGTCCGCTTCCGCAGCGGCGTCTCTCTACAAATCCGCTTCCGCACTCGGCTCTTTGAACTACGACGACCGCAGCGAAGAGAACATCGACAAAATCACGGACTCGGTTTCCGCTTTTATCAAGGATTATAACAGCCTGATGAAGAGCGCGGATAAGAGCGACAATACCACGGTGCAGAAGCAGGCGGAGTCTTTGTATAACTCCTACTACAGTAATTACAAGCTCTTCGCCAAGGTCGGCATCACCTTAAACTCCGACAAGACACTGTCCTTCGACGAGGATTCCATGAAGAAGGCGCTCGCCGACACGGAGCACGGAAACGGCGCTACGGTGAAGACGCTCTTCGGCGGCATCGGCTCTTTTGCTGACAAAGCGGTCGATAAAGCGAGCAGGATTTACAGAGCTGCCGGTGACGGCGAGTCCGTTACCTCCTCCAAGGCGAAATATGCGGGTGTCGGCTCATCGACGAGTACCTCCGGCACATCCTCCGCAAAGGATAAAGATAAAAACAAGACCGTGACGGACGCTTCCTCTGCTGACGCTGCCAGTACACTTTACAAGTCCATCGAGAAATTGAGTGCCATGAATATCAGCAACAGTAACAAGGAAGAGGTCTACAAGGCGTTCTCCTCCTTCGTGGAAGATTACAATGCGCTGATCAAAAACACCGATAAGAGCGCGAACTCCAACGTAGTCAACCAGGCAGGCTACTTAAAGAGCATCGTGAGCGGCAGCAAGAGCGCCTTATCCAGAATCGGCGTTACCGTAAACTCCGACAAGACGCTGTCTCTCGACGAGAAAAAGTTTAAGGATGCGGATATGAGCGGCGTCAAAAATCTGTTCAGCGGCGTTTACTCCACCGCAGAGAAGATGACCGACAGGGTCAACCAGATTTACCGGTATGCGACACAGGGCGATTCTCTTTCGAAGAAGACCTACAACAACGGCGGAAGCGGCGTCAATGTACCGACCATGGGATCCATGGTGGATGCTGTTCTATAACAAATCGGGCGTTACCGTCCGGAGAATACACAAAAGGCGGAGCCGGTTAGCAGTTGGTTCCGCCTTCTTTTTATACCGTTTTTACAGTCTGCTCAGATTCTGATCGTTTCTATGATGTTCTGTTTTTTCAGTGCACCTGTCGAAATCCGCACTGTTCCCCACATGACAAGAACGGATATTATGATCGCTATCACAATTGCCGGCCACGGCATATGAAACCGAATGGGAAACAGCATTTTAACGCAGTGCACCATCATGCAGACAATGCACATCCCCGCCGGAAGACCGATAACCAGCGCTTTTCCCGCACAGAGAATACTTTCTATCGCCAGCATCCTCTGTACCGATGCGGACGACATCCCGACGCTCTGCAGCGCCGCAAACTCTCTCGCTCTCAGTCTGATTTGGAAGCTGACCGTGCATATCACATTCAATACACCGATCAGGCCCAAAATGAAAACAAAGGTATAGAGGAAAAGAGCTGCGAGAACAATCGCAATATTCATTATTTTTACAAAATCCTGCGCGCCATACACTCTGCTCGTATAACCAGCTTCCTCATAGTCCATACCGTATTGCGGAAAACAACTTTCCAACACCGCACGGGCATACTCCATAAATCCGGCTTCATCTTCGGGAGCCGCCATCCAGTTATAGCCCCGCACCGATATTCCCTCAGCAGGAACAACAAGCCGGATGGGATTTGTATGCGGATACATCAGCTGCTCGGGAATTTCCGCCGCCGTCAACACACCGTCAATCATGATCCGTTCCGGACTTCCGTCTGCCTTCTCCAAATGCAGCGTGCGTGCCGTCATTGACACGGGTGCAATATGCCGTTCGATTCCGTTATCGTTATAAGCATAATCATTCAACAGTATCGTCCCGCCACAGGCGATGCCTGCCTGCGCACACAGCTCGCTGTAATGCTGATCATCCACAATAATTCTTTCCACTTCCAGAGCGATTTCCGACTGTTCCCCTCCGTCCCCATCAGCTAAAGCCCGTCGCATGTCTTCGGTGATATCCTGCGGCGTGAGAATCGCGGTATACGTGGAATAGTCCTGCCCGCTTCCATAAACTTCCGTGCCGTCATACGCCCTGAGCCGATCCGTGATTTCTCCGGCCGTCCCGCCGTCAATCGGATAGGCACATATCTGCTGTCTCCGCCCGGTTTCCGGATGTACGCTGTTTTTGAATTTGGCCGTATAATCCGCAATCACGGTATATCCGTAATCCCTGTAAATATAATTCTGTATGCCGTCGGCAATTCCCTGTAATCCACTCATCGCTATAAACAGCATAATGCTGATGGAAAATGCCGTGACCGCCGAGTGCATCCGCTTACGCTGCGATGACACATTTTTACACGCCAATTGATATTCGATCTTTCTTTTCCCGTCCACGGCAATTTTCGTGCGCTTATACCCAGACGTATCCGTTTCACCGCCGTTTCGCAGACAGTCCAGAGCGGAAATCCGCATCGCTTTCCCGGCCGGAATCATAGCAGCCCCAAAAACTGTCCCCAGTGAAGTCACGGCCGATATGATCAGCGCGGCAGGCGAAAAAACAAAAGAAAGGCGAAAACTGCCCTGCTTCATCATAGAGCGTACCAGTACATTCAGGTCTTCTACATAAAGATTCACGACCCCAATGCCGGCAAAACTGAGCAAGTATCCTGTCAAAATACCTGCGGGGATCGAAAAAACACAGAGCAGAATACATTCATACATGATCGTTTTGCGGATCTGCTCCCCGGTTGCCCCCACACATTTCAAAGTGCCAAACTGCGCGACTCGTTCATTTGCACTCATGCGGAATATGTTCGAAATCACAATCACAGACATCGCCATGATCAGCGCCGCTAAAACCGCGGCAGGAACGAGCAGCAGCACAGTACAGGCATTGCCATACACACCGTAATCTTCGCCCAAAAATCCCGCCAGCATGGCGCTGCCGCTCGCCACAAAATTAACTATCGCCGTAAGCAGGGAAGAGGACAGTACAATTGCCACGGCCGTGATCACAGTTCTGCTCTTCTTTCTTTTAAGCTGCTTTAAGGCAAACGAAAATAAGATGTTCATACGCGCATCACCTCATCCCTGATGATCCGCCCGTCGCTGATCGTAAGAATCCTATCCGCCCGCAGAGCGATTTTCTCGTCATGTGTAATCATAATCAGCGTCTGATTTGCTCTTCGGTTAGCTGCCATAAGAAGCTCGATAATTTCCCTGCCCGCCTTACTGTCCAGATTCCCGGTCGGCTCGTCTGCCAGAATAAATGCCGGGTCGTTAATGAGCGCCCTTCCTACGGACACACGCTGCTGCTGCCCGCCGGACAATTCTCCCGGAAGGTGCTCTCTGCGATGGGACAGTCCGATCATTTCCACAATTCCTGACAATTTCTGCCCATCCGGCTTTCGATTGTCCAGGAGCCAGGGAAGCATGATGTTCTCATCTACGGTCAGATTCGGCAGCAGATTATAAAATTGATAGACAATGCCGATATTCCTGCGCCTGAAAATCGCCAGAGCACTTTCGCTCATGTCAAAAATGGATTTGCCGTCAACAATGACATTTCCCGATGTAGGACGGTCTATCCCGCCCATTAAATTCATGAGTGTGGATTTTCCTGAGCCTGACGCGCCTACAATGGCGACAAATTCTCCCTTCCTCACCCGAAAACTGACATGATCCAAGGCAGCGACCCGGTTATCGCCACTTCCATATATCTTTGTCAGTTCATTTACTTCTAAAAGCGTCATACGATACCTCCCTTTTCTTATCTTATCCAATACTATATATAAGAAAAGTGACTCTCCGGTGACTATTTATAAAACTTCATGAGAAATGTTGCCCCAGCTCCATTCCCGCCGGGCAAAACCTCTATATCCCCATTTTGCGCCCGCATGATGGAAAGAGCAAGCGGCAGTCCGATTCCGTAGCCGTTTTCCTTTTTCGAGCTTTCAAATCTGTGAAACAGACCGGCAATCTGTTCCTTCTTCATCCCTTCTCCCGCGTCTGTGACCGATATCCATCCATAAAGCGGATTTTCACCGCAGTCTACCATGATTTCCCTGTTTTCCACGGAACATTCCGAGGCATTTTTTAAAAGATTGATCATTGCCTCCGCAGTCCACTTTTTGTCACAATACAGGGACAGATCATGCTCCAGACGAATGGTCTGGTTTCTGATATCCAATATAATTTCTATGGACTTAAGAGCCTCTCCCAGCAGACTGCTGACTGTTATTTCTTCTCTTTTTAAATTCGTAACGGACGAGTCAAGCTTAGCCATCTTTAACAGAGCGGTAACCAGCCATTCCATATGACGGATTTCCTTTTTCATGTTTAGCAGAAATTCCTGCTGCGTCTTTTCAGGCGCGTCCACCATCAGCTCCGTCATGAGAAGAATAGAGGAAATCGGCGTTTTTAGCTGATGGGATATATCGGACAAATATTCCGTCAATAATGCCTTCTCTTTTACCAAAACATTTCTTTGTTCCTGTCCGGCATGTGTTAACGTGTAAATATCATTTTTCAACATGCTTAGCGCGCCTTCCCTGTGATCACGCGGATCAAAGGGCTGCCCGTCAAGCGCCCTTCGAATCCCCTCGGAAAGTGACGTCAGTTCCTTTTTACTGATCCACACGATACCCGATCCCCCTGACTGTTGTAATGTTAACCGCATCTCCCAATTTTTCACGCAGCCGTTTCACATATACGGTTAGCGTATTATCCTCGACAAAGTTACCGCTTATATCCCATATGCGCTCAAGAATCTGTTCCCTCTTTAAAAGCACGGACTGATTTTGTGCAAAAATAAGCAGCAACCGGTACTCTAAAGCCGTCAGGCTGATCACCTGATCCCTGATCCAGACTCTGCCGGCCTCAACGTCGATGACCGCCTCCCCGAGCTTTAGAATTTCACTGTTTCCCTTTTCATGCAGCGCCTTTTTAATCCGCGCCAGCAGTTCCCGCATCCGAAACGGTTTCGTGATGTAATCCGCCGCACCGTCATCCAGAGATCTCACGATTTCGTCCTCATCATCCACAACAGTCAGATAGATGACCGGCGTATGATACCGCTTTAATTCGCCTGCAGTCTCTCTGCCACAGCCGTCGGGAAGCTGGAGATCAAGAAGCGCAAGGTCATACGGATGCGCGGCAGTTTTTGCAGCCGCATCAGCAAGATCTCTGCAATGTGTCACACAATAACCCTCTTTTTCCAAGGCATACGTGAGCCCCGCCGATAGAGAAATATCATCCTCAACCAGTAAAATATCCGCCATAGAAACAGCCATACCCTTTCATGAATTTATGCCGCTTTCCGGCTCTTCAACAATTCTGCGCGAGATGCCCATACGCGCAGGAAACGGCACAACCCGCAGGCTGCACCGTTTCGAAAACTTTAATGCTTCTTTATTCTCCGATTCTACGCGAACGGATTTTCCGTCGGATAAGGAAGGCTCTTGGGCTGGTTATAACCGATCTCGCTCACATCCACACCGATGTACTTAAATACCTCAAACAGCGCCTTGCCAAAGTGACCGAACGCAACCGCGCCGTGGTGCGGGTAGTTCTTCTCGATCAGCACATGGCGGTAGAATCTGCCCATCTCGGGAATCGCGAATACACCGATGCCGCCGAAAGACTTAGTTGCCACAGGAAGCACCTCGCCCTCTGCCACATATGCGCGCAGGATGTTGTCAGCCGTGCTCTGCAGACGGTAGAATGTGATGTTGCCGGGAACGATATCGCCCTCGAGCGTACCCTGCGTCACTTCCTCAGGCAGGGATCTTGCCATGATCATCTGGTACTCCATGCTGCACTTGGACAGCTTCTTGGAGCAGGTATTGCCACAGTGGAAGCCCATGAAAGTATCCGTAAACTTGTAATCAAACCTGCCCTCGATGGACTCTTTGTACATATCCTTCGGAACGGAGTTGTTGATGTCGAGAAGCGTTACGATGTCATCGCTCACCGCCTCGCCGATGAACTCGCTCAGGCATCCGTAGATATCCACTTCACAGGATACCGGAATGCCTCTGCCTGTCAGACGGCTGTTCACAAAGCAGGGAACGAAGCCGAACTGGGTCTGAAATGCGGGCCAGCATTTTCCTGCGATTGCCACATACTCACGGTAACCTTTGTGCTCCTCTACCCAGTCAAGCAGGGTCAGCTCGTACTGTGCGAGCTTAGGCAGAATCTCGGGCTTATTGTTGCCGTCGCCAAGCTCAGCCTCCATATCCTTCACCACATCAGGAATACGGGGATCATCCGCATGCTTGTTGAACGCTTCGAACAGATCCAGCTCAGAGTTCTCCTCGATCTCCACGCCCAGATTGTAGAGCTGCTTGATAGGTGCGTTACATGCAAGGAAGTTAAGCGGTCTGGGACCGAAAGATATAATCTTTAAGCCGGAAAGAGCCGCAACCGCACGCGCAATCGGCACAAACTCGTGGATCATGTCCGCGCAGTCCTCCGCATCCCCAACGGGATACTCAGGGATATAAGCCTTTACGTTTCTGAGCTTTAAGTTATAGCTGGCATTGAGCATACCGCAGTACGCGTCGCCGCGGCCCTGAATCAGATCACCCTGAGACTCCTCAGCGGCAGCCACAAACATCTTCGGGCCTTCAAAGTGCTTCGCAAGCAGTGTCTCGGAAATCTCCGGACCAAAGTTGCCAAGATATACGCAGAGCGCATTACAGCCGTTCTCCTTGATATCCTTTAACGCGTTCACCATGTCGATCTCGCTCTCGATGATGCAGACAGGACACTCGTAGATGTCAGCCGCGTCGTACTTCTTCGCGTAAGCCTCCACCAGCGCCTTTCTTCTGTTGATCGCCAGAGACGACGGGAAACAGTCGCGGCTTACAGCCACGATACCAATTTTTACCTTCGGTAAATTGTTCATATCTTATATCCTCCTTTTAACCGGTTCTGCCGGTATATTTACTATGAAAGTCCCGGACGGCGGCTGAACGGACTGCATGCTTGCATGCGAGGACGTACAGACATCGGACGGGCAAGCCGGTATGAGCAAGAAGGTCATTAGACCGGATTGCGAATACCGGCGGCGATTGCGAGAGCGCATAGCGCGCGGCAATCGGCTTTCAATCAGCTTTCAATCAACTAATCACTCACGAATATCCAGATTCTTTCCCACAAGTCCGATATGTGCGCCCGCGTCGAGTCCGCCCTCCGCATGGCCGATCAGCCACTTGTTCTGTGCCGTAATCAGAGAATCCTCCCAGCCGTCATGACTCTCTTTTAGCGGATAGTTGGTGCCTGCCGGAAGCACAATGCCTACCTTGAAACCGCCCTCGTCCGCGCTGCAGGGCGCATAGTGCAGTGTCGTCGCATAAAGCTCCACCGCCGTGCCTGCCTCCACGAGAAAGGCCTCCATCTTAGCCGTCTCGTACTTGAAATCGTCGGTGATATCCTGCTGCATACCGACGATCAGCACCGCGTCCGTAGCCGCCACATTGATCTCCGAGCTTCTGTGATACTCGATGGCGTTTAACTTATAATTATGGCCGTTGCAGTAACCCACCTCAATCGGAAGCTCACCGTAGGTTCTCCTCTGTAACGCCCTGGCCGCCGCCGTCTCCTCCAATGCCTTGATGGAAGGCTCGTAAGCTACCCCGTCGGGAAGCGGCGTCTCCTTTTTGATCGCCTCCACCAGATCGGTGAAGTCGATTCCCTCCACGACCCTGCCATACTTGCGAAATGACGGGTCTGTCACTTTTTTAATCTCCATCTGTCCGATACTCCTTTCCCATATTCTTAATTGTCTTAACGGACTGTCTGTTTTTCACAGCGGCGCTTTCTCCACCGCTCCAAAAGCCTCATCCGGCAGAACACATACGCAGTAAGTGACACCAGAGAAGCAACCTCCGCCGCCCGCCAATACCATGCCACGCAAAACTTCATTTCAAAACTTCCCTCGTAATTACCCGGTACCCTGACGGCAACGCAGCCATTGTCCCCCATATGGGTAACCAGCTCCGTCTTCGTCTGCATGTCGCGGGCGCGGTATCCTGTATAATAAAGAACGGGCAACGTGATTTCCTTATCTTTCTCAGACGTATTTACCGCCGCAACCCGATAAGTCAGGTATTCCCGTTCCACCTCCCCAAGCACTACTCCCTCCTGCGGCACAACAGCCTCCGTAAACCGGCTCCTGTCTGCGCCCACGGGCAGGTATTCTCCATTGCCTACCGAAAAATCCCGGCTATTGCCTCCCTCATAAAAGTTCAAATCCGCCGCATCCAGAAAAGTCTCCTGCGCTGCTACCGTCTGGAAATAATTGTCGCACTGCCAGACAGTCACACATAGCAATACTCCTATGACCAGCAGTCCTTCCTTCCGCCCGCGCACAAACCCGGCAAAAAGCAGGGCACCCAGACAGGCGGCAAATACGACCGCCACACTCATAAACCGAAGCTGGTACTGCGTCAGCAGGAAATACCTGCAGACCAGTTCAGAAGCCTTTGCCAGCTCCACAACCGGAAACGACTTCATGCAGACCCACACCGAAAACAGGGTACACGCGAGCATCCATCCCGCATGTTTTACCAACGGCTCTTCCTTTTTCTGCAGCGGCATGAGAATCACGAAAAGAACAATCACAAACACCAGCGCATACCCAAGAGAATCCCTGTCGACAAGCAGATGAAAGAGATCTTTTCCCTCCTGCGTAAAGTCCTCCAGCAATGCATAATAGTCTTCCCCTTCCTCCACGCCGGAACCAAGGCTCGCATTGATTTTCAGTTTCTCTCTCATCATGTAATCAGTAAACGGTACCAGGAACCAGAGGTTCAGCAAGATAAAGCTGCCCGCCGCCTTGCATATTTCTACAAGCGTCTTCTTTCTGAATACCCGCCTGCAGAAAATGACACAGGCAAGCGCCGCGTAAGCTGCCGCCATAAGACCGCTGAGCATATGTGTCATCAGAAGCCCCGTAAAGCCAAATGTCAGATATTTCCAGTTTCCCCTGTATTCCTCGCCGTCCACGTCTTCCGTAAGCAACAGATAGAATCCGGCAACAATAAGCGGGTAAAACATCATGGCGCCGCTTCTGCCAATCTTGATGTTGAACAGACAATCCAGCCGATAAGGACAGCCAAGGTAAAGGATTGTACCCGCCATGCCGGAAAGTCCGTTCCCCGTGATCTTTCGGAAAGAATAGAAGGCAATGACCGCCGTCGCCGCATTGACCGCAAGCAAATAACACTTGCAGGCTTCTTCCACGGTGAAACCAACCATCCGCAAAAGAGCCGGAAAATACAGGAAAATATCACCGTAAAAAACAGAAACCGCATAACCGTGCCCACACATCCATTCCGGCTGAATCCGCACCGGAAACTGCCCGGACAAAAGTCCCTGATAAATCCCATCAATGCGCTGTAAGTGGAACACCATATCCTTTCCGTCTATCAGCCCTTTCTGAAAAACCGGGACACTTGTCAGAAGAAACGTAAACAAAAGTATCAGGAATGCTATCTGCTGCCTGCTGTCCCATTTGGTGTAAAACCGGAAATAACCGAGGATAAGCAGATCCATAAACCCAATCAATGCCACCGCAAGAAAAATCCGATACACACAGGTCAGCTTAGTCGGCACAACCTGAACGCCAAGAAGCTGGATGTAATCCCCATCCACTGCATCGCCCGTGAGCCTGATCTTCAGGCGCACAGGAGAATCCTCGTGTATCCTGACCCGGAAAGAAAAGGCTTTCCTTTCCGGCACAACAAAAAACTCCTCGTTGTCAAAAAGCTCTTTGCCGTTGCGGCTGTCATCGTAAATCAACCCTGCCTTGACGATCCCCCTGCCGGCAAAAGAAGCCTGTATCTCGTAAATCCCATCGCGCAGCCGGAAGGCCGGCGTCACCACCGCCTTCACATCCACATACGACAAATCCGTGTAATTCCCCTTCTCCGTTTCGCCGCTTTCATACATTAACTGCATGTCGTCTGCCGGGCAGGAAAGCTGCTCCTGTTCGGAAAACCCCAAAACCACAACTGCGCTGTAGCATAGCAGAAACAGTATTTCTGCTAAAATAACCGTCCAGAGCGCCTTTTGCTTCGCCCGGACTTTCTTTAAATCCCACACTCCAGTCATCCCCGCTTTCTCTTCCCACTCCCCCATCATTCCGTCGAACGTTGAAAACTGTATAACTTATTATAGCAGATCAATTCACACATGGGATTTATTTATTCCGCAATTTGTCTATCGGATCTTCTTAAACAACTCCTTGCAGGTCGGATAAATCTCCTTAAACTGCTGGTATCTCTTCTCGTATTTCTCTACAAGCGCAGGTTCCGGCTCCACCGTGTCCACGATCTTCACGATCTTCGCCGCAGCCTCCTCCACATTCGCGTACTCGCCGCAGGCCACCGCCGCAAGCATCGCGCCGCCCATGGCAGGCCCTTCCTCGCTCTCGATCACATCCACTTTCAGGTTCATAATATTGGCGATCATCCGTTTCCAGAGCGGGCTCTTCGCGCCGCCGCCGCAGATCTTCGTGCGCTCGATGTGAATGCCAAGCGACTTCGCCACTTCCAGAGAATCCCGCAGCGCAAAGGCCACGCCCTCCAGCACCGCCTGGGTCATATCCGCCCGGCTTGTATCCATGGTCATGCCGATAAACGTACCCCTCGCGTCGGGATCGTTGTGGGGGGAACGCTCACCCATCAGGTAAGGCAGGAAATACACATGGTTCTCACCCAGCTTATCGTCTGTGATCGCCTTCTGCTCGTCCGCATACTTCTCCGTGCCGACGATATCGTCCATCCACCACTTATTGCAGGACGCGGCGCTGAGCATACAGCCCATCAGGTGATAGTGCCCGTCCGCATGGGCAAAAGCGTGAAGCGCATTGAATTTATCTACGCCGAATTTGTCCGATGAAATAAAAATGGTGCCGCTGGTGCCAAGGGAGATATTGCACATGCCGTCTCCCACGGTGCCGGTTCCCACAGCCGCCGCCGCATTGTCGCCGCCGCCAGCCGCCACTTTTACATTCTCAGGAATACCGAGTTCCTTTGCAATCTCAGGCAGTACGGTTCCCACCGTCTCATAGCTCTCGTAAATCTTCGCAAGCTGTTCTTCCTTCACGCCGCAGATCCCGCACATCTCTTTGGACCAGCAGCGGTTTTTCACGTCAAACAAAAGCATACCGGAAGCGTCGGAAACGTCCGTGCAGTGCACCCCTGTCAGCTTGTAGGCAATGTAATCCTTGGGAAGCATGATCTTTTTGATCCTCGCAAAGTTCTCCGGCTCCTTATTCTTCACCCAGAGCACCTTCGGCGCGGTAAAGCCGGTAAAGGAAATATTCGCCGTGTATTCGGACAGCTTATCCTTCCCGATCTCATTATTCAGATAATCGCATTCTTCTGTGGTTCTTCCGTCATTCCAGAGAATCGCGGGACGGATCACCTCGTCCTTTTCATCCAGAATCACAAGTCCGTGCATCTGTCCGCCGAAGCTGATGCCCGCAATCCGGCTCTTGTCCACATCCGCGATCAGTTCCTTAATCCCCGCGATGCTCTGCTCATACCAGTCTTCCGGCTTCTGCTCAGACCATCCCGGATGCGGGAAATACAGCGGATACTCCTTCGATACGATGTTGACAATTTTTCCGTTTCCCTCCATCAGAAGCAGCTTCACTGCGCTGGTTCCCAAATCCACCCCAATATAAAGCATCTTAACCCTCCCATTCTTCCTGCTAAAATTTTCCGTGCCCGTGCACGATCCTGCTGTTTCCATGATAATCCGTTCCGCCGATAAAAGCAATACCGTATTTGTTTTTCGTAATATTATTAACAGTTCAGCCTTCGGCTTCACTGCCACCGTGGTTACGAAGTAACCACAATGCACACAAAATGCTCCAAAGTCGCATTTTGGCGCCTGCACAACTCGCAAAACCGCATACAGAGCGATTTTACTCGCGGAATAGTGCAAGACGGAACCGTTACTGGCATTATATAAAACAGGGCGGAACGCATTGTCTATTTCCACTTGATATGCTAAAGTAAAACACGCGGGAAGTACTTCTAAAATAACTCAGCAGCAAAGGCTGCTTCGTTAAGAAGTACTAAATCCCGCGCAAGAGAATGCCTGAGAACCGGCATTCTCCGCACTGCTGTCAACGACAACAAAAGGAAATCTGCCATGGCAACCATCAAAGAAATCGCCGCCCTCGCGGGGGTATCAAGGGGCACTGTGGACCGCGTCTTAAACCACCGCGGCGACGTCAACCCCCAGACCGAAGAAAAAATCATGAAGATCGTCCGCGCCCTCGACTACAAGCCGAACAAAGCGGGGATCGTTCTTGCCGCCCAGAAAAAGAACCTGAAACTGGGCGTTTTGCTGTTAGGTATCGGCACCCCTTTTTTTGACGACGTTCTTCTCGGTGTGCGCGAAAAAGCGGCGGAGCTTGCCGGTTACAACTGTAACGTTTTAATCCGCCAGACGGAGTACAGTTTACAGCAGCAGCTTGACGCCATAGACGAGCTGCTTTCGGAAGGCATAAACGGCCTTGCCATCTCTCCCTACAACGACAGCGCCGTGCGCGAAAAAATTGACGCGCTCTGCGGCAGAGGGATTCCCGTGGTAACTCTGAACACCGATATCGAAAACGCCAGCCGTCTGGCCTATGTGGGCAGTAACTTTTACCGTTCCGGGGAAGCTGCAGGGGGGCTTATGCGCCTGATGACAAAGGGCGAGGTGCGCGTGGGCATCATATCCGGCTCGCAGAATATTCTCTGCCATACCGAACGTATCGCCGGTTTCGCACACATCACTGCGTCATACCCGAATATCCGCATTGTAGACACCGTCAACAACAATGACGACGATCAGGTGAGCTTCGAGCTGACAAAACGGCTCCTCTCGGATCACCCGGAAATCAATGCCTTTTATTTTACCGCAGGCGGTGTATGCGGCGGCTGTCAGGCCATTGAGACCTGTGCGCGCGCAACTGACATCACTGTCATAACCAACGATCTGGTGCCCACCACCAGAGAATATATGGAAAAAGGACTGATCGCAGCCACTATCTGCCAACAGCCCTTTCAACAGGGTTTTCTCCCCCTCACAATCCTGTTCGCCTATCTGGCCACAGGAGAAATGCCCGCCGCGGAAAACAATTATGTAGATGTGGACATACGGATCAGGGAGAATCTGTAGCTTGCAAAAATTTTTTCTCAAACTGCTCTGCCGGAGTGGGTTTCCCAAAATAGTAACCCTGTATCATATCCGGCCTGGTGGCCATCATTTTCGCCAGTTCTTCTTTCTCCTCGATTCCTTCCATACAGACCACGGAACCCAGACTGTGCACCATGTCTATGATGTGGCTGATGATATTGTAATCATATTCATTCCGAAGCGCCTGCACCACAAAACTTCTGTCTATCTTTACCGTCTTCGCGTCAATTTCTTTCAGATAACGCATATTGGAATAACCCGTACCGAAATCATCCAGCGCCAGATCGATCTTTCTCGATTTCAGATCCTTAAACAATTCCTTGATGCGCTCGTTTGTCTCAATATAACCGCTCTCCGTCAACTCCAGAACCAGACTTTCCGGATCCAGTCCCACTTCCTGTATACAGTGTTCCACATCCCGCATCATATCGCTTTTATAAAGCTGCACATAGGACAAATTCACATTGATGTGAAACGCGGGTATATACTCTTTCCACTTCTTGCATGTCCTTGCCGCCTCCCAGAGCACATACTGCCCGATCGGTATGATCAGACCGCTCTCCTCCAGAATCGGAATGAAAACCGCCGGTGACACACAGCCGTACTTTTCATTCTTCCAGCGCAGCAGCGCCTCCGCGCCGATCAGCTTATAGTCCGTCGCGGATACAATCGGCTGGTAGTATACTTCAAATCCTCTGAAATCATGATTGATATCCTGTCTGAGTGACTTGCGGATATCAAGCCTTTCCAGATATACGTCGTAAGCCTTGCGGTCAAACACCGTCATCTGGTTTCTGCCGTTTCGCTTCGCCTCATTCAGGGCAAATTCCGTAAACCGCATGATCTCCTCCACGGTCGTGCCGGAAAACCCTTCCTTCAACACTCCCGCGGATACGGTATAGAAACGGCTGTATTCTTTATTCTTAGCCATAGCGGCTATTGTTTTCTGAATCTCCTTGTAAACGGCGCCTGCATCCTGTCCTTTGCCCTCTCCGATGTCCACAATCATAAACTCATCGGCAACGAGGCGGTATACATCCACAGTCTCCTCTACATTCTTTATGATGCACTCCGCCAGCTCACGAAGTACTTCGTCACCGGCTTCCACACCCTCTTTTTCGTTGATCTCTTTGAAATTATCAATGCCGATGCGCATCAGAAAACGGACTGACTCCGGCGCGTCCCGAAGCGTCGATTCCATGTTGAGCCGCAGTCTCGCTTCCCGGCGAAGACCGGTGATATTGTCGGCTTTCGCCTTTTTCCCCATCTCGCTGACGGTGCCGATCAGGAGTCTGTGTCCCTCCGTTCCCGTCACCACCGTCCCCCTGCAGCTGATCCACACCACACGGCCCATACGATCCAGCCAGCGGTATTCCAGCGCATGTCCGTCCTTCTCCCCCGAACGGCATTTCTCCAAATCCGCCGACAGCATCTCATAGTCAGAAGGGTACACCACACTTTTCAGCGTATCGGAACAATTCTCAATCACAATAGACGGGAAGGGAAACCGCTTCGTCGCCTTCTCTGCCACCATATAGGTATCCACAGTCAGATCCAGAATAAACATATAGGCATCGGAAGACTGCTGCATAATTTCAATGACTGACCGGATCTGCTCCAACGACATATCCTGTAATGCTCTCAGGTAATTCATCTCACGTACCGGCGCTCACCAACTCCTGTCGAAACGCCGGTTCTGCCCTCCCCTCCTGAATTATTGTACATATTATATTCTTTCATTATACTGCCCATCCCATATATTGTCAAACAATTTCCTGTCTACTTTGCCTAATTTTTTGCAAATTAGGATTTATATTTTTGTTAAATACACACAATCGTTTACATAACACCAAGTCTTTTCTTACTGAGCCGCTCAAAGCAGCCGCCTCCATAACGGCTTTTAAACGGAGCTGTACGGGCTGATTGCATACCTGCATCAGTTAACATAAAACTTTCCAAAAACCGTCCTATACAAAGCCGCACCGTTTTGCTATACTTGCAGTATACGATCCGGCATGATACGGCAAATGTATGGCGCGGATAGGAACCGGTAAGGAAATCTGACGTTTGAAAGGATCAGTGTGAAATCGAATGAATAAAAAGAAAGCAGTCGTCTCTCTCGGCCACGAGGCGCTCGGCCATACAACATCGGAACAGTGGGATGCGGTGAAAGCGACCGCCAGGGCTCTTGCCGATCTGGTTGCGGCCGATTACCAGCTCACCATCACGCACTCAAACGGCCCGCAGGTCAGCATGATCCACAAGGCCATGACAGAGCTGCGGCGGGTTTATACCGACTACACGCCCGCTCCTATGTGCGTCTGTTCCGCCATGAGTCAGGGCTATGTGGGATATGATATCCAGAATGCGCTGCGCGCCGAGCTTCTGGGCCGCGGCATCGTAAAGACTGTCAGCACCATATTGACGCAGGTGACCGTAGATCCTTACGACGAAGCATTCTACGCCCCCACCAAAATGATCGGCCGCTATATGTCCGCAGAGGATGCGGAAACAGAAGTCAAAAAGGGGAACTATGTAAAAGAGGAACCTGACAGAGGATTTCGCCGGGTAGTCGCGGCTCCCCGCCCGATTGATATCGTGGAAATCGACGCCATCCGCACGCTGGCCGAATCCGGTCAGATCGTGATTGCATGCGGCGGCGGCGGTATACCCGTAATCGAACAAAACCACGTCCTGAAAGGGGCATCCGCCGTGATTGAAAAGGACGCAGTGGCCGGAAGGCTGGCAGCCAGTCTTCAAGCCGACGAGCTGATTATCCTGACAGGCGTCCCTTACGTCTACCGGAATTTCGGACAGCCCGGGCAGGAAGAAATCCCCTCCCTCACTGTCGCGCAGGCGAAAGCGTTATGCGAAAGCGGCCAGTTCGAGGCGGGAACCATGCTGCCGAAAATCGAGGCTGCCATCGCTTATCTCGGGGAAAATCCGGACGGAAGCGTGCTGATCACCTCACTCGACTGTGTCGGGGATGCCCTGAAAGGCAAAAGCGGCACGGTTATCACCGCCTGATAAATTTGCATATACGCAGAGCTGGGAATCCCTTTTCCCGGCTCTCATTTATTTCTGCAGACAATGAACTAAGTATCGCGAGAGGTACATACCGTTACAATTCACACCCGCACCATGCACTTGCTGCATGGTGTCGGAGCCAGCGCCAAAATGCCTGCTTTTTGGCATTTTGTGTGCATCATCGTTGCAATTCACACTGAATAATCGTAAATTAGTGCGAAATCCGGCGTGGGTGTGAATTGTAACTACATACCCCGCAGCCTGCTGCGCTGCAAGTTTCATGCCTCGTCAGTTTGCTGCGGAATATTCTACTTTCTCTTTGCCTCCCCGATTGCCAGAAGCAGCGCCCCGATCATAATGCAGAAGTCCGATATGTTAAACACAATCCTGCGAAACCGCCTGTTCTTCACGGGAAAACTGACATAATCCACCACATATTTCCTTGTCAGGCGGTCGTAAGTATTGCTGTAGGCGCCGCCCAGCAGAAGCGCCAACCCTGCCTTAAGGGTAGAGTTCCCCCGAAAGCTGAATGTTGCGAGAAAAACAACGGTCATAAACAGGGTTAAACCGAGGGAAAGCACAGTCACAAGCCCCTGTTTCTTCTCTCCCACGTCCAGAAACGCGCCCTTGTTATGATATCTCCTGATTAAAAGTCTTCCCTTGCAGAAGGGTTTTTCATCACCCACCTCCAGGCTCTTCTCAATAAAATTTTTTATAAAGAGATCCAGCAGAAAAATTCCCATAGCCAGAGCCGCAAATCCGATTACCGCCATACCGTTCTCCCTGTAAAATCAATGTTTTTGTCTAAATTGCGTAAGCACCCGCATACTCCGTCGCAGCGTAATCCACAGCGGATGGGGCACGCCGTTTTTCCGGAGCGCCTGATAGCCTTCCCTGAAAGACACCAGATAGTTCGAAATCCCCGCGTTGCTCGTGCCGCCATAGAACATAGCCACCAGAATCTCCGGCACATAGGCCAGCTTGTTTTCCGCATCTTTCAGAAAGCGCACCATAAACTCATAATCCGCCGCACAGCGGTAAGACGTGTCATACATCCCGTATTTCTCATACACCGCGCGCCGCAGAAAAAGGGTCGGATGCCCGGGCATCCAGCCCTCGGAAATCCTTCCCTGCCCCATGCGCCATTCTCTGATTACCCGGTCTCCCTGCACATAAACCAGATCCGCGTGAACGCCCACGCAGTCTGCGCCGCCCTGCTCCAATGCCGCTGCCATTTTACTTACCGCATTTGGTTTACATAATTTATCATTGCAGACCGCAGCCACCTCGCCCGTACTCATGCGAAACGCCTTGTTCATGGCGTCATAAAGCCCGCCGTCGGGTTCCGAGATCCACTGCACGCAAAACCCTTTCCTTCCGGCAGCCCGGGCGGCAAACGCCTGAATCAGCTCCACCGTACCGTCCGTGGAACCGCCGTCCACGATCACCACTTCCAGATCGTCATAATCCTGCTCGTCGATGCTTTCCAGCGTAAGCGGCAGGTTTTTTTCCGCATTATAAACCGTAACCAGCAAGGAAACCTTCATACCGTTTCTCTCTCCATACAATAGCGCTTACCGCCGCCGCTACTTCGCGTCCGTCTCCGCCTGCGCCCATGACAGCGCCTCCTCCAGACTGTCCGCACCCAGAATATTGAGCATAAAGTCCGTATACTCTCCGGCTCTGTCCGTGTCAATATAGCGGAAAACATCTTTTATATACTTCCCTGAATGGTCGTACTCATACACGCCAAAGGCCAGACCGGCCATCACCTCTTCCGGTGCATCCGTCTGCCGGTTCATCAAAAACGCGTCCACATAAGGATTATTCTCCACAATATAATAGCAGTATGCGAAAGCCGCCGCCTGCAGCCGTTCCCCGGAGCCGGAAGAAAAACCAAGCTCCGTGATGGTCACGCTGCGCACTCCGCCGGATCTGTCCAGATACGCCTCGTCAGACAGTATGTCCGTCAGCACATTCAGATTCATTATGGATAAATGGGAGGCATCCCTTGTCTTATCGTACTCCTGCGACCAGTAGTTCACTCTGGTAAGCGGCTCCGGATAGGGATGAATCGCAATGCCCCAGTCATAATTTCCGTGCGCAAGCGCCGCCTCGTTAAATCCCGCCAGAATATCCCTGCCGTTAAAAAATCCGGAGTTGTCGCCTTCGTTGCTGTTCCATGCATGGTCGATACTGAAATACACACGTCCCTGCGCGTAATGGCTTTTTACCGCCTGATAAAAGATCCGGAAGGATTTTTCAAATTCCTTCGTGTAGTACAGCACATCTCTGGTGTTCATGTAGTTCCAGACCCGGTTCTGGTTGATCTCATTGGCGATCACCCAGCTATGTATCATACCGTGCTCCCCACTCGAATACCGTTCGGCCAGAAATCCGGCCACCGCCTCAATGGTTCTCGTCCCATCCTCCCCGGCCGCGTTAAACATGTAGTAGTACGCGCCACTTTCCTGATTCTGCGCGTCCGGATGAATCAGCTCCGGAAACGCCTCGTTCCAGTCGTTTAACACCACCGCCGTAGCGGTCATGCCCATGTCCGACAGATAGGTAAAAAGCCCGTCGTAGCCGTTGATCGCCGCCCCGTTAAAGGCATAATTTCTTCCCTTGTAAGTATATGTGATGGTAGGGAAAGTCGGATCCGTCGTCTCCCCCATAATATGCGAAAGCGGGATATTGTAGATCGCATGTTTCACGCCCAGGTCCGTCAACTCCGGTGTGCCTAACATCGTGGGGTCTAATAGAATCCCCTTCTTAGATCCTGTCTCCGGGTAAGGATCCTGATTCTCCGCAAGGGCCTCCGGATTAGACAAATACACGCTTCTGCCCACCTGCACATAGTTTCCGTCCATTTTGACTGCCGGAATAAACCGCTCGTACAGATACGCCTCCCGATAGGGAAACGTCGTCTCCCACTCCCTGTCTTTTCGTCCCCTCGTGACCGGTTCCTTCTTAAGCGCCTCACCATCCTCCTCCCAGGTGTCCGCCCGGAACAGATACAGATACGCGTCATCGCTTGACGGAATCAGCGGCATCGTAAGAGAATACCGCAGTTTTTTCAGCTCCGCGTCGTAGGCAAAATCCACATCCATCGCATAATCCGAAAGTTCGTCCAGGGAAAGGCTTGTCTCTCCCGCCGTCAGCTCTGACAGCTCCTTTTCCCTCTGTCCGGCCGCCTCATCCGCTCCGGCCGCCTCCTGTACGGCAGGCCCGCTTGCGGGCGCAGCCTCCTCTCCGCAGCCGCAAAGCGCCGCCAGCGCCAGCCAAACGCCGATAAGCAGGGGACGCCCGGAACGCATCCTACTCTTCTTCTTGTACACTCCCAAACCTCCCGTGCTCATTCAAAATTCACGAAAACGGCAACCTCCGGCGGTGCGTCAATCGCATCCGTCACCGTCCTGTCGCCTCTTTTCATCTGCTTGTATATTTCAAAAAAATGGGTCGTCGGTATTTGCTGAAACCGCCATTCCGTATCTATCACCGGTATCGCCGCACAGCCTTCCTCCACGCCGTAGCGTCTCACCTGCCCGGCGTCCTCCTCAGACCAGCCGCCCGCCGCGTAATATTCGTCGAGCGTGTCCGTCACCGCCGGACCGATGTTTTTGACCGCGCTGGTCAGTATCCGGTCCGAAACCCTGCACTGATCCACATCCACACCGATCATCAGGCCGTCCTGATTTTCCGCCGCCTCCAGCACAGACTCGTACAGCCCGCCGCCGCAGGCAAAAATTACCTGCGTGCCGTTCTCATACCAGCTGTCAGCCTTCTCTCTCACCGAAATATCCGCCGTAAAAGAATCCGCATACCAGTAGTTGACCGTCACGTCATTAAGCGACAAGTCCTTGGCCGCCGCATTGATTCCCTGTAAATATCCGTAACCGTAACGCAGGACGGGCGGCTCCATGGTGCGGTACCCTTCAGCGGAATCCGCCAGATCATAATCGACAAACGATCCGCCTATAAAACCAAGATTCCTGTAACCCTCCCAGACAGCCATATAACCGGCCAGATAACCGGCCTGCTCTTCATGGAAAAGAATACAGTGCACATTTTCTGCAATGGAAACCTCCTCCCCCTCCGCATCGTAAGGTACGGCATCCACCAGCAAAAAAGAAGTCTGCGGGTACGTTTCCTGCAAAGCGCCCACGGCTTCGCCGAAAATCTCTCCGGCACAGACGATCAGTCCGGCATTTTCCTCCACCGCCCGCTGTATTGCTTCCCTGTAGCTTTCCCGCTCGTTCGGATCCGCATGATAATAAGAGAAGGATACCCCCGCCCCCAAAGCATACATCCGCACGCCGTTATATATGGCTTCATTGTAACCGCCATCCTCCACGGAACCGTCCGCAAGAAACGCGATCTCGCCGCCTGTCTCGCTGTAATCCCCGTAAGGATCCTCAAACATCTTCTGCACCGACTCCCGCCATGACGTCGTCTCCACGCCCGCGTCCTCTTCGTCCTCTTCCTTCTCCCGCTGTGCCTCCTCCGAAGCCTCGTCCTTCGCAGACGACGCGGTTTCCTGCGCAGGATTCCCGCAGCCTGCCAGAAGCAAAATTAAAATCAGCCCGGCCAGCCCAAGCTTACATTTTCTCATTCCACTGTATCCGCCTTCCATAAACATTCAGATCCGCTGTGCGGGTATACTACCCCAAAATAAACACTCACTATTACACCTTACCACAAGTGAAGAGAATCAGCAAGGTTTGCCATATTTTTACAGCCTCGCCAGCGTCTCAAACGTCCCGTTGATGTTTACCCGCCCGTATCCCCAGCGTTTATCGGGATAGCGGATATCCCCCGGCCTCTCCGCCCCCTGAATCAGAAAGCTCTTGGTTCCCCTGCTGTCCACAGCAAAGGCGTTTCCGTCAACAATGGCCCATTCCAGAAACTGCGCCACACAGCCTGCCGTCAGCGCGGCCGCCATGCAGGAACCGTCCGTCTCCCCAAGCGCGGTGTGCACCCCCACCCCCGGAGCTGCAAGATCCGGCTTAATGCTGCCGTTTCTGCTAAATCCTCTGCCGGAAGGCGCATACCAGCTGTCCGTATAGCTGTCATAGGCGGAAATCGTAATCACCTGCGACGCGTTTGCCGGCTCTGTCAGCGTCACATCCGGGCTTGGCTGCAAAAAAGTAACGCTCTGCTCTAAAAATTCCTCAATCGGCAGCCACATATGATACATGCCGTCCCCGCCCTGTTGCTGCACGGAAGCCGTAAGCGACACCGTCCAGATGCCCGGTGTGGGATCCTCGAAACGCAGAAAAATAAGCGGATCACCGGCGTCCTTCTCCACCAGAACAATACCCACCTGTATGCGGGTTCTCTCAAATATAAAAGAGACATTCCTGTCCATGCCGTTTCGAAAATCAATCACCGGCGATGCTTCCCCGCCGGGCGAGCGGATCGAAACCGCATAGACGTCCGGCAGGCTCCCCCAGATTTCCGCACAGAAGCCCTTCATCTGCCCGGCGACGCGGATCTCCACATTGCTCGGCATAAAATTCTCATAATGATGCTCTTTATCTCCCTCATTGCCGCCGCCCACCACAACGGCTCTGCTTCTCCGGCCGGCTACGACATCCAGGTAAGAATCCAGCGCGGAGGTGCCATCGTGACTGCCCGTATTCGTGCCAAGCCCGATTACGATCACCACGGGCCTGCTGAACGCCACCGCCATCTGCTGCAGATACTTCACGGCCTCCATGATATCGTTTTCCGCGAACGCCTCCGCGCGGTCATCAATCAGATAATAGTCACGCAGATATCTCTTGGCGCCTTTGAGCTTCACCACCGCTATGTCCGCAAGGGGTGCGGCCCCCCGGAAGGCCAGTCCCTGATTCAGCAGACTGCCTGCGGCCGCAGAGGCCATCCTCGTGCCGTGTCCGTTGGTATCGGCGCTTGGCACAACCGTCTCCGGCTCATCCGCGGCAAGCGCCCTGTCGATATCCGCCCTGCGGTATTCCGTGCCATAAGAAAAACCCGCCGGCGGCTCACCCGTCTGTATGGTCTGATCCCAGATGGAGAGTATGCGGCTGCTCCCGTCCTCTCTGCGAAACACGTCCTCCCGATAATTAATTCCCGTATCAACGAACCCAACAATAACGCCGCTTCCCTGTAAGGCAAGCGGCGGATTCTGTACACGGATATTGCCCATCGCCGCCAGCGGGGAAGCGTCGAATCCACGCTCGCCCGCCTGCATCAGCCCGTACAGTTTAGGGATCGTCGAATATCCATAGTTACCTATAGATACCGGCCGCACCTGACTGCGCTTCACATGTGCAATACCGTACCCGGCATCAATTTCACGATAGCAGTATTCTACATCCGCCCCCTCCAGAATCTCCACGATCACATCATAATCGACAATAATATCCAGAAAATCTTCCGACAAAATCATTTCCTGACAGGTCAAGATTTTTCACGCACATAAATAAGACAAACTTATCTACATACCCTTTCCGCCCAATGCTCCTTACGCTATCATATGCGGGAACAGCCCGTTTTGTCATCCGTCAGACGGATTCTGTATCACATTCAGGCGGTCCGGATGCTCCGCGCTCCTGCTGCGAATGTCAATCACCGGTCCGCCGTTCCCCTCGATATATTCTCTGGTGATCGTCACACGGCCGATGTTGTCGTCCTTTGGCACCTCGTACATGATGTCCAGCATAAACTCCTCGATAATGGCCCGAAGCGCCCTTGCGCCCGTCTCCTTCTCCATAGCCTTATCCGCTATCGCCTCAAGCGCCCCCTCGTTAAAGAGCAGCTCCACCTCGTCTAACTCCAAAAGCTTCTGGTACTGTTTCAGAATCGCGTTTCTCGGCTCCTTTAAAATCTGCACCATCATGTCGCGGCTTAAGCCTTCCAGCGTAAATATCACCGGCAGACGGCCAATAAACTCCGGAATCATGCCGAATTTCCTGATATCCTCCACCGTTACCCGGCTTAAAATATTCTTCTCTTTATCGTACTTGTCCTTAAGCTCCGCGCTGTAACCGATGGACGTCTTCTTGTTCAGCCTCTGCTTGATGATCTCGTCCAGATCGGGAAAGGCGCCGCCGCAGATAAAGAGAATGTTTCTGGTATTGACCGTGGCAAGCGGCACCATGGCGTTTTTGGAGTTGGCGCCCACAGGCACCTCCACCTCCGCGCCCTCCAGAAGTTTCAGCATTCCCTGCTGCACGGATTCCCCGCTCACATCCCGGGAATTGGTATTCTTCTTTTTGGCGATCTTGTCAATCTCGTCGATAAAGATAATGCCGCGCTCCGCCCGCTCCACATCATTGTCCGCCGCCGCGAGAAGTTTCGATACCACGCTCTCGATATCGTCGCCGATATAGCCCGCCTCGGTCAGCGATGTGGCGTCCGCAATCGCAAGCGGCACATCCAGAAGCTTCGCCAGCGTCTTTACCAGATAAGTCTTGCCGCAGCCCGTAGGGCCGATCATCAGCATGTTCGACTTCTCTATCTCTATCTCGTCCATGGTGCCGGTCGCCACTCTCTTATAATGGTTGTAAACCGCCACGGACATTACCTTCTTGGCGTGCTCCTGCCCCACCACATACTCGTCCAGCTTCTGCTTGATCTTGTGCGGCGGCATAATATTCCTGATATCAATCTCCGCCGCCTTTTCTTTCTTCTTTTTCTTCGGTTTCTGCTTGTTGGGGATGCCGCCGTCCCCTTGTAAGTCCGCCAGATTGACAAAGCTGATATTCGGAAATCCCTTTCCGTTCATATCACCCATATTGGGATTATTCAAAAGCCCCTGATAGTCAAACTGGCTGACCGTATCCATCGTCTTATGCATACAGTCGTCGCAGACACATATATGGTTTGGCAGACGGAACATCTTTCCCGCCTTGCTCTCCGGCCTGCGGCAGATAAAACAGACGTCCTCGTAATCGCCGCCGGAATCATCGCTTTTCTTCTCTTCCTTCACGGAATCCTTCTTTTCAAGCTCCGTCTCTTCGTATTTATCGTCTCTATGATCATCCATACTTCTTATCTTCCCTCCATTCACCCAGGACATTGGTCTGCCCATAGTATAGCATACGAATAGTCGATTCTCTATACTTAAATTTCCTTTCCATAAGGAATCCCCGGCAGCCGTACCCTCACAATACCGTCCTGCCGGGGATTTTCGTCTCCTCTATATCTTTACATTTCTTTTACTTATACCTATTCGCTCACCTTATTGCCAAGCGTAAGCTGCTTCGTCACTTCCTCGTACCCGGTCACGGTCATGGTCATCACCTTGACCTCCACCTGATCGCCCTTGGCATAAAACTCCAGTTCCTTTTGCAGTTCGTCCATAGATCTGATCTTATTGCCGCCAAACTCAGTGATGATATCGCGCTGCTTAAGACCTGCTTCCGCCGCTGCCGTATTCGGATATATCTGTGCGATATACACGCCTTCCGGCATACCGTATGCCTGGGAAACCTCCTGCGTCACACTGATGCCGCTGATGCCCAGATAGCCTCTCTCCTCCTCGGCCACCTTGCTCTTGGTCTCCTTGAGCATCAGCTCCGCAATAATCGGGCTTGCCGCGGAAATGGGAATCGCGTAGCCCATGCCCTCCACGGCGCTGCCGCCGATCTTGTTGGAATTGATGCCGATTACCTCACCCTTGATATTCAAAAGCGCGCCGCCGGAATTGCCGGGGTTGATCGCCGCATCGGTCTGGATAAAGGTGCCCTCCACGCTGTCACCGCCGTAACCGCTGCTTGCGGACAGGCTGATGCTTCTGTCAAGCGCGCTGATCACACCCGTCGTAACGGACTGGCCGTAACCGAGGGAATTGCCGATGGCAATGGCGGGTTCTCCCACCTCCAGCGTATCGGAATCGCCAAGCGTAGCCACCTCTATTGCCTCTAAAGTAGCATCTGACAGCTCTGTCACCGGCACCGCGATGACCGCCAGATCCATCTTGGAATCCTGTCCCTTGATAAATGCCTCCGCCTCGCTGCCCTCGTTAAACTGCACTGTCAGCTTATCGGTATCTGCCACCACATGATAGTTAGACACAATCAGAAGCTCTGAATCGTTCAGCCCTACAATAATGCCCGAACCGCTGGAATCCGCTTCGCTGTCCATGGACTGTCCAAACCACGACATCGTTTCGGTGTAATGGTTATTTACCGCCACAATGGAGGGCATCACATTCTTCACCACATCCGTCACATCGGTAACCACCATGGTTGTGGAGTCCGACTGCCTGATCGTGGGCACATCCACCGGCGCCTGAATCTCAGCGTCGATTTCCGCCTCCGCCATGGGCGCACTCTGCGTCTCCTCCAAAACTGCCGCGTCCTTATTCTTCATCCCCGTGACGGCCTCCACGGCATACAGCCCGATTCCCGCAAAGAGGCCGAAAAACAATCCCAGAGACACCGCCACAAGGGCTTTCTTACCATAACCGCCGCTCTGTTTTTTCTCCCTGTGCTTCTTTTCCTTCTTTTTCTCCATCTGGGCGTAACCGTTCGGGTAAGCATTGCCGTAATGGTAACTCCCCGCGTTTGCCTGATAGGAAGTGCCACTTGTCTGATAAGAGCCGCTGCTTCCCTGCCGGGCGCTGCTGTTTCCGTACAGGTTCTGCCCTGTGGACTGTCCGTATGCACCGCCTGTCTGGTTTCCCGTATTCTGGTAAGACCGGTAACCGATCCCCCTTTGCTCAGGCTCATTCCCCGCCTGAAGTCCTGTCTGTTCCGAACCCGTATGATTGGAATAATCGTTTGGATAATTGTTGTCGTACATAATCCCGCTCCTTTCCACAAATCATGGCCCTAAGCCCGTATGCTTTATTTCCCCTCGCTGATTATGTCCTCAGTATATCTGCCATTTGTGTTTAAATTGTGTTTATTTAAGGAATAAAATGTGATTTTACGGAGAATGCCGCATTTCAGGCATTCTCCTGCGTGAAACTTAGTACTTCTTGGCGTCACGTCCTATGACGGGACGTCTTTAGAAGTACTTTTCACGCTATTCCACCGTCACCGACTTCGCCAGATTTCTCGGCTTATCCACATCGCACCCTTTCCCGACAGCCACATAATACCCGAAAAGCTGTAACGGTATAATCGCCAGCGAATTGGCAAAATAAGGGTTTGTCTCCGGAATGTAGATCACGTAGTCCGCTGCCTTCTCGATTTCCTTATTCTCCTCACAGGTCACCGCCAGAACGAAGGCGCCCCTCGCCTTCACTTCCACCATATTGCTGATGGTCTTCGCGTAGAGCGCAGGCTGGGTGGACACCGCCGCCACAAGGGTTCCCTCCTCGATCAGGGAGATCGTGCCGTGTTTTAACTCGCCCGCCGCGTAGGCCTCGGAGTGGATATAGGAAATCTCCTTTAATTTCAAAGATCCTTCCAGAGAAATCGCGTAGTCGATCCCCCTGCCGATAAAGAACACGTCCTTCGCGCCGATATAACGGTTTGCAAACCGCTGGATCTTATTTTTATTATTCAATAGAAGCTCGATCTGATCCGGCAGGCACCGCAGGTCGCCCAAAAGTGACGCATATGTCATATCTTCGATTTTTCCCCGCACCCTGCCGAACTTCACGGCCAGCAGATAGAGCGCAATCAACTGGGCGCTGTAAGCCTTGGTGGTCGCCACCGCGATCTCCGGCCCTGCCCATGTATACATCACGTTATCCGCCTCTCTGGCGATGGAGCTGCCCACCACATTGACGATGCCGAGCACCTGAAAACCTCTCTTCTTGGACTCTCTGAGCGCGGCCAGCGTATCCGCCGTCTCTCCGGACTGGCTGATCACCACCACCATGGCCCCCTCCTCCAGAATCGGGTCGCGGTAGCGGAACTCTGATGCCAGATCCACCTCCACGGGAATGCGCGCCAGTCCCTCAATCACGTATTTCCCCGTGACGCCCGCATGATAGGCGGAACCGCAGGCCACGATATGAATCTTACTCACCCCGCAAATCTCCTCATCGGTCATGTTCAGTTCCTCGATGACGATATCGTTATCCTTAATGCGGGGCAGCAGCGTGTCCGTCACGGTCTTTGGCTGCTCATACATTTCCTTTAACATGAAATGCTCGTAGCCCGCCTTCTCCGCCGCGCTGGCGTCCCAATCAATAAAGACAGGCTCCTTTGTGGTCTCCTCTTCGTCCACCGTATAAAAGTGCATGTGATCCGCCCGCAGGCGAACGACCTCCTGATTATCCACATAGTACACCTTGCGGGTGTATTTCAGGATCGCCGGCACATCCGAAGCGATAAAGCAGCCGTCCTCATTCTGCCCTGCAATCAAAGGCGAATCCTTTCTCGCCGCGAAAATCTGGTCGGGACAGTCCGCGAAAAGAATGCCCAGCGCATAGGAGCCTTCCACACGGTGAAGCACCTTGGTAACCGCCTCGAGGGGATTCCCCTTGTAATAGTAATCCAGAAGATGCGCCAAAACCTCCGTGTCCGTCTCCGACACAAAATGATATCCCCGGTCAGTCAGCATCTTTCTGAGCTGTAAATAGTTTTCAATAATGCCGTTATGTACCACGGTAATCGTCTCCGCCTCGTTGAAATGCGGATGCGCGTTGGTATCGCTTGGCACGCCGTGGGTCGCCCAGCGCGTGTGTCCGATGCCGCAGACTCCCGGCATGGTTTCCCCGTCTCTGGTGATGTTTTCCAAAATCTTAAGCCGTCCCACCGACTTCGTAATATTGATCTTACCCACACCGTCATAAACAGCCATACCCGCCGAGTCATACCCGCGGTATTCCAGTTTAGACAGACCGTCCAGAATAATGGGCGCCGCCTGCTTCGTTCCGATATAACCTACAATGCCGCACATTTCGCCTTACCTCCTTACGATTCACACCGGGAATGCCGCTTCGGGCATTTCCTCATTGCCAGTACTCCCTGTTGGAAGAACACGCCGTCACAAGCCGCATGGGCAGCCGTCTGTACCGTTTCCCCATCAGATACCCCATATACTTAAATCCGCTCTGTATGATAACATCCGGTATTTTCATCCACATCCCTTTTTCTTTCAGATGGACCACGGTGCTCTTCACCAGCCGGATTCCCTCCGATTCCGACGGATAAGCCGCAAACACCTCCGGATGATCCGCCTGCGAAACCCCCAGATCGAAGTTCCGGTGAAACTGCTGTCTGTATGTGTAATTATGGGAATGATACACCTTTGCCTGCGCCGCGTAAGCGATCCCGTATCCAGCCTCCACCGCTTTGGCGGCGTAGAGCATATCCTCGTTGAAAATCGCCCGGTTCACAAATCCCCCCAGCTCGTCAAACACATCTCTCCTGTATGCCGCGCAGACATTGGAGCAGAAAAAAGTTTTGATGCCAAGCGCCGGAAGATCCGCCTTCGTCTTGAGGCGTGGCTCTGCCGGATAATTAAACTGTCTCGTATACCGCTCTGCCTCGCTGCTGTCCCTGTCCGGAAGCTGTCTTGCGTAAGCTGCCGCCGTCTGTTCCCCGCCAAGGCCCTCCAACAGCCGCTCTAACAAAAAATCGTCCGCGGGAACGGCATCCTGCGTCATCATCACAAACACGTCCGCATCCGAGAGCTTCACGCCCTGATTTCTCGTCCGCCCATGGTCAAACTCCCGCTTTGACAGATGCTTCACTGTTATATTATGATGCTCCCTTTCCAGCGTAGTACCGTAAAGCAGTCTGTCCAGATATTTCTGCTCCGTATTCATAAGAATAATCCGGCTCACAGGCACCGTCTGCGTCTGCAATTTTTCAATCATCGTCAAAAACCCGCGGTCGGGCTTGTAGACGGGAATAATCACGTCCACTTTCATCACTTGTTGTCCTCCGTCCGCTTTTATAAACGCGTAGAAGGGGCCTGTGCAACAAGCCCCTTTGCTTTTATTTCAAATATCCGTTTGTTTCCTCGTAAATTTTCTCACTGCACTTTTTCACTGTCTCGGACGGCTCATAGTCGCTTGCGTCAAACAGGAACTCATGCAGCCACTTGACGTTGTCCTCCAGACTGGTGGGAATGACACAGGATCCCTTCGAACCGATGGTGCCGGTCACACGCATACTCTCCTGTGGGAAGCCGTCTGTCTCCGTGATCTGGTAAGCTCCCACATCACCCAGCATCCCCACAATCTCAGACAGATCCAGTGAAGTATACACTTCCTCAAATACGGAGTTGGCTGTCTCGGTCAGCTTCGGCAGAGACGCCTTCTTCGCCTGATCCGCCACTGCGGTAAGCACCTCTCTTTGTCTCTCGGCACGCTTGAAATCGTCTCCCGCCGTGTAACGGATACGGCAGTAGCCCGTAGCCTGTAAACCGTCCAGACGCTGGTATCCGGTCTGCGTCACCGGCGTATACTCTCTCTTTAAGTCCTCCGCAATACAGAGCTGATAATTATTTAAGTGGCTGATCTCCGATTCGTCCACGTCGATATCCACGCCGCCCAGCGCATCAATCGTATCCGTCAGTCCGGCAAAGCCAACCGTCACGAAATCCGTGATATTCATATCCAGATTCATATTTAACATGTTGATGGCCTGCTCGGGACCGCCCTTCGCGTAAGCCGCATTACATTTATTGTACGAATCGTTACTCAGATTCAGATATGTGTCACGATATACGGAAACCAGCTTACACTCTCCCGTGTCCTGATTGATGGACGCAATCATGATCGTATCGCTTCTGGTATTCTTCGTCAGCGCCCCCGTGGTCGAGTCCACACCGAAGAGGGCGATGTTCCGATACCCCTTCATCGTCGTCTCCTGCGCCTCCTGCACGGTCTCATTGATGATAATATCCTTCTCTTTCAGCTCTACTTTTCCGCTTTTCGTACCGGCAAGAACCGCATAGAGAACTACCACCGCGATCAGCAGAATAATAATCTCTATCACAAAGAGAATAATGCGCCTGCGCTGCTTCTTCGCCTGCGCTTTCTTTCCCGATTTCTTTTTACCGGATCCCTTCTTCCCGGAAGAGCTGCCGCCTTTCCCGGAAGATTTCTTCCTGGGCCTTATTTCTTCGTCATCGTAGTCATCCGCATATCTTTTCGCCATACTCTTGTACTCCCTCAGTCTCTGAACCAATTTCTAAAAGTCCGTTTTTTCATTTTGTCACATGTTGTCCGAAAAAGCAAGTTTTGGTGGACTCCAAAGCCGCATTTTGGCGCTTGCACAACTCCCACAATCGCATACACAGCGATTTTACTCGCGGAATAGTGCATGGCTGAACTGTTACCCGACTTTGCACTATGTGCAAAGTCCCGGGCTGAACTGTTACAATTATACTACATCTTGATATAATTGCAATATCATTCCCGGCATCTTCCGAAAGTCTTTCACAATTCTTAAGATTTTAGTATTTCTTCTAATAGGCATTTTTATTGATAAATCCTCTGAAAATCGTGAGAAACATAATCTTGATATCAAAGGACATGGTCCAGTTTTCGATATAAAAAATATCGAACTCTATCCTTCTTTTTATGGAAGTATCGCCGCGATAACCGTTGATCTGCGCCCAGCCGGTAAGCCCCGGCCGCACCTGATGCTTCACCATATAGCGGGGGATTTCCTCCTTAAACTGCTCCACAAACTGCGGTCTTTCGGGTCTTGGTCCCACCACGCTCATATCTCCCATCAGAATATTAAAAAGCTGGGGCAGCTCGTCAATGCTTGTCTTCCTCAGAAACTTACCAACCTTCGTGACGCGGGGATCGTTCTTCGTCGTCCATCCCTTCTGCTCCGCGGAAGGCTTCTGTACCTCCATCGTGCGGAACTTGTACATACGGAACGGTTTATTGTGCAGACCGATCCGCTCCTGTTTGAAGATAACCGGCCCTCTGGACGTGCAGGCCACGGCGATGGCGGACACAAGCATCACAGGCAGCGCCACCACAAGCCCCACCAGAGATACAAGGATATCGACGATCCGCTTCATCCACCAGTTCAGGGTGTTCGTCAGCGGCACATAGCGTATATTGATCACCGGCAGCCCCATCAGATCTTCCGTGTAAGGACGGCTCGGGAACAGACTGTTGTAATCAGGGATAAACTTCGTGTGCACGCCGGATTTTTCACACAGATCCACAATATGCTCCAGATTGTCATAATCTTTCAGGGACAGGGTAATTGCTATCTCGTCCAACTTGTTTTCCGGGAGAATGTAGAGCAGATTTTCAATCGTTCCCACCACCTTGACACCCTTGTAGAGCGTACCGGCAGGCACATGGTCGTCCAGAATGCCGCGCACCACATAGCCCCACTGGGGATTGGAATTGATACGGTTAATATACTCCTCCGTGGCGCGGGAATACCCCACCAGCAGAATATATTTCAGATTATAGCCCTTTTCACGGACATACTGCAAAAGAATGCGGATGAGCGAACGCCCAAGCGTGGTCAGAAAAATATTGATTCCGTAAAACATCGCCATCATGGTACGGGAGAAATGAATCTGCGCGATCATATACCAGCCGGCCATCATGATTACCATACCCACCGTGTTCGCCTGAAAAATATTCAGAATCTCATACCGGTGGACCGTGGCTCTCTTGGGGGAATAAAGATTGAACGCATAGTATAAAATCAGATATCCGGGCACGATCAGATAGAGCATCTCAAAATATGTGCCCATAGAAAGAGCACCGACATTAGGGTCGATGTCCGAAAACGGGCTGGCAAACTTCAGGTACCATGCCAGCATATAGGAAACCGCTACGATCACGGCGTCCAGCACGACGTGCAGTCTGTTAAAATATTTCTGGTTATCTTTTATCATAATCAGTCTATGCTCTATGCGTGTTTACCACATTTTATCCATGCGCCATGTCATGCTTATCATACTCTGTTCAAGTCATAATTATTTCTATTTTACAATAAACCGCTAAAAAATACAACTGCCTGAATCCAACGGCTACGGATTACAGGTGACAGTGAAGCCGAAGGCTGAACTGTTACGATTACAGGCGTATGCGGTACCAGATATTGCGAAGCAGCTCCCACTGAATCCGCGCGTATGCGGGAAAACGTGACGGTGCGAAGCGCACCCGCTTTTCTCTGCCCTTCTTTGAGCAGGCAAGGCGCAGTCCCTGCATCGTTCCCTGCAGCCAGCTTTCGACCAATCCTTTTTTCAGAAAGAAAAGCGTCTTTACCAAAAATCCCGCAAGAAGAAAAGGCAGATTCAAAAGAATCTGCACGGGCGGCATATTCTTACAGACAAGATAAACGCTGTTTTTCGCGGATAACTTCACCTTAAAATCGTTGTGACGGGAGCCTGAGACGCCGCTTCCCGCGTGGCGCACCACCGCCTCCGGCACATAGAGATTGCGGTACCCGTGTATTCTGGCGCGATATCCGATATCCACATCCTCCAGATAAGCGAAATGGTTTTCATCCAGCAAACCGATCTGTTCAAGAATGCTCCTGCGGTAAATGCAGGCGCCGCCGCAGGCAGAAAAAATTTCTCCGGGCCGCTCATAGGCTGCCGCAGGCTTGTCCTTTCCCACAGCGAAAGCCCATCCCAGCGCACAGTAATAGTCCCCCGCGTCGTCAATCAGCTCCGGATGATACAGGTTCACCATCCGCGCCGCCCCGGAAAAAACGCTTTCGTCCTGATCCAGCGCACGTTCCAGCCCGCGGACGAATCCGGGTTCCACAACCGTGTCATTGTTCAATAAAATAACATACGGTGTTTTATCTCTTCCACTCTCCTCAATCCCCCTGTTTACCGCCCCGCAGAAGCCGTAATTCTTATCCAGGGCAATCAGGCGGACGGACGGAAATTTCTCCCGCACAAGCTCCCTGCTCCCGTCCGAAGAGCCATTGTCCACCACAATCACAAGGGCTGGTTCCTCCGCCAGCGAAACAAGGCAGTTCTCTATATATTTCATCCCGTTATAGTTGGGAATGACAATCGTCGAGCGAAGCTCGTCGTCCCGCCCCTGCTTATCCCCTCCGGGCATCTCTTTCCTTGCCTGTCCCTCCTGTGGCATATTTACCTCCCTGCTCAATTCTAATGTTCGTCACAGGTACTTGAGAAACTCTGCACAATCCTATATTGGCTGTGCGGATAAAATAATCATAAACAGACCCTTGTAGAACGTTGGCACTTGGTGAGGTTCTTTCGAGCCTAGTGCCACTACGTTCGGAACGGAGCGCAAGCGCGTCTGTGTTGATTATTTTATCCGCACAGCCCCAATACACTTAAAAAGTTTCCCACGTACCTGTTCACTTCAACCCTATAGCTGAATTGTCATTCCGGGGTCCCACACCACAAGATACCCTTCCCTGCGCACTGCCTCTCCAAGCGCCATGCCAAGCTTCCGGTATCCCGCCTCGTCACAGGTAAGCCCGGACACATCCGCAATCCGGATTTCCCGCGCCTTCATCCCGTGCCCCGCCTTCACGCGGCGCGTTTTTTCCCGATAGGGCAGTCCCGTAATCTCAGAAAATAGCGGCTGCAATTCTTCCCGCATTCTCATACAGCGGATGTCCACCGCGGCGCAGTCCTGCCTCAGCGCGGCAAGATGCGTGCTTCCCCCCGTAAAACGGGCCGGAAGACCCTCGAAGAGACAGCGTCCTGCCTCGTCGTAGCCGCCTGCAAAAATGCGTCCTTTTCCGTCAAGAATCCGTCCGCCCGTCATGCCCGCATCCCGCCTTGCCCCCAGCAGATCCGGCTCATAGGCGATGCGGTAAAAGCCCAGATGCAGGCTGTGCTCCACCTCCGCCCGAATCCCCCGCCCTGCACAGAAATCCGCCAGAGCACGCCGCCCCGCCTCGTAAGCGTAGGTTTTGCTCCCCGTATTGAGAGCCGTGGAATCCCTGTGGGAACGCCAGTGATAGAGCACCCGCGGTATATGGCAGATGCGCGTCTGATCCGGGGCAACCGCTCCCTCCGGCCAGAGACTGTCCACCACCCGCAGCACCAGATCATAATCCTGCGCGCCGTCATACGCCCCCCGCAGCTTTAAGCGTTTCATCACCCCCGCCTCCACCGCCATAAAGTGGCAGATATAGTTGTTTGACAATATTAAATCCAGATTGAATTTCTTCTTTTTATTGGGAAATACAAAGGTTTGCGCACCCTCATCGTACTTGTCCTCATCCGAGTACAGAAGAACCGGCGGGCGCCCCTGCTGCCTGCCCCTGTGCACACAGCAGGCCATCTCATATAGCGCATCAGGTGTTATGAAATCGTCATGGTCGAGAAGTGCAATGTAATCTCCCCCCGCCAGCGCAATCCCCGCATTGGTGTTCTCCGCAATGCCCCGGTTCCCGGAAAGACGGTTGTAGCGGATCCGTAAGTCTCCTGTCTCGTGGATCACCTGCCGCACCGTGCGCTCCACTTCACCGCCCGCGCCCGCATCCATGATAAGCAGCTCCCAGCGCGGATAGCTCTGTGCCTGCACGGAGGCGATCATTTCCCGCAGGTGCGTCTCCTTCGTTTCATAGGCCGGAGTGACAATACTGAACAGATACGGAAAATCCGCCGTCTCCTGCCTCTGCCCTGCAAGTGTCTGCGCGTCCGGAAGCTGATAGCGGTAATCCGCCCTTTTTTCCTCCTGCACACGCTCCGCCGCCGCATAGAAAGTGCCCGCCAGTCCGTTTTTTTTGAAGTAATTTACGGTTTTTCTCACATTGTCGATTCTCAGTATCCGATTTCCCATTATAGCACTCCCTAACATACAGATAGCATAATCATAAGCAGACCCTTGGAAACTGTTTAAATCCTTCGGATTAAAACCCGCCGGTACTTGGCAAGGTCCTTTCGCGCCTGGTACCGCTGCGTTTGGAACGGAGCGCAAGCGCGTCTGCGTTGATTATGCTATCTGTATGGTTATTTTAGATATTCTTTTTCACTTCCTCGGTCAGCCGGTCCAGTCTCGCCTGCGCATCCTCAAGACTCGTTCCCTTCACGCCCATATAGAACTTGATCTTCGGCTCCGTGCCGGAAGGTCTTGCGCAGCACCATGAATCGTTCGTCAGATCAAAGTAGAGCACATTCGACTGCGGCAGTCCTGTCTCTCCCGCCTCGCCGGTTTCCAGATTCAGGGTTTTTCCCGTGTCATAATCTCTGAACTCCTTCACAGTAAGCTCGCCAAAGCTCTTAGGCGGATTCTGGCGCAGCTTGTTCATCAGATCTTCGATCTCCTTCGCGCCTTCAATGCCTTTCTTGGTGATGGAATACTGGCTCTCTTTATAGTACCCATACTTCTCATAAAGGTTGATCATCTGATCCCAGACAGTCCTGCCGTTCTTCTTGCACCATGCCGCCATCTCGCACAGACACATTACCGCCACGATCGCGTCCTTATCCCTCGCGTGTGTGCCTGCCAGACAGCCGTAGCTCTCCTCCAGACCGAACACATAGTTGTTGGAGCCGGTCTGCTCAAAGAGTTTGATCTGCTCGCCGATAAACTTAAAGCCTGTCAGCACCTCGATAAATCTTACCTTATAATCATCCGAGATCGCGCGCGCCATATTCGTGGTCACAATCGTGGTCACCAGAGCGGGATTCTCGGGCATTTTTCCTGTGGCTGTCCGCTCACGCAGGATGTATTCCGCTACGAGCATACCGGACATATTGCCTGTGAAAGGCACATACTCGCCGGACTTCGTGTCCAGTGCATAGATACCGAGTCTGTCCGCGTCGGGATCGGTTGCCAGCACGATATCGGCGTTTTTCTCCTTCGCCAGCTTAAGCGCAAGGGTGAATGCCTTGGGATCCTCCGGGTTGGGGTAATCCAGCGTGGTGAAATCGGGATCGGGCATCTCCTGCTCGGGCACCACATATACGTTCTTGAAACCAAGCTCGGAGAGAATCCGTCTTACAGGCACATTGCCCGTGCCGTTAAAGGGCGAATAAACAATCTTCATGTCCTCCGCCATCTCCGCAATCACCTCTGGATGGATAATCTGCTTTTTCAGCTCCTCCATGTACTTGTCGTCAATCTCTTTTCCGATGACTACATAGAGACCGGCCTTCTTCGCCTCCTCCTTGTCCATGGTCTTCACGGTATGATAATCGGTCACATTGTTGACCTCGGTGATAATCTCCTTATCCTTGGGCGCCGTCACCTGCGCGCCGTCCTCCCAATAGCACTTATATCCGTTGTACTCCGGCGGATTGTGGCTGGCCGTAATCACGATACCGGATATGCAGCCAAGCTCTCTGAGCGCGAAGGACAACTCGGGCGTAGGTCTGAGCGCGTCGAACACATAAGCCTTGATGCCGTTCGCTGCAAGACACAAAGCCGCCTCATCCGCAAACTCAGGGGACATTCTTCTGGAATCGTAAGCAATCGCCACGCCCTTCTCCTCGCCGCCCTGTTTCTTTATGTAATTGGCCAGACCCTGCGTCGCTTTTCGCACCGTATAGATGTTCATGCGGTTCGTACCCGCGCCGATCACGCCGCGAAGGCCGCCTGTGCCGAAAGCAAGCTCCTTGTAAAAGCGGTCTTCGATTTCCTTCTCGTCATTCCTGATCGCCAGAAGCTCCTGCCTGGTCGCCTCGTCAAAGTAGGAATCCTCCAGCCAAAATTCAAACTGCTCTTTGTAGCCCATTTTGAAACCCTCCTTAATTTTATATTTTCAAAAATCGTTACTTCAAAATATTATATACAGATCACTTCTGATCCTTTGCCACCGCTATCTTATCCAGCAGCTCCACGATCTGCATCCCTTTTTCAGTCATAGCGGCAACCTCCATATTGATTCCTCTTTCCGGCATTACCGCCCTTAATAAAGATTATAGTAAAAGCGGTTGCTTCGGTCAAGGTATTTCGGCGCTTTCAATCTTCTACTTTCAGCGCGAAGTCGCTGCGGTCAAGCGAAAAATTCGGATTGTAGTAGGGATCTCCCTGCTCCAAAAGCTCCTTCCACCGCTCCCGGAAGAGCGCCGCCTCCTTCTCGTAGCGTTCTGCGTTTTCTCCGCTTAAATCCTTTCCTCTGGACGCCGACTCATAGTGATACAGCTCCGCAAACGGGGTAAAGACATTCACCCGCCCGGCCTTCCACGCACGGATGCACAGATCCACGTCATTCAATGCCACGGCAAACGTCTCGTCCAGCCCGCCCAGCTCCTCAAAGAGCGCTTTTCGCATCATCAGGCAGGCGCCCGTCACCGCCATCACATTCTGCGCGTAACAGAGCCGCCCCATATAACCGAGATTCCGATGATCCACACGGTAATGACTGTGTCCCGCCGTCCTGTGCGCGCCAAGCCCCAGAACCACGCCCGCATGCTGGATCGTCCTGTCCTCATAGTAGAGCTTGGCGCCGACCGCGCCCACGTCCTTACGCTGGGCATACATCAAAAGCTCCTCGATCCAGTCCGGTGTAATGACACTAGTGTCATTATTCAGAAGAATCACATATTCACCCGTTGCCGCGGAAACGCCCAGATTATTGATTCTTGAATAGTTGAACTCCCCTTTATAGGTGATAACCCTGATCGCGGGATTCTCCTGTATCTTTTTATAGCAGGTCTGAATTTCCTCCGAAACGCTGTTGTTCTCCACCACGATAATCTCATAATTGTCGTAAGTGCTGCGCTCCAATATGGAGGAAATGCAGCGCGTCAGATCCTCGGGGTGGTCCTTGTTCGGAATCACGATAGACACTTTCGGATTTCCCAGAATCTCATACTTGATCTGGAAAATCGTCTCAAATGCCTTCGTGGAAGTGATCTCAAAGTTTTTAAAGCCCTGCGCCGTCAGATGGGCCGCCACCGCTCCCTTTGCCGCCTCGATGGCATAGCTCTTTGCGCTGATGTCGGAGGCCACGCTGCCCGCATGGGACCGCCAGTAATACAGGAGCTTTGGCACATGCACCACACACTTTGCGCGGGCGGTGAGCCGCAGTATCATGTCGTGATCCTGACTGCCGTCAAACTCGGAGCGGAACAGCTCCGTGCCGTCTAAAAGACATCTCGCAAAAGCGCTGAAATGGCAGATGTAATTGTTTGCCCGCAGATTGTCCGGCGCATAATCCGGTTTAAAATGCAGGGTAATCATGTCGTCGATGGTGCCGCTTCCCTTGAACGTGGCTTCGTCACAGTAAATATAGTCCGCCCCCTTCTCGCAGATCACCTTCATGTACTCAAACAGAACGCACGGGTGCAGCACATCGTCATGGTCGAAAAGCGCGATATAATTTCCCGAAGACATGGACAGGCAGGCGTTTGTATTGCCGGAAATTCCCTCGTTTTTTGCAAGCTTCTTGTACAGAATCCGGCAGTAGAGGCTGCTGCTGGGACGCAGATACTGTTTATCCCTCTCCATATATTCCCTGCAGATCTGCTCCACATAGGCGTGCTCCTCATCCGACCCGTCGGCCAGACAAAGCTCCCAGCCCTCGTAAGTCTGATCCATCACGGACTCTATGGCCTGCCGCAAAAACTTCTCCGGCGTATTATAAAGCGGCATAAGAATGCTGAATTTCACTTCTCTGTCAAACTTGTGGAGACGCTGTCTCGCCGCCTCCGGCAGCTCCGGAAAACCGGCCGACCCATGCTGCGCCCTCGCCTGCCGCTCGATCATCTTGGCATTCACCTTGCGGGCAATCCCCTTGAGACTCCCGTAACAGCCAAGCCGTTCCTTCACCCTGGTGAGCTTGTGAAACAGGATACGCAGCGGCTTGGATGCCCGCCAGAGAAGACTTCCCTTGATTCTTTCCAGTTTCCTCTCCGTCTGCGCCTTATTCTTCTCCGCATCCGAAAGCTTCTCCGTAAGCGCACGGCCCCGGCGTTTCTCTCTCCCGTAGGCGTCCTTATAAAAGCGGAGCGCTTCTGATTCCGTCATTTCCTTCCGTTCCATAGAACTCCTTTCCCTGTGGCAAAACGCCTCTTTACCATACCGCAAAATCACCGCCGCGTTTCACACTCGTCTCACACGTTTAGCGTGCGCTCAGACCATGCCGCAAAGCACAATCCGGACTCCGTCCCGCTTACTGCTTCCGTCTCCGCCAGCATACCGACCTTATACTCTCCCTGCGCCAGCTCCTCCCGCCGCAGACGCAGCACAAATCCGGACAGCCCGATATGCTTCTCCTGCGGCAGAATCGCCTCCACATCCGTCCTGTGCCAGTCCGCCGGTACCGCCAGATAGCCCGCGCCGTCTGTTCTTTGTAAAATCACTTTCCGCCCGAAAGCCGCGTTGTCGGCGCCGGAAATATAGCTCCACCCCATAATCCACACAATATCCGGCTCGTCGGCCAGAATCTTATGCTGGGCTCCGGCCAGATCCACGGTGAGCCGCAGCACACCCCGGCCGGCCTTTTTCAACAGCCTGCGCATAGAGGATTTCGGCAGAAACGACGCCTCCTGCACACAGAGGTGATCCTCATGGGGAAACTTATAATTACACATGTAATTTGACGCATTGTCAATCAGATTCTTGTGATAAAACGGGTCGTTCCCGCGCATCCCCGAATGCTTTCCGTAAAGCGTCTCCTTCTCCGCAAGCAGCCTATCCCATTTCCTCTCGTTCTGCTCATCCAGACCGCGGCTTATGGATTCGTGGTGCCAGAGAATCGCGTCGTTTCTCTGCACATTGACATAGCCCGCCTCCAGCAGCTTAAAGCAGAAATCCACATCGTTGTAGGCCACCGGCAGACTCTCGTCCAGACCGCCTGCCCTCTCGTATTTTTGCCGCGTCACCATCAGACAGGCCGCCGTCACCGCCGCCACATTATAAGTGACCCGGTTTCTCCCGAAGTAATAATCCTCCTCGTCTGGGAAAGTAACCAGCTTATGGGAAGGCCCGATTTTTAAGTTTGTGACGCCTGCATGCTGGATATTTTCCGTACCCGCATACCACAGCTTCGCCCCCACGGCTCCCACATGGGGCAAAAGCGCCTGTCCCGCCATGCGTTCCAGCCAGCTCCCCTCAATGATCTCTATGTCATCGTTCATCAGAAGAATCAGATCTCCCCTGGCCTTCTTCTCACCCAGATTGCACATTTTGGAAAAGTTAAAGGGCATCGGTTCATAAATATAAGTAAAACCGAAGATTTTCTGCAGCGCCTCCATTTTCCCGCGGTTTTCCTCACTGCTTCCGTTATCCACCACAATCCACTCATAAAAGCGGTACAGCGTCTTTTGCTTAAAGGAACGGAGACATTTCTCCAGCACCTCCGGATGGTCTTTGGACGGAATGATCACGGACACCACGCGATGCGGCGCAATCGCTGTATTTTCACTTCCTGAACGGGTACACCGCTCCGTACCGGAAACGGAAGTATCGTAGAGCAGATGGTAGATATCCGGATCCGCCCCCTGCCGCAGCGTACCACGGCCGCCTCTCCGCATCAGCATATCTTCCTTGAGGGTCACATATGCGGAAGAAGCGCCCGTCAGAAAACGCCCTTCCGCAAGCTCCTTTTTCAGACTTTTCTGAACAAACAGAAACTGTTCTCTTGGCGAAACAGTCTGTCCCGCCCCGACAGCGTCTCCCGCCGGCAGTTCATATCTTCTATGGTAAAGAATGGATTCCAGATGCCCGATGGCCTCCCGCCTTCTTCTGAAATACCCCTGCGAAAGTTCCTCGATCTCCTCCTCCAGCCGCAGGCAAAGCTCGTAAAAGCCCAGATCGGGGTCTTTCATGCTCATCGCCCGGTAACTCATGCTGTCGAGCACACCGACCCGGACCGCCACAAAATGCCCCCAATACTGGAACGCAAGGAGGGTATCGGGAGAGTAGGCCGGTTTCAGCCATGGCTCCATCCGTTTCGACAGATCCTCCCAATAAAAGTCTTCATCCGCATAAGCCAGAAGACACGCGCTGTTTTTTGCAAAAAAGTTCCGCACCTCGGAAAACACATGGGGCGCAAGCAGGCCGTCGCCGTAAGTCAGAATGCGGACATCCGTCTCCGGCACCGCAATCTCGCGAAATCCCTGCACCACAATCGGCTCCGACAATCCAATAACATCTGTATTTTTATTCTCACACTCCGCAATCCATTGCAGGTAGGGGTTGGACTGCCGCCAGAGTGTCTCCTCATACGCCTGCCTTCTCTCCTCCGAAGCCTGTATTTCCGACAGCCCCTCCTCCGAAGCCGCAGCACCCCTCATCCTGCGCACCGCGCTCCGCAGGGGAGCCGACGCCTTAGCCGCCATCCGGTACAGTGTATTGGCGCAGATACGGTTCAGACTATCCTGCAAATCCGCCTGCCGCCTTTCCGCATCCGCAATGCGTCCGGCCATCTGGGTATTCTTTTTTCGCTCCTCCTCGTAGGCAGCCATGTAGTAGGCCACCCAGTCAAAACGGTTTTTCTGAACGCTCATCAGTTAAACAGTCCCCTTTTCTGCAAATGTTTCATGGTTTCCGACGGCATCGCGGTCACTTCCATAACCGCCTCCAGATGATTTTCTTCCTCCGAGGGCAGCCCCGGAAGCGAGAGGGTGATATTCGGATCATCCGTGGGAAAAGCGTAGGTGTCCTCTCCGATCTTAAATCCGTTCATCTGGAGCTGTTTCCCTTTCAGGGGAATCTCCACGCCGTTCCAACTGATTCTTCCAATATAAATGATACATGCCTGACTGCCGGGATCTATCCGCACCGCGCTCCGTCCTCTCGCGATACGGACGGAAAGCTCCACCGTGCCCTCCCCGGTACGCAGAACCTGTTCTCCGTCCTCCTCCGGGAAAAAGGACTGCTCCTCCGAAAATCCCCTCCCGGTATCCTCATAGATCTGTATGCGGTTGTCCGCAGATCTGTTTCCCATCCTCTCACAGAAATCTGTAAGCGTGTAAACGGGCTGACCGATGGACTCCCTGATCTCCCCCATGGAAAGCCTCTTCCCTGTCACATATTTCTGGAATTTCATTTCCTGCCTGCGATACTGTTCCGCCCCCGCAGCATCAATTTCCAGCTTGTTCATTATCAAATCAGGATTTAATCCATTCCTTTTCTCATCCTCAAGCAGGTAGCAGTAAAGTGCACGGAATGCTATTTCTCTTGTCTCAACAGCCTTGTCAAAAGTCCATTCACAGTCGATCAGCCCCCATTTTTCCTCATTTAAATAACGTGCAATATTGTTTTTTTGATTTAAGATCTCTTTTTCATCACGCATGTTACTTCCTTGTGGAATCAGCAGATTTGCAAAAATCATGTCGTAATCTGCGATCTCCTTTTCCTCTCCCCATGCGATCCGTTTCAGGTACTCGTCGAAGAGGCTGTGAAAACCGTCCAGGTCATTTTTCTCCAGACACTCATCGAGAATTTCTTCCAGCGTCCGCCCTTCCAAAAATTTAATCGTGATATAAGGTGTGCCGTCCGCCTCTTTTTCCAGCTTGCACGCATTGACCTCCAAACGGCTCCCCTCATACCGTTTGGCCAGTTTTTCACAGGCTGAAGCCGTGGCTTCTATGTGCCCCCAGGCTCTTTTTGATAACGGTCGTTTCTCTATTTTCCTGCCAAATCCGGTACTTCTCTGCAAAGTTTTGATCTGAAACTCTTCCTTTCTGTCGTTGGAATACTTCACATATTCCTCCGATAAAGCCGGTCCCAGAAGAAGCATGTAGGAATTGGAAAAAAGAGGAAACTGTCCCTCTTTCAATATCGTGTCAAAAACCCGCTTTTCGTCAAAGAGCTGTATTCTGTCGCGGTCAAAATTACGCATGTTATTTGATAATTCCCCACGCTGCGGCAGCCTCCTGTCGGAATAAAGCGTCGTCATAAACTTATAGTCGGGATAAGGATAATACATCTGCCTCTCCGAAAAGCCGCATCTGTCCGCTATGGCCAGAAGCCCGTCTCTCGTAAAGGTACGCACCACACCGCCCTCCGGATAGTCCTCAATCCCCCCGAAAAAGGTACCCAGATGGTCTTCCCTGCATCCGGCCCAATACTTTAATCCAAATTTATTTTCTATGGCGATGGCGATATGTCCCCCGGGTTTCAGGTGTTTTTTTATAATCCGCAGGAAATCATCAAATGGCGTTTCCGAACCGATGTATGCCTGCGCGTACTCAAAAACGCCAATCAGGCAGATATAATCGTAATCATCCGGCAGATCCGGCTCCACATCCTGAAAGTTCCCCACATGAATCGTCACATTGTCCGCCTCCATATGCCGGTAGGCGTTAATCATACTCCGCTTTTTGGAAAGTTCCACACAGGTCACTTCCCCAGCCCGCCTTGACAGCGCCCCCGTGATCGCGCCGCAGCCCGATCCGACCTCCAGCACTTTCATGGCGCGGCCAATCGGCAGCCACTCCACAATGTTTTCCCGAAGGGGCGAGAGGTGATACAGGATTTCCCAGCTCTTTCTCTCCTCTATGATCTTCTGGTACTCCACCTCCGCGCAGTCCCTCGCAATGGCGAGAAGTTCGTCCTCAATCTCCCCGTCGCAGTAGAAATCCTCGCCGGGATAGTGTGTTAAATCCAGTTTTATTTTTCCAACTTTCTCTGTTTTATCTTCCGCCATCTTCCGTTCCTTCCCGGCGCCGCCTTTAAATACCGCTTGCTATTTTACTGTAACCGTTGAATTCATGTCATAAAATCCCACCGTGTTCTTATCTGATATCACCGTCACGCCCAGCACATCATAGAGCCTGTGATAGACCGTGAAATCGTCCTCCTCATAACCGGTGACTCCCAGCGAGAGCAGATACTCACCGCCCTGTAAGTTCATTTCCTGCGTAAAGGTGATCTCCTTCGTCTCCCCGGCCTCCACAGACTCCAGAAAAGCCTTCTCAAACATCGTGTTGGTGCCCGTGATCTCCGTTCCGCGCACGGTTTTGATGGTAAACGCAAAAATCGGCGCAGCAATCCGCTCCGTCATCTCCACGCGCATATGAATGGTGAACGCACTGCCCTTTAAAATGGTGGCCGTTCTCGTCCCCTTCTCATCCGTTATATAGTATTCCGTGATCTGCGCCTTTTTAGAACCATACTCTAAAAGGTCGGGATTTTCGGCCTTCCCTCCCTGCTGCCGTTCATCCATCTTGCTGCCGTCCACGCCTTTGGCCGCCATCGCCCGAAGCTGCTCGTCATCAAGCAGACGCTCCCCTTCCGATTCGGGCGCCGTATACTGCCCCACCAGCACCTGTTTATAGGTGTCTATCATCTGTTTGGGCGCGCCCTCTCCCAGCTTAATGCCCTGATTCAGAAGCACCACGCGGTCGCAGTACTTGCTGATGCTGCTCAGGTCATGGCTGACAAACACAATCGTCTTGCCCATTTCCTTAAACTCTTCAAACTTATGATAACACTTGGCCTGAAAAAAGACATCGCCCACCGAGAGCGCCTCATCCACGATGAGAATCTCCGGATCGATATTGATCGCAACCGCAAAAGCCAGCCGCACAAACATGCCGCTGGAGTAGGTTTTGGCAGGCTGGTACACATAGTCTCCGATATCCGCGAAGGCCAGTATCTCGTCCAGTTTCTGATCGATCTCCTTCTTGGAAAAACCGATCATCGTGCCATTCAGATAAATATTTTCAATGCCGTTATATTCCATATTGAATCCGGCTCCCAGCTCCAGCAGGGCGGAAATGCGTCCGTTGACCTCCACATTGCCCGCCGTGGGAGAAAGAACACCTGTTATTATCTTCAAAATCGTGGATTTTCCAGAACCGTTGGTGCCGATAATCCCCACGCACTCCCCCTGCCTGATGGTCATATCGACCCCTTTTAAGGCGCGGTGTTCCGTATGGTGCTTTCCCCGTCCGATGTGAAGCGCCTCTTTCAGCCTGTCCGATGGCCGGTCATAGAGCTTATACACTTTTTCGAGGTCTGTGACCCTGATCGCGATATGATTGTCCATTACTTATTTCCTCATGTTTTATGCGCATATTCCCCTTTTTCTTATGCCCATTGCCGCAGCTCGAATCCGCGTCTTCGTTCCACTTCGGTCTGCGCTAAACGGACATCCCCCGGATGTCCAGCGCCGCTTCTTCTCGCTCGCAGGCTGTCGCTCTGTTTCATTCCGCAGTTACGCCGAGGCTGCGTAGCAGTCCTCGTGATCGAGCTTGCTCGATCGGCTTATAGCACATCCGCAAAATGGCTGCGCAGTCTCCTGAATACCAGCGTTCCAATACAAAACATACTGATCGTAAAGATCCAGAAGTACGTGGATGAGTAAAAGTGCTCAAAGAACCATACTTCCTCAAAAATCGCGCTCCGGTAGCCATTTACGATATACACAAGCGGGTTCAGCTTAAAGAGCGTTTTCATGTTATCGCTGGGAAGCATATTGATATTCCACATGATCGGGGTAGCCCACATACCGATCTGCAGCGCAATGCTGATCACCTGCTGCAAATCCCTGATAAAAACCACCAGCGCGCTTGTCAGATAGCTGAGCGCCAGCACGAAGAAAATCAGGCACACACTGTAATAGAGAAGCTGTATGGTGTAAACGGTAGGCGTATAGCCGTAGCACACCGACACCACCAGCAGGATCCCCACAAAAAACACATGGATAAAAGTAGCCGCAATCACCTTGATAATCGGCAGAATACTAATATTAAACACTACTTTCTTGACCAGATAGGTGTACTCCACAAGCGCCATCGTCCCTTGGGAAATCGCCTCCGAAAAGTAAAACCACGGCACCAGACCGGCCATCAGATAGAGCACATAAGGCGGCGCCTCGCCGTCCGCAGCCACGAACTCCACCCTCGCCTGAAACACTTTGTCAAACACGATCCAGTACATCAGCACCGTAACTACCGGCTGTGCCATCGCCCACACAATTCCCAGATAGGATCCGGCATAGCGCTTTTTAAAATCATTTTTCGCCAGTTTCCATATAAGCCCCCTGCTCTGGAACAGCTCCACCGGTATCGTCACAATCCTGTCATAATAGATCGTGAACATGATGCAGGTAAAGGTAAGCAGCACACAGCCGCTGACCTTCTTCATCTGCTCCGTCACCTGATCGGCCAGCGGATTGTGGTGCAGAATCAGCACCGAGGCCAAAATCAGGCCGAACCCCCAGAATATCGCGATGGCCGCGGACTTCGGAAACCCCTTTTTCTTTATACAGTTTTTCTCTTCCTGTTTCTTCTCGTCCATATCACTGCCTTCTTTATTCTGCGGGTAACGCCTCTTTATGGCACAGTGCACAAATGCCCTCCCACTTCTTATCCTTATCCGACATGATAAGCTCCATGCCCCCGGGAATGGGCCAGTCTATCCCGATCTCAGGATCGCTCCAGAGGATTCCCCCCTCGTCGTTCGGGTGATAAAAGTCTGTACACTTGTAGGCAAATTCCGCAAAATCCGACAGCACCAGAAAACCGTGCGCAAAATTCTTCGGAATAAAGAACTGTTTTTTATTTTCCGCCGAGAGCCTTACGCCGTACCACTTGCCGTAAGTCGCAGAACCCGGCCGCAGATCCACCGCCACGTCGAAAACTTCGCCTGAAATCACACGCACCAGCTTGTCCTGCGGATAATTGATCTGAAAATGCAGTCCCCTGAGTACGCCCTTCGCGGATGAGGACTGGTTATCCTGTACGAAAACCTGATCGATCCCCGCAGCCTTGTAATCCTCATAGTGATAAGTCTCCATAAAATAACCCCTGCTGTCCCCAAACACCTTCGGAGTGATCACCTTTAGTCCTTCAATTTCGCATGTCTCCACCGTTATTTTTCCCATCGTAATTTCCTCCTTGTCTGCCGTTTGCCGGTCTGGCTTTCAGCCCGCGCCCATGCACCGCCTGTCATTCAGCCCGCGCCCATCTTCTCCGATACGGAGAATGCCCGCTTTTGGCATTCTCCCGAGTGAAACGGAGTTGCAAAGCAACTCCTGGAACTTCTTGGCGTCCCGTCCGATGGCGGGACGTCTTTAGAAGTTCTTTTCACTCTGCTATTCAACCGGCACATTTCCCGTATCTCCGTTCACTACGCCGGAATATGCGGCTGCGCCTTTGGCGTGGTTGATCGAAGTGTCTATATTCATATAACACAGATTCAGGTCTACATTTGTGGAAATGCCGTCCACCGTTCCCTTGGAGGTGTACTGCCACATATGATAGTAATACGCATCGTATGTAGGCGCATCCGCATATTCCGCAAGCCAGATTCTGTAATCCGACAGCCTCGCCATATCTATCCTGTCATCCAGCCAGTTGCGGGAAGCGTAAACGCCCGTCTCATACCCCGCCGCCTCTATGGTCTGCAGGAAAGCCATGTGCGCTCTTGTCCGCTCGTCGCTGTCCAGTCCGTCGGCGCGCCCTCTTCCTCCGGCGCTCTCGCTGTCGAGGAATACCGGATAGTCCACGTCATAATTCTCGATCAGACGAATGACCATGGACGCCTCCTCAACCGCTTCCACCTCGTCCAGCGCCTGCGTGAAGAAATAAACGCCCACCGGAATGCCCGCTGAAATAGCGCCCTCTATGTTCTCTTTGTATCTGGGATCAATGACAAGCGCGCCCGTGGACGCACCACGGTATCCGCATCGGATAATGGCAAATTCGATGCCCGCATTTTTGACTGCCTCCCAGTCGATCTCCTGATTCCATTTGGACACGTCGATGCCCAGCTTCGCACTGCCGTTGTCAAACTGCAGCTCCATATGCTCCGTACCGTCCGCGTCCTCCTCGGCTCCATTGACCGCCTTGTCCTCCTTCTCGGGGTCGATGTCGTCCTCAGTCAGCATCAGATACTCAATATTATCGAGCACACGGTACTCGATGTCCTGCCGTACCTGTATCGTCGTGATGGTGTTCGGCACGCGAAAGCCGTCCTTCTCGTTGAGGAATACGCTGTATTCCCCGGAGCGCAGGCCGTCCACGTAGATCACGCCATCCTTGTCATTGTCCGTGTACTCGCCCACATCCTGAATCGTGATGGTGAAATCCGTTCCCGTCACCAGACGGCCCACACTGTCCACCACCATAATCCGCAGATCCTTGGCCACAGAACTCATCATCAGCGACACGTTTCTGCCGGAGTAGGATTCAATGCTCTTAAACTTCACCTCCGGGTCAAAAAAGGTTTCATCGCTCAGAAAAGCAGACAGATCGCCTCCTATCTGCCCTTCCGCTCTCTCCGCCTCTTCCTCCTGCGCAGGCGTCTCTTCCTGCACCGGATCCCCGTCGGCAAAACCGAGCTTGCGCTTCACCGTATCCAAATTCACAATGGCGATCACCGCAAACACCGCCAGAAATATGACAATCATGCCGGCCATCGCCCGTCTCATCCGCTTAGAGTCCATTGGCAACCTCTACTATATACTGTCCGTAAGCAGTTTTCATAAGCGGCTCCGCCAGCGCAAGAAGCTGCTCCTTCGTGATAAAGCCTCTCCTGTAAGCGATCTCCTCGATGCAGGAGATATAAAGCCCCTGTCTCTTCTGGAAAGCCGCCACGAAGTCAGCCGCATCGAGCAGCATGTCGTGGCTTCCCGTATCAAGCCATGCGAAACCGCGGCCGAGCGTTTCCACCCGCAGCGTCCCTCTTTGCAGGTATTCGTTGTTGATGCTGGTAATCTCTATCTCACCTCTGGCGGAAGGTTTCACATTCTTTGCAATCTCCACCACGTCATTGTCATAAAAATATAATCCCGGCACCGCGTAGTTGCTCTTCGGATGCGCCGGTTTCTCCTCGATGGACAGCGCCATGCCGTTTTCATCAAACTCCACCACGCCGTACTCCCTCGGATCTCTTACATAGTAGCCGAAGATGGTCGCGCCGCTCTCTCTGGCCGCCACCTCCTTAAGCACCCTGGAAAAGCTCTGGCCGTAGAAAATATTGTCGCCAAGAATTAACGCCACGCTGTCCGTCCCGATAAAATCCGCGCCGATGATAAACGCGTCGGCAAGCCCTCTCGGGTACTCCTGCACCGCATACTCCATGCGCAGCCCAAGCTGTTCCCCCGTGCCGAAAAGCTCCTGAAACACGGGAAGGTCCCTCGGGGTGGAAATAATCATGATCTCCCTGATCCCCGCCAGCATCAAAATAGACAGCGGATAATAAATCATCGGTTTGTCGTATATCGGCATAATCTGTTTGGAAACCGCCTTGGTCAGCGGATAGAGTCTGGTACCCGAACCGCCCGCTAAAATAATTCCTTTCATCCCGTTTTCTCCTATTCTTAAAAAAGAGTTTTTGTTATCAGAAAGTCACTTCCCCGTCGTGATCCACCAAAGACGCGGAGGTAATGCCCGGAAGCTCCATCAGTTCCTCCACCAGTCTGCCCCCGGTCCCGGTTTTGACCTCAACCGCCATGTTCAGCTTATCCTTCGTCAGATTGCGCGCCTTGATCCGGATCATGCCACAGTGCTTTTCCACAATCTCCATAATCTGCCCTTCCGCCTTATAGTCGGAAGCATTCACCAGAAGAATGACCGCCGGCACGCCGGAAGGCACCCTGTCAAATAATAATATTATCACAGTTATGACGATTGATGCAACTACCGCCACCACCGCGAAGCCCGCGCCGCATATGATGCCGACGCTGATCGACCAGAACAAAAACACGAGATCCATGGGGTCTTTGATGGCGGTGCGGAATCTCACGATGGACAGCGCGCCCACCATGCCCAGAGATATCACGATGTTTGACTGGATCGTTAGGATCACCGCCGCCGTGATCACGGAGAGCGCAATCAGCGAAAGATTAAAATTGCGGTTATAGAAGGCATTTTTGTTGACTGTCCGGTAAATCATAAAAATATAGGCGGCTATCAGAACCGTAATCGCCATGCATATCACGATCTGCGCCACGTCAATCCGGACAGATGCATAGCCCTCCAGAAACGATTTCTTAAAAATGTCGATAAAGCTCATACCCTCACTCCCCCGTAACAATTATATTTTCGGCACAAATAATATTTGGAAAAGCTCGTCCACTGCAAAGAATCGAGCGCAAGCTGCCCGCTGACGTATGAGGGCAGAAGCTCGTCCCACTTTACCTCCAGAATGCTTTCCCCTGTGCCAAGCACACTGCGAAGCGGTATCTCCTGCTGCAAAAAGTCCGCAATCCCATTGGAGGAAGCGATATCGTCGTCAAAAGTCACCCTCACATTCCCCGCATCACACACAAAGGGCATACGGGTGTACTGCACAATCACCACCGGACGCAGGCTTTTCAGCCGCATCTGCGTGAACATGGCAGCCTGGGCGGGAGAAACGGCGCCCACAGGTTCCGGTATAACGCCCGCCATAAACTGTCTGCACTGGTCAGCCGTAACCGGACACGCGGTTTTTTTCGTCATGCCTCTGGACTTCGCCTTACATTCCAGACTGATTCTGGACGTATCGCAGTTATAAAAGCGTATGCGGTATTTTTCCCGGGGATCATCCCCGTTCTCATTTTCATAAAAGCAGGCATCCTCCGGGCTGTCAAAATAGAGACTGCGAATCAGATACGCCCCGTCCGGCCCCGCGTGGGCATCCCGCTCCAGAACGCCCTGCGCCCGCAGCTTAAGCACCGCTTTCTGCCTTGCATCTATCCTGTATTTATACTCGTGTCTGTACTCTGTCACATTCTCTGCGCTCCCCGCACTATTCCATACACCCTTTGGCGATACGGACCGATCCTTGTGCCCGCACTTTTTCCTGCACGGCGTTGACACTGCACAGGCCGTCATACAAATACAGATCGGAGGCCGCGCTGACGCCGTTTTGGCCCGCCACCACCGAGAGCGTACCGCCGTTTATCTCTATGACGCCCCTGTCGTCCGCGCCCTGATTCACCGTGCGCAGTCCGTTTTTCTCACTCTCTACGCTCACGGACGCATTCTGTATATAAATGCCGTCGTTCCCACGGATGCCGTCGCCCCTGGCCTGCACCGAAACCGTGCCGTCCAAAAGCCGGATTCTGTCCTTGCCCCGTACACCGTCCTCATGACAGGCGGATACCCGCAGCGCGCCGTTCCCGTTGATCGTGAGGTCGCAGACACTGTAAAGGCAGGCCGGTGACTCTTCATAATCCGTGTAATCAGGTGAGTCCGTCAGCACATTCTCTGTATCTGACACCAGTGTCACAACCACTTTGGACGCTTCTTCTATAAAGACCGCCGGACCGTTTAACGAGGTAATCTCCACCCCCGCCAGATACAGGTGCACCAGCTCATCCTCCTCCGCGTCGATCACGACCTGTCCCTCCAGACTGCCGGAAAGCCAGATATCGCCGCCGTCAAGAGTCACCCTCCCGCTTTCGCAGGCATCCAGGTCCATCCGCTCCGTCTTCTCCCAATCCTCCGGCTCGGTCCGCCGGTCATGTTTCGTCCTGCAATCCTGTTTTGAGCGCTCTGCCCGCCAGTCCGCATCCTGCCCGCCTGTCTCTTCCAAAGCCCCCTGTCCGGACGAAACGCCCTGCTCCGCCGAACTCTCCTGCCCGCCTGAAACGCCCTGCTCCGCCGAAAACTCCGGTCCGGCCTCTCCCACCGGCGCGTTCTCTCCGGCGCAGGCGGTAAGAAGCATAACCGCGCAAAGAACCGGAACCGCGCAGGCCGCCCGTCTCATGAAGCCCGCTTTCCGGCGGTGCGAAAAACCTTCCCCGCCAGCCGTTCCGCCACGCCAAGTCCTGCCGCCGATAGAAGCGCCAGCGCGGAATAGCGGAACACGAAACTGATATCATAAACGGAATAATAGACCGCTTCCCCCAGATAGTCCGTGGAAAAACTGATGGTAGTCGCTCCCTTCAGGACATAGAATGCCGCATACACCAGACAGGCTATGATCAGGTCATGCACCAGCCAGTTCACAGCCGCCCCGCACACATCCTTCCAGTCCGCAAGCTCCCTCTCACCCGCCAGTTTCCAGGTAACCATTCCCGGTACCAGCAGTAGTAAAATAATGACACAAACCATATATACCTCCCCATCGCAGCGACGCTTCGTCATGACACACCGCACGGTGTTCCTGTCCTTCGCTTCCGCTTCGATGCTGTTTCGGTTCTTCTTCGATTCCTGTTCCGCTTACTGCGGTTCCTCCGGTGTGAACACGGCGCGCAGGCAGATGCCCTCCTTCGTCACGGCCGCTTCTATCGTCTCCCCGTCGGACTCGTAAGTCCCCTGCCAGCCCGCAAACCGATACCCTTTTTCCGGCACGGCTGTGGCCGTCACGGGATAGTCGGTGAAATAGACGCCCTGCCACTCCCCGTCTTTCAGGTCGGGGGCGATGGTATTGAGCAGGATCGTGCCGCCTCCCTCTGTCTGCAAAGTTACTTTTCCGGTCTCCCCGGAAAGTCCGAGCGCCTCCGCAAAGTCAGGCACCACATAGTCTGCCCTCTTCTCATAAAACTCATCTATCACCCCGATATTTTCCCAGAAAGTATCGGCTGTATATACCCCGTCGTTAAACCGGTGATAACTCTTCTCCATAGGCGCCGCATAGCGGGCCGCCATCTCATATAGTTTACCATGAACATCCTGATACGCAAAGTTTTTATTTACCATGTCCATAAAGGTCAGGCAAAACTGCTGCCGGAACGATTCGTTCCCGATCAGCCCGGACATCAGCGGCGTGGTCAGCGGCGTGCCGAACCAGTGCGCCTCTTCGGAAAAGGGATCGGATTCATATGTGCTCATGCCGTCGTCGTAAATACCCGTGGACTCGTCGGTATCATACACGCCCCAGCGCCATCTTCCGTCCCGGTATGCCGCCGCTGCGGCTCCGGCTGTTCCATTTTGTCCTGTTCCGGCTGTTCCGTTTTCTCCCGCTCCGGCTCCGGCGGTCCCGCTTTCTCCCGCTCCCACTCCGGCTGTTCCGTTTTCTTCCGCTCCGGCCTGCGTTCTGCTGCGCCAGCAGCACAGATTATTCAGGGGCCAGTCCGTATTGCCGATATAAATTTCAAAACAGTAGTGGTCGATAAAACTCTGTATATCCATCATCCGGCCGATCTCCCGATAGGCCTCCTGATCAGACGGATCCGCCTTTTTGACATACGCCACCAGATCCTCGTACAGAGAAAGGTCCTCCTCCTCTCCGACCGACACCCGGTTATCCTGCTTCACCACAATAACCTCATCCCCGGAAAGCCCGTATTTTTCCTCAAAATATCCCGCACTGAAACGCGACTGTAAATTATATAATCCCCAGTATTCCCCATTCAGAAACAGGTGACAAGGCTCTCCCGGCTGCGTCTCTATCTCCCGGTCCGCCACAAGGGACTGGTTAAACACATCCCGCAGCATGGTCACATTCGTATCGATAGAACCGGACGTCCGAAGCATCTTCGACCGCAGTCCAAGCAAATCCTCGCCGTACTCCTGTCTGGCATAGAAGTTAAAGCCCTTCTGCCGCAGATTTCTGGAGGATCCGCCACGCACCCTGACGCCGATCTGCTCCTCACCCAAAAGCTTCCCCTCCGCGTCAAACAGCGCCGCCGTAACCGGCCTTTCCTTCGTCTTGTCGGCATGGGTATAATTCGCCATGAAGGAGCGCCATATCACGCTCCCGTAGTCCCACGAGCGTCCCTGTTCCCGGTATTCCTCCTGTTTTCTGTAATTCCGGTAATTCACCAGCCATTCCTGATAGTCGCTGCCAAGCATATAGATGCCGCGCTCTTCGGAAAAGAAGTCCTCCGGATCCACCGTCAAAGACAGCGTCATCAGATCCCCGTACCCCTCTTTTTCCCCAAAGCCCACAAAATAAACCGCCGATGCGGTTTCGCTTACCTCTCCGGCCTCATTCACCGCGACCGCCTTCACCACCGTTCCCTTGTCAATGCGGTCTTTCGGCCGGAAATCCCCGTCCCGCGAGATCCCCCCGATAGCGGCATAATAATTTTCCCTGCCGCTGCCGTCCTCTATGACAAACGGCTCCGTGTACAATGCCGACTCCGCCGTCGGCTCGCTGCCGTCCGTGGTATAATAAACACGCTGTCCCTCTCCCGCCGACACAGCCAGCTCGAAGGCCTGTTCATAAAAACCGCCTGCCACCGAAAAGGAAGGCGCATCCAATGTAGGAATCACATACGATGCAAGGGTTTCGTTGCTCTCTCCGGGACTGCCGTTTTTGACGACGCACCATGCATCCTGCCCGTCCTTCTGTCTGGCATAGGAAACATCCACCGCAAGGGGCGGCACCACCACCTTGTCAATCGTGTTCCCGCTGCCGTCTGCAAGGGTCAGCGTCTCTCCCGCCTCATTCAGCCCAAATCCCAGATAATAGCAGGTTTCCCCGCTTTCCTCATCCGTGTTTTGTCCGGCAAAGCCGTCCGCGAACAGCAGCAGATGCGAGCGCGGTCCTATCTCCATCCGCCCCAGACGGGCATTTTCCGAAAGTTCCTCCTGGTCCGTCAGATACCATCCGTCCAGCGATACCGTTATCAAGGACGGATTATATAATTCAATATAGTCGCTGCTCTTCCCTCTGTCGTCCAATGCAAGACTCAGATTGTGGGCGCAGACCTCGTTAATCACGATATGGCGTTTCGCATAATCGTCACAGGCGATCCCCGCAAGCAGAACCGCCCACAGGCCGGTGAACGCAAGCAGAAGCCTTCGTCCGCCGTAAGCCGCGCCAAATCCCCTGCGGCCCGCGAATATCCCCAGAACAAACGAGAAGCCGTATGCCCCCACAAAACAGAAGACATACAGCAACAGGTTCGCATGATATTGCAGGGAAAAGACAGCGCTGCCAAAGAGCGCATAAAGCATACCGGAAACGGCGGTAAGAATCAGCAGCGCATAGCATAGCGTATCCGCCGCAAGCTGCAGCCGGTTCTTCTTTTCCCTGTTCCCATGTCGCAGGACGGCCGCTATAAAGCCCGGTATGATAAATAAAATAACACCCGATACGAATCGCCCCATATCACACCCTTATATGCTTAACTATTACTCTGATACATTTCTTCGTAATACTTCTGGTAATCGCCGCTTGTCACGTTCTTCATCCAGTCCTCATGGGCAAAATACCACTCGATGGTACGGCGGATGCCGTCCTTAAACATCGTCTCCGGCTCCCAGCCGATTTCCTCCCGGATCTTGTCCGGCGCAATCGCATAACGTCTGTCATGTCCCTTGCGGTCCTCCACATAGGTAATCAGCTCTTCCGTCAGATGCGCCCTTCTTGCATCCGTCTCCGGAAGCATGTCGCGCAGCGTCTCTATGATGATTTTCACAATCTCAATGTTCTGCTTTTCGTTGTGGCCGCCCACATTGTAGGTCTCAAAAAGCCGTCCCTTCTCCTGCACCATGTCGATGGCCTTGGCGTGGTCCTCCACATAGAGCCAGTCGCGCACGTTTTTGCCGTCCCCGTAGACCGGAAGCTTTTTTCCCTGCAACGCGTTGTTGATGATAAGGGGAATCAGCTTTTCCGGGAACTGGTAAGGCCCGTAATTGTTGGAGCAGTTTGTAATGTTAGCCGGAAAATGATAGGTGTCCATATACGCCTTCACCAGCATATCCGAACCGGCCTTGCTGGCGGAGTAAGGGCTGTGCGGCGCGTAGGGCGTCGTCTCGTAGAAATACCCGCCGTCATCGTCGAGTGACCCGTACACCTCGTCGGTGGACACATGCAGAAACCGCTTATCCTCTTTAAAACTGCCGTCCGGCAGCTCCCAAGCCGCTTTCGCGCAGTTCAACATCACCGCCGTGCCGTACACATTGGTCTGCACAAACACTTCCGGATTCTTAATGCTCCTGTCCACATGGCTCTCCGCCGCGAAATGAACGACCCTGTCGATGTCATTTTCGGCAAAAATCTTCTCGATAGCCGCCTTGTCGCAGATATCCGCCCTGACAAAGGTGTAATTGTCCCTGTTTTCCACCTCTTTCAGGTTTTCCGGATTGCCCGCGTAAGTCAGCGCGTCCACGTTGATGATGCGGATGGAATCGCCGTATTTCCCGAACATGTAATGAATGTAGTTAGAGCCGATAAAACCGGCGCCGCCTGTTACCAGATATGTCTTCATTTTTTTACCCCCTGTCTCTTAATAGCTCATATAGCTTATATTCATGTCCACATTGGTGCTGATGCCGCTGACCTTTCCTTTCGAAGAATACTGCCACATGTCATAGCGGGTCGCCGTGTAGGTCGGCGCGCTCGCATACTGCGCAAGCCACAGCTTATAGCTCGTCAGACCCGCCGTGTTGATCTTCTCGGTAAACCATGTCTTATTCGCATAGATCCCCGCCGATATGCCGGAGTTCTGCACGGTCTGGCAAAATGTCTTGCAGACTGCGGTTCTGGTTTCGCGGCTGATGCCGTCGGCTCTGCCGCCGCTGGCCTCCACATCCAGGAAAAGCGGGTAGTTCAGGCCGTAGCCTTTCACCAGATCAATCGCCATGGAAGCCTCCTCCACGGCCTCCACCTCGTTAACCGCCTGGCTAAAGAAGTAAGCCCCCACCTTCAGGCCTGCCGCCTTTGCGCCCTTGATGTTGCTTCTGAACTTCGGATCTTCCACCAGCACGCCCGTGGAGTAGCCACGGTAACCGCAGCGGATGATCACATAGGAAACGCCCGAGTTTTTCACCGCGTTCCAGTCGATATTGCCGTTGTGCTTGGAAACGTCGATACCCATGGCGCCAGAGCTCTTCGCGAGCTTTCCGTCGCTGCCGAAGCTGTATTTCGCGCCCTGAATGACCTGTTCCCCTGTCACATAGTTTCCGTCTTTGTCATAAAAATAAACATGTCCGTCAATGGTCTGCCATCCGGTATACTTGTAGGCCGAGGACGATTTCACTTTCTTATAGTATACTTCATTGTCCCGCTCTATGAAATCCTGCCAGGTCGCCTCCACGTACTCCCCTGTGGAAGACCGCTTACGGTAAAGCTGGTTGCCGTCCTTATCTTTCAGTTTAGTGGTGCCGTCCAGCTTTCCGGTTTCCTTTACCACCTTGATTTTGAAAGATTCTTTCAGGTCGTCGACTCCCTCCGGATTCTCGCAGTTCACGCGGATTTTCACCTCGCCCTCTGCGACGCCCGTCACCTCGCCCTCCCTGTTCACCTTGGCGATCTTTTCATCGTCGCTGGTCCAGCTCACTTCCCCGTCCTTCGGGTCAGTCTTCGCAGTCAGGGTCACTTTCTTACCAACCGCAACTTCCTTTTCCCCGCTTATGGAAAGCTTGGTATAAATCACCTGATCTTTGTCTTTGTCCTTATCTTTGTCTTTATCCTTATCCTTGTCTTTATCCTTGTCTTTATCTTTGTCGTCGTCTTTATCTTCGTCCTTGTCCTCGTCCTTGTCCGGATCTTTGCTGTCGTCCTCTTTGTCCGGATCGTCCTTGTCCGAATCCTCATCCCCGGCTTCATTCACCGTCACGGAACAGTTAAATTCCTGTATCATGCTGCCCACAAGCACTCTGGCTGTCACAGTCGTACTGCCCGCCGAAACTGCCGTAACCTTACCGCCGTCTACTTCTGCGACAGAGGAATCCGAAACGCTCCAGTCCACCGAATACTCCACCTCGCTGCTGCTGACGGATATTTTCAGGGAATCACTCTTTCCCTTATCAAGCGTCATGCTTTCTTTATTGATGGATACCTTCACATTATCGTAAGGATCTTCCTCTTCGTCCTCCACCATCTTGCGAAAGGCGCTGCTTGTCTTTGTGGGATCCGCAATTTTATCCCTTGGCACCTCCTCGTAAGCCGTCTTCTCATCGCCAATCGGCGTCTTTGTGGACTCCACCCATTCCACCGTGTCCTTAAGCGCGGATTCCACCACGGTATTCTGCTGGGTAACTTCCTCCTTGGCCACATTGATTTCCGCCTCGGTCTTTACCTCATCCGCCACGTCCACCTTCTGGTAAGCGATCTTGTCAGTCACCTTGACGCTGCTGCTCTTCGAAGGAAGCGTATACTTTTCCGCAGCCGTGCCGGACAACGGCAGGATTTTAACCTCATAGCTCCCGGCTGCGATATCCTTCTGGTAAATCACGCCGTCCTTATCGTCGTCCTTTAGCTGAAAACTCTTCGTCCCGGAAACTTCCACTTCAAAGGGCACACCGCCGATCAGCTTCCCTGACTCCTTGTTAACAAACTTAATCTTCATATCCGAAAGGATTGACGTCAGATGAAGCTCTACCTCCACCTCTCCTTTCGCGTCTTCCTCTTTCTTCTCCTCCTGCTCCTCTCCGTCTTCCTCTTCCTCCGCCTCAATCATACCGCCCAGCTTCGCAGACTCCGACACCGCCAGAAGACCGCTCTCACCGATTACGGAGACGCCTTCTATCTCCTCGCCCAGATCAGCGAAGGCAGCCACCTGCTTTTCCACGGATTTTGCATGCGCATAAATGCCGCCCGTGACAATCGCTCCCGCAAGCACGAGTATCCCCAGAAGAGCCACGGCTACATCCAGTGCGCCCATCTCGCCGATAAAGTACATCAGGCGGGCAGCAAAGCCGTCCTCGTCGTCATACCCGTAATCGTAGCCCTCATAGTCATCATCTTCGTAATCCTCATCCTCGTAGTCGTCGTCCTCGTAATCCTCATCCTCGTAGTCATCGTCTTCGTAATCCTCATCCTCGTAGTCGTCGTCCTCGTAGTCCTCATCCTCGTAGTCCTCATCCTCGTAGTCGTCGTCCTCGTAATCCTCATCCTCGTAGTCGTCGTCTTCGTAGTCCTCATCCTCATAGTCGTCTTCGTAATCCTCGTCCCCGTAGTCCTCTTTCTCATAGCGGACCGGACGGGCTTTCACAGACGCACTGTTCCGGCTTTTCGGAGGGTGGGCGCGCTGATAAGCCTCGATCATATCATCATCGAGACTTAAAAACTCCAGCGTGTCCTCCGTCACACTGTCAAAATCCTCATCGTCAAACCGGTCATCCTCAAGCAGTTCCTCAAACCGGACCTGTCTGCGGCGTTTTTCCGTATTTTGTCTCCTGTTCTTTTTATTTTGCATTACAACTCCCATCCTGATTTCGTGTGAATCGGTTATTCAGTTTATGTAAACCTCAAATTGAAACAATTCTTGGAAATTATAGCATAAAAGCGGCGCAACATCAAGATTTTTGTCGCACGTGCGGGGTCGTCAAATTATGTAAATTGGCTGATCGCGCATTATTTACGCCTTTTCCGCGATAACTGCGCGATATTTTACACCCATTTTATGGCATTTCTCGCTAATATACGCTTGACTTTGACCGCTCTAACTGACACAATATAAGGGCAACGGACAAATGGTTACCTTACAGGAATCAATGGAAAAGGGGAATTTTCATGATGTACATGCATTACTGTAAGCGTTGCCAGCGGGTTCATATGCTAAACGGGCATAAACAGTTTTGTCCCAGATGTCAGGGCGTGATAACCGAGCTTAAACTCAGTTATCTGGATTATGCCTCTATGGATGAATCGCAGAGAGTTTCTTTTACGGTATGCTGTGCCGACGATGAGCAGCTCAGGAAACTGAGCACTACATATCGTATGTATAAGTACAGCAAATGGTACAAAGAACTGCAGCGCCAGCTTGCGCAGCCGGCGATTCACACCTACACCGCACCGGAACCGGGCCCGCTGGAAAACGCCGTATCTATCGTATGATACGAAAAAACAGAGAAAGAGAACGCAGCTTAAAATCTTCGGATTCAGGGCGGCGTTCTCTTTCTTTTGTCCGTCAAAATGCTCCAAAGTCGCATTTTGGCGCTTGCACAACTCGCAAAATCGCATACAGAGCGATTTTACTCGCGGAACAGTACAAGGCTGAACTATTACTTAAGATTTTCTGATGGCGCTTTTTCCTGTAGATTTTTGGAAAAAATAATAGTAGAATAGATGAAAACCAGACAAAACGCATAAGACTTTCAGGAAAGGGTATGAATAAAACATGGGAGAAAATCAGGATAAAAATACATTGCAGAAAAAAAATACGGTTAAAATGTCAGACGCTGCGCCGAAGCCGAAAAAGAACACCGGCATTCTCGCCAATATCCAGCTCATTCTGCTGGCGGCTATCGTGCTGGTCATCGGATTCTCGGCCTTCCGCCTCTATAAATGGAACAAAGGGACGCCTTCCGACTACGATCCGAACTACCAGACCACGGATTTCGACATCGAGGTTATGGACAACCTGATTCCGCTGGCTCCGGATAAGCGCGAGGGCTTTGCGGACGACGGTGTGACCACCATCCTCTGTCTTGGCGACGACCCCTTCTCTCTGGATCAGGGCGAGAACGGTCTGGCGGAACAGATCGCAAAGAAAACCGGAGCCACCGTCTATAACGGCTCTTTCACGGGAACCACCATGGCGGCGCAGTTCGCCTCCTACAACGACGGCTATATTCTGGACGCTTTCTCTTTCTCCTATGTGGCGAAAAGCCTTGCCGAAGGGAATTTTGACCTGATGAAGACGGCGGCCACCTACAGCTACGACGAAAATTTCGCTAAAACGACACAAATGCTGTCAGAGCTCGACATGAACACCGTGGATATGATCTGCGTGATGTACGACGGCAGCGACTATATCAACAAACGTCCCTGTGACGATCCAAACGCCCCCTACGCCGAGATCACCTACACGGGCGCGCTGCGTTCGGGCGTAAAAGCCATTCAGGAAGCCTATCCCCATATCCGTATCGTGGTAATGTCCCACACCTTCTGCCACAGCATCGGCGAGGACGGCAATTTCCAAAACGGCGACCGTGCGGACTTAGGCCACGGCACCCTGAGCCACTATCTGCAAAAGGAGCGGGACGCCACCATGGACGTCGGGGTTTCCTTTATCGACAACTTTTACGGCTCTATCAACGAGGACAATTATCTGGACTATATGACGGATTACATTCACTTTAACGACGCCGGACGGGAAGTGCTGGCACAGAGATTTACCGACTGCCTGTTCCCGGAACTGGCTAAACAGGCGGCAGAATAGAGTATTCCGAAAGTATACGGCGAAAGAACCGGCACGATGGCCGGTTCTTTTATTTCTGCGGGCAATATTCCAAGTGCCGTGCCTGCACGGGCATTTAACTTATTCCGCGCCTCTATCCGTCTCTCCGTCAGTACTCCACCGAAAACAGCGCCTCGAAATCAAACCGCGCTATCATTTCCCGCGTCTCTTCAAGCGCCTCCTCCATCGCCTCCGCGCTCTTCACCTCGCAGGTTCCGTCCGCAAAGCACTCCGTCATAAAACGGTTAAACCGCGCGTGGTAATGGGTGTAATCCGCATAATTGTTCAGATCTGTCACGATCTCCTCCCGATTCGGAAAATAGAACAGACGCACGTTGTCATAGGCAAGAAGCGTCTCCGCAATATGCGCATACTCCCGCATGGTTGCTTCCATATGGTTTTCCTGCATCACATCATTCCAGTAAAGAATGCTGTAGGGCGGAAAAAAGATATAGAAGGTCGTGTCCGGATTCTGTTCGATATAGGGACAGAGATTCATCCGCAGGTTTTGATCCGTGCTCCCGATAAAAGCGTCGGGGTCCGTCTCCTCCTCCACCTTTGCGGGCGGCGCGTAATTGTGCATCACCCACTGGATATTGTAGTATTCGTCCGTCCACCAGCTCTGATATACGGTGGCAAGATCCGTCTTGTCCGGATCAGCCAGCGGCCGCAGCACATAGTTTAGCAGCACATCTTTATTGAGCACATACTGAATGTCGTTGAAGTAATTGTCGTCATACAGATAGGACGGAATCGGATATTTCGTCTCATCCACGCCACCGGTGTAAGTGGTCACATCGACCCCCAGAAAAACCGATTTCACCTCATGGCCGCTGTCAAAAATAATGTCCATGATATTCGCCTGATCTTTCGGATAAGCGCCGCTGTAGCTGAGTTTCACCGTCTTAAGCCCCATCAGTTCCTCAAACCAGTTCGTGTTGAAATTCACTGTCATGGAGGAGCCAAGGATCACGCTGTCATAATCCATCTGCTTCGCCATCCCCGGATTCTGGGTGAGCTGATTGTCCACCAGATAGGGAAAGTCCGCAAGCGGCGCATGGTACTGGAAAAAGGGATCCACCCAGACCACCAGCGCAGCCGCCAGTATGAGACATATGAAAGTGAGGGACACGATGGAGAGAATCCACGTTTTAAACCGTTTCATGCCATGCCTCCGTTTTTATTTCTAAACGCTGCAATATCATTTAAAATCTGTCTGGTCATATAATTCCATCAAAAAACCACCCTTGACAGTTTCCACTACACTATAGCAAAGAGATGGGGTTTTTGCCAAGTAAAATCTTATGATTTGAAAGGGTTGCCCGTTTCTTTTTTATGACTATAATGTAAATAAGATGAACAAACCATGGCTGTATTTTTCCGAACATTTGGTGAAATGGAGAAAAGGGATTGTAAAGGTTTTTTCCCTGTGTTAGAATACAGGTGATAAAAGAAAAGTAACTCATGTACTTCACAAAAAGGAACGAAACCCGGCAGATGCTTCACCATCCGCCGGGTTTCTCCTTCTTTTACGGAGAAGTCAACCGTTGGGCCGGGTTACCGCCTATTCGTCTCCATCCAGCCATCTGCATATGTAGTGAGCCACTACATTCTGCATTATGGAGACGATAAAAGAAAACAAAGAACTCATGTACTTCACCCCCTTTCCGTTACCAGATTGGGGACGGTAACAAACCTATTCTACCACGCCCGACAAAAACACACAATCTATACCATTTTCCGAACATCCGGAAATCCGTAACAAACCATTCCCCCTTTTGAAAAAGAAGACTCCCTTAAAAATTAAAATACAAAAACGTGCTGACCCCGGAAAAGCTCAGGATACACCATACCGCCAAAACCACCAGCACCACCGCCGACACCGGCCCGTATTTCAGGCGCGCCACCCGCTCATTCGCGTTTCGCCCCGCCATCGACAGATACAGTCCCGCCGCCAGAATCACAAACATCAAAATATAACGGCTAAAAGACAGGTTGTCCAGATGCAGCACCTTAATCACGTACCAAAACTCGTCCGGCTGCAGGCATTCCGCAAGATCCAGAGAAATCTTTTTCGCCTCCCCCGTGCACGCCGTCCGAAGAAGCATGTTCGCCTGTCCGATGTTTTCCGCCCGGAAATAGACCCATGCCACGCTTACATAGAGGAATGTGGCTATTTGTGACACTATTGTCATCCCCCGCCGCACACGTCCCTGCCAGAACCTCGTAACCACATATAACACCCCGTGCATCATCCCCCAGACAATAAAGTGGAAACCCGCCCCATGCCAGAGACCGCTTAAGAAAAAGACAAGCAGAAAGTTCAGGTACATCCGCCCCTGCCCTTTACGGTTGCCGCCCAGCGGAATATAGACATATTTTGTAAAAAAACGGTTCAGGGTAATGTGCCACCGTTTCCAGAAATCCACGATATTTACCGCCTTGTATGGAGAATGAAAGTTGACGGGTATCTCGATTCCAAGCATCCTGCCGATGCCCACAGCCATATCGCAGTAACCGCTGAAATCAAAATAAAGCTGCAGGGCGTAGAACAGAATCACCAGACACGCGTCCGCCCTGCCAAGAACAGCCAGATTTTCATAACCGTAATCCACCCCTGCGCCAAACGTATCTGCCAGAAGCACCTTCTTCGCGAGTCCCAGCACAAAAAGCGCAAATCCGCCTGCAATTTTCTCCCAGTCCACCTTTCTCTTTCCCATCGCACGAAACTGCGGCAGCATCTCGCCATGATTCACAATCGGACCGGCAATCAGCTGCGGAAAAAAGGAGACAAACAGCGCGTACTCAGACAGCGGACAGTCCGCCACCTCCCCCCGGTATGTGTCCACTATGAAGGAAATCTGCTGAAAGGTAAAAAAACTGATTCCCAGAGGAAGGAGAATGCCCCGCAAAACAAACCCGGTTCCAAACACACCGTTCACGGTATCGAGAAAGAAGTCAAAATACTTAAAATAAAACAGCACGCCCAGATTCAGCGCCACCGCCAGAATCATAACCGCCCTGCGGGACACTTTTCCATGTTCCGCTTTTCTGTGTGCCGCCTCTACGTGTTCTGCCTTTCTATGTGCCGCCCTTTCGTATTTTGCCTTTCTATGTGCCACCCTTTCGTGTTGTGCCTCTCCGTGTGCCCCCTTCTTTGCGCGTTCTGATTCTTTTCTATTTCCCGCGTACAAAAGTCCGGGCCTTTCCCCGGAAAGCAGTCTGTGAAACAAGTAGTTTCCGGCAATGCTGCAAACCATAATGAGCAGATAGGACAGATTAAACCAGCCATAGAACCACAATGACATGGCTGTCAGAAACACTTTGGCCGCCTCAGGCTTCCCGCCCTTCAAAAGGCCGTAATAACCGAGCAGACATATGGGGAAAAACACTAACACAAATATATATGAGTTAAATAACATCCGCTATTCTCCTATCGCCAAAGCCCGCCGGACGCAGACCTTTTACGAATCCTGTAATGTCATATCTTTGTAAATCACATATTCTCCCACCTGACCGTAAACGGAATAACCGTAATCCGTCAGCGGCTCCCTGACTGCCCGATCCTGTTTCAGTACCACATAAGCGCAAGAGTACTCCCTTGTCAGCTCCACAAAAGCCGGTGTGTCGATCACCTCCGCCTCCTCCATCGCCTCATACATGGCATTGTAATAGTCCCAGCGGGCAATCAGCATTTCCCGCCCGTAAGGCAGCTCGATATCCGTGCTGTACTGTCTGACATAATAAATCAGGTCCGCCGGAACCAGCACTGTGATCCGCCCCTCATCCGGCGCAATCATATCCACAATGTCGACCGCCTCCTGCGGCAGATGATAAGCGTTCTGCGCCTGTGAAATATGTTCGCTGTCATAGACATAATCGCCACAGGCGACAATCGCCAGACAGGCAACCGCCAGACCAATCCGCCTGTGCTTTCCCATCAGCCGGATCAAACCGTAGGCGCTGACAATACTCATCTGCAAAAGCCACAAAAGCCGGTAGTACGTCTCGGAATCCTCCATAAGCCGCACAAACACCTTGCGGAACAAAGGACAGAAGAACAGCAGAAGCAAAAGCGTGGGCGTATAGACAAACAGCACTCGCTTTCGCCTGTCCTTCTCCGTAAGCCACAGATAGAGAAGCACCATGAGATAAATCCCCGCCAGAAAATGGTTCTCGTGATATCCCATATAATTTTTAAATATGACAACGCTCTCTAAAAAAATACCCCACATATTTCATTCCTCATCGTTTCATCCGGCAGGCCACCGCCCGAAAATCCGCATCCCGGGCGCTTTTCCTCCGGCCTGATCGTTATAGCAGGTAGCTGTAAGCCATATAAACATAAATCGCCATATAGATCACATTTGGTATGCAGGCCGCACCGACCTGAAAGAGAATCTTCCAGTCCCGCTCCGACACCGCCAGACAAAAAGTCGCCACGGCGAGCAGCAGGCAGACGAGAAACACCGAGATAGAACTGCACACCCCTGCCGTCATATTGATGCTGACGAGCAGAATCCACATCCCCTTATCTGCCCGTTTATTTCTGACATCCTTGTCATATATTTGCAAAAATACCCAGAAGAGCGCCGGAATCACAAGCGCGCCCGCCACCGCCTTGCCCTGCCATGTACGGGTCAGAAAGAACGTCTCGTTGGTGTAGAGGGATACGTTTCCAAAGATCTGGAACATGGCCATGATAACCATAAAAACCGGCAGATTTTCCCTGTGAAACACATCCCCGCCAGCTTTTTGCAAAGAGCCGTCCACATCCGCCTTTCTCCCGCCGTCCGGCACACGTTCCGCAAAGAGCGCGCGCCCGATCTCATAGTACAGAAGGCAGGTCAGCGGAATCAGCACAAGGGGCATCACCACATGGGACACAATCGTCGCGTGCACGCCCGCTCTCACGGAGACAAAGGCCACCCACATAGGAAAGACCGCCATCGCATGACGCACGTCCAGTCCTGTAGAGCCGCCCGTCAGCGGCAGAATGCGGTACATCACCCCCGCCTCCTGCGCGATCAGCGACTCCACCACATAGTAGGCGTCGTCGCCGTCAAAGGAGGTAAAAGCCACCGCCTTATAGAGCTGAAAACCCAGCAGAAGGAAGAACAACAGCCACTCAATACCCGCGCCCGTAAAAAGCCTTTTTCCAACGGCAGCCGCAAGCGCTTTCGGTCCGCCCACATTTCCGACACTCTTGTCATCTTTAACCGTCCTGCTCTGCTTGCATCGTCCGGCGTTTTCCCCCTGCATTCCGGCCAAAAGCCCGGGCCTGCCCGCCCGTCCGTTCCGATACAAAAGTACGACGCCCGACGCCGCGCCAAGAAGCGTAAGCACCGTAAAAGCTGCGGAGGCCGCCCTGAAATTATCATATTCCACCCAAAGGACCGCCGGTACCGCCGCAATCTCAAAGAGCGCCCACATGCCGAAGTACCCGGAAAGCAGCACGAAGCCCGGGCTTCTTTTTTCCGCCGATATAAAGTTTGCAGGGATCAGCCCGATACAGAAGGGGATCACCAGAAGCCAGAAAATCAAACTGATTACAGCCAGCATAGACACGCCTCTTTCTTTTTATATACAATAGGTAATTGCGAAACTCATCAAATCATGGCTTCTATTGTGCAAATAGTATAATTATAAGCAGACCCTTGTAAAACGCCGGCACTTGGCGAGGTTTTTTCGAGCCTAGCGCCGCTGCGTTTGGAACGGAGCGAAAGCGAGTCTGCGTTGATTATACTATTTGTGCAAATTCAACAATCTTAAAAGAGTTTCGCAATTGCCTGTTTATTACACAATCATGAATCAAGTATGAAACAGGATAATATTCAGTAATACTATAGCATATACCATCTTATTTTTCCACATTCCCGTGTACATCCCCGCCCAAACATGATATAATAGCCGCTATAGAAAAAGCACGAGGCAGAAAAAATAACGAGGTATCGCATGAAAAATGTATTTGTGATCGGCGCAGGACCTGCAGGTCTGACCGCCGCCTACGAACTGCTCAGACAGGATCAGAATAAAGAATACAAGGTCACGGTGCTGGAGGAATCCGACGCCATGGGCGGTATCTCAAAAACCGTCAACTACAAGGGAAACCGTATGGACATGGGCGGACACCGCTTTTTCTCCAAAGTGCCGGAGGTAAACGAATGGTGGGAACACATGCTGCCCACACAGGGGTCGCCCACCTACGACGACATCGTACTGCACCGCGAAATGACGCTTTCCCCCGGAGGACCGGATCCCGAGAAGGAAGACCGCGTGATGCTCCGCAGACATCGTGTGTCACGCATCTATTTTAACCAGAAATTTTTCGACTATCCGATCTCCCTGAAACCGGAGACCTTTATCAACATGGGCTTTCTCGCCACCATGCAGGCGGGTGTAAGCTATCTGGCCTCCATGATTCACAAGCGGCCCGAAAATTCCCTGGAGGACTTTTATGTAAACCGATTTGGCAAAAAACTGTACTCCATGTTTTTTGAAAATTATACGGAAAACCTGTGGGGGAGACACCCTTCCGAAATCGCTCCCGACTGGGGCGCACAGCGGGCAAAGGGGCTGTCCATCGCCTCCATCCTGAAGGATGTCTTCTCAAAAATGCTGCCCGGAAAGAAAAACCGGGAGGTGGAGACTTCCCTGATTGAAGAGTTCAGCTATCCCAAGCTCGGTCCCGGCCAGCTCTGGGAAGTGACCGCAGACAAAATCAAAGAGCTTGGCGGAGAGATCCTCTGCCACAGCAAGGCCGTAAAGCTCCACAAAGACGAAAATAACCGCATTACCGCCATCACCTACGAGACGCCGGAGGGCGAAGTGACCGCCAATGGCGATATTTTCATTTCTTCCATGCCCGTAAAGGATCTGGTGGCAGGGTTAAACGACGTGCCAAAGGCAGAAGCCGAAATCGCCGCAGGACTTCCCTACCGCGACTACATGACCGTGGGGCTCCTGCTGCCGAAGCTGAACCTGAAAAACAGGACGAACCTGAAAACCATAGGCAATATCGTGCCGGACTGCTGGATTTATGTGCATGACAGAACGGTGCGGCTGGGAAGATTCCAGATCTATAACAACTGGTCTCCCTACATGGTGCGCGACTTAGACCACACGATATGGATCGGTCTGGAGTATTTTGTCTCCGAGGGGGATCAGTATTGGACGATGTCCGACGAGGATTTCACCCGCTTTGCGGTGAAAGAGATTGTCAGCATGGGGCTGATCGACAAGCCCTCCGATGTGATGGACTCCCATGTGGAGCGGGTGAAAAAAGCATATCCCGCCTACTTTGACACCTACAAGGATATGGATAAGCTGACCGCATACCTGAAATCCATCGACAATCTCTACTGCGTGGGCAGAAACGGCCAGCACCGTTACAATAACATCGACCACTCCATGATGACCTCCTTCGAGACCGTGAAAAACATTCTGGGCGGCATTTCCTCCAAGGATAATATCTGGAATGTCAACACGGAAAAAACCTACCACGAAGAGGTAAAGAAGGAGGCGCCGGCGGACCAGATCGAGGTCGACTGACTCACTGCTGTCCGTTTTGGCGGCGGCACCAAAGACGCAGCCAGCGTCCCTGACAGATGCGCCTACTGAGCTATCGGCTGTCCGTTTTAGCGGTGGCGGCTCTGCATCCGCTGCAGCAGGGCGCTTATCAGAATCAGAATCACGGTGTAAACAGCCATTTCATATAAGTAACGTGTGTTATGAATAGATTGCAGATAGTACCAGGGCGGGAGTAATCGTTTTCCCGCCCTGAAATTCTGCAGATTCAAAAACACAGGACAAAGCGCCAGCATCGCCGCCAGAAGCGGCAGAAAAATCATCCCCAGTCTCCCGGGCGTGCGGCAAAGCATCCGCAGGAGATTCGAGAAAGCGAGAACGCAGACCGCAAAAACCGCGCAGACCGCTACCTCTCTTTTCCAGTCCGTAAACACCCCCGCCAGCTTACAGGATAAAAGCAGCACAACCGCCGCGTCCAGAAGAAAAACCGCACCCGCGGTATAGGACGCCAAAAGGCGTTTGGTCACGGGAACACGCCCGTAGACGCCGCGCTCTTCGTCCTGCATGAAATAGAGCGAAGCCGCCAGCCCCACAAAGGTAAACCACAGGGCCAGAATCCCCCTGAGAGGCGCCTGCACATAAGTAAAATCTTCCGCTTCCCCAGGCGTCTCATCGGGATATACCATCTGAAACAGGCTCCCCTCCACCGCCACGCTGTCATAAATCCGGCGAAGCGCCCCGTCTGTCATTTCCGTAATTCCCAGTTCCTCCCGCACATAACTCTCATAAACCGCATAGGAAAAGGAGGGGTAAATGGCGGATGCCAGAATTTCCCGTCCAAGAATGAGCGCCACGCTGTCCTTTCGTTCCACCACCGTCACCACCGGACGCACTCTCCGTTTTCCCGCAAGCGCCCCGATCTGTTCCGACAAATCCTCCGAAAAAATCCATGCGGCATCCGCCTGCCCGGTTTCCACCATGATCCGCGCCTCCTCTTCGTCCCCGCAGGACAGATAGCGCAGAACGCCCCTTTCATCCAGCAGTCTTTCGGATATCTCCTGCGCGGCTGCGTCCCCCTCAGGCAGATACAGCGCAATCGTAGCGATTCCCGCGGCCTCCCCAGCAAGCCGTCCGACGCCTGCCGAAAGCAGGGGCGCCAGACAGAGCATCAAGAGAAAGCTGTATCTTTTCAACAGCCTTTTCTGCAATAGCATAAACCTTACAAGCATCCGTACATTCACCTCCCCCCCAGATCGACTGAATAGACTTAATATGATTTCCATTTTTACACGCAGCAAAACATATCCATGGCTCTTTTCTCGTTTGAGCCGTTTACGGGAACATATCAACTATCCGCAGTTTCATCAAATACAAAAGGGAAGTCTTCCAGTTTAATCGTCGACAATTCCGCACTTCCCGGATTAGCTATATTTATCACCCGTCTCGCGTGATTCATAACCAAATCATCATAAAGATTTCTTACTAATCTGCCGTTCGCGAAATTCTCGTCCCTGGTTGATATCTGTTGTTCAAAATACAAATGAACCTTTTCTTTTGCCTCTTCGTCCAAAATGTAGTCATTATTCATACACATAGAGGCCAGGATCTTTTCCAGTTCATCCGGACTGTAGTCATCAAATTCTATAAATGTATTAAATCGAGACCTCAAGCCCGGATTAGATTCAAAAAACTTGTTCATAGGCTCTGTATATCCCGCAACAATCACAACCAGATCTTCTCTGTAATCTTCCAAAGCCTTGGTCAATTCTGTTAAGCATTCTCTGCCGTAAGAATCGGCATGATCATTTTCCGTAATACTATAAGCTTCATCTATAAACAGAACACCGCCTTTGGCTTGCTCAATAACCTTTTTTACCTTGAGTGCCGTTTGTCCCTGATATCCGGCAATTAAATCTGTTCTCGAAACCTCAACAAAATGCCCCTTTGAAAGCAATCCAATACGCTTATAAATTCTGCCCACGATGCGAGCCACCGTTGTTTTTCCTGTTCCCGGATTTCCGGTAAATGCAAGATGTAATGTATTTTTTGCTGAATGAAGATTTTTCTCACGACGCATTTTTTGAATTTTCTGATATACAATCAAATCCTGGACTTTATTCTTTACTTTTTCCAAACCTACAAGCGCATTCAGTTCATCTATTAAATCATGGAGTGTTCGTGTATCCTCCTCTGTCTCTTCTATCGACTTACAAATCCCTTGTATGGTCGAATAACCATAAAACTCGATTAAACCGGAATTAACTACCTGTGCAACCCTTTTAACCTCAATCTCGTGTTCAGGATCATCAACTGCCTCTGAAATTTTTCTAAGAAGTGCAATTGTAGCCAATTTACTGTTATCCTCTACAATCATAGCCGCCAACTTGGTTATTTCCCCACAAGCATCCATGACCGCATCTAATTTAGACGCATTATTCATTAGAGCATGTCCATACTTATCCATCATATCCCCTTCATAAGAAGTAAAATCAACTCAATAATTGCAAGTCCTGCCGAGCCTCCGGCAATCCAATACGCATATTTAACTTTCTTTGTTAAAGACCCAATAGCTGCATTGATTGTCTGTGCCGTGTCTGCAATATTCTTATCCACTTCTTCCTTATTTTTCTGAATAGCAGCAGCAAGACTCTCATCTTTTCTTTCACTCTCAATAAGCTGAGATGTATGTTCCTTAACATCTTTCCATATGTTATCCACATCTTCCAAATGAGAAATGCTGCCCAATTTATCCCTATATTCCTTTAGGCCATTAATGTCACTTTCATTTGAATCAATGCTCTCACGCATTTTCATATCAGCCTGAATCAACTCGTTCAATTTATCTGTGTGCGACTTACCTTCCTGTTCTACTCGGTTAATACGAATTTGATGGTCTTCGGTCCGTTTCCAAGTCTCATCAATTTCCATTAAATGATTAAGTGCTGATACTTCCACTCTAAAAGTTTCTAACTCCGTAATTAAGTTTCTGCTGTCAACCGCATATTTTTCTGCCTCAGCTAAATTTTTAAACAGCGTATCAATAAACTCTTTATGTTCCGCACCTGTTACAGCAAGCGTAATCAATTCCTTTTGATGTATCTGGATATCCTCATTCATTTTCTCAATATTTGTCTTGCAAACGTCCAAGTCTTCACATATTATATCAATATCCGTTAAGTGCTTATAGTCCTCAAGTTTTTCCTTGAAGACTTTTAATGCAGTAACAATTTTTGAGATATTCGCCACACTTTTTTCTATTTCAGTCTGATGTGCATCCAGTTTTCTTTGTTGATTTTCAAGCTTTTCATTGTGCTGTTTTAGTATTCCTTGCTGTACTCTAACATCATTACTGGTTTTTTCTATAGCCTTAACGTTGGTAACAATACTTGTAATATAATCCTTATCAAGGGCATCAAGAGCATTGTAAACTTCTCTGAACTCTTTAATCACTTTATTATTTATTGTATTAACTTCAATAAAATGTTTTTGGATTATTTCAAGTCTTTCATTCAACTCGGATCCGGTTACTTTATGCTTCCCCAGGCCAAAAAAACCGCCATTTTCTTTAACCTTTTTTATTTTAAGTTCATCCTCTGTCTGCTCAGAGAACTCCTTTAATCGATTTTTTGCCTGTTCAAAGCTGTGCTTTTCAATTGCTATCTCATCCATACTCTGCACCCCTACTTTAGTAAATCATCCAACTCATCTGAAATCGAATCTGCCTCTTTCATAACCGAAACAGCTTCACTGTCGATAACCGTTTCCTTATTTTTGTCTTTTTCGTTCCTATCTTTTTCACCCGAAAAACCTTCTGCAAAATCTTCCATAATGTTACTGTATGCGTCTTTCATTATTTCACCAGCTTCCGTGTGTCTTTCATAAACAGCCTGTACATTTTCACTCTTAGCCTGATACATTTCCTCCACAACGTCTGAGCTTCGCGAAATCTCTTCCTCTCCAAGTCTGTGGTCAAAATCCATCTTTTCATTTACCGGCCCAGATGCAGTATTCCTAAATTTTTCTCTCCTGCACCACCAATAAACACCACTTGCGGCTAATCCAACCGCGAAAGCATAAATGAACAGTTTTTTCATTATCATTCTCCTCCTTACTTCAACCCGTTAAGCAAATCATCTAAATCATTATTTACCTTATCGATTTCCTTGTTGGTTATTACATCTTCTTCATCTATTACTGAAGTATATACACTTTCATAAAAATCCTCAACAAAATCCTCCATAATGTTTCCATATGCATCCTTCATTATAGAGGCAGCTTCTTGATGTCTTCCCGAAATATTAGTTTGCGCATTTTCCTTTTCTCTCTCAAGCAGAGATTCACTTACAATTTGAATTTGATGCTGTTTTGCAATAATCTGATTTCCCTTATCTATCACAGCCGCTTGTGCATCTGCTTTTTGCTTTTTGGCAATGAACTTATCAATAAGGTTGATAATAACAGCACCAACAAGTCCACTTACCAGACTTGCAAGAAACATACCTATTACATTTGCTAAAGTACCTAACAAAGGTAATTTTATCTGCATTCCCGGTACTGATATCAGAAATTTTTCAAATAATTCCCCAAGGAAAATTGCACCGCCTGCAACTAAACCTGCTGTGATTATTTTACCAACCTGGGCTACCTTAATGCTGAAAGGCTTGTTCCTGTTTTCCTTATCATTAAGATATCTTACAGCTTCCAGCACCGACGAAACACCCTGTTTAATGAGACTAGCCAGTTTCCTGAATGTACTTACGATAGGTCCAAAAATTTCACCCACAATGGTACCAATGGCACCAGATGCCCCTGTTTGTAAAACATTAGTTATCTTTTCAAAAAACGATTTAATCGCTTTTTTCATTTCTACCAGGAAGTTTTTAAATGATTTAACCCGACTCTTCAAGAATCTCACAAAACCATTCATCACTTCCTTAAGTAATGAAAACAATGCCGATATCGCCATTTGCTTCAAAGCGTCTTTGCCAGCTTTCTTTGCAGTTTCTTTAGCTACGCCCTTTGCAATATCCTTGTTTATAGCCTTTCTTGCTTCTTTATCAGCTTTTTTCATCAGATCATCATCTGCATCAAGCTTATCCTGCAAACGCTTGTTGTTCTTTTCTTTTGCCTTTTGCTTTTCAACATCAGATATATTAGATTCATCAATCTTTTTGTTGGCACGCTCGTTTCGTTCTATGAGATCTTTTTCTCTTTGTTCCCTACCGTTAATATGTTCATCAACACTCTTTGCACCTTTGCTCTTATTTAAGGATTCATTCGTAGGCTTAAGATTTTCATCCTTATTAGCAAGGTTTTCTGTATTTATTCCTGCCTGTTTTCTACGCGCATTTTCATATAACTCTTTTCTGGAAACCACATGATCTAAATTTGCATTATCGTTTTGATTTATGTTTTTACCTGTATATTCATCTTTTAAGCTGCCAGATTTCTGCTGTTCCTTCATAGCCTTATTGGCCTCTTTATATTTTGGGTCTTGCATGACTTTTTTACCGATGTCTTTATAGGTTTCGTCCTGATGCTCTCTATCATACTTCTGATTCAGAGTTTCATTAGTCATATCCAAACCGATTTGATTGCCAAACTGTTTCCAAACTTCATCTAGTATTACTTTTCCCAAAGCATCCGGATTTCCGATTTTTTCTTTCTCTTCTCTCAGAAATTCCAAGTTTGACAAATCTTCTTCTAACTGACTTTGAAGCTTTTCTTCCAATTCATCGAAATCAAACGATTCAGTAAGCTCCTCATTTAAAATATACTCATCATTGAGGATAGCATTTTCCCTTGCCATGATTTTCATCCTTTCGCGTTATTTCTAAAGACTGATACCCATAGTTTCTAACACCAATTATGCACCTTCTCACGTCCTATCCTGTTTTTCATGATGATTTGTTGCTATCTTAGGCAAATTATTTAAACTTACCACTTCCAGCGTCTGCAACTGCTGTACTGCCAACTGCCGGAGTAATTCCATTCGTTCTTTTTGATTTTTCCCCTGCTTAATCCACAAATCCCCAATGTTTTCTTATCATATGCAAAGTCCAGCAGATAATCAGACAAATGTGATAATTCAGCCTCTGACACGCTTCCACTTTACACATCTTAAACCAACTGCAAATAAACCTCATAGGCTTTTTTATGTTTTTCTGTGGGAAAGCATTACAGCCATCCCGTCATCCGGCTTTTCCTGACCAATATAGTCAACACAAGAAACACCCCCGTCCAGCCAAAGACCGCCGCCCACAGCTCTGCCGGAATCCGCCCCAAGGCGCCCGCCTGCATAAACCGCGCCGCCGCACCGGAAGGTAAAATCTCCCCCAGCGCACGCATTTTTTCAGGAAAAAAGGCGGAAGGATAGAAACATCCGGAAAGATACCCCATGCCGATCCCGCTAAGAAGCTGTAACAGAATCCCGTTCACGATCCCCTCCGCCGCCTCGAAGAGAAAAAACTGCATGGCGGCAAGCATGACTGCCACCGGAATAAGAACCGGCAGAAACGAAAGAAACGGCGCTGCTCCCATGCCTTCCCACTCGGGAATCCCCAAAAGCCCCCGCGCCAGCCCGAAGCCAAGGGGCGGGCATAGTATGAAAAGTCCCATAGTCACAAGCATAAGATAGGCCGGATACTCCCCGAGAATCTGCCGAAACGCCCCCACGCCACGGGCTTTCAGAAAGCAGGAAAACACGCCGTTTCCGTGCACAAAAAGGGCGCTGTTCAAAAGCCCGGAAAGCAGAAGAAAGAGTAAAATCATGCCGCAGAAATAATACAGCTCCAGCGACAGGCCATCCCCATAGCCCAAAACTTCCACTTCACCGAAGTCCCCTCTGGAAAGCACCAGATTGATCAGGGCCAGATTCAGCTTATCCGTTTCCCGGCCAATTTCCTCCCCTCTGCCCTGATCCGCCAGCGTCCGCTGCATGGCGTAGATCGCGCTCTGGGAGCAGGTCACCAGCGTGGAAGCCAGATCTGTTATTTCTCCCATCACCATGGTTCCAAGCCCCTGCTGCCCCTGCGTGGCCGTGTAGGTAATCAGACGGTCGTTTTCCCCATATACAATGGATTCCAGCAGTCCTTCCGGCACCCGCATAACGGCATACAGTTCCCCGCGCCAAAAGGCCGCCTCCGCCTCCTGCTCCGACATCGGCACCAGCTCGATCATAAAGCGGGAATCGTCCATCTCCTGCACAGCCGCCATACCATATCCCAAATAGGAAGCCGACAGATCTCCCACCATACCGATCCGGTATCTGCTTCCCTTCGCTGCCGCCGCTCCCTGCGAAATCAGCAGGCAGGCCAGCGCGCCCGCACAGACGCAGACCAGAAGGTCCGCCATTACCTGCCCGGGAAGCAGTCTTATTGCACGTTTCAGTTGTGCCAGAAAATAAGCCGTTGTCTGCCGCATCTGTTTCCCCCTAATCTCAAATCTGTCCGTGGAACGCCCCTTTTTATTCTTCTGCACAAAGCCCGGCGCTTTCCTGTATCTTATCCACCGGCGGGGCTTCTTTAGATACACTTTTCCGGTGTCTCACGCAGTTTCTCCGCCAGTTTATGAAAATCCCCACCGTATTCCCAGGGCTGCAGCGTTCCATCCCTTAATATATAACACATATCGCACAATTCCAAATCCTGCGCGTCATGGGTCACCATCAGCACGATGCCCCCCTCTTCTCTGTAAACTTCCAGATAACTGCGTATGTTTTCTTTACAGACAGGGTCAAGGGCCGCCGACGGCTCGTCCAACAGCAGAATCCCGGGACGGGAAACCACCGCACAGCCGATGGAAAGACGCTTTTTCATTCCGCCGGACATACGGCGCACGGGGGTTTTTAAAAACCCGTCGATGCCAAGCAGCTTAAGCGCCCCCTCCGCAAGCTCCCGCTGCAATGTCTTCCTGTCATACCACATGCGCAGATTGTCCCATGCATTCAGCTCTTCCAGAAGTGGATCACCCTGCGGCACATAACCAAGCGCCTTCGGAATCTGTCCGGGGCATCGCAGCAGATCGTTTCCCCGATAAAAAAAAGAGCCGCCGTCCGCCTTTCGCACGCCCGCCAAAATGGAAAGCAGCGTGGATTTCCCGCTGCCGTTGCTGCCAAGGATGGCCGCACAGCTCCCGGCCTCCATGGAAAACGATATATCTGTAAGCACTTTCTTTCGGGCATACGCCTTTCTGATCCCCTTTATCTCCACATCCATGGACATCCCTCATTTCTGCGCTCCTGCGCTTTCCTGTCCGCACCCCGTCCTGCCGCGACGCAAACCGTCATCCCGTTTCCGCGCCTCTGCGCTTTCCTGCCTGCGCCTGACACGCCGCAGGCCTCCGTCCCGTTCACACCACCGGCAGCACCGTCCTGTCCGCCCCTACTGCGCCGTAAGCGTCTCTTTCACCGCCTCCGCAATACGCTCCATACCCGCTGTCGTGGGATGCACCCCGTCGCTTGTCATTTCGTGCAGATTTTCTATGGTAACGCCGCAGTCGGACAGATCAATCACCGGAAGACCCCTGCTCCCCGCGATCCGCGCAATCGCCTCCCCGTAATCTGCGGACGTAAGTCCCTCGCTGTTGACAAATTCCACATAGGGCGTGTCCGTACCGTAATCCCCCACCGGAAGCAGGGTACAGCAGTAAATCTCCGCCAGCGGATAATTCGCCTGCACCTTGTCAAGCATCAGCGTGTAAGCGTCCGTAAAAGTCGTGATCAAACCCTCCTCCACCAGCCCGGTGCCGTCATTGTCTCCCAGCGGAACGGCTTTCAGCATGTCGTTGGTGCCCAGATATATGACAACCCTGTCAGGACATGCCCCTTTCGGGCCGGAAAGGTCATTGGTGCGAAGCTCGTTGCAGCCGCACTGGGGATTTTCCGTTTCCGTGGAATCCCCCGCCACAGTCGCTCCGGAGCTGGAACCGTTCGCATAGACTGTCAGTTCCAGATCATCCGCCACCCGCTGCCACCAGGTGTCCTCCACCTCCGTCACTTCACCGTTTTCCGGAAAAAAGGCATAGTAGCCCACGGGATTGCAGCCCTGATAGGTGGAAATACTGTCCCCCAGCACGGAAAACGTGGTGCCTGCAAGCTGTGCCGCCATGTCAATGCCCCCGTCCGCTGACGTCGTTTCCGCCGCTTCCCCTGAGCCGCCAACCGCCGCACCGCCTCCATTTCCGGCGTTGCCGTCACTTTTTCCCGGTGCGCCGTCGTTTGTACCCGAACCGCCTGCCGTCTCCGCGGCTCCCTGCGAGCCATCACCGGCCGCCGCTTCTTCGCCGCTCTGTCCGTCCTTAGCTCCGCTCTGCGCGCCGTTTCCCTGCGCATCCGCCGCTTCCACACCGTTGTTTTCATGTGCGTTCCCGCCTGCCGCGCCGCCGCAGCCCCACAGAACCGCTGCCGCCGCCATCGCGCAGGCCGCCGTTACAAACGCTCTCCTCATTCGTCTGCCGTCCCCATCTTTCCCTTTGTTTCTACCGCTTACTGTTCACCGGAAACACATGCCGTCCGCATCCCGTCTCCGCTGTTTTTATCTCTTATTTTTTCCTGAACACAGACTGTCTCGCGCCGTGCATCTCTCTGTGCTTAAGCACATCATCCACCGCGTCCATGCGCAGGCCCGCGTCGATAAAGTCGCAATACTTGCAGAAAGGATAGTTGTGCCTGCCTGTGGTGATGGCTTCCCGAAGCTGCCTGTACTTTTCGCTGTTCCAGCCTTCCTTAAGTGATGTTTCATTCAGGTCGGCCATTTCCGTGACTTCAAAGTTGTCACAGCAGCAGATTCCCAGCTTGCCGAAGGGCGTGATCCACAGATCCGTAAACGGCATGAGACAGGTCTCCTTGACGATCTTCCCCTTGGACTGCTTGTTCGGTGCGCTGCCCGCGCGGTTGGTCAGCACCTCTTTCAGGTACCGGATCTGCACCAGAATGTCCACGTCCCGAAACTCCTCCGGGTGCGCCTTCACATAATCGTGTATCACCTGCACATTGTCGTGCATTTTCATTTCCATCCCGTAGTTGTTGATGATGAGCTGATCCACATAGGGAACTATCTGCTTTACCCTGTCCACATTTAAGAGCAGGCCGTTTGTGGACATGAAGATAAAGGCCTCCGGCAGCTTTTTTCTCGCATACTTATGAAATTCCACAATGCGCGTGTCAAGCCACGGCTCGTTGTTTCCGTAAAGAGTCAGGTGCCCTTTGTAATTCCAGTCGTGAAGCTGGTCGATCACGGAATAATAGAGCGCGTCGTCCATCTTCTTATAAGGGCGTTTCTCCGCGTGGATGTTGGCCGTGCAAAACTCACAGGTGCTGTTGCACCGGTTCACCGTCTCCAGATTCACCACCAGCGGATGGGGCGCCTCCTTATGGCTCATAAAAAAGTCAATATATCCTTTCTGGGACCGTCTGCGGCTGACAAACTGCAATTTTAAATAGCTCTCGCTGGCAACCCACGGCAGATATTTTTTGGCGTTCCACCCGATCACTCCCCCGAAATTGTGTACTCTGATTGGCATGATTACATCTCCTTTTTTCTTCTTCGCATTTACTCCTTCGCCGTGCACGCTCCCCTCCGCATTCCGGGTGACAAATGCGCACGGCTCAATGCTGATATGCGTATATCTTCATACTTCCGTCCTGCGCCGTGTACTCGCCCAGAAGGGTAAGCCCGGCCTCCTGCGCGTTGGAAAGCCTGATTCTGGAAAAAAGATATTCCCCTCCAAGCGCCCCAAAAGCGTCCCCGTCCATATAAATACGGTCGTCCGTGGCGTACACGGTCTTTGTCGCGCTGACAATGCTTAAATCCGTCCCCGAATACAGATAGGCTCTGGCCCCCCAGTCGTCGTAATAGATTCTGGTAGCCTCCACCCGCTCCAGCGCGGGGGCGATAATTTTCCGGAAATCCTCCTTGTACTGCTGGGAATAAAAGCCCAGATACCCGTCCAGCGTGGCAATCCCGTTATACTCAAGCACCGCCGGATGGAAGCCGTAGGCTGCCGCCCACTCTCCCTGATAACCGATATCCGCCTTGATCCTTTCAAACAGATCCACCCCGTAAAACTGTTCATAGGACAGCTCGTCCACTTCTCTGCCGTGAAAATGCTCGTAAGCCCTGTTATAACAGGTGCTGTACAAGTCATTGTAGCGGGTCGGCGTCAGGATCACCGCCAGCACGGCAATGCAGACAATGCCGTTTGCCAGCCACATCTGCCATTCCCCCGCATCGTAGAGCCTGCGCAGTATAAGAAACAGGGCCGCATACCACAAAAAGGGATTGAAAAAGATGGTCCGGTTAAACTGCCAGCCCTGAAGCGGCGGAATCAGCTTTTCCACCAGCGAGCGCAGCGGCTCGAAATCGTAAAGGCCGTACACCACACAGTTAAAAAGGATAAAAACCATCAGCAGATTGAAGGGGTCGCGCCGGGCGGCCTTTCCCTCTTTTTTTCGTATATAAAGCGCATTGTTTACAACAAAATATATCACACACACCGGAAGCACAACTTTCCCGTGTACGCCGTCCGCATGAAAAATGCCCTCCCGGAACACCTGCCCGATTTCCCCGAAAATCTCCGGCAGGGAGAGGCTTGCATTGACAATGGAAGCCCGGATGGTCTCCTCTTCGCCAAAAAGCATCTGTCCGAACAGACGGTACTCGCAGGCCACAAAACCAATGGCCAGCACGAACAGCGCACCGGTCAGCCGCCGCGCGGCTCTTCCTTCCTGCGGTCTCTCCCCGCGCCCTAAAAGCGTTTCCCGCCCTTTCCTTTTGCGCAAGTATACTTCTCTGCAAAAGAGCCACAAAACCGCCAGCGTCAGATACCCCAGAATGAAAATGCCGTGGTAGGAAAAGTAGGAAACCAGCGGGTATGCAAACAACGCCGCATACCACAGATACCACCGCTTCCCCCGGGACCGGCAGATCCTGGCAAGCAGCCATACGCACAGCGGAATCGAGGCAAAGGCAAAACCAAAAGCAGGGAAAAACCAGCAGATCCCATAGGCAAAGCCGGTCATATAGATGACGGGACGGTATTTCCCATATCCCCCGCCAAGCAGCTCACCCGCCAGCAGACGAAAGGAAAACATCCCGAGCAGGATCTTTCCCAAAAGCCCCAGCACATACGCCGTGTAAGTCGGAAACAGCATGAAAAGCAGGCTGTAAAGCGAAAACTCCGAGGGCAGGTTATCCCTGCTGACGCCGCCCAGAAAAGGCACGTTCACGCCGTGTTTCCAGAAGGAGTCCGTATTTTTCATCATCTGAAACTGCGCCAGAAACAAGTCCATATTATCGTGAACGCCGATATAGCTTCGCTCCCCGTAACCGAAAAACACTGCCGCCGCAAGCAGCAGGAATCCGGTTATCGGAAACAGAAACCAATATTTTGTTATCCGGATATACCACTTCTGTTCCGTCAGTTTTTTCATCTGTTCATCCCAACCGGCACACTTCTTCCCTGTACCTTCTGTAATTAATGACACCCATGTCACATATTTGTCTGCATGACACATGCGTTACTTTTTTTCATTCCGCAGTATCACAAATGCAAACGAAACTTGCTCCATCTGTTGAACAAAATTACTCATCAGAGAATGGATTCAACCTTTCGCTCCGCCATGACGTCCCGTCCGGAACACAAACAGTTTCTGCCCGAAAAAGTTCATTACAATAAAAATTCCCATACCAAAGATCATCGCGATATTGTCAAGAAGCGCTTTTGAGAACATGCCTCCCGCCGACAGTCCGGACACATCCAGAAGCCACCCCACAAGCGGCTGCGCCACACTGAACGACACGAGATAGCACACGATGATATTGAGGGCAAACCGCCAGGGCAGCCATTTGTCCCTGTTTTCCACCTTAAAGGTCAGCTTCGCGTTCGCGTGATAGGAAAAAACACTGCCGATAAAGTAGGAAATACCGCTTGACAGCCAGTAGTTCATATGAATCAGGTTATACAGCACCGCCATGATCGCCCAGCCCATCAGCGTATTAATGACGCCCACCATGCCGAAGTGTATGACCTCCATGATAAAATCTTTATATTTCAAATACAGCGCTTTCATCCGTCTAAACTGCGTCCTTTCCTAAAAGTAAGCGTCCCTGTTATTTTGTGATGTTTTTTTCCCTGTTATGTGTTATGATGAACCCACGCGGATATCCTTTTCGTATCTGTTCACATATACCGCACAAAAACAGGATATCTGCCCGTCAAAAAAGGAGCGCCTATGTCAACATTAAAAATACACCATATCGGCTATTTAGTCAAAAAAATCGGGAAAGCGAAGCAGTCCTTTGAAACGCTCGGCTATCAGGTCGAGCAGGACACCGTATACGACGATATCCGCAAAGTGGATATCTGCTTTCTCATAAAAGACGGTTACCGGGTGGAGCTGATCTCCCCCGTCTCCGCGGACTCCGTGGTTTCAGGGCTTTTGAAAAAATATAAAAACGCGCCCTACCACATCTGCTACGAAGCCGACGATCCCGAAGCGGCATATCTGGAACTGACCGGTAACGGCTTCGCCGCCATCGACACGCCCACGCCCGCGCCCGCGCTGGGCGGCCGTAACGTGGTCTTTTTGACAAGTCCCGTTGCCGGTATGATTGAACTGCTGTATTAGCCACACAGAAAACACCTTATGAAGTACTTTTCGCATTGCGCACATACATCGTAATCGTCCCGCACTTTTTCTCCGTAAAATCCGAAAGATCCAGACCCGGCTCATAACACCAGTGCCGGTCTTCCTCATTGTACATCACGACCACGTCAATATCCGCAAAGTCCGCCTGCTCGTCCTCTCTTGGTCCGTAGGAGCGGTTGATCTTGTTCTCGTCCTCCTCCCAGTAAAACACCTCGTCGTACCCGTGGAGACGAAACCAGTAGTACATCGTCTTATTTCCCTCCGCGTTCGGCGCAAAGCAGGACAATACTTTTTTGTCCGTCCCCTGCACCAGATCAAGCGTCGCATCAAGCATCGTCCTGATGCTCTCTCCCCGGTAGGTAAAATACCGCGCCTCCCGCAGCGTCACCCTGCCGTGGGCCGCCAGCATCAGAAGCAGGCAGAGCATGTAAGCGATCCGCCGCTTGCCGCTAAGAGGCCGGAAGGTGCATCCCACAATCACAAAAAAGAACGCATAGCCGAACACCCAGGGCAGTATATAGCGCTCTTCCAGAGCGGTCTTGCTGTAGGAGACGCACTGTGGCAGCACAACCGCCGCCGTAAGAAGTATCTCCCAGCCGAGTTTTTTCACATGCTCCCAGTAAGTCAGCAGGATCAACCCCATCAGCACGCCAAACCTGACATACCATTTCAGGTTATTTCCTGCGGCCGCGCGCCATACCTGCACATACTGGTCAAGCGTCACGCTCTCGTCCAGACCTACATATGAATAGTTGTTCGTACCGATCACGAACAGGATCAAAAACATTTCCACCACAAAAATGATGCCGATGGTCAGCAGATACGAAAACCTTTTTCTGATCGTCTCCCACAGAAGCGCGGGCGTCACACGCTTTCCCTTCATCCCGTCGTACAGCACGTAAAGCCCCGCAAAGGGCAGGAGGAGAATAAAAGGCTCCTTGTAAACCGACATGAGGAAAAAAGCGCCCAGACTGGACAGGGCGTACCGCCTCTTGTCCGTGGAAAGCCATTTCAGCAGGAAAAAGAATCCCACCGCAAACAGCATCATATCATACGATTCCTGCGGCCCCAGCTTCCACCACACCGGAGACTGGTAGCCCACCATCACCGTCAGGGAAAAGAGCGCGGCATAAACCGCATGGCACTTCATCTGCCTCGCGCAGTAATAGAGTGCGACGAGCGTCACGACAATCTCCGCCGCCTTCACAACCGACATTGCTGTCAGATTTATGCCGAACACATAGGCCATCAGCACCCGGTTGATATAGTATAACGGCCTGAAACGGAGCGTCAGATCATAACCCACAGCCTCCCGCAGGCAGTCCCACAGGCTGTAATGCTCCAGCGTCATCCAATCCACATACTTGGCAAACTCCCAGTCGTCGACCAGATGAAACCCCGACGTTAACGTCCCCGTAACAATCACCACGCCGTACACAAGCGCGGCAAAGAAAGCCCACACGAAAATGGCCTCTCTCTTTTTATCTATGCTATCCGTTTTTTTTAAAAAGCGCTGCGCTCCGCCCGGAACTCCCTTTCCCATACCGTTTTCTGCTCCTTTGCCCGGCTGTACCGGCGTGTTCCTGCCCCGTTACGCGGCTTATCCGATCTGCACGATGATGATATCCGCCATCTCGCCCACATTCTTCATGGAAACTACTTGTCCCATGTTAAACTTCATGCCAAACTCCTGCTCCACCGCCGCAAGAAGATTGATGTGCTCCAGAGAATCCCACTCCTCGATATCGTCCGCCGTGGTGGCGTCCGTGACAGTGATCTCCTCGTCATCAAACACATCCCTGAAAACCCCGTTCAATTTTTCAAACACTTCTTCTCTGCTCATATGTCTGTCCCATCCTTTCTGTAAAACATTTTTCCATTCGGAGAATGCCCGTATTTCAGGCATTCTCCTGAGTGAAACGGAGTTGCAGCGCAACTCCTAGAACTTCTTAGCGAAGCAGCCTCTGCTGCTGAGCTTTAGAAGTTCTTTTCACTCTAATAACCGTATTTTTCTTCTCATAATCTGCGGGAATCTCATATCGCCATACTGTGACACCCGTGTCGGTTTCTTCCGTCTTTTCAAACCCCATGGTCTGATAAAACGCCTTCACCATGGCATTCTTCGCCGTGGGATAATAATATCCCATAATCGTCTTAATCCCGCAGTCCAGACACGCCTCCACCACACTGTCCATCATGGCCGCTTCCATATCCCGCTTTAATACGCGGCAGCTCATCAGCCACAGCTCCAGGTGCAGCACGTCTGCTGTCGCTGTACTGTCCGCCGCCGCACCGCTTCCTGCCGCCGCTGTACTGTCCGCCGCCGCACCGCTTCCTGCTGCCGCACTGTCTGCCGTCATACCGCTTCCTGCCGCCGCGCCCGGCGTCTCTCCCCGCCGGTAAATATCTGTATCGGCCATCGTCCCTTTTCTGCCGATCACCACAGAAACCACGCCGTTATCCCCGAAGCGGTCAGCCAGCTTTCCATAGCGGGTAATATATGTTTCATCCGCCGCAAACGACTCGATCTGCGCCTGCGTGAACCGCCTCGTTGTCAGATTAAACTGATTGCTCTTATTGGTAAGCTGGGCGATCCGCGCCATGTAAACCGCCTCAAAAGAGCGGATCGTCCCCTGCATTTCCAGAGACAGCAGATACTCCCGGTAATCGGCGAAACGCTCCTGCTGCACCTTTCTGGCCATGTTGGCCTGATACATCTCGCTTCGTTTCCTGTCGTCCTCCGACAGGCTTGTCACCTCAAAAAACCCGCTGTGGTCAAGCACCCGGATATACTGCTCCGGCGTGCCGATTTCGGGAACCGCCGTCCCCGCCGTCTGCGCGCTCACGATCTCCCGCTCCGCCGGATTGTCGTCCACAAACACAAGAGAATCCGGCAGAATATTCAGCTCCCTGGCAATGGCGCCTGTATTTTCGCTCTTCGGCTCCCAGTTCGCCTTAATCAGTACGAAGTCCTCCGGCTTAATCACGCCCTCCGGGTGATTCAGTCCGGCTATGGCGTTTTCATGTTCATTTTTGGAGTTCACGGCAAGCATGACGCCGATCTCCTTTTGCGCTTTCACATAACTCTGAAATTCCGAGTAAACCTGTCCCATCGGCGTCTCCTGCCCGATCTCCAGATTTTCCGGCCCGTCGTCACCCACAACGCCGCCCCAGAGCGTATTGTCAAGATCCAGCACAAGGGCCTTCTTATTTCTGCCGAAAACCGACTTGATGATATTCGCCAGATTGTGGGAAAAAACGGGGATCGCCTGCATACAGCAGGCATATTTGTACATATGCCAGTACAGAGGATCCGCCCACCTGTCAAGCCCGTAGGCGGCCGACAGATAGTGGATGTCGTGAATATAAAAATTTCCGTGCTCCCTCGCATACTGATAGAATTTCTCGTTAAACCTGTTGACAAAGGCGATCCTTCCCTGCGGACAGACGCCTTCCTGATTGCCCAGAAGCCGGAAAAAGGGATACTCGAAATTATTCTGGATCACGGGACAGCGGTAAACCTCCGCAATCTTATCCCACATCGCCTGAAAACGGCCATACTGCTCCGAAAGCAGCTCCTCCACCCGCTGCGCCGAATCCGAAACGGAAGGCCACGCCGTGATATTCCGGTTGGAGGTATGAATAAATATCAGATCCGGGGCAAAGGAGCGAAGCTCCGGATTGTCAAACATCACGTCCTGCCAGTATTGTGCATATTCCGACTCGTAAAACACGGGGCGGATGCCCTGCTCCAGCAAAAACAGCTCCAGTATGCGTATGATATCATGCGTCGTACTGCCTCCAAGAACCGCGATCCGCTTCTCCAGAAAATCAGACCGCTCCTCCAGAAGCGCGCGCTTTAGCTTCTTTGATTTTTTTAAAATCAGCTCCCCGTCAAAGGGGTATTCCAGTTCCCGCATAAATTCTCTCCACAAATATTTTACCGATGCCTGCGCATACTTGAGACGCGCCGCTTTTTGCGCAAATAAGGCAGGTTTTGCACCTGCCTTTTATCATACCATATTTTGCCTGCCCTATGCAATCATTCCTCCGGCGCGAAGTCACTGTATATGATTCTTGCGATCTTCTCCGCATACACACGCGCTCCCAGCGGCGTCATGTGAATGCCGTCCGCCAGATACTGCTCCGCGGTGCCCGCGTCGATGCCGCTCTCCTCGAAAGCATTGAAGAAGAACACGCGGTCCTTTTCAAACTGCCCTGCCACATATCCGGTTCCTCTCGCGTAAGTGATCAGCGGACCGTAGCCGTAATCCAGCGAATAGCCGTCTCCGATAAAGGTCTGTCCGTTAAAGACCTGGCAATAGTGGGGCGAAACCAGCAAAATCCCCGCATCCGGAAAACGTTCCTTAAGCCTGCTGACCGCATCGTGCAGCGCACCGGTATACGTGTGCGCCTCGTCTATCGCCAGCGTGTCGCCGCCCTCCAGATATCTGCTGTTGGGAATCTGTTTGGTCAGAAAATCATTCACGCCGTACTCTATGATAAAGTAATCCGTCTTGTCAAAATCACAGGTTTTCAGCACGTCGCCCGCCGCGTAACCGTCAAAGATATCCGTGTTGATATTGCCCAGAATCCCATGTACCACGCCAAGCAGGCTTCGGGATTCCCATGTTGCGAAATTGTACTGGTCATTGGGCAGAAGCGCCGCCGTGGTGCCGCCCATGGACATATTATAAATCTTCGCGTCAAGCTGCTCGCCGATGATATCCGCCGCGCCGCTCTCCGTCCGGTCGCCGTCCATGATGCTGTCGCCCAGAATAACAATCTGCATACTATAGTCCCTGTCATCCTCTTCTTTGGGAGCGGCCTCCTCTTTCTTCTCGTCCTTCTTGTCGTCTTTCTTATCCTTTTTTTCGGTTTCCTGCTTCGTAATTTTGGCGGGTGTCTCCTCCTGATCCGCCTCGCTGGCGGCGGGAGCGGCCTCACTCTCCGCGACAACCACGCTGGATCCCTCTTTCAGATTCCGCCATTCCTCCTTCAACTCCTGCACGGCCTGACGGTTCTGCTCCTCCAGCTCCAGACGTTCCCGCTCCACTTTCATCTGTGCCTGTCCGTACACGATCTCAATGATCGCCAGAACGCAAAAACCAATCAAAACCACCAGAAGCATATTTATATTCTGTCTGCCGCGTCTCGTATTTCCCATCTTTTACCGACCTTTCCCCGCATGATATATCCGTCTTCCTATGTTCCGGCGGTTCTTTGCCGCCCTGTAATCTTTATATACTTTACCACATTTTTCCCGATTTTCCTATCACATACATTCCGAATTAAAAAATTCTTCCGTAATTCTTAATATGTTATGGTATATTATAATAGAGACAACTTAAAAATATGCGAAACAATTTATTTACGAAAGGATAACCCGATGCCATTAATGAATCAGGGAGCGCAGCCTGACACGCTCTCCTTCGGACATAGAAACCACCGGAATTCCCACACAAAGATACCCTCCCTTTTACGGGGCGATCTTCTTTTTCTCTTATTGCTGCCTGCATTTTACGTCTTACTGCTGTTTTTGATCCGGCCGGTGGACGGCATCAACGACGACTGGGGCATGTACAGCATCCTCTCGGGCGCGTATACAGGTACACCTGACGCTCATGTCATGTTTTTCCTCTATCCCCTTTCATGGCTGCTTTCAAAGCTCTATACCATGTGGAGCTTCATACCATGGTACGGGCTGTTTCAGCACGCCGTGCAGATACTGTGCCTTTATGCGGTTTACCGGCGCATCCTGCGGATCCGCCAGCGGCACAATCCGCAGGCCGCGCTCTGGCCGCCTGCCCTGGCCGCTTTTCTGCTCCTGTTTTTCATTATAGACCTGAACGTAATCGCGGAGGCGCAGTACACCACCACCGCCGGACTGGCGGCTGCCGCGGCGCTGTTTTGCTTTATCACTTCCCGCGTCAACCAGTCGTTCGCCGGCTTTTTTCTGGACAATGTACCGACCCTGCTCTTTGCGTGGATCTCTTTCAGTATGCGCCAGAATATTTTCTATCTCATGCTGCCCATGGCCGGTATGCTCTGGCTCTGCAAATGGATCTCGGCCGCCAAAAATGAGTACGAAGGCGTGGCGGTCAGACTCCTTGGCTTCGCCCTGCTCTTATGTCTGGGCATGGGGCTGCTTTGGGGGGCAAACGCTGTCGCCTACTCCTCCGACGAATGGTCCGACTTCCGGAAAATCAACCACTACAGAGAGCGGGTAGGCGACTTTTACGGCTGGCCTGACTATGAAGAATGCGGGGACGACCTGCGGGCGCTCGGTCTGGACGAGGAAGCTTACATGTACCGCAAAAGCGGCGCGCCCCACATCGGGTATGACATGTCCGTCTCCGACTGGAAACAAATGCACGATCTGGCCAGACGGTGTTATCTGGACCGCACGAGCCTGAAAGAACGGCTGAAAAGCGCAGCGGTTTCCGCCGTAAATGTCTTTTTCTATCAGGACGGAATGCAGCCCGCCAATCTGATCGCCGGATTCCTGCTGCTCCTTACCCCCGTGCTGATCTTTCTGGAGCGCAATGCCAGCGCCCTTTTCGTGTACCTGATGTATCTTTTCGGCCGGAGCGTGAGCTGGGGCTATGTGCTCTACGAGGGACGTTTCCCCAAGCGCATCGTCCAGCCCCTGATTACCGTGGATTTCCTGATCCTTCTGGGCATCATTCTGGCCTTTAATCTGCTGCCCTCAGAAAACCGCAGACGGTACTATGTGCTTCTTCCCCTGCTCGGCTGCCTGAGCCTTTTTTCGGTGTATGCCACCCACCGGGACGTGGCGGTTAACTACCGCGTCCACGAAGAGACATGGCGGGAGCTTCGGGAATACTGTCTGGCACATCCGGACAATTTCTACATATGGACTTACGGCTCCGGAACGCTGGAGCATTTCTACGAGACGCCCTTTGGACGGGGACAGGATACATACCAGAATTTCATCTACACCAACTGGGGGGTGATCTGCAATCCCAACACACAAAAAAAGCTCGCTGATCAGAACATCGGCGACTTCGGACGGGATGTGGTGAACAGCGAACATGTATACTTTATTCTGCAGGAGGCCCCCTACAATGAGGAGCACCCTGTAATCATGTACTTCCGGCATACCTTTCAGGCAGGCCTTTCCGTCGCGGACAGCTTTACCGCCGGGGACACCGTTTACATGGTGTACCAACTTTATCCTCTGTGAATACGACCGCGCCCGAACAGCAAAAGCGCCAGCACCGCAACCGACAGCATCAGCGGATATACATAGCGGGTCAGCACACATGGCCCCAAAAGCAGCGTGCCCGCAAGCGCCAGCAGATACACCGCCGGAAGCAGCAGCGTCCGCTTTTTCAGACCGATACAGCAGAGACAGAAAAATAAAAGCAGATAGCAGGTAAAGGCAGGCTGCATCACAAGCGCTGCGGGCGGACAGTACCGCCACAGCTCATCCCCCGCCGCGAAATACCGGTAAAGGGACTGCAAAGGCTGCAGCTTCTGGTGCCGCACATAGCCGGGCGCAAGCGCCTCCATATAGGGCTGCTGGTCACTTGGATAGGTGATTTGCAGATACCCTTTCGCATAGGAATACACATCATTCAGATAGGTCACATCCGTCAGATCCCACATTCCCTTATTTTTCAAAAGAAACGCCTGTAAATACGCTCCGGGATAGCGAAGCCCCAGTGAGACCCACTCTCTGGCGAAAATCCGAAGCGTCTCGCGGTCGCCCGCAATGTCCTTCTTGCTCCTGTCCGCAATGGCAGGCACATATTCCGGAAGGTTTTCTCCCCACACCGCTGCGACTGCCTCCAGGTCCTCCTGCGTCAGCTCCTCCTCATGATACTGCACCACTCTGGCGATCTGCTGGGCCGGAACACTCAGCATTTCTCTGGCGTAAGTGTCGCTTGTGGCCGAAGACGCCTGCACCATCAGCGTATTGAGAACCAGATACAGCAGAAAAGCCGCCCCGTGGACCCCACAGATTTTTTTGAAACAGGGCTTTCTTCGCAGTACCGAAAAAGTTACGGCGAGCACATACAAAATCCACGCGTAAACACTGTTGTTCCGGAACAGCAAAAGCAAGACCGTCAAAAGCCCGTAGCAGACAAACCATCCCTTTCCAAGGCTCTCCTCCTCCGTCGCCAGCTCATAAGCAAACGCCGTAAACACCATGGTGAGCGCCGCATATATGGTGTCCTTCGTGATGGACACAGCCAGCATCCCGTGGGTGGGAAAGACAGCCGCAAACAGGACGAAAGCGTAGCAGAGAAGCTTCGACACGCCCCGTCTGCAAAGGAAACAGTAAACCCAGGCAAAGCAGGCCGCCACCACAGCCATCTGTAAAACAGAATAGAGCGCCAGTCCCGCCCGATCCGCATTCGGCAGAAAAGACAAAAGTTCTCCCACCCCGAGACACCCTTTCAGCATGAGCGTATGAATCAGCGGATGGTGGGTGGTCAGACCGCTTGCCCGGATCTGGTCGAGCTGGGGAATCACGTCATAGGCCATGATCGCCGGATAATAGGTGGCAAAGGGAATACAGAATCCCCCAAAGATCAGCGCGAAGGCTCCCGGAAAGGAACCCTTCCGCCCGGCACATGCCTCTGCCGCGCCCGCACCTTTTTCCGACACACATGTCAGTTCATCGGTCCGCCGCTTTGCCAGAAAAAAGAGTCCGTTCAGCCCTGCAAGCGTCATAGGCGTAAAGCACATCACCCACAAAACCGCCTCCGGCACACCGCAGATCCCCGGATGGCTGTAAACAAGCCCCAACACCTGCAGCGCGGCAAATCCGGCCGCCAGAAGCCCCCTCACCACACCGGGAAAGAAAACTTCCTCTAAAAACAAAGCTCTTTTCCACAGACTGTACAGTCCGAAGAGCAGAGCCAGCGGGAAAATCCCCATTGTGTAAACGCTCCCCTGCGCGCGAAGGAGGAGAAATATCCGTCCGGCACAGACCAGGGGCAAAAGCGCTGCTACACCCGTAAGCGCCAGTTCCCGCGCCGAACCGTTTTTTCCTGTCTTTTCCATAATCCGTCTCCCTATCCGTCTAAAAGGGCATGTCCAATCGCCGGACATGCCCCGTCTGTTTATGCACACGCCGCTTTACTTCTCACGCAGACGCCTTGTCACAAGCGTCAGTCTGTACTCGAAATCACGCCTGTTCTTTAATGCCATATTGGACAGCATCAGCCCCGCAAACAGAGACTGCAAAGCCGCCAGCCCGATAATCCCGCAGACGATAAGCGTGGGAAACCGGTCCACAAGCCCCGTCTCAATGTAGGTAATCAGAATGGGGATAAAGAATACCACCGCAAGCAGCATGAGAATAATCGAGCACAGCCCGAAGAACCCGAAGGGCTTGTAATCCCGATAGAGCTTCATAATCGTATGGAGCACCTTGAAGCCGTCCGAAAAGGTGTTCAGTTTCGACTCGCTGCCCTCGGGCCTGTCCCGGTAATCCACAATCACATTTTCGATCTGCATGTTATTATAGACCGCGTGGATGGTCATTTCCGTCTCAATCTCGAATCCTGTGGAAAGCACAGGGAAAGTTTTCACAAAGCCGTAGCTGAACGCGCGGTAACCTGTCATGATATCCTTGATGTCGCAGTGAAAAAGCCTGTTGATGCTGCCGCGCACAATGGAATTGCCGAAGTTATGAAACGGTCTTTTATTCTCCGTAAAATAAGTGGAGGAAAGCCTGTCTCCCACCACCATATCCGCACTGTGAAGAAGCACCTTGTCCGCCATTTCTCTTGCATACTCCATGGGGTAGGTGTCATCGCCGTCCACCATGATATAGCACTCCGCCTCGATCTCACGGAACATTCTGCGGATCACATTGCCTTTTCCCTGCATATGCTCATACCGGATTACCGCACCGGCATCTCTTGCGAGCTCCACCGTGCGGTCGGTAGAATTATTGTCATAGACATAGATCACCGCCTCGGGCAGCGCTTCTCTGGCGTCACCCACCACCTTGGCAATGGTCTTCTCCTCATTATAACAGGGAATCAATACTGCTATCTTATCCATTCTCTATCTCCCGTACTCTCAATCTTACTTCTCAGTTTACCACAGTTTGCCAGTCTTTACTATCCGAATTTCTAAAATCCCTGATAGATAAACTCTGACGCGCTGTACCCCGGCCCGTAATATCCCAGCAGAATAACCGCAAACAATAACGCGTACCAGAGCATCCAGCGAAGCGCCAGGGGCTTCGCCCCAATCCACTCCCGCACCGAACCTTTTCTCTGATACAGGGACACCGCCCAGAGCAGCAGCAGGGAGAGAACCGTCACCGCCGTCTCGATCCCGTCAAGGCCAAGCTGCAGCAGCGAGCCGTCCCAGAGGATATGCGGATTCCATACACGCACCGCCTCTCCCAGCATGGCAAACGCGTCTCCTGTGGAGGCTGCCCGGAAAAACAAATCGCCGATACAAACCAGAAAGAAAGTGCGCAGGATGCGGACGCCATTTAAGAACCGGCCCTCCCCGTTTAAATGAAGCCGCTCATTCAGACGGGCGAAGGGCGGCGCAAGCAGCTCCTCCATCACAATATAGAACCAGTGCAACAGCCCGGAGCCGATCACAAACTTCCAGTCGCCGCCGTGCCAGATGCCCACCGTGAGCCACAGAACGAACATAGCCGCAAACGTGGCGTACTGTTTTCCGCGCTTTTTACCAAACTTTTTCCTGAAAGACTGATTCAGGTTCGTAAAGAGTTTTGACCGGAGAAGCGGATAAAAAACATAGTCCTTCATCCACACGCCCAGCGTAATATGCCATCTGCGCCAGTATTCCGCCACGCTCTTCGCGAAAAAGGGCGTCTGAAAGTTTTCCGGCAGGGCGATTCCCAGACTCTGCGACAATCCCAATACAATGTCCATACAGCCGGAGAAATCGGTGTATAGCTGAAACGCGTAACAGACGGTGGCCACCCAGATATACGCGCCCGGATATCCCTCATAGTCCCCGTAAACCGTGTTCACCAAAACGCCAAGCCGCTCGGCAATCACCAGTTTCTTAAAAAATCCCCAGATCATGCGCTGCAGTCCACGCGTCACCTGTTTATAATCAAAGTCGTGCGGGGCAAAAAACTGCGCCGCGTGCTCCCTGTATTTTAAGATCGGCCCCGAAATGAGATTCGGAAAATACAGCCCGTAGAGCGCAAGTCTGCCGAAGTTTTTCTGAGGTCCGGCCAGTCCGTAGTAGACGTCGATCACATACCCCAAAAGCGAAAACGTATAAAAGCTCACCCCCAGAGGCACCAGAAAATCCACACCGGAAATAAGCTCCCCTGGCCCGCCGAAAAGATGCACGACGCCATCCACGGTATTAATGAAAAAATTGACATATTTCAGGGCAAAAAGAATGCCTATATTGACTAATATAGTCACAGCAAGAATGCCTCTGCGCCTCTTTTCCGCCTCCGCAGGCGTCCCTGCAAGAAGCTTCGTCCCGGCGTAACAGGCGCCCACGGATACAACCGGATAGAAAAGCAGCGCCCCCTGTCCCGCAAGCAGGCAGTACGCTGCGCTGCCAGACAAAAGAAATCCCCACTGCAGCTTACGGGGAATACAGTAATAAACAATTAATAAAACAATAAAAAAACACAAAAAATAAAAGGAAGTGATACCCATATTTTCATCCGCCTCCGTTTTCACTATAGCACATGGTTGTAAATATTTCCACAATACAGTAAAATAATTAGCAGATTCGGGTGTGAAAAATAACATCGGAGGAGACTATGCTTTTTAATTCCATAACCTTTGCCGTCTTCTTGCTGGCGGCCTTTATCCTGTACCATATCGTGCCTGTCAGGTTCCGGTGGATTTTCCTGCTGGGGGCAAGCTATGCCTTTTACATGAATCTCCACGCGGCCTACGGTCTTATGCTCTTTTTCACCACGATTCTCACCTACTTTCTGGCGCTTGGACTGGAAAAGGCGACAGCGCAGGCAAAAAAAAGACGCTGCCTGCTGGGGGGGGTTCTGCCTCTTGTAAGTATTCTTCTCGTCTTTAAGCTGGGGGCTCCCGTCATCAGCCGGATCAATGCCATGATCGACGCTGGACGCCTGTCCTTACAGCCCCTCACTGTGAGAATCCTGCTGCCCGCGGGCGTTTCCTTCTACTTCTTTCAGTCCATGGGATATCTGATCGACGTTTATAAGGGGAAAATCCGCGCCGAACGGCACTTCGGTTATTACGCCCTTTTCGTCTCCTTTTTCCCGCAGCTTCTGGCAGGCCCCATAGGCCGCGCGGAGGCGCTTTTGCCGCAGTTTAAAAAGGAGCGGCGTTTCGATTACGAGACAGTGACCTATGGCCTTAAGCTGATGGCATGGGGGTACTTTAAAAAGCTGGTGATCGCGGACGTGTTCGCCGCCACCGTAAACAAAGTGTACGACAATGCCCACAGCTATGTGGGACTTGTTTTTATCATCGTCACGGTGATGTTCGCCATCGAAATCTACTGCGATTTTTCGGGCTACTCGGACATCGCCATCGGCTGCGCGAAACTCTTTGGCATAGAGCTTGCGACAAACTTTAAAAGCCCGTATCTCTCCTTTTCCGTGAAAGAATTTTGGAGCCGCTGGCATATTTCACTCTCCACATGGTTCCGGGACTATGTATATATTCCCCTTGGCGGCAGCCGGGTGCCGAAATGGCGAAACTGCCTGAATCTTCTTCTCACCTTTCTGGTAAGCGGCTTCTGGCATGGCAGCAGCCTGACATACATCCTCTGGGGCGCGATTCACGGCGCTTTGCAGATCGCGGAAACTTTGCTTTACCCGAAGACCAGACGAGGCGTTCCCGTCACCAGAAAGAAACACTGGTGGCAGCTTCCCGTTACCTTCGCGCTGCTCTGCTTTACCTGGATTTTTTTCCGGGCGAACACCATTCAGGACGCATTCTGGATTATTTCAAGGCTGTTCTGGGATATCGGGCGGCCGCTAAATTACCTGAAAACCGCCGTGATCTGTCTGGATATGCCCTATTTATCCATGTTTGGTATGCTGCTGTCGGCGGTTGTGCTTTTCCTTTATGACCTGATTTCTCTCAGGCAGGACGTGATCGGGATGATTTCACGGCAGAAAGACCCCGTCCGCTATGGCGTTTACGTGCTGCTTCTGGTGGCGACCGCATTGTTTTCCTATAAGGGCATTGCGACGGAGTTTATCTATTTTCAGTTTTGATAATAAAAAGGAAGAACAAGATGAATCGAAAAAAGACAATTCTCGTATTTACCATAAAGTGTATCGCTATTCCGGCGGCGGCGGTTTTGATTCTTTTTTTATTAAATATACCGTACCGGGAAATTGACGATGCGAAATATATGGATATGTGGAATCTGCGGATGCTGGGAAACCAGATCAACGACGTGGAGATCGCCAATGTGGGCAGCTCCCACGGCGCATATGACTTCATCTATGACGGACTGACGGAGGATGGCTATTCCTGCTTTAACTTCGGCAGCGTGAGCCAGACTTACCAATACGATCTCGCCCTGTTAAAGGAGTATGGATCGCATCTGGACGAGGGATGCGTGGTGTTTATCCCCGTCTCCTACTTTTCCTTCAACAATGAGACGGTGAATGAGAGCGAGGCGCAGGCGCTGTCCGTAAAATACTACCACTTTCTCTCCCCCAAAAACGTACCGGACTATGATCTCTACACGGATATCGTAACCACCAGACTTCCCATCCTCTCCGCCGGGGAGGATCTCCTAAAGCTGCTGCCCGTGTTTTCCCCCTCCCTCAAGGTATTGGCCGCTGAGGAGGAATCGGACACAGGGTCCGCAGAGATGGACGAAGCCGCTGTCGCTGAGTTTGCAAATCGGGCCGCCATGCGTTTTGACCGGCATTTCAACAACAAAGAAACGCTCTTTTTACCCGAGCGCGAAACGCAGCTCCTCTCCCTGATCGACTACTGCAAAAAACACGGGCTCACACCCGTGCTCATCACCACACCTTTTTCTGTTTACTACAATAACCCCGTTCCGGAAGATTTTCTGGACCGCTTTTACGGCACCATCAACCGCATTGCATCTGACACAAATGTCAGTTATTACGACTATTCCCACGACGCAAGGTTTGGTGAAAACCTGACTTACTTTTCCGATTCCGACCATTTGAACGCGGAAGGCGCGGCGTATTTCATGGAAATCATCGCGGAGGAAGTGCCGGAGCTGAGGGAGGCGCTGGGGGAGTAACAAAAAATTTATTCCATTTTTATTGTCGAATACCTGTTGTGGTTTTCGCGGCTCTGTCTCATTCGAGTCCCGTCAGAGCAATTCCCTTGTTTTCCGGACAAGATACAGCGGGATATTGGTAATATAGCCGTCTTTCCGGTAACCGCGTTTGGAAAAGCGAAGCGCGTGTTCCGGCTGGCAGTCCGCAATATATTTTTTAAAAGACGGAGCGGATTTATCTTCCCCGCCCTTTGCTTCTATGGGAATAATCTCAGTGCCGTATTGCAGGACAAAATCAATTTCCCCATTCTTATCAGAAAAGTAACGGGGCACGATCTCAAACTGCCCCCGGAGCTGCTGTAAACAATAATTTTCAGTAAGCGGTCCCTTGAATTGATAGTCAGTCTTCAAAAGGATAGCGCTGTTGTCAATGCCTGCCATATATTTGAGAAGACCCGTGTCAAATACAAAGAGTTTGAACTGATCCAGTCTTTCAAAAGCGGAAAGAGGATGCTCCATCTTAGATACATTGTAAACGCGGTTCAGCATACCGGCCGAGACAAGCCATTCAATCGCCTCCTCAAAATCACGCGCCCTGCCGCCTTCGCGCACCGCTCCATACATAAACTTCTCGTTTGGCTTTGCGAGCTGTGTGACAATGCTGCGAAAGACCATGAGAATGCGGCCGCTGTTCACTTTACCGTTGTGTTTGGAAAAATCATTTTCATAAACTTCAATCAGCTCACGCTGTATCCTGGAAATTTTCTGCGGGTCGTGATATTTTATCCATGATTCGACACATTCCGGCATACCGCCGATGATCAGATAGTAGTTGTATGCTTCAAGCAGGCGGCTGTGGAAAATATCTTCGATCTGCCGGTTTTTCTGAATGCCTGCATAATAGTCATAGAGGAGCGGATCAACCGCACAAAGGAACTCGTCAAAGGTCATCGGAAAGACGTCGAGCAGATTGACCATACCGACCGGATAGGATTTCGGCTTTGCAAGGAGCGTTCCAAGCAGACTCCCGGCCGCGATCACATGATATTCATTGGCCTTTTCCCTGAAATATTTCAGCGCATTCAACGCCTCCGGACATTCCTGTATCTCATCGAAAATAATAAGAGTTTCCCCCGGAAGAATTTTTTCTCCGGCAATCATGGAAAGAAGCGCAATAATCCGATGGGGATTTTTGTTAGTTTCAAAGATGGATTGCAGTTCATCCTCTTCGTCAAAGTTAAAATAGACAAAACTGTGGTAACAGCTTTGTCCAAATTCTTTCATCAGCCATGTCTTGCCAACCTGACGCGCCCCCTTTAGCACCATAGGTTTTCGCTCCTCGCTGGCTTTCCAGTTGATTAAATCCTGAATGACATTTCGCTTCATTGAAATCCCCCTCCTTTATATGTCCAAAACCAGTATCACACATTTTTCCGGGTTTTTCAATCGCCTTTTACACATTTTTCCGCGCTTTTTTACAATTTTTTACACGTTTTTCCTGTCTTAGAAATTAAATTCCACACATTTTTCCGACTTTTACAGCAGAAATTTTCACATTTTTCTGAAATTCGCCCGCGCCCCCGCCATTTCACGATCATCCCGCCTCCGCAGGCACAGCATTCTGCGCCCTGACATCACCACTTCACGCCAAGCACCGCTTCCTTTTCCACATGGCGGTCCTTTCGGAGGTAAAAATCATCCGCCGCCTCCTTCGCGATCTCGGATGTGACCTCCTCTGGCAGGGTGATGCCCGGATGGAAAAGAATCTCCAGCGTTCTCCCGTCCTTTTCGGCCTTGCGCTTCATTTTCCCGTAAAGCCGCTCTATCCTCCCTTTGTCCATCCGGCCGCTCATCACAAGCCCCCAGAGATACATCCGCTCCATGCCGCTTTCTTTGCAAAAGCGGTCCGCCTTATGGGAGTAGAGAGACAAAAGTCTGTTTTTCACAAAATTGACAGGCCGGTACGTCTTATAAAGCGACACATCTGTCATAAATATGCCGAGCGGTTCTTTGGAATTTCGGATATACTCCAATGCATACCCCTCCTCGCGCACCACTTCCAGTACCGCCTCCCACACCACGGGAATCATGTGGGCGTGCTGGTGGCTGTCGATCCGCAGTCCCTTCTGGCCGCAGGGAATCCCGCTTTCGGCTGCGATTTCCATGCACCTTCTAACCGCCCCCTGCCCTTTGGCAAGCTGGGCTTTGATCTCGCGCTTTAACTGCGCCTTGATCCGTTTCCTCTTATGCGGCAGATAGGACGCCGCAAAAAGACCGCCCCAGCCAAGTCCCATCAGATCGCTTCCCTGTTTCGTCAAATCCGGCGTGTGTTCTCTTCCCGCCAGACTTCTCCCCTCCACGAAATCCAGATGCACCGACAAAAGCGGTAAAAAGGGAAGTTCCGGTATCCTGTCGCAAAGCAGTTCCATGCATTCCGCAAAGCAGCTCATATTCGGCACGATACTGATGCTGTCAAGCCGCCCCTTCTGCATACATTCCAGCATATCCTTTGAAGTGTTTAAAGTAAGCGCGTAATCGTCCGCGTGAATGTCCGGTTTACTCATGTCGAAATCCCTCCCAAAAGCTCTCTCCTCTCAGCCGCAGAACCCGGAGCTGTCTTCCCTGTGGTGTGGCGGGAAATGCAAAATATCCTGACAAATCCCCGTCATCCGGCTTCCAGATATGCACATTGTCCACCGGATACTGCGTAGACTGCCACGAAAGATAATCCGGCTGTCTGACAAGCTCCTTCGCCTCTATCCCCGGAATCTTGAAAAGTCTCTCCCCGTATTGCAGCAGGAACACGGCAAAAACTGCCACAGCCGCCACGCGAAGCGTCTTTTCCCATACAGGCCCGGTCCTCACCCGTTCTCCCGCCAAAAACGTCCCTGCGGCCGCAGCTTCTCTTCCCCACAGACGTACCACGGTCCCCAGCGTCAACGCCAGAAGCATATACATATACGGTCCGCCGTAACGCATATGAGGCGCAGTCACCATCCAGAAGACCAGATTCACAATTCCCGTACCCAGAAGAGACGCCCACGCATATTCCCTGCGCCGAAAACACTGTGCGAGCAGATAAAGAATCACCGGAATGCAGACCACCGCCGCCACGATCAGCACGCGGTTCCCCATCTCCTGTTTGGAAAACCAGCCGGGAATCCAGCCAAAAAAGGAATTGTCATACGCTGCTGCATCTCTGATGCCCCGCGCAAACATTTTGATATCGAGGCTGTCCTCCGCGAGCACCGCCTTGTCCATTTTCCAGTCAGGGTTAAATAAATCCAGTCCGCCGTAAGGATAAACCAGATAGCCCGAAATAATCACATTGCGGATCAGCCAGGGCAGCAAAGTGAAAATCCCCGCCGCCACATGGCAGAAAACAGCCTTCCCCTTTTTCTCTTTGACAAACAGATACAGCGGGTATAATGCCAGTATCACCACGGACGCCGCAGACAGCTTCACCGTTGCCGCATACACGCCAACAAGGCACAGCCAGCCGTACATAACGCCGTCCTTTCTGCCGCGCTCACAGTACTCACTCCACTTAATTAAAATGTAAAAGACAAGAAGCATGGCGTAGATATCCGTGCCGCTGGATGCGATATCATGCCGCTTCTGCACGATAAAAACGACCATCCCGCATTTCAGAAAATCCGAAGTCTGCAGGCTTCCTTCTCCCCACAGCCGGACCGTGGCGCACACATAGATCAGAGCCGCCAGACAGAAAAACCCGTTCAGGCTGTGCAGAGACTGTCCCACAAGCCAGCCCAGACTGAAAAGCGCCTGCAGGGACATGAACGCGCTGTTATAAGCCAGCCGCATATGCAGATTTCCAAGACCGGGAACCACACCGTAGTCCTCGATCCACCGGATTGCCTGCGCGTGATAAAGCCCCGTATCGTACTGGCTGGGGCTGCGGTTCGTCCAAAGAAGCGTCAGCACAAAGCAAAACAGTATCGCCCCGATCCGGAGGACGCCCATCCTCTCCCATGTGACGCCCGGAAAAAGCCTGATGCCCTTTCTTTCGCGGACGAAGCGATATGCCCCGACACAAAATAAAAGAATGCCCGCCGCTCCCAGAATGGTGCAGGCGATTCCTGCCACCTTATAAAAAAGACTGAAAAGCTGGGCATACATATTTAGAATAATCAAACCTGTCATCAGATAAATATCGGGACGCCCCATATCCGCAAGGCGGTCCCGATATATGCCGTCCGTAACCGCCTTGCCAAAAAGCAGGGCAGCCCCGGCAATGATGACCCATGAGCAAAGCACCATTAACATACACGCACCCCCATGTCAGTCTTGCAGACACTTACAAAGAATTGATTCAACCTTACCGCGCCTCCCCGTCGTCCTCACGCCACACCAGCGTATCAATAATGTATCTGGGTCTGTGCTTGGTTTCCATATAAATCTTGCCCACATATTCCCCGATAATGCCCAGCGACAAAAGTGTAATTCCGCCGATGATCAGGGACACAATCAGGGTCGTGGTATAGCCCGGCACATTGTTGCCCATGGCCCAGTCCACCAGACCGATCACACACATTACTATACTGAACAGAAACATAAAGAAGCCGAGGCCGCCGATCAGTCTGAGCGGACGCACACTCATGGAAGTAATGCCGTCAAGCGCCAGCGTCATCATCTTGTTAAGGGTATACTTGGAATGTCCCGCCTCTCTGGCCTTTACGTCAAAATATACCACATCGGAGGGGAATCCCATCGTGGGAATCAGCCCCCGCAGAAAAAGGTTCGCCTCGCCATACTCCGACAGCGCATCCAGCGCCTTCTTTGACATCAGGCGGTAGTCCGCGTGGTTCGTCATAACCGTGCTGCCCAGCATGTGCATCAGCTTGTAGTAGGCGGTGGCCGTAGCTTTCTTGAAAAAGCCGTCGGAATGCCTGTCGTTTCTCACGCCGTAGACTACCTCGCAGCCCTCCATGTAACAGGACAAAAAAGCGTCCAGCGCCTCAATATCCTGCTGCAAATCCGCGTCGATGGTAACCACCACATCCGCATATTTTCTCGCCGTCATCATCCCTGCCAGGATCGCGCTCTGGTGGCCGTAATTCCCCGCCAGACTCACCACGGAAAACCGCCTGTCCCCAGATGCGATTCCATGGAGAAGCTGCAGGGTCTTATCCTTGCTCCCGTCGTTTACAAACATGACCTTGGAGCCCTTCGCTATCTTTTCTTCCCGCTCCAGACGGGTCAGCTTTTCTCCCATAACGGCGGCGGTTTTCTCCACCACTTCCTCCTCGTTATAGCAGGGCACTACCAGATATAAAATTGGGATTTCTCTCATCGTTTTTTCCTCAATACAATGTCTTGTTCAGCACACGCCTGTTTAATGATAATATTCCCGATACCAGTCCACAAATTTCTGCAGCCCCTCCTCGATGGAGGTGTCCGGCTTAAAGTCATAATCCCGCATCAGATCCGTGACATCCGCATAGGTCTGGTATACGTCGCCGGGCTGCATGGGCAGATACTCTTTCTTCGCCTCCACGCCAAGACACCGCTCCAGCGTCTCTATATAATCCATCAGTTTTACAGGCTTATTATTGCCGATATTATAGAGCTTATAGAGCGCGCCCTTCTCATTTTTTTCGGGCGGATTGCAGAGAATGTTTTCCACACCGCGCACAATATCGTCGATATAAGTGAAATCCCGCATCATATCGCCCCGGTTATAAACCTGAATCGGCTCTCCCGCAAGGATTTTTTTCGTGAACTTAAAATATGCCATGTCCGGCCTGCCAAACGGTCCGTAGACCGTGAAAAAGCGCAGTCCCGTAACGGGAATCGCGAAAAGCTTACTGTAAGCGTGTGCCATCAGCTCATTGGACTTTTTGGTGGCCGCGTAAAGGCTTACCGGCTCATCCACCTTATCTTCTGTAGAAAAGGGCACTTTTTCATTGCCGCCATAGACGGAGCTGGACGACGCGTACACCAGATGCTCCACAGGAAAATAACGGCAGCCCTCCAATACATGAAAGAATCCCATCATATTGGACTCCATGTAGGCCGACGGATTGTCAATGCTGTAGCGGACGCCCGCCTGCGCCCCCAGATTCACCACGATGTCGGGACGGTATTCCTGAAACACCTGAAACACGTCCGCATTGTCCGCCAGATCGCCCCTGACAAAGATGTATTTGTCATAATAATACAGCTTCGCCAGCCGGTCCTCTTTCAGTCTCACATCATAATAGTCGTTCATATTGTCGAAACCGATTACCCGCGCGCCTTTCTCCAAAAGGCTTTTGGATAAATGAAATCCGATAAAGCCCGCGCCTCCGGTAATCAGATATGTCTTTGAGGGATCTAACTCTTTCACCGCCGCTCCTTTCCGCTGTTTACCGCCCTATGCTGTAATACTCGATTCCCGCTTCTTTCATACGCTCCACGCCAAAGACGTTTCGCCCGTCATACACAAGCGGTATCCGCATCCGCTCCTTAAAGGTTTCCGGCGACAGGGAGCGAATCTCTTCCCACTCCGTAAACACGAAACAGATGTTGGCGTCCTGAAGCGTCTCCTCCGGCGTTTGGGCGTAAGTGATGGACCCTCTTCCCGCTTTCCCTTCCGGATAGACCTTGCGGAAGTTGTCCGCCGCCACCGGATCATATGCCACAACCTGCGCGCCGTTGTCTAACAGCAGCTTCACGTTGTCCAGAGAAGGCGCTTCCCGCAGATCGTCCGTCCCCGGCTTAAAGGCAAGCCCCAGCACCGCCACCTTAAGTCCTTCAAAAGTGATCATGCGCTTGCACGCCTTCTGGTAAAGTCTGGTCTTTTGCATGGCATTCACATCCACCGCGGCTTCCACGGTCTTAAGCTGATAACCGTACTGCTTGGCCAGATATTTCAGCGCCTTCGTATCCTTGGGGAAACAGCTTCCGCCGTATCCGATTCCCGCTTTCAGGAAATTCGCGCCGATCCGCGCATCGTAGCTCATACCTTCCGCCACCGCGTCGATATCCGCCCCCACCAGCTCGCACAGATTTGCAATATCGTTCATATAGGAAATTTTCAGAGCCAGAAAATCATTGCACGCATACTTAATCATTTCTGCGGATCGTCTGTTCACGGACACGATGGGCAGCTTAAAAGGCTCATAAATTTTCTTTAAAAGCGCCTCCGCCTCCCTGCTCTGCGTGCCGATGATAATGCGCGCGGCATGAAGGGTGTCATGCACCGCGGAGCCCTGCGCCAGAAACTCCGGATTGGAGGCCACCTCCACCTTCACATCCCTGATCAGGAAATCGTGGATAAACTGCTCTACTTTATCATTCGTGCCGACGGGCACTGTGGATTTCACCACCACCAGGCAGTCCCGCTCCACCGATTCCGCGATCTGCCTCGAAACCGTCGCGATATAGTTCAGGTTCGCGGAGCCGTCCGGCTGCTCCGGCGTGCCCACCCCGATAAAGATGGCGTCCTTGTCCCTGTAAGCGTCTGCGTAATCCGTGGTATAGTGGAGCCTTCCCTCAGCGTTGTTCTTACGCATCAGCTCCTCCAGCCCCTCCTCAAAAATGGGACTGTTGCCTGCCTCCATCATTTTTACTTTCTTTTCATCCACATCCACACAGGTAACGTCATGCCCTTTCTCCGCAAAGCACACACCCGCCACCAGTCCTACATATCCCGTTCCCGCTACCGCAATTTTCATACTCTGTTACCGTGTCCCTTCCTCAGTTTCCTTTCCAGACGCAAGCCCGGACGTTCTTCGCAAAGCACCCTGCCGTCTTGTTTTAGAACGCCTCTCACGCTGTTACAGTTTTTCCCTGCTAAACAGTTTCTTCATCTTCCGCGCCGCCCGCTGTGCCAGAGTTGGCCCGTGATACCGGCGCGCCTTTTCCTCGTCAAACAACGCCCTCAAATCGGTCTGTGCATTCACATAGTCCCACCAGAGATTCCCCAGATTCGTGTCATAGCGTTTCCACGGCTTGTCCCCCGCATAGTGGATAATGGCCGGAGAAAGCAGCGCCTCCCGCTTCTCCTCCCGTGTATAAATGCCTTCCGCGACAAACCGGTCAAAACCCTCGTCTTCCAGATAAGCCAGCCTGTTATATTTCGGCGCGAGATAGGCGATGGCTCCCTGACAGGTCATATTCAGGATATCCTGATCCTGATAATAAAACCGCTCCCCCGTCAGCTCATGCCAGCGTGCGGCCAGCCCCCGTTTTCTCACCTCATCCAGGTTGAGAAAAGTAACGCCCGCATTGATATAACCGCCTTTCATCCCCGCAAGCAGGTGCCAGTACGGCCTGTCGCTGTTCCACTCCCACTTGTCGGACAGGTTCACCGCACCCTTTACGGCTGCAAGCGTCTTTCCCTCCATGGGCGTTTTCCATATCGGCGCAAGACTCTCACGCACAAGCACATCCGCGTCCATATAAAGGATCCGGTCCACCTCCGGCAAAAGCCCCGGCAGAGCCAGCCGCAGATAGGTGCCCGCAGAAATGTCCCGCACCTGATACGCGCTCTCATACGGATTTTCCATACAGTGCATCACAAGCGCGGAATCCGGATCTCTTCTTTTTATAACCTGTTCAAGCGGCTCCTGCACGTTTTCCGCGTCCTTCGTACAGACACAGTGGATCTCAAAATGCTCCTCCGGTCCGGCGGCATCCAGAAGCGAAGCCGCGGCAGCCTGCACCTGCGTCACTAAATTTTCGTCAAAACAAAAAACTACCCTCAGCTTTTCCATACCCTTTATTGTAACGTGATACGCCATAAAAAGCAAGAAAAGGTGTAAAGCCTTTATCCTTCGTTAGGCCTTACACCCGCTTTCACATCCGCCGCCCGGATTCTGAATCTTTTTATTCTTTTATACGGTCAATTTCTGTAAGATTTACACCGGAAGCCATCAGTATGACCTTTAAATCAATGTATCTTTCTTTCATAGCCTTGTATACTTCAGAATCCTTTTCGGCCAACAACATGTAACGCTGAATCCTTGAAAATTCTTCTATAGATAATTTCAGCATTTCACCTTCTGTCATATACTCACCCGCTTTCTTTGTTTATGATACGCTTACAAGATAAGTATATCACACTCAGCATAAAAAAGTCTATTCCATTATGCCCTTTTAAAAGCCCGTCCGCAACAGTGCCAGACTGAACTGTTACCCCTGCCCCTGCTCCTGCAGCGCCAGAAACCGTTCCGCGCAGGACACGTTGGAGAGCCGTTCCCTGTAGGCCAGACAGTTGGCCACATACCTGTCGTTTTCCGCCACGATCCGCGAAAGCGCCTCCGCCGACCAGTCGTCCGCCACGATTCCAAGCTCCTCCCGTCTGATATAGGCGGCGTTATAGGGTACAGTGGTGGTCACCACCGGAGTGCCAAGCGCAATGCTCTCCACGACAGATACCATATTGTTATCCTTTTCCGTAGAAACCAGAAGCGCCTTGGACGCCGCAACGATGGGCAGCAGTTCCTCGTGGGACAGTCTGCCGTGAAATGTCACCTTTTTTTCAAGTCCCAGCCTCTGCACAAGCTGTCTGAGGGACGCTTCCTCCTCCCCCGCGCCGATGATGTGCAAGCCGTATGTCTCATGTCCCGCTTTCACAAACCGGTCAAAGGCTTCTATCGTGTGGGAAATCCGTTTCCGCGGGATCAACTGCGACACCACCGCGAAGCAGTCTTTCCTCCGCTCCTCCCCGGAAAGCGGAAACTTTTCCAGATCTACGCCGTGATCGACAGGCTCTGTCGCCACCCGCGGCATAAACTGCCGGATAAAAGCGCCCGCCTGCTCAGACCGGGGAACCACCCTTGCGCGCCGCATGAAAAACCGCGCCACAAACCGGTACCAGAACTTCGCCGGCATTTTGTGCAGCATATTGTTATAAGCCGCCAGCTCATGCCAGATAATCGTTTTTTCCGGCGCCACCCTCGCCGCCGTGTACGACCAGGTGGCAAACACTTCACTTGTGACAATGATGTCATATTCTTTGTGGTTTCTCAGGTACCTGCGGATTCCGGGCATATAGGGAAAACAGCGGGGCATAAACAGCTTACGGCAGGCTGTCCCAAACCAGAGCACCGGAAACGCATACCGCTCTTCACGAACCGGCCTGTAATCTGACGCCGCAATCAGCGTCACCTCATGACCTGCCCGCAAAAATCCCAGACACATGGTATATATCATCGTGTCCTTAATGGAATCCACCTGCGGAATCCGGTTCGTTTCCGCCGTATATAGTATCGGATTAATCACCAGCACTTTACTCATGATTCCCTCCTGCCAGCGCGAGAAATCTGTCAGCGATCTTCACTGTCGCCAGCTCCTCCCTCAGCTTCACCGCCTCCGCGCCAAGCCTTTCACCGAGGGCAGGCTCGTCGGCCAGCCGCCCCATGGCCCGCGCAAGCGCAGATACATCTCCCACCGGCACCAGAAAACCGTTCACGCCATCACGGATGTACATGCGGGAGCCGCCAATCGGACAGTCTGTCGCAATCACGGGAAGGCCCAGCGCCATCGCCTCCAGCATGGAGTTGGAAATCCCCTCATAATCCGAGGACAGCACATACATGGCCGCCGTCCGGATATCAGAAAGCACACGCCCGGAAAACCCTTTAAAAATGACACAGTTGTCAATTTTCAACTCTGCGGCAAGCGCTCTAAGCTCCGGCTCCAGCTCTCCCTGCCCGTATAGTTCCAACACATAATCTCCGTGATCTCTGACAAAAGCGGCGAAGGCCCGCAGCAGCAGCTTATGGTTTTTCTGGGCGTTCAGCCTCCCAACGGCCGCGATCCGTTTCTCCCGCTTTCCTGCATACGGCTTCTCCCCCGGCTCCAGCGGATTCGGTATCACAACGCTCTTTTTGCGGATTCCCGCCGGAAAACTTTTCACCGCGTCCTCCGTCTGGCACACCACCACCCTGGCCCGCCGGTAACACAGGTCGCGGATCCGCCTGTGCTCATAGCGGGTAGGGTCGTTGCGCTCGGAGACGAGAAAGAAATGCTTCTGAAAAAGCGCCGCCACCGCAGAAAACACCGTGCCCATCGCGCTGAAAGCCCATATCTGACAGTTTCGGTTCTCCCGGTAAAACTGCCGCATCCTGCGCAGTCTCCCAAGCCTCGCTGCGAGACTGCCGCCGGAGGGACCGCCCACGCTCACCACCTCGATCCGGGGATCGAGCGGATATGCTCTCTCATTTCCCGCAAAGAGAAGAATGGCGACGGGGATGCCCCGCCTGCTGTATTCATTTGCCAGAAGCGCCACCACCCGTTCCGTGCCGCCCCCCGGCATGTCGGGTATGACAAATACGATTTTTTCCATTTCGCTTCCTCCACAGCAAGCACAGATTTTACGACACAGCTTTTGAGATTATGCTATAATAGACGCAGGTTCGGCAGCCTGCGGTTTTCATCCGAAGGATTGAAACACTTCCACGGGTCTGCGTTGTTTATCCTGTTTGTGCAATTTCAACAATGCAGAAAGAGTTTCGCAATTGCCTAAAGATTACAGTAAGAAAGGAGCCATCCATGCCATTTTTAAGTATTATCGTACCTGTATATAACGCAGAAGCCTACCTTGCCGAATGTCTGGACAGCATTCTCGCCCAGACTTTCGCAGATTTCGAGGTGCTTCTCATAGACGACGGCTCCACAGACGGCTCCTTCGCGCTTGCCCAATCCTACGCCGCAAAGGATGCCCGCATCCGCTGCTTCCACCAGAAAAACGGCGGCCACATGTCAGCCAGACAGGCGGGCTTTCAAAAAGCAGCCGGTGCATATATCGGCTTCGTGGACAGCGACGATTGGATCGATCCGGCCATGTACGGGCGCATGTGCACCGAAGCCCGGACGACCGGCGCAGATATGGTTTGCTGTAATTACACCGCGGTCACTCCAAAAAAACGGATCGAACGGCGGGACTTCTGCGATCCCGGCTTCTACGATAAAGCGCGGCTGAAAGCGGACGTTTATCCCCGCATCCTGTTTTCCGGCAGCTTCTTTCACTATGGCGTCTCTCCCAGCCTGTGCAACAAGCTGTTTCGCAGGGAACTTTTGGAAAAACATCTTTTCCGCGTCCCCCTTTCCATCAGGCTGGGCGAGGACGGTCTGGCCGTATATCCCTGCCTTCTGGACGCATCTTCCGTTTCTTTCCTGTCGGAATCCTTCTATTATTATAGAAGTAACGGAAATTCGCTCACACACACGATGGATTGCGGCCGGCTCGCAGAAAACCGTCTGCTCTTCGATACCTGCGAAAAGCTGATCAATCTTTCCATGTACCCCTGTATGGAAAAACAGCTTCTCTTTTATTATGCCTATCAATGTCTCCTGACCTTCCCGCCCGTTTTCCGCACAATGCAGGCCGCAGGCGCCGGTTTCAAAAAAGAATTTTGTGAAGAATGCAGTTATCCGCCTGTCAGACGGGCTTTCCACGCCGTCAAAGCAGGCGACGTCTCAGGCCTCCACAACAAAGCCTATGTCCTCTGCATCCGCCACGGACTGTACGGACTGTTTCGCTTTCTTCTGAAACACTGACCCTGCCTTCCGGCCTGTCCGCGCGCCGGTCTGCCGGGGCTTTCACTCAGCGCGGCTTCTCCCAGATCCCCGTCTGATAAAACTGCGCGCCCGCGTCGATTCCCTGTCTGTCGTCATCCAGCCCGATTGTCCGGTCAAACAGGTTTGTGCGGGTAAAAGCAAAGACAAGCAGGCAGAAGAAAAGCGCGAAAACCGCCGCCAGAACCTTTCCTGTTTTTCCGTGCCACCCCGTCTGTGAAAACGTCTCATTTCCGCTTTGTGCGCCATTTCTCCGGCTGCCCCGCAGCCTGTCCGTTTCCCTTTCCAGAAACGCTGCCCACTCCGCCATTCCACAAACCGCGTAGGGAATCAGCAGCACAAAGTACGGTATGGTATAGGATGCGCTGGATTCCCAAAACAAATGGAAAAGATAACCGCCAAGAAAAACCACCGCGCCCATCAGTTCGTAGAGCGTCCCCTTTCGCCACCGCAAGAAGAGATACAAAAGCACCCCGGTCAAATACAATGTCTGCATGTAATTGAGCAGAACCGAAAGCCCCACGCTTCCCCTGCCGTCGATCACGCTTTTCAGCCATTCCGGTATTCTCGTCTGCGCCTTCCTTCCTCTGGTGCGGTCCAGACAGATAAACGTGGGATCGTTCCATTGAAAAGCCGTCTTACGCGCCAGAAAGGGCAGCCCCACATCCAGCGGATTTTCTGACATTTCTGTCACAATTTTCCGAAGTTCCTCCAGAGACGCCTGCATAACCTCCTCAGTGTCGTAGTGATGCTCCTGAAATACGTTGCCGATATAGCCGTTATAACCTCCCGGCCCAAGCGGCGCCTCCTGCATTCCCATCACCACCCAGGAGAGCATAACCTCCCCTTCCGGCAGCTCCTGCCCGGCAATCCGCTCCACAACAGCATTGGAAATCTGCGTGCAAACCGCCACGCAAAGTCCCATACAGGCAATGAAAATGAGGGAAGCCGCTCCCTCTTTCCACTTCTTTTCTCCGGAAAAAAAGAACTGGCAAACCGCATCGTAAACGAGGAAACAGGCAATGGCGATCAGATAGATCAGGCAATTCATCTTAATTACCGTGGCAAGCCCCATACAAAGGGATGCCCCTGCAATATAGAACCAGCGCCTTTTCGCCAGATACCGCTGCGCAAAGTAAACGGCCCCGAGAGACAGCGCCATACCCGGCAGAATCCCATACAGATAAGTCACATAAAAGGATAACGGCACCCAGACCAAAAGTCCCAGATACACCGCCGTCTGCAATCCCTTTCTCTTCTTTTCAAATCCGTCCGTACCTTCTCCTGCCGCCGCTCCAAAAAGCCCGGAAAGCTTCGTGAGCAGTCCGTAAATCACCGCCAGAAAAATCACATTTACCAACTGGGGACCCACAAAATTGCCCTCCCCGAACACAAAGCTCAAAAGATATAAATACAGAACAATCCCCGACTGAAAAGGATAGCAGAACAGATACGCGCCCTCCTCAAAGGAGGAGAAATCCCCCTGCCGCCACTGCATGGCAATCTCATACACCTTCGCCGGATCGGAGCCCGGAAAAAGCTGTGTCTTACACACAAAAAGACCGGCCAGTATCACTGTCAGAAGGATCATACCCCAGAATGTCATATCCCCCCGCGCTGCACCGGACTCTTTTTCGCCGCACAAGCCTGTCCCGTTTTTTCGCGCGCAAAAAGCCTGCTGCCATTTCCGTCCCGCAAGCAGCGCCGCCGACAAGAGGACAAACACCAGCAGGTGGCCAAACGGACTGTCCGCTATATTCAGGGTTCTCTCCTGATGGCTCCCGTCCTCCTGAATCAATCTTCCCACAAAACTTGTGCTGAATACACTGTGCAGAAACAGAAGGAAAACCGTTCCCGCAAGCAATAGCCGGATCATGCCGTTGGCAGTCCGGTAGAATATGTGATTCTGCTTCATAACACCTCCACTACTTCTCCTATCTATCCTACTACATTTTATGATTTTAGAAAAGCATAAAAGGGATCGTCTCCCGCATCGTACAGGATTCAACCCCTTTTGATCTTGTGCTCATGTAACTGTAAAATTATATTCCCAAAGCATGTAAAGAGTGCTCACTTATAAAAGCCAGCAACATATCCAGAGATAAATAGCCTCTGAACAGTTCTCTCAACTCGTCAGTCGTTTTCCCCTCCCGGAGTGCAATACATTTTTCTTCCCGGGCATTCATCCTTACCTCAAAAAAATCCGAGTAATCATACAAAAACGCTTTTGTTCTTTCTTTCGAGACAATCAAAACAGCCTCTTCATTCTTTGCATTCAATGTCTCTATCACAATCGCACCATAGTTATTCAACTGTCTGTACGTCACTTCACGATTATTCTCATCGTTGTCAACCAGCTCAATCAACGCATTCGCCACCAAATCTTCTATTCCGATTCTGATACTCATATCTCACCTCGTACTCTCTTTTCCGCTTTAGTTATATTATATCCAAATTCATTACCCTGTATATAGGAAAAGTGACCAAACTTTATCCGCTTTTATTGTTTGCCAGATTAGCAAGTTCTGTGGCCAGAGATTCCGCGTCAATCATACCCTTCAAATCCTTATCCTCTTTTCGCCTGTAAAACAAATAAAAGAACTTGTCCTTCTCCGTTTTTTCCGCGCTCATCGTGTTGACGATCTTTCCGAACATATCAACGTGGCTTCTATTCGGAAACAAAATCGGCAGCTGCGCAAATTCCTCCTTCATAAAGCCACTGTTAAACTGATCCGCATTTAAGATCAGCAAATCAAAATCCACGCCGCTCTTTTCCGTTATGTCCTTCATACATTGAAGCACCATTAAATGCCCTTTCACCATCTTCAAATGATTGGTAACTTCTTTCTTATTCTTCTTCCCGCTGCTCTTTAACTCGTCTTCCGCTTTGCTGATCTCCCTCTTGCAGGCATCTATCGTGGAATCATCAATCGTATCTTTCCCCGTTATGTTGAGAATATACTGTGACAGGTCGTTTATCTCCTTCTCAATATAATTCATTACGTCGCTGTTTTCTCCGACTCTGCGGTAAAACAGACTTCGATACTCCGCTTCTGACTTCCATACCGGATGCCTGCGCTTCTGTCTGTTAAAATATTCCTTTGTCGTTTCATCCGCACATACATTTTTCATCAGATACACCAAATCATCGTCGGCTAACAGCGAGATATGTGTATGCTCATCCAGTTGGTTTCCCTCTTCCGTTAAAGTTTCATACGAGAACAAACCGTGTTCCGCCTTAGAAAAGTAACAGTTAACCTGTCCTATGGCATGTTTTAATATATATCCCTCATACTGTACCACCGGATGGTTCTGAATCCAGTGCCTTTCCGCATCATGCGCAAAAACAACATTCTGAATCACACTGAGAGCCGATTTGTGAAAAACCAGTTTCCATGAATCATCGGCATCATCCTTCCATAGACAGATGGCTCCTAACAATCTGGCATAGTCAATCTGTACGGTATCAAATCCGGTTATATATGCATCGCGAATCAGGTAATCCAGCTTGTCTACATCTATAACATCTGCATTCAGCAGCCGTATCAGGCAATTCCAGATATCCTGATTCCGGTTCAGATCACTATAGCAATACCCGGTAATGCATCTGGCAAAAAAAGACCGTTCTTTGGGATTATGAAACAAGTCCGGAAATTTCTTCAAGGCAACAATTGCACTCATAATTTCGTGTGGTTTTGCCGACTCAAATCTCTCGTTTTTGTTTTTCACATCACTCTTGAACTGCGAATCCTTTACCTCTTCTATAAGCATATTATGAAGATCACTATATCTCTTTTCCTCTTCCTCCTGCAAATTTAAAAAATAGTTCTCTCCTGTATGGGAAAACGGCGCATGACCTACATCGTGCAGAAGACATGCCAGCAAAAAAATCTCCCCATAGCGGTCCAGGTTTCTCAACGATTTGAGTTCCGTCTGCTGTTTAATAGATTTACATACAGCCTTATAAGCTATCTTTCCCAAATGATACACACCCAGCGAATGAATAAACCGATTATGCACGGCCGCCGAATAAAGCGGTGCATAGCTGGTTTGTACAATATTCCGCAGGCGTTGGAATGTCGGTGTATCAACCACATCATACATAATGGTTTCATCAATTTTAATATAACCGTATATAGGATCTTTTAAATTCTTTTTCGCCATATATACACATACCTCTACATAATTTGATACGATATATTGTACTATACATGTAATTTCCACGCAACAATTACCATTTATTTTCACACCCTCCCGTTGTTTTATATCCCATTTCTTTTCTTTTTGTAGTTTCCGGATTACAACCTCTCGTTGTGTGTTAGCATTTATAACAACAATTTTGTCAATACTGTTACCGGAAAGGAATTTGATCAGGGAATGAAAGAACTGCACGTCATTATCCGGGATTTACGGGAAGACCGGGATCTGAAACAGAAAGCAATCGCCGAATATCTGGGCGTGTCACAGCAGACTTACTCTAATTACGAAAACGGCCGCCGCGATATTCCGCTTTGGGCCGTTTTAAAACTTGCAACATATTTTAAGGTCAGCACCGACTATCTTCTCGGTGCGGACTGCGGTTATCTGGGCAGTCCGAATCTAAACCGGAAATATTTAGGCGACGTCACCGTGCATGACGTACTGTTTCGCATTCAAAAGCTGGACGCCGCCAAACGCCGCGAGCTGCTGCGGTTTATCCGGTTTCTCGGTGAGGAAGAGTGACCCTCACCGTGTTATCTTTTCACTCTGACCAGCGTTTCGTCGACGAAACGTTTATGCGTGGGTGAACCTCACTGTGTTATCTCTTCACCCACCGGTTCCACCTCATCCTCAACCGCATCCAAAGCGGCATCTTCTCCCAAAATTACCGCCGTCTGCGGAAACGTTATTTCCTGCAAATCCGGGCATCCCTCAAAGGCTTGTGCGCCGACTGTACTCAGTTTACTTTCCGTCACTTCCCTGATCTGTACGGTCTTAAGCTTCTCGTCCCCCTGAAAGGCACGAGCGCCGATCGTTGTCACAGACTTAGGCAGGGAAATCTGCGTCATAGCCGTGCAGCCCTCAAAAGCGCTGTCACCGATTGCCGTGACTGTTGAGGGCAGATGAACGCTCTTTAAGGCCGTGCAGCCCTTAAAGCACCCTTCTGCGATCACCGTCATCCCCGCGGGCAGCTTTACATAGGTAATGTTCTGGTTCCCGCCAAAAACATCCGCCGCGACAGAAGTATACTTTTCTCCCTCGTCCGGCTGCTTTAGCTCCACATTACCGGCAAACACGGCCGCCTGCGTTTTTCCCTCATCCGCTGTTTTCATTTTGACGCTCTTAAGTATTCCCTTCTCTACTTCATAGACATACTCCCGGGAAATATGGGCGTCATATGTCACCCGCATACCTGTATAATCCGTAAAGCTTACGATTCTGCTCAGATCAGACTCCGCCTCAGCACCGTCCGTCCCCGTTTCGCTGGGTTTCGTTTCACCGGGCTTCGTCTGCGCTGCTGTTTCCTCTGCCTTCCCGCTTTCTTCCGGCACATTTTCTGCTGTCTTATTATTCTCTACGGTTGCAGCCTCCTGCGCCGTTTCGCTCTTTTCCACGGCCTCTGTCTTCTGCGGCGCCTCAGCCACCGGCGTTTCCACAGCCGGTTCCGCCGCCAGAACCACCAGCCCGTTCCCGCTGACAGCCAATCCGAGTGTCAGCAGCAATGCTGCCGCATGTTTCCTTTTCATAATCTTTTCACCCTCTCCTCAACCCCTGATTACCGGGAATAATACGGCAGCCGGAATCCGGCCGCCGTATTGCTTTACTTGTTGATCTTCACGCTCATAGTGATCGGCGTTCCTGCCGTATTCGTTCCCTGTCCGGTAAACTTAATATACATTTTAATCTTATTCGTCGTGTTACATCCGTATGTCACGCCGTTTTTCAGCTTCAAATGGACTTTCAGGGAACCGTCTTCCTGCGTTTCTCCCTTAACCTCAAAGGAATCGTTTGCTTTCTCATCCTTCTCGCCAAAGGCAATGTCCGCTATGGAGCCGACCGCTTTCTCGTCGGACTTTTTAACAATAAAGGTCGCCTCGTATGCTTTGCTGGACAGGAACAGGTTTGCCGTTGTCTGGTCTGTCTTCACCTTGGGCAGAATTTCTGCGGTGGTGACTTTGATTGGCGTCGATGTATAAATACCGTTTCCTGTATCAGCGCCAAATTTATAACCATCCATCAGAAGCCACACATATACCTTATATGTCTTCCCTTTTTCCAGTTCCGCGTCTTCCTTCGGCACGATATAGAAGGATTTCTTATCCTCTGTGATTCGTGCCTCAAACAGTGTACTTAGCTTTGTCTCATCGCCATAGTCACCGATACTCGGATAATCGTCGGTAAGCAGTCTGACCTCCTTCAATGTATCAGTCAGATTAGCAACCTTCGGCGTATAGCGGATACCGTTCTTCTCCGTATACTCAAAGTCCTCAGGAGCAACATTCTCCGGCCGACGATCCAGAAGATTCATCTTTCCCTTCGCACTAAGCTTCACTGATGAAATCGCACTGTTGAATACCTTAATTTTGAAGCTGACCGGTTTCGCTGTCCGGATAACATTCTTCCTGCCATCCTTCATATTACTGAATGTCGGTGTCATTCTCAATGTGTAAGTCTTGACATCCATCGCTTGCTTCAAGGTAATTCTGAACTTACCGCCTGCCCCATTCTCATCTTCAACCCATTGGAAGTCAAAAAATTCCTTGACATTCAGATCCTCATATTTTTTTGTAGTAATCTCAAGACTGTCACGGGTTGCATCTACATCCAATCTGTAAAACTCTTCATTGATCTTTCGTGTAGGCTCCGCCATCGGTACTGCCAAAACAGAAACCGGCTGCTGAGGCTGGCTGCCACTGTCGTCACCGCTGCCGCTCTGATTGCCGCTGTCTCCAGTACCATCGCCGCTGCCGCCCTGATTGCCGCCGTCTCCAGTACCATCGCCGCTGCCACCCTGATTGCCGCCGTCTCCAGTACCATCACCGCTGCCACCCTGATTGTCACCGTCTCCAGTGCCATCGCCGCTGCCGCCCTGATTGTCACCGCCTCCAGTGCCATCGCCGCTGCCGCCTTGATTGTCACCGTCTCCAATATCCGGCTGCTCCGGCTCAGTCGTCTCTGTCTCCAGATACTTCGGGTTATCGGGAAGATTCTTTACGGTTACGGTCATTTCCGAAACCTCTACATATTTGTCACCGTCCATCGCCCTCAGATTAAAAGCATTTGTCCCCTTGAGGGTGACTGTGGGCGTCGCCTTATTTACTTTGACTGTCAGTGTAACCTTATTTTCCTTACCCTCTGTATTCTTATACTTGTGGACAAATCTATAACTTCCCGCCTTAATGTCCGTTGCCTCGTTTTTCAGGGATACGCTTCCTGCTCCGTCTTTACATACGATATTCAGCTTCTGGTACTCAGCCGCGTTTTTCGCCGTGGACTGCGCCTCGAAATCCTGTTCTCCTGTGATAACCTCATTCCGATGATTCGATACAATCTCAAAAGCTTCCGACCTCTCGGGATAATTTGCATTCAGCGTGATTGTCGCTTTCTTCAGGCTAAGTTTCGAGGATTTACCGTCGATCTTGATATTGTAGGTATACTTAAACTCCTTCCCCTCAGCCCACTTGCTGTTACGAATCCTCATTACAAGCTTACCCGATCCCGCGGGATTACCCGGAATGGTCACCCTGACAGCGACACACTCTTTATTCACACCATCCACTTTTTCCCTGACAGAAACCAGAGCAGCTTCGGCAAACGGGAATGTAGATGTATTATCCGGCTCTAAACCGTCTTTAAACCCTTCATCCCACTCTATCGGTTTCTTTGTCTTTTTATCCAGAAGCAGCAGGTCAACGGTCTGTTTCTCCTTAAATCCACTGCCAAAAGTATCCGTCGTCCTTTCCAGAACATAGGACGGAGCCACCGTCTTTGTCGGAATCGTAATCTTACACTTTTTCTCCAGATCACCATATCCCTCGAATTTCAGCACCAGATTACCTGTCAGAACCGGTTTCCCTTTGCTGTTCTTCTTCAGGTCCGCCGCTTTCTGGGTTATGGTTCCGGTTTTCGCATCAATCTGAAAGTTCTCCGTAAACAGTACGTCATCTTTATAGTTCGCATGTGTGCTCTCTGTCAGCGGCTCAAGCCTGTACGCCGAAACAACAGCGTCACCGAGCTTCCCTATGACCGGCTGAATCTCTACACCATCATTGGCAAGGAAGAGATTGATCTTCTCCGCCTTTTTGTCAAAACTCACGGTCGGTTTCGGCTCGGATTCCTTGACGACGATTGTCAGCGGCGTCTCATATAGCTTTGGTTCCGTTCCCACTTTCACATAAATTCCCAGCTTCACATTATAGGTTTTCTGCACCAAAGGAGTTGCGCTTATCTTATACGTGGAAACGCCGCTCGCGTCATTCCTCCCCACAAAATCAAATATAAATCCGTTAGCCGGGCTTCCGTCTATATATGCCTGAACCTTTTTCTTCGAGTCATCATTGACAACCTGATGGCCGTAAGCATCAATGATGCCTATTGTCGTGGTACCACGTTCCTGTTTCGGGTTTACTGTAACTTTGGAAGCTGTCAGTCTTGGCGCATAATTCTGTACGCTGACCACAAACTTTTTAGTTGTCTTCCTCTTCTCCTTATCTGTTGCCGTAATGGTGATGGTTGCCTCTCCATCTGCCCCTTTCGGAATAATAATTCTATTTTCAGATGATCCGGCCGCTGTGGATGCTTTCTTCACCTTGGCCACTTTCGCGTCACTGCTGGCCCAGGTGAAAGCCACCTTCATCTCCTCGTCATCATCCTCCTTGAATGCATTCGCCTCAATGTCAAACTCATATTCTCCGCTGACCAGAACATCCGTCGGAAGAGACACGCCGATTATATCGTCTCCATCCTTATCAACTGTCAGGGATTTGTACTTATTCTCATCTAACTGCACCCTGATATGATCAATGGCTGAAGCCTTTTTGACCACAATGGTCACATATTTTATAACTTCTCCGCCATTCGTATTGACCACAGCCTCCACAATAGCCGTGCCTTCCTTCAACGCCTTAACCTCGCCCTCGGCGTCGACCGATATCACACCTTTTGTCGAATTTTTCTCCACCCGGTATTTGATCTTTGACGCAGGGATTCTGGTTGTCTTATTTTCCGCACTGTTAGTAAGGTAAAATTTTGCGCTCTGCCCTTCCTGCATATAAGCGATCTTTCTTTCATAATCATAATTCACATCCGAGGAAAGCCGCCCATCAATTGTGCTCTCATCACCCGGAACAATATTTGTGGCATCAATATATTCAAACTCCGCCGTAATCGCTGCACCGCCATTGGGCATCTCAAAATAGTATACGCGTCTGTTCTTATCATAGTCGATCTCTTCTCCATTACATCTGAGAGACCCCGGAACCAAACGCAAAATATTCATATACTGCCCCCAATTAATCATAACGAAACACTCGGTTCCGGCTTTTACGCCCTTATCGTAAGGCGCGACACCATCCTTATTGGTAATCGTATTGATATCCTTGGCGGTCACACTTATTTCCTTTGTAACAGTAAGCACAATCTTTCCGGTAGGATCTGTCACATTCTTAGTATACGTATAATAGTCCAGTCTCTTCTTCGCATCAATAGCGATAAACCGGAGCCCGCCATTCCGTGTTGCATAATCATGTGCAGCCGAATCCTCCTCTCCCAAAATGCACAATCCTGCATTTGCATTCGGGAATGCACTGTCTTCCAGCACCGCATTATTAAATTTGATATAAATTCGTTGAAGCGCCGTACATCCTTGAAATGCATTCGCCTTAACCCCTGTCACATTCTGGGGCAGTTCCACGCTTACCAGCTTTCTACAGTTTTCAAAGGCCAAAGATTCTATCGTTGTGTATGTACCCCGCACCTCTGTACTAAATTCCAGTTCAATCAAATTGGAACAGTCGGCAAAGGCTCTTCCGGATATTGTAACAAGCCCTCCTGATATCTCCGCCTTCTGAATCCCCACACATCCCTGATATGCGGACTCACCCAGAGAAGTGATCCCATCGGGCATATCCACTTCCACTACGCTGCTACAGTTTTTAAACGCACCAGCCCCGATGGTGGTGAGACTGTCCGGCAAATTATAATCATCATCCGAGCAGAAAAATTCCAACGCGGAACAGCCCTCAAACGCACTGTCTCCGATTGTCGTAAGCTTAGAATAATCCGCGCTCGCCATATTGACCATAAAGAGTCTTCTATCACCCTTAAAAGCATTCGCTCCAATAGAAACAACACTGTTTGGAACAGCAAGCTGCGTCAATCTCTCACAATCCTGAAAAGCGCCCTCGTCAATCGTCGTCAGCCCGGAAAGAATAGATATACCTTTCAGATTCGTACAGCCAAAGAAACCATTTTTACCAATTCTTGTAACGGACTTAGGAAGCATGACATACGTTACTTTAACTCTGCCTTCAAAGGCGCTTTCCCCAATCTCTGTAAAACTCACTTTCCGCAGATCAACAACGCCCTCTACACTCTCATCTATCCCTGTCAGCACGCCGTCAACGATAGTCACCTTCTCCGCATTCTCTTCCGCCGCATTGGCATCAAAAGTAATCTTCAAACCGGACGCATCCGTGAAGGTCATCATCCTGATTTCGCCGGTCTTCTCCTCTGGCTCCTCCTCAGGCTCTTTCGTCTCATCCACGTCATTTTCAGAAACAGAGGGTTCCTCTGCATCCGCCGCAGGTTCCTGCTCTTCTGCGTCAGGCTCCTCCACCTGCCCGTCATTATCCCCATCCTCTGTGTCAGACTGATCCCCATCCGGATCGCCGTCTTCCGCGGGGTTCTGATCGCCTTCCTGCCCGTCGCCGTCTTCTGTGGAATTCTGGTCGCCGTCCTGTCCGTCACCCTCTTGCCCCGGATTGTCCGGATTCTCAGGGTTCTCCTCTTCCGCTGTCTTGTCGTCCCCGTCGGGTTCCTCCCCCTCTTCTGGCGTTTCTGCTCCGTCGGACGTATCTTCCGTCTCCTCGTCCTCAGTTGTATCTTCTGTAACGCCGGAAGTATTTTCCTCCTCGTCGTCCACTATATCAGCCGGAACCTCGTCCACTGTATCCGCTTCATTAAAAACAGGCATGTCCGCTCCCTGCTCCGCCGCAAGAACCGTCATGCCGTTTCCGCTCACCACAAGACTAAGCGCCAACAATAATGCCAAAACTCTTCTCTTTCTCATTACTTACCACCTTTTCCCATGCGTACATTAACCGTTTTCTGCCGTTTTTTATCAGATCATCTGCACAGTGAGTTGCATAACATTTTATTATGTCACCCTATGATGGTTTTGATTATAACATCTGTAATTGTATTATGCAAGAGAAAAATCCACTACATCTTGTGTTTTAAGAAAATCTTAATCTACATCGTCAGCCGGTCTGGTCTCCGTATATCCGTCCTGCCTTCCCTAATTGCTTTATCCGGAAAATTTACTTTATTGATATTAAATACGAAATTTTTCACTTATTTTGTTAAATTTTTCATTTATTTTATTAAATTCTTCACTTATTTTCTCAAATCCTTCACTTATTTTGTTAAATATTTGCGTTTCTCTCCTTATTTTCATTTTCTATACAACCAAAAAACCGAGCCACAGATTTTACTCCGTGACTCAGTCTGCCTGTTACTGCCCGATCCACCACAAAAGCGTCTTGGCCCCTATGGTATAGGTGATGGTCTTTTCCCCGCCGTAGTTTCCGATTCCGCGCAGGGTTACTTTCGCCTTGCCCTTCTTTGTGTGGTTGATATAAGTTTCCTCTTTTATGATATAATCCCGTCCGAGAACCAGCGGCTCCGCCGCGCCGCTCACCGTCACGGTCAGATCATCCGCCGTCAGCGTCACCGGCCTGCCGTCCTGATACTTCTTCGTCTCAACTTTCACCTTCGCCTTGGTGAAATCCGCAGAAACGATGCGGTAAACCGCGGAAATTTCCGGCGGTGCCTCTCCCGTACCGGCATATGCGCCGATTCCCTGCGCAGTCACGCGAATCAACGTACCGGCCTGCGGAATGTCTTCCGCGTCCACGATCTCTCCGGCTCTGCGCGTCACCTGCGAAGGCTCTCCCTCCACGAAAACGAGCACTTCCGTCTCCGTCTCATAGGTGTATTGCAGATTCTTGTCATAATCCCTGCCTGCCGTCAGAGTGGTACCGCTCACATCCTTAAGCACCGCCTTTGTCTTATAAGCGCCCTTCTTTTCCCGGTAAACCACATCTTTCAGCGTCATGGTGATCTTACTGTACCCGCTGTCTGTCACTTTGTCAAACTGCCCGTCCGTAACGGTAAAGTTTCCTGTCAGTTTTCCTTTGAAACTCCCCTTCCCGGTAATGGTCCATACCGGCAGCCTGTTCTCCTCCGTGTCCGCCGTGGTCAGCGCATTGTTGTTCTTATAGCTGATCCGGTAATCCTTGTTCAGCTCCAGCGGTGTTCCCTGATATGTCAGAAGAATCACGGGCTTGCTCCCGCCCTTCACATAAGGAGTCGTGATCCCGTTTAAATCCGTCAGCGGTTTCACGGTTCCCGGTTCATCCTGTGTGTAATAGGAAAGGGTGAAATCCTGCCTGCTGCCAATCCTGTCTTCCCGCAATTCACAGGGCAGAATTTTATAACTCTTCTTAACCTGTCCGCTGTACTCGTTGATTCCCTTAAAGGTAATGGTTGCCGTTCCTGCCTTAACCGCGCCTTTTTTCGCCGCGCCCGCATAGGACACCACATAATCGCCGGTCACACCGTCTTTGCTCTCCGTGAGGACACGGTCATTCAGTGTCAGGCTGTATGCGCCTGGCGTTTGCAGCATTTTTTGATATGCCGCCTCATACAATGCGCCCTCCGCATCCCATGCTTTATCAATTGCCACATATTCCTTATTTTCCAGTCCCTCCACTTTCGCTCTCGCAAGGGAAGTCCCGACAATCTGATAGGTCACGTTTTTGCTTCCGGCATAACCGCTGCCCTCCACAGCCGTCAGTGTAACCGTCGCTTTGCCGACGCTCTGATCGTTGCTGTAAGAAAGGGTATAGTGTTCGCCCTCCACAAGCGGCTGTTTTTTATAAGTCACCGTCAGACCCGCCGGTCTGATGCCGCCCTCTTTTGCCATCTGCTCATTGGTGTAAGTCTGTTTCGGTATTTTCGCCACGCTGACCTTACCAAGCAGCACATCCGACGTGATCGTCTCGTAAATCGTAATCGTTCCGGTATAACCGCCCTTACCTGTAATCACAATCGGATAAACGCCCGTCTTACAGTAGGCTCCCGTTCCGGTCTGGGGATAGCTCTTCGTATAATCCCTGTTCAGCACAAGTTTCTTTCCGTCGCGGTACACGACAGGCGCGCTTTTGATGGTCTTGCCATTGTAAGCCACTGTAATATCCGCCGCCGTAATATCGTGATCGGTCAAAGCCTTGGGCACAATATCAAAGTACACATACTCTGTCCCCGTGTAATTTCCCTTGCCCTTCACGGTGATCGTCGGCCGCGCCTTACCCTCGGTATTTACATTCTTATTGTTCTTGTACGACAGGGAATAGTCCCTGCCCTCCACAAGCTCCAATACTTCTCCCCGGTCCCCGGCCGTACTGCCGCCCGAAGCAAGCAGGCTTCCGTCCGGAGCAACCGTGCTGTCAAACACGCGCACTTTCGGCTTGATCGCGCTGCCCGTGTAAGTCTGATCGCCCACGGGAATCACATAAAAGCCTTTCTCCGCGCCGGTGTCCTGATAGTGGGGGTACACATGGGTTTCTCTCGCATAAACGGGCTGACTGGCAGTAAACGCACTTCCCGCTCCGCCGGTCCCGGTATACCAGCCGCGGAAGATCTTACCGGCAATCGTTTTCTCCTCCGGCATCCGCTCCTCTCCCACACTTTCCCCATAGCCAAGGGACAGCCGCTGGCCTGCCACAGCCTTCTCGTCGTGGAAAATGACATTGCAAGACTCTGCGCTCACCTCATAGGAAGCGGAATACCCGGCGACTTGCGCCGTAATCTTCGCCGTTCCCTCACCCACAGCCGTCACCCTGCCTTTATACACCGTCGCCGCCTTTGCGTTGGAGGTGCTCCAGAGAATGGTTTTATCCGACGTGGTATCTTTCGGCCAATACTCCGCGTTCAGGCTGATGCTCTGCCCTTTAAACAGATTCGTCTTTCCGGCTCCCTCCTCCGCGCCGGGATCCGATAACTCCAGTTTATAAATGGGTGCGATCACATTTACAACGCAGACTGCGGTTTTATTGCCCGCTTTGGAAGCTTTCGCCGTGATTTTCACTTCGCCCGTACCGACAGCGGTGACCACCGCTTTCGACGAATCTTCCGGATCTGCTTTTACGGTTGCGATCTTTCTATTGGCAGTTGTCCATGTAATCGTTTGATCGGCCGTGGTATCTGCCGGATCGAAGCTGACCTGCAAAACCGTCGTGGCCGTATTCTCCGCTTTTTCCTGCTCGCTTAAATTCTTCGTGTCCTCCACCACCGTGTCGGGTCTGCGAATGGTGACAGTCTCCTTGTCCAGCGTAATCCCCTGCAAAGGCACTTTCACAATGACTTTACAGGATATCTCCACTTCCTTATAGGAAGCCGTAATAACCGCCTCGCCTTTATCCACCGCCGTGACCAGTCCCTTCTGCACACTCGCCACAGAGGTGTCGCTGCTCGTCCACTTCGCCTCCGCCGGATCAGCCTCCACACCGTCCACATAAAACTTAAGCTGCTGCGTTGTGGGTACGGCCGGATCAGCGGACCGGTTCAGCGTAAGGCTCGTCTTATCCAGCGCCAATACGGGATAGTAGGTGTCATCCGGCATATTATTGTAGACCGGAATCTTAAATACAAAGGCATTGTTCAGGGACCCCGCATTTGTGTACATCTTTTTCGTGGTAGTGGCTTCACTTTTGGGCGCCTGAATGTTCTGCATATACTGGTGCTCGTAAACACCGTATGGACTGTTTTTATTCACATTGAATTTTTCCAGATAAAGGGTGTCCTGCCCTTTTAAAATATAATTATTGCCGATGGTGGCCGCGCCGCCCTCCAGCGATTTATAGCGGGTATTCCACCCTTTATTTTTCGCATATGTCAGCCCCTTCACAATCTTCTCCGTCGTGGAAGAGCCGTTCACGCCTACATTAAAGAAATTATAATATCCCTCGTAACCCGGATAGGTGCCGGAAATCAGGCCGGATGTTCCCTGTCCCTGCTCCTGATAGACACGGGACGCCAGATGGATCGGACTCAGTTTTCTTCCCTTTCCGATCTCAAAAAATGCCTTTGCATAAGTACGCCCCGCGGAATCATCCGGAAGTTTTCCCTTCATGAAAGTGCCGTTTAAGAACGTCTGCACTGCCGATTCCGTGTGGTAGGACGCATTAAAAGTCAACTGCTCAAACATAAAAATATAAGTTTCCGTCAGAAAATTGCGGGGATCCATGTGATAGGAAAGCCCCTCCTTTGTGGCATAATTCCAGCCACTCTCACTGAGACAGGACTTGCCGACCCAGCCTTTCTCCAAATTCGCGCTTGTTGGATAAATCAGGCTCTTGACTCCCATTTCCGCAGATACGGACGCGTTAAAATCAAGCCCCGTCTTCATGGGCACAAACGTCCAGTTCGGATGGGCGTTTTTTATCTTTCTCAAATCAGCCTGATAAGAACCCGGAAAAGCATTGACATCCGAAGTGTCCACCGCGTAAGTCATCATAGAATACGTCCGCATTCCATAAGCCGTATCTGCATAAGTCTCCGCGCCTGTTTCCAGAATCGGAAGCAGATATTCCTCCTCCCACGCCAGCCAGTCCTCGTCAGAATACGCCAGATAATAGCTCTGTACATAGCCCGTGCCTTCCGAGCCGTTTACCAGATACTGCGCCTCATACCAGACGTCATCCTCCGTGATCTCGACGCCCCGCATATATAATGTCTGCCCGATTTCCAATGTGGCGGCCGCGCTGCTGTCAGCGTCCGCCTCCTCGCGGGCATCGTAGCTATCCGCATGATAGAGCAGCGCCATCAGCGGCTTCCCGGCTAACAACGCGTCAAAAGCCTCCTGCGCCTCCTTAATCCTCTCTTCCCGCTCTGCATCCAGACTGTTTTCGGAAACGGAAGACAGATCGTTATCTGAAACAGAGGACAAATCATTTTCGGAGACGGAATCTTCCGGCTCCTGTATTTCTCCTTCCGCAGGCTCTTCATCTTCTTCCGGTTCTGCCGGATCTCCTTCTCCGTTTCCGTCCGGCTCCTGCGGCTCGTCTCCCTCTCCCGGCTCT
>CARQVR010000001.1:175639-193511 GCA_949051815.1 uncultured Lachnospiraceae bacterium
ATCTCCTTCTCCGTTTCCGTCCGGCTCCTGCGGCTCGTCTCCCTCTCCCGGCTCTGTCAAATCTCCTTCTCCGTTTCCGTCCGGCTCCTGCGGCTTATCCCCTTCTTCCGGTTCTGCCGGATTTCCTTCTCCATTTCCCTCCGGCTCCTGCGGCTTGTCCCCTTCTCCCGGTTCTGCCGGATCTCCTTCTCCGTTTCCGCCCGGCTCCTGCGGCTTATCCCCTTCTTCCGGTTCTGCCGGATCTCCTTCTCCATTTCCGTCCGGCTCCTGCGGCTCGTCTCCCTCTCCGCTTCCGCCCGGCTCCTGTGTCCTGTCTCCCTCTCCGCTTCCACCCGGCTTCTGCGGCCTGTCTCCTGCCTCCGACTCCTGCGGGCCGCCTTCTGCCTGCTCCCGCGCTTCTCCTGCCACAGCATCTTCTTTCCCCCCGGAAATATGTCCGATGTTCTCTCCATAATCAGGTTGTTCCAACGCTGCGGCTTCCTTCACGGAAACCTCCGGCCCGATACCCTTACCCGCTTCCGGCTGCGCAGCCAGAACCGTCAGGGGCGCGCCCTCCGCGCAGAGCGCAAGACTCAGCAGCAGCGCAAACGCTCTGCTCCCCGATTTTTTCCATCCCCATATTTCTTTTAACGCCCGTCTCATCTTCCCAGTCGTCATATACGATATCTCATCTCCCTGTTAATTGATCTGCACCAGAAGGAGTTTACCGGCAGCGTTTCGTCGACGAAACCGCTCATCCCCCTGCGATTTGATCCGCACCCCGTCGTTTTGCCGGTTCTCCCGGGCAGACAGCCCGGTTGCCGCATGTATGCCGCCGCGGTTCCCGGTGCATTCCACGGTGGTTGCAATGTTATGTCTACCAATCTGGCTCTTATCATAACATAAAAAAGAGAATTGACACAAGTAAATACTTGTCAATTCTCCATTAAATACTGCTTATTTCCAAATTCTGTGCTTTTATGATAAATTCTGTCACCGATCTTCACCGGTTCTTCCGGAAGATTCCCGAACCAGATAATGCAGTCAGGCACGAAGTCTTCGTCCGCATAAACCGCCGTCTCATTACTGACCAGAACATGCTCCAGACGACAGCCATCCAGCATTTCCCAGAAAGGATACTCGAAATCGTCCGCTTTGAGCAAATGCAGTCCCACATTTTCGTACTGCCGGGATTTGATTTCGTCCACCAGCGGCGCATAGACCGCCAGCTCATCCCATCTCGCCGCAAAATAGCTGTAAGGTCTCGTCCTCGCACGGTTCTTCCAGATATCAAAGTGATGGACGGAAAGGCTCACTGCCTCCGCAATGCACAGCACGCTTACGATTCCAACGATTCCCCAGCGGACCGGCCTCCCCCGTTTCCCCTCTGTCGCCATCTGCATCCCGGCCGTTATCATGGGGCATAAAAGCGCCAGATAGGCGATCATATATCTGCTCACAAAAGGCTCCCAGCGAAGCACCGTACAGAATGCAGCGAAGGAGACTGACGCCGCCGCGAAATACCCCCTGCAGTACCCCGTCCATTTTTTCCTTCCAAATCCAAGAACCACCCACAAAACACAGAAAAAGAAAAGCCAGATCACCGTCGGATTCACCGCCGTATCACAGCCGTAATTTCCGGCCTCATGAAGCATGTACGCCCTGCCTCTCTCAGAAATGGACTCCGCGTCCAGCTCCACCCGCAAAAGCGCGGCGGCTTTCTCCGCAATCTTCGTAAAAATTTCATGCCCGTTCTTCACAAACGGCGTCGGCATGTTAAAGGAAAGATTTTTTATCATATTGACAAGGAGATAGGACGGCTGCGTCGTCCCCACGAGCTGGGCCGCACCGGCAGCAGGACTGGCATACGCGCCGAAGCTCTTAAAATTCCTCAGAATTTCCGGAACCAGCGGAAGCCCCACAAAGGGAAGCGCCCCGCAAAAAATCCCGGAAAGGTCGCGCACGCTGTCTTTTCTTTTGATACAGACCGCTAACAGCCACAGGGCAAAAACTACCATACCCACACAGACTGAGGGCTTTGCCAGATATCCCCAGGCCACGCACAGTCCCATTGTACCCACGCGCCAGACGGTAATTTTATCAAACCGCATCGCTTTTTTTACATCCACATAGTCAAGCAGCCTGTATACAAAGAATAACAGCCAGATCGCCGCGAAATTGTCCACCTGTGTTGTCAGCGCCTCCGCATAGGCGATGGGCATGGACATAAACAACAGCGCCGACAGGAAACAAAAACCCCTGCTGCAGGAAAGTCTTGCGGCAATGGCCGCCGCCATAACCGCGCAGGTAAGATACGACGTCCCCTGTAACAGATTGAAAAACAGATCATGTCCCCGGCACAAAATATAGACATGCAGATTCACAAACTCCGCCAGCACGGGACTGCACACCTGCCTGATGGAATTGGTGGCGTAATGCGCCGCCGAACGGTTCTGCGCCCAATAGGCGATTCTTGGCAGATGATACGTCATCGAATCCCAATTGTACGGCGTCGTAATCAGGGACAGGCCCAGAACCACCATTCCGATTACAAGCAAAACACCGTAATACGGCGCTTCCCGCAGCGCCTGCCACGCGCGCGCGCCTGCCGCCCGCACACGTTTCACCGCGCAGGCCGCCGTAAGTCCCATTTTCCTAAGCTGCGCTGCAAGGAAGAAGAGCAGAAACACATCCAGCGCCCCCCAGGCTGCAAACAGACTGCGGAAACGCAGGGCATGTCCCACCGACAAAACTTCCGTAAGCGCAAAAAGAAAAAGCATCCAAAGGCAGCACGCCTCCATATAAGTACCAAGGCATGTGTCCTCTATGCTCTTTCTCTTCTTATACACATGAATATTGCCATACAGCGCGACTACCGCAAGCAGCATATTTCTTCCTTTCCTGCGGACCGTACCTTCCCTTTATCGAATCACCGTCCACGTATATGTGACCTAAACCCTGCACTCCCCGTCATGGGAAATACAGTTGATCTGCGTCAGGCACTTTATTTTTGAGAGCGCCCCCAGAAGCTCTTCCTTCTTCGCCGTCTTCACCTCAATAATCAGCTCCGCTTCGCCGTTCCTGATACATCTGGATTTCTCCTTATGATACCTGCAGTTTCCCTTTAAGAGCTTCTCCAGCTCCTCATAGTCAATCTCCGTCGCCAATGCCCGCAGCACCAGCAGATCAGGGGCCTTCGCATTCGGAACCAGATCCAGCGCAAGAAGCAGAATCGTCATAACGATACACAGCACGAAGGAAAGCAGATATAATCCGACGCCCACAATAATACCCGCGCTGATCGACCAGAACAGATACAAAAGATCCATCGGGTTCTTTACCGCGTTACGGAAACGGACAATGGACAGCGCGCCCACCATACCGAGGGAAACAAGCAGATTTGACTGCATGGCAATCATAATCGCCGCCACGATAACCGGCATTCCCGCAAGCGTCACATTCAGGTCTTTGGAATAAAAGGCCGACTTGGAAGAGAACTTGTACACCGCAAAAATATAAAGCCCCACAAGCGCAGCGATCACGATGAGAAGCAGAATGCTTTTCGCGGAAAGATTCGTGCCGCCTCCCAGACTTTCATACACACTGTTTTTGATTACATCCTTAATTGACATGGTCATTCTCCTTTATACATTAGTGATAATCAGGCGTTTGCAAAACTCTTTTCGCACTTACCCGTTAGTGATCCGCCCGCTTATAACGCCACACACTCCCGGCACAACTGGTACTTGGAATATGCCGTTTGCCGCATACTTCCCGTTTCCAGAAGCTGCAGCAGAAAATCCGGTATAAATTCATCGTACTTCACTTCTAACACTTTATCATATTCCCGCAAAAAATCATAGCTGATATTTTTCTCTCCGAACGCCTCCACCATACTGCTGGCCCGCACATTGCGGTCAAAAGTGATCCGCACATTGCCCGGCCCGTATACATAGGCTTTCCGCTCGTAGGCCACGATCACTTTCGGCCGGAGTCCCTGTGTCCGGACCGCCAGATTAAAAAGCGTCGCCGGATCTTTTGCAGACGCGTCGTCCTCAATGCATTCTCCACGCATCAGACACTCCATCTGGGCCTTTGTGATGGTCCTGGCGCTCTTAGAAATACGGTTATCCCGCTTGGTTTTTACCTCCAGCTTAATCACATCCAGAGAGTCATTATAAATCCTGATCCGGTATTTGCTCCGCCGGTTCACGCCGTCTGTCGTGTCCCGCAGACAGGAATCCGTAAAATCGTCAAAATACAGGCTTGTAATCCGGTACCCCTCCGGGCCGCCCTCGTTAACGTCCGGCCTCAGCACAGCCTCCATACGCGCCTGCAGCATCGCAAGCTGTGCATCCGTGCAGTTGTATTTATCTTCCACCCGATACATCGTTTTCCTCTTCCTCCGCCAATGGTTCTTCATCAAAATAAGGCGCCTCGAAATAGGCATCCAGAAAGTCCAGCCGGTTCTCCACATACTCATAGATGTAGGCGTCCTGCCAATGCTCGCGCCCGTGCTCTTCCCAGCGCACATAGTTTCTGTCATAGGCGCCGGAAGCATGGAGATAAGCAAAGTCCTCATCCAGCATACCATATAATCTGTCTTTTGACAAAATATCTTCCCGAAGCTGCTTCCAGCGCGCAAGCGTCAGTTCCTGTATCTCGTCCGGCCTGCACCGGTACATCTGCTTCACATCCTCACTCCACACATAGGCACAGTATGCCCAGCCTGCATTGTACAGCTTTCTGTCCAGATTCCCCTTATACAGACCGTCACCCCATGTTGCATTGCAGTCCCAGGGGACCTTGGAAATCACGTGCCTTCCGGTCTGCCTGTCATATGCCGCCACGAAGAATGTGTTTTTTCTTGTATAGTTGTCACAGGCTCTTGTGAGTATGACAAAAATATTATAATCTATGGCGTTTTCCATGTTTAGCAGCGTCCGTGCCGCGTCATAGTCTTCTATCTCATCCGCCGCGAAAATGTCCAGATATTCTTTCATCGGCAGCCACGTATCCCGGTTACCGGTCTTCGGATATTTGATATCATAGTCTATGCTCAAACCGAAATCCTCCGGAATCGACTCGTCGGGTAACGCAAACCCCCGGCATTTGTATAAGACGTCGTTTTTCTCCAGAGACAGCTCCTTCGCGTCAATGCGCTCGGTCAGCCCATACACACCCATATATACGTTGTCGGCAAACAGTTCCACATACTCCATCGTTGTCCCGCCGTCTTTCGGGTCGGCATTGTCCGAGGCAATCGCCCGCCAGACATCGTAGGAAAACTTATTGTGAATCAGACCGTCGTCATCGTAGAGCGCCGTCAGAATCCAGTCATCGTCCCGCCGCATACCAAGCAGCGACATTTTCCTGTCCAGCTCCAGCTTATAACTCTGTTTCGGGAAGCGTCTGGAGCTGTTTCCGCGAACCGCCGCCTGACAGTCCGCACTCTGGTACTCCTTTCCTGTAAACTTCATATCGGAAACCTGCACCTTTGCATCCTGCGCCTCGTCCCCGATCCCTGCGCCGGACGCTGTCTCAATCGTCATGACAGGCATACCCGTAAACACGACGTCATAGGTGCACCAGGTCCCCTTCTTTCTGTCAATACCATACAGCAGGAAACTGTGCCCTTCGGCAATCGCCCCCGCACAGTCCCCGAAGCAGGTGTCCTCCTGCCAGTACAGTTCTCCTGCGGACGCGGTGAGCACACCGTCCCACACGCCGTTTTCCATATTCTGTGTCACAAAATATCTGTCTGAAACCGCGTCATAGGCAGTTCCATGGCCGTTAAAGGAAAGCGCCGGTCTCTCCGACGTCTCCTCCAGTCCGGAGAGAAGTGTCCGCAGTCTGCCGCTGTCGCAGACCCCGACCGTCAGATACCCCCCCCCCCGTATTTTCAGGCATGTTGTCCCACCGGATCAGTACGCCCAAAGCCACGGAAAGCACCGCTATTGCAAACAGCTTTCTCTGTCGGGATATTTTTATCATTTTGATCTGTCCCTCAAAACTCTGGCCGGAACGCCTGCCGCAATCTTATCCTGCGCAATGTCCTCAAGCACCGCCGATCCAATGCCGATCAGGGCGTGATCCCCCACGCTGCACTGGTTCTTGACGATGCTGCCCGCTATCCATGCTTGATCCCCCACAGACACGCTCCCATACAGATGGGAACAGATCAGAACCGCATCCTTCCCCACTCTGGAATTATGCGCTATCAATGTGCAGGGCGCAATCTTCGTCCCGCTTCCGATATAAGTATCGTCGATTGTGCCTCTCTGTATGCTCACATGACTGCTGATAAATACGTCGTCTCCGATTGTCACACCGCCGAAATGCGCAATCATAACCCGGTGATGGTTTTCATCCTCGTAGGCTCCGAAGCCGTCTTCCCCGATCATGGACAACGCCTGTACCGTACAGCGCTTTCCTATTTTCACCCGGTTTTTGATCACCACATTGTCGGAAATCACCGTGTCGTCCCCGATCTCCACCTCTCCCGTGATCGAACAGTTATGCCCGATTCTGACGTTATTCCCAAGCCTGACATGCTTACCGATCACCGTATTGTGCCCGATCAGCGCCTCCGCTTCCTCCGGCACCGGAAAAAAGTGTTCCAGCAGCAGAAAAAACACCGCCTTGGAATTTTCGCAAATGATCTGGTTCGGAAGCGGCAGCTCCACCCCCTCCTGCACAACACAGAGTGTAATATCTTTCAACTCCTCACGCCACTTCTCCGCGTTCTTAATCCATGTAAGAGTCCCCGCCCGGTAATGGTCGGACGAAGAAAATCCCTCCACCGTCACATCCGCATCCGCCCGCATCCGAAATTCCTGTTTCTCCTGTCGTAAAAATTTCTCTATCTGCGCTGCAGTCGTCATAACTCGTCCCTTCTCAAAAACTCCTCGATGTCCCTGACATTGTCCTTCATATCACCGTAGCACACGTCCACCCGGCTTTCACAAAACCATTTCAGCTCTTCCTTCGCGCTCTTCTCCTCCCTGTCATACCAGAAAGGATGGGTCAGCACATGCAGCCTGTCATATTCTCCGCTCTCCACAATGCCAATCACGTCCTCCCGCCAGTTTCTCCGGGAATCGGACACATATTTGTGATTGTGGAAGAACTCCCTGCCGTAGCTGTTTACGATCCTGCCGTCCCGGACACGGTAATCGGCAGCAAGCGTATCGGCAGACGGCCGGTGCATGGACACGCTCGTCACCTCACATCCGAGGCATTTCTCCAAAAGCAAAGCCTCCGCCTCCATCGCCTCTGCCAGATCGTCATGTGACGCATCGTATTTCGCCTCGTCAAAGTGCAGCCCCACTTCATGTCCAAGCCCCACAATCCTGTGCAGCATGTCCTGACTGCGCCCTGAAAAAATATTGTAGAAATTACTCGTAACCAGCACAAAATAAGTGGAGCTGACACCCATCTGCGATTCCAGCTCCCCCATTTTCACAGCCTTGCCGATATCCATGTCGATGTCATGGCGCAGGATTACGCTGCGGCCTGTCTGTGTATAATTATGATAGTTACAGAATGTGTAACCTTTTTCCCGTAATAGTGTAATCAGATTCTGATATGCTTTGTAGGTGAAATTCATTGTTTTCGCGCTTTCTTAAAATGTTTACATTTTAGCCTGTATACGTTCCCGGAAGACTTTGGAAGTCTTTATTGACTAATAGTATCACAGCGCGGAATTCTTATCAATTACATTTTGTGTCCGTTTTCAGAGAACAGACCTCCCGCAAAAAACCAATGGTCTCATCACTGATATCCCGCTGGATCAGTTCCTCCATGACCTCATCAAGAAGACTTTCCGGCCAATTCCACCACTTCAGATTCTCCAGCGCGGCAGCCTGCTCCTGCGTGCATCTGTACCCGATCACCTTAGCCGGAACGCCGGCCACAATCGCATATGGCGGAACATCCTTTGTGACTACAGCGCCGCCGCCCACAACTGCCCCGTTACCGATTCTGACTTTGCGCATAACCTGCGCGCCTGCGGCAATCCAGACGTCATTCCCGATCTCACAAAATACGTCATGCTGCGGCGCCTGCGGTATTTTGCCGCCCCCACTTTTTGTCTGTTTATAGCGGAATGCAGGCATCGTGGTCACTTTATGGTAATCATGGGTCATGCCGCCAATATCCACATTTCGTCCGAGAGAACAGAAGCGGCCTATATGTGTAAAATTCATGGTGGTGTTGATACCCATATAAGTATACTTCCCGACCATGCTGTCATTGACATACGAGCGTCTGTTGACAACGACGTTATTTTCAAACTCGCACCGCTCAATCGTCGTATCATCCCCCACAGAGCACCCGTCCGCAATTACGGAATGGCTTATTGCCGCGTTTTTGTATATTTTGATGCTGCCAATCCGGGAATCCTTGATTGCTGACGTTTCATGGATAAAACTGTCGTCCAAGTCCTGCTCTCCTTTCCGGCAAACTGACCGTTATTGCATATTTATGGTCTGAGCCTCCATAACCTCTCTGTAAACACGCTCAACCATATGAAATATATCGTACTTCGGTTTCCAGTGATATGCCACGCAAAATGCTTCCGAATCCATCCCCGCCCAGAGTGTTGTCTCATCCGGAGTGCATACTACTTCAACGCTGTTATTATATTTGGCCGCAACCTGCTTTACGATTTCCGCCACTTCCAAAAGAGATACCCGCATCCGGTTTGGTCCCACATTATAAACACGCTCTTTTGTTTTTCCTCCACAGGCACAGGCTGCAATCGCCTCTGCGGCATCATCCCCATCAATATAGGAAAATACCTGTTTTCCTCCGGTAATATCAATTCTGCCCCTGCTGATCGCAGACCCAGACAAAGCTCTGACCAGATTTTGCGACTGGATCACATTATCCAGCCTCAAAATACAGTAATCCTTATCCTGAAGCGCCGTCTCGACCATTTTTTCCGCTGCATACTTAGCCATCGAGTAAGGAGATTCCGGCTCCGCCTCATTCTCAACCACTCTTATTTCCTGACCTTTTCCATATACTCCTTGTGACGAAATATAAATAAACTTTTTCAGATTTCCGGAAGCGGCGACGCTGCCTAAGATATCTTTCGTAAAATCCAGACTCCCGGCAATCTCACGCGCGCCGCGATTTGCCCGGGCAAAAGCCAGATGCACAAAAACCGTCGGATCACTCATAAACACTTCCGGATCAGCCAGAAACGCATCGTTTGAAACAGAGCTTACATTATCCCTTTCCTCCACACGCACATTCCCACTCAAACCGATCACCCGTTTCTTTTGTCCGGCCAACAGCGATACCACCTTTTTTCCTAAAAAACCATTGGCGCCACTTACAATATACTGTTCTGACATGAACTGTTCCTCCGCCACTCACCTGAGATCATAATCAATCTTTTTTCTCAAATCCTCCACATCATGGGGTGTCAGCAGGGCGCTTTTTCCCTCCTCATCAACCGCATCAAACAGCGTCTGCATATGATCAATCCGCTCAAGAAGCTGCTCCTTCGTCTCCGCCCACAAATGAAACCTTCCAAGAAGCTGGAGCAGCGTCCCTCTGGAGTCAGCCGGAACCTGATCGCCTATCCGATAGCGGATTTTGGTACCTGTCATCCACGGATAAGATTGCAGCTCCTCCAGTCCCCGGAACGCTTTTATGACTGCGCCCGGGTTCGCCACAACATTCCATGTGGCATACCACTTATTCATTCTGGGCGTAAATTCACAGTGAGGCCCCATGTCGCCCGTCAACGCAAACCTGATGAGTCTCTCAAACGTGTTAAAATCATTTTCCACTTCCAAAATATCATAGGTTTTGCAACCGTTGAGGCGCATGCCCGCCTCATAAAAATAAACCACGTTATCCCTGACACATGCCTGCATAAACAGGGATCCGTTTTTAATGCCTATGCTTTTAAGCATATGAATAACCGGTTCGTTATATTTTTCCAAATAAATATCCGTATATCTGGACGGATAGATGTACATATCCGGGACGCGAACCACATCTTCCTGCTCCGTGTTAAAATATCTGTCATGAATCGCCGCCAGCTGGATATCCCCGTTTTGCGCGATGTAAGTCACGTTAATCTCATCATAGGGCAGGTATTGCTCTGCGATTGCCCGTCCGCTTCTTGAAGCCTGTGCCGCGGCCGCATATCCGCTTACCAGTTCTTCCTTCGTATGACAGACCACAATTCCCTTTGAACCGCTTCCGTCAACCGGTTTTACGATAACCGGAAGTTCAACGGCGTCCAGACTCCTTTCGTCCTTTACATCCACCTCAAACTGTTCCGGTACGCTTACCCCGTACTGCAAACATGTTTTCTTAAAAAATTCCTTATCCGTCGACATCCTGAGCTGCTCAACCGTATACGGCGCAAACCCTCCAATCCGATCTGCAAGCCGGGTCACAAAAGGAGACAGCATATCGCTGAAATTAGAAATAATGCCGTCATATTTTTCATCCCGGTACAGCCTTTCAACCGCGTCAATATCCGTAACATCTATATCGTATGCCGCATCCGCCGCCCGCTTTATGGAAGTATCTTTGTTATAATCTGCAACTCCCAGAAAAATATGATTCCTTCCGGCAAGCTGAATCAGATCGTATGCCGATGCAACGCCGCCGACGAGCAGCAGTCTTTTTCCCGCAATATCTTTGTTATACATGTTTTATTCCTCTCCGGATCCCGGATATCAGATATTCCATATCCTCTGTTCCATACCGCTGGTCGACCGGCAGCGGCAGTATGTTTTTCGCCATATCATATTCCAGATCGCCTTCCCGGCACACTTTATACACTGCCGGCCACAAAACGGGAATATACATGTTTTCTTTCTGCAAAAACTTCCGCACCTTCTCCCCGTTTTCTATATAAAGCGGGTACATGAACGCGCCTGTGGGAACGGTTAATGTCAGTTTATTTTTCTCTGCCAGCCGCTCGTGCAGGTATTTGAAATTCTCCGTCCGACGCTGCTTCACAAATTCATAATCAATACCGCGCAGCAGATTCTCCGTCAGCTTCGACATCCGTTTTATCGGCTCACCGGCAAAAAAACGATTGTTTTCCACATACTCCTGATAAAATTCAGACGCCCCCCTCTCGAAGCGCCCAAGCAGGAAACGCATCCTTTCGAAAGACTCATCCTGCGGTAATTTCTCCTTCATCCCCGCATCGGTATAAAGAATCGCCCCATCCGGAACACCGAAGTACTTCCTGCATGTATACAGCGTGTCTGTCCCTGCCACCGGCTCACTGAAATACGCCTGCGCATTGTCGCAGATCACCCGGCTTCCCACAGACTTAATGTCTTCCCCGGAAATCTGACCGTAAAAGTTGACTAAAAAAATCCATTCATCCTCAGCTCTGTCACGGCCAATCTGCTCTGCCGGTTTGAAGTCCTGTCCTATGGAATAATATCTGACACTAACGTCATTTTCCTCCAGAACTCTGTCGCACGCATCACACATAAATTTCGGCATCAGAATCTTCTTAATTCCCTTTGCTTTTATCACATAAGCCAATGCGCTTCTTCCGCTGTTTAGTTTTAATCCCTTCTCATGGAACATAGCGCCCGCATACCGGTCCAGCTCTATGTATCCGCCAATCTCACGCATATTACTATTCCTTCAAGGTATCCGCCTTATTTCCGGCACTCTTTTATGGTTTCACAGATACGATCCACGTCCTCCATCGCAAGATCCGCATACATCGGGAGCGTAAGGATCCGTTTACTGATATGCAGCGCCACAGGTGTAAGACGGGCATCATATTTTCCATGGTAGCAGTCATATGTGTTCGTCAGGGGATAAAAATACTTTCTTGCCCCGATTCCTTTTTCGGCAAGTTTCTCAAACACTTCGTTACGGCTTGCCCCATAAACCTTCTCATCGAAGACAGCCGGAAAATAAGCATAATTCTGCTTCACATCCTGCTGCACCGGATTCAACTGAATCCCCTCTATCCCCTCCAGGTGGCTTCTGTAGCGTTCGGCAACCTTTTTTCTCTTCTCCAGTTCTCCGCCTAAATGTCTTAAATTACAAATCCCCATGGCAGCGCAAAACTCATTCATCTTGGCATTGGCGCCCACGCCGTCCACTACCTCCGGACCGCGTATTCCAAAGTTCTTCAACCGGTAAAGATTCAGCCCAAACTCCTCATCCGCAAAACAGACCGCACCGCCCTCAATCGTATGAAACACCTTTGTCGCATGAAAGCTGAAACAGGACGCGTCCCCAAAGGTTCCCACTCCCCTGCCCTCATAAGTTTCTCCAAAAGCATGAGCGGCATCATAGATCACCTTAAGTCCGTATTTATGGGCAATCTGCTCAATTTCCTCCACATTGCAGATATTTCCGTAGACATGAACCGGAACAATCGCACATGTCTGATCCGTAATCAACGATTCTATTTTATCGACGTCCATCGTGAAATCATCCGGACGGATGTCACAAAACACCGGCGTCAGTCCGTTGCGTACAATAGCGTGCGTCGTGGATGCGAACGTAAACGGGGTTGTAATCACTTCTCCGTGAAGATTCATCGCCTGCATGGTAAGTTCCAGCGCCATATGTCCGTTGGTCAACAACTCTACATTGGAAACCCCGAGATAACTTTTGAGTTCCTCCTGCAGCTTCCTGTGCTTAACTCCCATATTGGTGAGCCAGTGCGTATCCCAAAGTTCCTGTATCTCTTCCATATATTCATCTATCGGCGGCATGGATGATCTTGTAACTAACAGTTTTCCCATTATATTACCCTCATATTAAGTCCACGGCAAACTTCTATTTTTTAACAAACGCGGCAAGAAAACCCTTTAAATACCCAAAAGCCTCTATCCTGAATATTGCGGAGCCTGCAATATAAATTACCGCGCCAAGCAGCACCTGCGTAATGAAAACCAGCAATATCGGCCAATCCGTCAGGGAAACACACCATACTACCGATCCCATGACCACCGCCAGCAAAATGCCCGGAATCACATCCCTGATCTGCTCCACATAGCTGTAACCCAGCAATTTTCTGTTGGGCCACGAGTTGATTATCTGGCTTGCCATGCTGCTCACCAGCATACTGTATGCCATTGCCATAGGTCCGAACCACATAGTTGTGAGAAGCAGTACGACTCCAACACACTTTTTCAGAATTTCCAGTTTTAAAAACAGGTCGCTTCTCCCCATCGCTTTGATTGCATTCAGATTAGCCGTATGGATGGGCCAGAACATAAATGTGATACAGAAAATACGAAGATAGGGAACGCATTCTATCCATTTATCCGTTAAAAGCAGCCTCACCACGGAATCAGCGGTAAATGCCAGTCCCATCATCAGCGGTGCCATTACATACGCGCTGACCTTAATCGACTGTCTTGTCATCAGCCTTACATCCTGACGGCTGTCCTGCCTTTTTGACATGGCCGGAAATAAAACACTGTCAATGGCGCTGTTGATATTCGTTATGACATAATTCGGGAACTGCCTTCCCTTGTTGTAATATGCCAGATCCGACGCGGAATAGAGCTTGCCGATCACCAGTTGTCTGCTGTTTTTATATAAAATATCAATCAGGGAAGACATCAACAGCTTCCATCCGTAAGAAAACAGCCCCTTTAACCGTCTCATTGAAAACATCTTCTTAGGCCTCCACTTAACGGTTATCCATAGAATAATCGTATCAATGGAAACATTGATAATCTGCTGGGCTACCAGCGCCCATGCCCCATACCCGGCCATCGCCATTGAAATTCCGACAACCGCCGCCGCTATCGTTCCTCCCAGTGTCGAAAAAAAGAACTTCCGGAACATCATATGTTTAGACACATACGCCTGCTGTATATTTTTAATTCCGGCAACAAGAAGCGTAATCCCAACCACTCTGGTTAACGGGACCAAAGACATATCATGATAGAATCCTGCAATAAGCGGCGCACATAAAAAAAGCAGAACATACAGCAGCCCGCAAAAGAGAAGATTCACGTAGAATACGGTTGAAAAATCCACATCGTCCGCATCCTTTTTCTGAATCAGCGCATTGCCCAGTCCGCTGTCAACAAAAACCTGTAAAATATTCGTAAACACATTGATCAGTGCGACGGTCCCGTAAATATCGGGAGACAGCATTCTTGCAAGGACAACAGACACGACAAAAGCGACAAGCTGTGCTCCGCTCCGCTCCGCAAAACGCCAGATTAAATTAGAAAAAATTTTTTCGTTTTCCTTTTTTCCCATATCAAGACTCGCAGCAGGCGTCGAATACGATACTCCATTTCTCCTTCGTCGCTTTTACAGGATCATAACTGTCCTCCAGCATTTCATTTTTCTGCTTTTCCTTCTCGTCAAAATAAATAAATTCTTCAAAATCCTGCTCATGAATCAAAGAAAGCGGATAGATACACTTCCCTTCACCCGTATACCGCTTCCACATGCTGGTGTCGTCCCGCGCATAAACCTTTTTACCAAGAGCCAGCATAATCGTTATGTTTCCCATCGCCTGCTGCCTGTCATTGTTAAAAATTCCGATATGCATACCCGCGAGAAACGTGACATAATCCTCGTATTTCATATAAGTCACAATCGGGTGAAAAGCATCGCCAAGTAACCGCTTCCCCTCACCGAGTATCATTTCCCGATACTGCGCTTCCCCGTATGCCAGCGGAACATATACCCTGATACGATCTGCCGGAAACCTCCTGAGCATCTCAAATACTTCCAGATGGTGGTTACTGTCGGTGGCAGAGTTACCGACCAGAATATTGACCGGTTCGTCCGCCCGTGCACCCGCATCACCGTACCGCTGACGGTAATCCGCAAGCCGGAGTTTTCTGTTTGTGTTTCTTGGCATAGGCGCAACATAATGTCTGTTTGCGATGTGTGTCATTTCATAAAATACATCGTATTCTCCCTCAATAAGAAAGATGAGCCCGGCACACCTCTTACAACAGTAAACTTTCAACCAGTTTTTTATGATCTGTTTCCACCTTTTCGTCGAATCTCTCAGACAGTAAAAGTCGCCGCCCCAGAAATGAAAGAAAGTCTTTTCCTTCTCCTGTTTTCTAAAAAAGGCAACTGCCGCATGGGAGTTAAACACCCCCGATACAATTATTTTCGTGGCTTGTTTCAGCAGCCTTTTTATTGCGGGATTTATTAAGATTTCAAAATATTTTTTTATAAAATAAATATTTTTGTCGTCTATGAACTTACCGCCCTCAAATGTCCCGGAAATAATAAAGGAATGTCTATAAGCGGACATGTGCTCTTTCATAAAATTTACATAGCCCGCTGTAAATTTATCGTTTGAAAGAATATGCACAATTTCTTTTTTCTCCAAAATTCTGTTTTTCTCTCCCCGCAAGCTCTGCTATCCCCCATACTGCCAGCCGAATCCGCTCTATTTCAAACGCTTATCCACAATACACGCTGTCACGGCATCTCCCGTCACATTGGTGAGCGTCCTGCCCATATCCAGTATCCGGTCTATTCCGGCAACCAATGCGATGCCGTCAACAGGCAGTCCCACCGAGACAAGCACCGTACTTAAAACTACCATTGCCGCTCCCGGCACGCCCGCCGCCCCGATGGACGCTAATGTACCGGTCAGGATAATTACAACCTGCGACAGTATACTGAGCTCAATACCGTATGCCTGTGCGATAAACAACGCCACAATTCCCTGATACAGCGCATTACCATCCATGTTTATGGTTGCTCCAAGCGGCAGGACAAATCCGCTTGCCTCTTTGGAGAGCTTTAACTCCTCCTGCATCCTCTTCATGGATACAGGCAGCGCCGCCGCAGAGCTGCAGCTTACAAAGGCAATGACCTGCGCCGGCAACATCGCCTTATAGAACTCTTTCAGGCTGAAATCTGACAGACATTTCAAAGATACGGTATATGTAATTCCCATCTGGATAACAACCGCAAGATAAAATACAAGAATCAATTTGCCAAGCGGCAGTAAAACGCTCAGTCCGTTAGCCGCCACGGTAGGTATCATCAATCCCAAAATACCAATCGGTGTTAATGCCATCACGCCTTTTGTAATGAGGCTCATCACATCATAAATATCTTCTATCAGCTCATGCAGCCGTTCCCCTTTAGGCGCTGCCTTTACAATTGCCACTCCGATCACAACCGCCGCAAAAATAATCTGCAGCATATTTGCATTCAGCAATGACTCCAAAATGTTGCTGGGAAAAATGCTCACAATCTGATCCGCAATACCCGGAAATTCCTTTGCTTCATACACTTCACTCCCAACCACAATACCTGCACCGGGTTTAAAGATATTAGATAACACAAGACCGATAATAACGGCAATCGCTGTTGTCATCGTGAAAAAAACGACGGTAATCATTCCCATTTTCCCGATCTTTTTCACATCCGTAATACTGGAAATGCCCACGATCAGCGATGAGAACACCAGCGGAACCATAATCATTTTTATTAAATTAATGTAGATCGTACCGAGCGGCCGGAACAGTTCCGCCGTCTCCACATTCCCCTGCAGCGCCGCTCCGATAACCACGCTGGCAAGCAGCGAGACAAAGATCATAATTGCCGATTTGCTTTTTTTCATTTACTCATTCCTCCACCAGCACCTTAATGTGCTGCTTTATATTTTTAATGTCATTCTCCATTTCTTCCGGATCTTTAAACTTTAACAGCGCAACGCCGACTACTCCGCTGCTGTTTTCATATTCACCCACCGGTTCCCCCTTCTGTTTGTGAATATAGGTACAGGCAACCTTATCCCGAATGTACTCATCAAAAAAGATCTCCCTGAAAGGTCCGCTTACATCGCTGCCGATAATATACTGAAAGCAGCACTGTACATGCTCCACCGGTTCCACCGTGCACGGTTCCCCCATGGCGATCTGCAATACTGCATCCACCTCGTCCCCGCCCGTGGCCAGCTCCATAATCTGCGGAACATAATTTCCTCCCGTGCGTGGTCCGATCTCAATAACATAGATTTCTCTTTGTTCCGTAACTCTGACCTCAATATTGATGCCGCCGCACAAAAAGCCCGAACGCTCTACCACGCGTGATACTTCCTCATAAACATCCCTCATCAGAGACTGGTCAAGTCTCGCCGGAAAGGACGTCCCGATGGGTGCCGAGTGCTTGAATCGCTGTTCACCAAGCGCCACAAAAAGCAGCTTTCCATCCACCACCACGCCATCGCCGTGGAGCTGATTATACGGAGACTCTATGCACTCTTCCACTATGACTCTCCCGCATCTTGAAAATGGAAATGCGCCCGCCACCGCCTGCTGCAGCCCGGTCTGCTTCTCTATCCTGCACACCCCTTTACTCCCCGAGGAATCCACCGGTTTTACCATACACGGATATTTAATCCTCGAAATAGCATCAGTCAATTCTTCCGGCTTCGTAAGTACAATAAAACCGGGTGCACAAAATCCATTTTCCTTTTGGAATCGCCTGAACAGGTCTTTTTCACTTAAAAGCCGTACCGATTCATAATCCGCTCCGGATAGCTGCATTGCGTCACAGACGTAAGCCGCTGTTGCTGCCGAAGGATCAGACGCATATGCAATGATGCCGTCTATGTCTTTTTCTCTGGCGAACCGCAGTACCGCTTCCTTATCAGTTGTGCTGATTTCCGCATACTCATCCGCAAATACGTGTCCCGGGTTTGCCGGAAGATAATCACAGGTAATCACATAATACCCAAGCTCTCTGGCACGTTTTATCGCCGGGATTTGCGAATACGCTCCGCCCAGCATCAGTATTTTCCGCATTTGATTCGTCTTCCCCTCCGTATCATTTCAAAAATCTTTCTGTATTTAAAAGGAACTTCTTAACGACTTATGATAAAATTGAAATCCCATTTTCCACAACAAAACATTTTCTATAAAATGTT
>CARQVR010000002.1 GCA_949051815.1 uncultured Lachnospiraceae bacterium
GAAAACGTGTGCTGCAACGTGCATTACATACCGACGTATTATTTCCCCTATTATGAAAAACTGGGGTACAGGCGGGGGCTTTGTCCCAATGCGGAGAAACTCTATGAGGAGATTATCTCCCTGCCTCTTTACTATGCGATGAGCGACGGGGATGTGGAGAGCGTGATAGCGGCGGTGAGAAAGATTACGGCTTACTATGCCGTAGAGAACGCGTAAAGAGGCGTCACAGAGATTTTCGCGGCTTGGAGTCCGCACGGAAAAACGAAGGAACACAGGGAAAAATGACAGAAGAAATATCACTGAAAGCAAAAATTATATATGTGTCGCTGGCGGTGCTGTTTATCGTGCTTTTATGGCTGGGGGATGAGGGAAAGCAGCCCATCGTCTACGACGGCATCGAGCTGCAGCATACCATGGGGCTGATTAATACGGAGAATGCGCTGGTAATCAAAAATGCCGCTGGATTAATTGACTCGGAGGACCTGCGGACGCTTGGGGATATTCTGGCGGGATACAGTTCGGTGGCGAGTACGCCGGCCTATGTTATGAACAGAGGCGGCTATACGGTAGCCATGAGCTACAGCGTCGACCAGAAGGACAGCGTGTTAGAACTGTGGGAGCAGAACAACAAGATTGCCGCCTGGCCGATTGAACCTGACAAAAAGGAGCTGACGGCGGATTTTGCGCTGGCCAGAGACGCGAAAGAACTACAGTTTCGCATCAACTACAGCGGGAGCGGTACGCTCACCCTTAAGCAATTTTCCATCACGCCCCACACGCTTTTTTACACGGACACTTACTTTATCATTGCGGTTTTTCTGCTTCTGCACCTTGCTCTCTGGCTGTATCTGAGAAGCGGCAGGAGGATTTCCGGGGAAGGGCTTGTGGACGCCAGTGTGATTCTGGGAGTGACGCTTCTTGCCACCACCCCCATCATGCACACGTATCTGTACAATGCGGATGATCTCTGCTATCATCTGGCCAGATTGGAGGGACTTAAGGACGGTATTCTCGACGGTCAGGTGATTCCTGTCAATATTCTGCCGGAAGGATTGCAGAATAATGGCTATATGAACGCCATGTATCCCTATCTGTTTTTATACATAGGCGCTTTTTTACGGATATGCAGGGTGTCACTGGCCTTTTCGTACAAGGTACTGCTTTTCCTGTCGAATTTGGGCGCGGCGGTCTGCGCCTATGCGGCGGTGAAGTCCATAGTGAAATCCAGACGCAGCGTGCTTTTGGCGGTGGTGCTCTATACGCTGATGCCCTACCGGTTTACCAACATGCTCTCCAGAGGGGATCTGGGAGAACTGCTGGCGCTGGTGTTCTGGCCGATGGTGATTGCGGGACTTTATCATATCGTGATGGGGGACCGGAAAAAGTGGTATTTTCTGGTCATCGGATTTTCCGGTGCGCTGCAAAGCCATATCTTAAGTGTGACTTATGTGGCGGCGGTCTGCGCGGTTACCGTGCTTTTGTACTGTGTGCGCATCGTGAGGGAGAAGCGGTATGTGGAGCTTGTCAGGGCGGCGGTGTTTACCGTTTTGCTAAATATGTGGTATGTGGTGCCGTTTTTGTACTATTACTACAATGAGGAGCTGGACAAGGAGGTTTTGCGGTGGAGCGGTTACTACGAGCAGTCCATCAATCTCTCCAACATGACGCAGTCCATAAGCTTGTATAATAAGCAGTATTTTTCGCTGGGACTCGCCCTTCTTGGCTGTGTGGGGATCGGTGTCATTTATCTTTTGTGTGAAAAGCGCGGGCGGGTCAGCGGGACGGACGGCTATACGCTTTACCTTTTCGTACTTGGCGGCATACTTGTGTTTCTGACGACGGGGTATTTTCCGAGCAGGGCGCTTATGGCGAACGGTCTTTTTTATAATATCGCTACGATGCTGCAGTTTCCCTGGCGTTTTCTCGGTCCGGCATCCGCCTGCTTTGTCTTTGTGGGGGCGGCCGGCCTTGCCGGTTCGGGATTTTTGAAACCGTACCGGAATGTGACAGCCGCGATGCTGGTGGGACTGAATCTTCTGATTATCGTCACCGTGCCCACAGACAACAACCATGTGCCTTATAAGGACGCGCAGTCGGTGGCATCCAAGGGGCATGAGACGAAGCTGGGCACAAGCGTGGGTCTGTTTTATCCCCATGAATGGCGGCTGATGGATGCCACGGATGACAAACTGACCACCAGTGTGGTTTTGTCGGATATCGGCGATGTGTCCGTGCGTGACTATAAAAAGGAGGGGACGAAGGCGGCTGTTTCCTACACGGCGGTTTCCTCTGAGGCGTATCTGGAGCTGCCCATGCAGAACTATCTCGGATACCGGGCGCAGGATGAGCTTGGGCAGCCCGTGAAGATCGAGCGGGGTGACGGCGGACGGATGCGGTTTTATACAAAAGGAGACGGCGCGGAGCATCGGATTTATGTGCGCTACGGGCCGGTATGGGGATTTGTCGCTGCGGATGTGATTTCCGCGCTTACGGTTTTGTACTGTTTCGTGAAACGTGCTTCTAAAAGACGTGCCGCCATTGGAGAGGACGCCGGGGAGCACTGAGTTTTGCGCGGGAGAATGCATAAAAAGTATTCTCCGTGCGGGTGGATTATGTTGTGGGAGGAGCTGACAGAAGCGGATGAAACTTAGTATCATTGTGCCGGTCTACAATATGGCGGCGGACAAAAAACTGGAATATTGTCTGGATTCGCTTGTGGCGCAGACCGTCGGAGACTATGAAATCATTGCGGTGGACGACTGCTCCACCGATGAGTCGTGGGAGATACTGAAAAGCTACGAGAAACGTTTTCCCGATAAGTTCCGTGCGCTGCATCTGGAAGAGAATAAACATCAGGGCGGTGCGAAAAATGAGGGCTTAAAGAGGGCGCAGGGAGAGTGGATCGGGTTTATCGACAGCGACGACTGGATTACGCCCGACATGTACGAACGTCTGATCGGACGGGCGGAAAGCACGGGAGCCGATCTTGTGGGATGCGACTATTGTCTGACTTCGGAACATTCCATGAAAGTGGGGCAGGTGGTGCATAACAATAAGAGCAGTCAGGCGGGGGTTCTTGATGATGAGAAGAGGCGGAGCCTGATTCTGGACGGCGGCAGCCTTGTGGTAAAGATATTCCGCCGCTCCATGATCGTGGATCATGCACTCTGGTTCCCGGAGCATATCTTTTATGAGGACAATGCCCTTGGAAATTCTTATCTGGTGCTGGCCAGACATTTCGAGTATATCGGGGAACCGCTGTATTATTATTATCAGCATGAATCTTCCACCGTGCATACCATTTCGGAGAAGCGGTGTGAGGACCGCTGCGAGGCCGGCAGGCTGATGTTAAAGGAGGCCGTGCGGCATGATTTTCTGGATAAGTACCGGCCGGAACTGGAGTACAGCTTTACCCTGCTTTTTTATGTGAATACGCTGTTTACTTATATGGCTGGTGTAAAGCGGACAAAGTACCGGTTTGTAAAGAAGCTGGGGGAGGAGATGCGCTGCCGTTTTCCGGATTTTCAGGAAAACCCTTACTATCTCGAACGGACCCATGAGGAAGAGAAAAAACTGATTCGTATGCAGATGAAATCGACGCTGTGGTTTATGGTATATTATAAGCTGTTGTGGGCGTATCGGCACTTCAGGAAGAGACACGGGTGAACACGATAAGGGAAACGTGCATCGGGCGGAGGAATGCTTATGGAAATCGGAAGTATCTTTGAAATAAATCCTGTTGCGGTGAAAACGGACGGGGAAACGGGCGCGCTTCATCTTGCCCGGACGGATCAGTACGGAAAAAAGGAAATCTGCTTTACGGCTTCGGGCAGGGAGGCAATTGAGCTTGCGCTGATCAGTCTGGAACGGGAAAAGCCGGATGTGTCGAAATGCTGTCTGATGCCGGCCTATATGTGCGACTGTGTTTTCCTGCCCTTCCGGCACAGGGGCTGGAAGCTGGTTTTCTATCCGGTGAACAGGGATTTGGAGACGGCCGGAGAGGAGCTGTTTCGTCTGGCGTTTGCGCATGATGCCGGTCTTATTTTCATCCACCCCTATTACGGGGCGGATACCTGTGCGGGACTGCGCGGGCAGCTTGCCGCCCTCAGAAAAAGAGGCATTCTGGTGATGGAGGATGTGACACAGTCCTATTATCTGGATCAGGCGGGTAAGGACGCCGATTTTGTGGTAGGAAGCCTGCGGAAATGGTATGCGGTTCCCGACGGCGGGTTTGTGGCTTCCGATCTGGTTTTGGCGGAGGATGTGGCGGAGTCAGGGGAGGCGTATGGCAGAGAGAGGCTGGCTCCCCTTGTCCGGAAATGGGAGTATCTGCGGGAAAAGGAGCGAAGGCTGGGCGGCGCGCTGACAGCGGGATGGCTGTCTGGCAAGGCGGCGTATCTCAAACGAAACCGTGCGCTGGAGAATGAACTTGACTGCTATCAGGGTGTAAGGCGCATTTCTCATATATCTGCGGAGATTCTTTCCAGGGTGAACGAGGAGGAGGCGCGCCGGCAAAGGGCGGAAAACTACGATGCGCTGTATGACCGCATATGCGGCATGAAAAGGCTCTGGCCGGTGCTTCTCAGAGGAGAGGCGCAGGCGCCTCTGTACCTGCCGGTTTATGCGAAGGAGCGGGACAGCTTACAGCGGTTTCTGGACCGACACGGTGTTTATGCTCCGGTATTGTGGCCGGTGGGAGAGGAGAACAGGGAAGCGCTGGGAGGGAACGAGACGTATATTTTTGAGCATATGCTGGCGCTGCCAATCGATCAGCGTTACGGTCCGGTGCAGATGGAGCAGGTGGCTGAGACGCTTGCCCTGTATGAAGAACAGCCTGTAATCGGTATTCGCGCGGACGCCAACGAGACGGTGGCTACGGGGCATATAATGCGATGCATTACCATAGCGCAGCAGATTATAAAAACGGGTGGTCAGGTATTGTTTATCACGGCGGACGGACAGGCGGATGACATGCTCGATCAGGCGGGGATGGAACATGTCTGCCTGCATACGCGGTGGGATCGTATGGAGGAGGAGCTGCCGGTGCTGCGTGAAGTTCTGAAACTGGCAGGAATCAAAACGCTTCTGGTGGACTCTTATCAGGCGCAGCCCGCTTATTTTGAGGAACTTCGGGCGTTTGTGAAGCTGGCTTGTATAGATGATTGCTTTGAGCAGGTTTATCCCGTGGACGCGCTGATTAATTATAATGCGTATCACACCCGTTTTCCCTATGCGGAGACTTATGACGGTAAGGCAAAGCTGCTTCTGGGGACGGATTATGTGCCTTTGCGGGAGGAGTTTGGCATGACCAGGATCGGGGATGCGCAGGAGGAGAAAACGCATTTTTCCGTGCTTCTTGCCAGCGGCGGCGGGGATGCGGAAAATGCCATTTCCGGTATTTTACAGCGGGCGGTGCAGATGCAGGAGCTGAAAACAGTTGTTTTTCATGTGGTGGTGGGTGCGTACCATCCGCAGGGCGATGCCATTGAGGCGTTTGCAAAGACCTGTGAAAATGTGAAAGTTTACCGGCCCTGTCTTGATATGGCAGGGTTGATGGCGGACTGTGACGCGGCGGTTTCCGCGGCGGGGACGATGCTGTTTGAGCTGTGCGCCATGCAGGTTCCCACCGTATTTTTCCAGTCGGCGGACAACCAGCGCTATGACAGGGAGTTTTTTGAGGAGGAAGAGCGGATGCTCTTCGCCGGGGATATCAGGCAGGACAGAGAGGCCTGTATCGGAGCGGTCTGCGAGGGATTGAAAAGACTTGTGTCTGACGCTGCACTGAGAGAACGCATGGCGGGCAGGCTTGCGCGGGTGACGGACGGTCTGGGGGCGGAACGGATCGCGGGGGAGCTGATGAGGCTGTGAAAATATATGGGTTACCGTGTGCCGCCAGTCTGCCCCACAAGTAAAATTGTGCGGCAGACGCGACATTGACGGTATTTCGTTCGTAAGTTCCATTGACATTTGCAACATAATTCTATACAATAAATCCATCGGAGAAATTCTAACAGATGTGCATTCCGCACGTTCAGGACAGTTTCTGTCGAATTTTTCTTATATACTGACAACAGAAGATACGGCAGAAACTGAAACGTGCATTTGTGGGAGACATGCTTTCTTTTCTGCCGGAACACGGGAAGGAGGAAGCATGGTACAGAAAAGAGAGGTATGGAAACGGCGCTGGCAGATGCAGTGGATTATTGTATAGAGAACGGGATTTTGGAGAAGGTTTTGAAGGAAAACCGCGCGGAGGTGCTTGGTATGCTGCTGGAAGAGTTTGACGTGGAGAAGTATGAGAGAACCTTGAAAAGTGAGGGCCGCGAAGAAGGCATCAGAGAAGGCATGGAAATTGGAAAGAAGCAGGGAATAGAACAGGGGATTTGCTGTATGGTGGAGGCCCTGCAGGAAGCTGGCCAAACCAAGGCGCAGGTGGCAGCGGCGCTTGCGGCGAAATATTCTTTATCTGAGGATGGGGCAAAGGAAAAACTTTCATTGTATTGGAAATAGGAAAAGAAAGGGAGAATAGAGATGGGTACAGAGTGTAACGCGATTGCAGTCATCACCGCCAGAGGCGGCAGCAAGCGCATTCCCGGGAAAAATATCAGAGAGTTTATGGGGAAGCCGATGTTAGTTTACGGGATTGAAGCGGCGATTCAGTCGGGGATGTTCCGCGAGGTCATGGTTTCCACGGACGATGAGGAGATTGCGCGGATTGCGCGGGACGCGGGGGCGGCAGTTCCTTTTATGAGAAGTGAGGAGACTTCGGGAGATTTTGCAACCACGGACGATGTGCTCATGGAAGTGCTCCGGACTTATGAGGAGCGGGGAGAACGGTTTGCTTACATGGCCTGTATTTATCCGACGGCGCCCTTTGTGACGGCAGACAAGCTTAAGGAGGCCATGAAACTTTTGATGGAGCGGGACGCGTCCGGGGTGATGCCGGTGGTCCGCTATTCCTTTCCGCCTCAGCGGGGCATGGCGATCCGGGATGGAAAACTTGTTTACTGCTATCCGGAAAATGCCATGAAACGGTCACAGGATCTGGAGCCGGTCTATCATGACAGCGGGCAGTTTTACTGCTATCATGTGGAGCGGTATCTGGCCTGCGGTGGGGATCTGCCGGACGGATATCTGCCCATTATCGTGCCGGAGACGGAGGTGCAGGATATCGACAATCCGTCGGATCTGGAACTGGCGGAGATAAAATTCCGGATGATGCGGGAGAGAGGCGGGCAGTAGGAAAAGCATTGCGGCAGACGGCGGTGTGGTTTTATGCCTGATGTCGTGTGTTATACGCAGGGCGCGGTTGTAAAACGGTATCGGGAAGGAATAGAGATCACGCCGGTACATGCAGGGGCCTATCGGCAGAGAGAGAGGGAAAATGGGACAGGAGAAAATACAGATAGGGAATCGATTCATCGGGGAGGGTGAGCCGACTTACATTGTAGCGGAAATGTCGGCTAACCATCTGCAGGACTACGACAGGGCCGAGGCAATTATCCGGGCCGCGAAAGAGGCCGGGGCGGATGCGGTGAAGCTGCAGACTTACACGGCAGATACCATCACGCTGGACTGTGACAACGAATATTTTCAGATCAGGCAGGGGACGATCTGGGATGGTATGACCTGTTTTGAGCTGTTTCAGAAGGCGTACACGCCTTGGGAGTGGCAGCCGAAACTGATGAAACTTGCTAACGATTTGGGCATGGACTGCTTTTCTTCGCCGTTTGACTTCACGGCGGTGGACTTTATGGAAGAGATAAAGATGCCTGCCTATAAGATCGCTTCTCCGGAAATCTGGGATATTCCCCTGCTCCGCAAGGTTGCAAGGCAGGGAAAACCTGTGATTATAGCTACGGGACTTGCGCATATGGGTGACATTGAGAGGGCGGTGAGAACGTGCAGGGAAGAGGGGAATGAGCAGATTATACTCTTGAAATGTACGGCCACTTATCCGACGCCCTATGAGGATATGAACATCAAACTGATTCCCCACATGGCCGGGACTTTTGACTGTCTGACGGGACTTTCCGATCACAGCATGGGGTCCGCCGTGGCGGTGGCTTCGGTGGCGCTGGGCGCGTGCATGGTGGAAAAACATTTCACGCTCTCCCGTGCCGACGGCGGGCCGGATGGGGCTTTTTCCATGGAACCGGCGGAGTTCAAAAAGATGGTGGATGAAATCCGCATTGTGGAGAAGGCGCTGGGGAAGGTGACTTACCGTCTGACGGAAAAGCAGGAGAGAAGCAGGGAGGAGGGACGGTCCCTCTTTGTGACGCAGGATATGAAGGCGGGGGAGATTTTTACACCGGAAAACCTGCGCTCCATACGTCCGGCATTCGGTATGGCGCCTGTGCATTATGAAGAAGTGCTGGGTAAAAAGGCGCGCTGCGATATTTCACGGGGGACGCCGATGGACTGGAAGTATATAGAGTAAGCGCAGCGTGGCGATGGAGAAAAGCAAAGTGGAAGAAAAACAGAAAAAGATCATGATTTTGGGCGCGAGCGCACTGCAGGTTCCCGCCATAAAGAAGGCGAAGGAATTGGGCTATCAGGTCATTCTGGTGGATTATGACGAAAACGCGGTGGGATTTGCATTGGCGGATGTGAAGCTGGTGGTGAGCACGCTGGATCAGGAGGAGGTTTACCGGCAGGCGCTTATTTATCAGCCGGATGTGGTGATGACTTCCACCAGCGACGGTCCCGTGCGGACAGCGGCATATGTCAATGAAAAACTGGGAAAACGGCCGGATCTGTCTTACGAGAACGCACTCTGCGCCACCATAAAAAGTAAAATGAGAGACCGCTTAAAGGAATGCGGCGTGCCGATACCGGAATACTATGCGGCCACAGACTATGATTCCTTTTCGGAGGCGGTGGATAAGCTGGCTGGGAACTGTATCGTGAAGCCTGCGGACAATGCGGGGAGCCGGGGCGTGGTGCAGATAGATGCCCGGAGACTTGATGTATCGCTTTTGGATGCTAAGAGCCGTGGCGCAGTATCTCATGGGGGAAAGGACGAACCGCAGAGCCGTAATGAAATACCGGTGGAGTTTTCGGAGGAAAAGCCGCTTCCCGGAGAACAATTAGAACGTTACGCGGCATATCTTAAGGCCTTTCATGAGATAAAAAACAGAACATACCGGTACAGTCTGGGAAATTCCCGAAACGGCACCGTGATGGTGGAGGAGTATATGCACGGCCAGGAGGTCAGTGTGGAAATCATGGTGATGGAGGGCGAACCTCATATCCTTGCGATCACGGACAAGTTTATCACACCGCCGCCCTATTTTGTAGAGCTGGCGCATTGTGAGCCGAGCAGACTGGATCAGCAAATGCAGGAGCAGATACGGTGTGTGGCGGCGCAGGCAGTCAGGGCAATCGGCATCGAGAATGCGCCCGCCCATGTGGAGATCAAGGTGACGGAGGACGGGCCGAAGATTGTGGAGCTGGCGGCGAGGCTTGGCGGCGATTTTATTACGTCCAGACTGGTGCCGCTTTCGACGGGCATTGATATGGTTGGGGCATCGGTGCTTCTGGCGACAGGGGAGAAGCCTGATCTGACCCCGAAATGGAACCGCAGCGCGGCGATTCATTTTCTGCATACCGGACAGGAGGGCGCGATTATCCGGATCACCGTGCCGGATGGGCTTCATGAACAGAAAGGTGTGGAGGAAATCCGTATTTATAAAAAGCTCGGAGACGCTGTGCAGGGAACGAGGTCTAGCAATGACAGGCTGGGACATGTGATTACCACGGGGGAGACGCCGGAGGAAGCCATGGAGCTTGGAAAGCAGATATTGGCGCAGGTGAATGTGGAGATATCGTGTTGATGGATGATGTTTTCGCCTGCGAAACATCCGGCAGACGGGTGCTTTTTCGGAGGAATACAATGGAGAGGTCTTGGAACGTGAACGATGATGAAAGATAGGATTTACGTCTGCCACACCTATTATCATGTGTATGTGGCATGTTTAAAGGAACTGAATCTGGAACGGGAAAAACGGGGTAGAGCCACCCTTGTGATGAGCACCATGTCCAATGATTTCGGGGATTTAAAGGAGCGGGCTTTGGCCTGCGGACTCTTTGAGGCGGTGTATATGTTCGGGGAGAAGGAGGACGTCAATTTTCCGGAGATTATGAAATACCATGTGGACAGGGGAAATCTGCTCTTGAATTTACTGGCCCGCGTCCGTTATACGAAGCTTCTTGGCAGGGCGCAGGAGCCTTATGTGCCGGTTGACTTTAAAGTGTATAAGGATATTTACGTGTTCTGCGATTCCGACCCGATCGGTTATTATTTAAGTTACAAAAAAATACATTATCATGCGCTGGAGGACGGACTGGACTGCATCAGCACTTATGATACCGCCCGCTACGACAACAGAGGACATTTTAAGCTGAAAGCGTTTCTCGCTTCCTTGAATCTCATTTTCATTCAAAACGGATGGGGGAAATACTGTCTGGATATGGAGGTCAACGATATTTCCGTTCTGCCCTATCCCTGCCCCAAATATATCGAACAGTCCAGACAGGAACTGGCGGACGCGCTCACGAAGGAGGATAAGGCGCTTCTGGTGCGGCTGTTTATCGCCAATATCGGTGAAATAGAGGAAAAACTGGCTACGGGAAAGGACAACGTGCTTCTTTTGACGGAACCGCTGTGTGAGCTTAATGTGCGCGAGAAGATCTTCCGGGATTGTATTGACCTGCATGGTCAAATAGAGGGAGCAGAGTCCGTGATCCTGATTAAACCGCATCCCAGAGATCTTTTGAACTATGAAGAAAAATTTTCGGAGCATATTGTGCTCGACCGGAAATTTCCGATGGAAGTGTTGAATTATATTGAAGGGCTGACTTTTCGCAGGGTCATTTCTGTCTTTACGGTGGTGCGAAACATACGGTTTGCCGAGGAGATTGTCTATCTGGGTGAAGATTTTATGGACCAGTACGAAGACCCGAAGCTGCATCGGCAGAATGAGGAAATCTGAATGGGAAAAGTGTATGTTCTGCGGAATAGTGCAAGGCTGAACTGTTACGAAGAAAACAGCGAAATTTGCGCTGTGTGTGTACTTGTGGTATACTCGATGGAAGTTAAACCGGGTGGATGTTCCGGGCTGGAGGAGCGTTTTGGGTGTAAGGCCCGGCGGATCAATACGGGCGCGGGAAAAATGGCCGTCCGCTTTTAGAAGGAACCTGACAATGGGAAAGATTTTAAGGAAAATGAATGTCCTGCTGGATGGCAGGCAGAAGCGCGCTATGGCAGCGCTTATCGTTATGATGCTGATTGGCGGCGTGCTGGAGAGCCTTGGCGTTTCCATGCTGGTGCCCATTGTGACCGTGGTGATGGACCCGGAGGCAATCTCTGAGAGCAGCCTTCTCTCCTCGGTTTACGAGACGTTTGGGATGGAGAGTACCGCTCAGTTTGCCATGTTTTTGCTGCTTTCTTTTGTGGGAATGACGGTAATCAAAAACATTTACCTTTTTTTTCAACAGAAGGCGCAGCTTAAGTTTGTCTACACGAACCAGTTTGCCACTTCGAGGCGCATGATGATCAATTTCATGCAGCGTCCTTATGAGTATTATCTGAATGCGGATACATCTGTCATCCAGCGCAATATCACATCTGACGTCAACAATATGTACGGCCTGATTTTAAGCTGCCTGCAGCTTTTCAGTGAGTGCATTGTATTTGTCTGTCTGGTGACAGCGCTTTTTCTCTATTCCGACGCGATGATGATTGTGACGGTGGCGGCGCTTATGGTGGCGCTTCTGTTTGTGATTAAAAAGGTGTTAAAGCCCATTATGATAAAGGCTGGGCAGGACAATCAGGATTATTACAGCGGGCTGTATAAATGGATCGAGCAGTCGGTGATGGGAATTAAGGAAATCAAGATCGGCTGTAAGGAAAACTACTTTATCAACGAGTATGCAAAATGCGGGGCGGGTTATGTCAGCTCCGTACAGAAATATAATCTCTTTAACGCGACCCCCAGACTTTTGATCGAGACGGTGTGCATTGCGGGCATGGTTGGCTATTTTGTGCTGTCTATCGGGCAGGGGACGCAGATGAAAGAGCTTCTGCCGCAGTTATCGGCTCTGGCGGCGGCGGCCATGCGTCTGCTTCCGAGCGTGAACCGCATCAATAACTATCAGACTTCGATCTCCTATTTCGAGCCTTTCTTTATGGGAGTCAGCGATAATTTGCAGGAAGAGATTCACGACGGCAGCGTGACTTACGATGCGGAAGCGTATAAGCAAAGGCAGAGCGTGGAAAAGCTGCCGCTGGAAAAGATGATCCGGCTGGAGGATATCACCTATAAATATCCGAATACGGAGACCCATATTTTTGACCATGCGGATATGGAGATTCCGATTGGATCTTCCGTGGGCATCGTGGGCGTCACGGGTGCGGGCAAGACGACGATTGTGGACATTCTTTTGGGGTTATTGCAGATGGAGAGCGGCCGGATTCTGGCGGACGGAACGGACGTAAGCGGTCATTATGCGGCATGGCTGAAAAATATAGGCTATATTCCCCAGACAATATTTATGATAGACGATTCCATTCGCAAGAATGTGGCTTTCGGCGTGCCGGAGGAGGAGATCGACGATGAGAAGGTCTGGCGTGCCTTGAAAGAAGCGGCGCTGGATGATTTTGTAAGGAGTCTGCCGGAGGGCGTGGAAACGGGAATCGGTGAGCGCGGCATCCGCATTTCGGGCGGGCAGAGGCAGCGAATCAGCATTGCCAGAGCGCTCTATGAGGATCCGGAGGTGCTTGTGCTGGATGAGGCGACTTCCGCGCTGGACAATGAGACGGAGGCAGCGATTATGGATTCCATTAACAGACTGCACGGGAGAAAGACGCTGGTGATTATCGCGCACAGACTGCAGACCATTGAGAAATGTGATATGGTGTATCGTGTAGCAGCGGGGAAAATTTCCCGCGAACGATAACGAGAGTGGGAAGACTGAGAGGGAAATTATCCCCGGAAAAATTTCCCGCGAGAGATAAGAGCGGGAGAAAGAGTAAAGAGGGAAATTATCCCCAGGAAAATTTCCGGCGAGAGATAAGGGAGAAAACGTATGAAAAAATTATGGGATTTCGGATGGGGAATGTATAAGAAGCACGAGGAGGGGATTAATTATCTGATCTTCGGATTTCTGGCTTTTGTTCTGAATTATTTTCTTTACTTTATATTTTCGGATACCATCGCTATGCACTATATGGCGGCCACGGGGCTGTCGTGGGTGTTGACGGTGGTGTTTGCCTACTGGACGAACAGAACCTTTGTATTTAAAAGTAAAAATAAGGCGGCGGCTTCTGTGGTGCGGGAGTTTGTCTCCTTTATCGGCGCGAGGGTGGCCACGGAGGTGCTGGAGCTTGGACTGATGTATGTGATGGTGGATCTTTGTGCCATCAACGACAAGATTTCCAAGCTGGTCTGTCAGGTGCTTGTGATTCTGGCAAACTATGTGCTGAGTAAGATCTGGATATTTAAGGACACAGCAAAAAAGGCGGATTGACGCGCATTTACCGCGTGCAAGGCGGGCGCGGCAAGAGGGAAAGGGATTGGGAGAAGAAAAGGCGGGGCGTATGGGATTGGGAAGCAAAAGACAGGCTGGTTTCGAGCTGCTGCGTATCGTGGCGATGCTTATGATTATCTCGCTTCACTATCTGGTGAAGGGCGGGGTCGCTGTGCCGTTTCCCTTCGCCGCGAAGGAGAATCCTGTCGGCGTTTTGGCGTGGCTGATCGAGGCATTCTGTATTGTGGCGGTAAACTGTTATGTACTGCTCTCCGGGTATTTTTTGACGGAATCGGGATGGAAGCCGGGACGAATAGGGACACTGGTTGGTCAGGTTCTTTTTTATTCCGTGCTGATTCCCGTTTTTCTTTTGGCAATAGGTGCTTCGGCCGTTTCGCAGGCCGGCGTCTATGACTGGCTCGGCTTTGTGTTTCCGTTTGGTATGGAGCATTATTGGTTTGCGACGGCCTATCTTCTGATGTATCTGTTTGCGCCGTTTCTGGCGGCGGGCATGGAAGAAATGAGCAGACGTAAGCTGGAGACTGTGATTGTGCTTCTGCTTGCGTTCTTTTCTCTGGAAAAGACCATTCTTCCCGTGTGTCTTGTCACGGACCGTTACGGTTATGATTTCGGGTGGTTTCTCTGCCTGTTTCTGGTGGCGGGCTATATAAGGAAATACGGCATAAAATGGCTGGAAAAGCAGTCTCATGCGGTGGCGGGGTATGTGGCCTTTTGTCTTTGGATCTGGATTCTCGCCCTTTTTTCCAATACCCTTGGCGCAGGCGGGCGGAGCGCTTTCATCTACTATGCGGATATGCTCTATTCTTATAATCATCTGCTATGCCTTGCAGGCTCGGTTTCCCTTTTCTATGTGTTTAAAAATATGCGCGTGCGGGAAGGGCGTTTTGCGGATGGGGTGAGAAGATTTGCGCCCTGCACGTTCGGGGTATACCTGTTGCACGAGCATGTGCTGGTACGGTATGAGTGGATGAAGTGGCTTGGCGTGGAGAAGGTGGCGGAAAGTTTTCTCTTTGTTCCCCATATGATTTTGTGCATACTGGCCGTGTATGTGGCCGGAACGGCGGTGGATTTTGTGCGGCTATGGGTGTTTGCGCGGGTGAAGGCAGCGGTCTTTGGGGGAACGCGTTGAGGAGTCCGGAAGAGGGCGGGCAGTCGGATTTTAACGAATGGCATGTTACCGGATCATGGCGTTTTGGAGGAGTGAAATCGTGGGAAAATATCAGAGATACCGTAATTTCATAGAGAGCTGGCTGTTTCCGGCGATTCTCCTGTTTTATCCGTTTCTTATCATCAATCAGGGACTGGATGTGGCGGATTCGACATACAGTCTGACGAATTTTCAGTATTTTGGTTCCATGGACGGGACATGGATGGTGGCGACTTTTCTCTCCAATGCGGCGGGGTGGCTCTTTATGCACCTTCCCTTCGGGGAAACGCTGCTTGGCATGAAGTGTTACACCACGCTTGTGCAGTCGGCGACGGCGCTTTTGGTCTATTTCGGACTGCGAAAACGAATAGCCGCGCCGCTTTTATTTTTCGGGGAATTTCTTGCGCTTGGGCTTTGCTGGTGTCCGTCCACGATTCTGTACAATTATCTGACGTATTTTCTGATGACGGCTGCGATTCTGCTCCTTTACAGAGGGCTGACGGAGAGGAATGGGGCCGGACCGGCTTCGGCAGACAGTCCGTGTGAGGAAGGGGATGAGCGCGTCTTACGGGGAGATAAAAAGACGGCGCGTGACAAAAGAGGACGGCTGTGCTTTGCGGCGGCTGGTGTCTGCCTTGGAGCCAACGTGGCGGTGCGGATGCCGAATGTGGTGCAGGCAGCTTTTATTTTGGCGGTGTGGTACGGGATTGCGCTCTCCGGCAGGCAGGGAGTCGGAAAGAAGGCGGAGAGTCATGAAAGTGGCCTTACGCCGGATGTGGGCGGTGCGGGTGTACCTGGCGCCAAACGGGAGAATGTGAGGCGGCCGCTTCCATGGCGGGAACTTGCGGAGACAACATGCTGGTGTCTTCTGGGGTATGTTGTCGGCTTTGGCGTGCCCCTGGCGGCAATTTGTGTCAGATACGGTGCAGCGGCCTATCCCGGTATGGTGCAGACCATGTTTGCCATGACGGAGCAGGCAGTAGATTATAAGCCGTCATCTATGCTGACCGGTATGTTTGGAGACTATATAAAGGGGCTGTACTGGCTGGCGTTCGCAGGTGTGTGCGTGGCGGCAGCGGGCGTGGCGTTCTGGGTGCGGGAGCGGCTGTACGGACCGGGGAAGAACACCGGACGGCAGGGAGAAACGCGCTCTGACACACGGACAGAAGGACAGACAGATCATCTTTCGACAGGCATGTCTGCGTATAAAATAAGTGGTGTCATGATAAAGACCGCGTATGCTCTGCTTCTGGCGGTTCTGCTGCGTTTTTACTGGGGCAGGGGAATGTTTCATTTCAGGTATTATCAGTACGGCAACGGCAGTATTTATTATCCGGCGGTCCTGCTGGTTTTGGTGACGGCCGCGGCAGCAGTATATTGTCTGGCGGGAAAAAAAGTGTGCACGGAGCAGAAGATCATGGCGGCGTTTGTACTTTTGCAGATCTTTCTGACGCCGCTTGGCAGCAACAATGATCTGTACCCGATCATCAATAATTTGTTTGTGGCGGCGCCGTTTTTGCTGTGGATGGCGCAGAGCTGGTATGTGCGCCGACGGGAGAAACGCGGGGCGGCCGCAGGGCAGACGTGGTACACAGGCGCGTCCGGTTCTGGATTTTTGTGGGCGATGCCGTTTTGCGGCCTGCTGGTTTTTCTTCTGATTCAGAGCATCGGCTCCCATGCCTGCTTCGTTTTTCAGGACGGCATTTATGGTGAGCCCCGTGACATGCGCGCAGAGCTGCCGCAGAAGGCGGCGGGTGTTTACACGAATATGGAAAATGGCGCGCTTTTGGAGGAACTGTCCGTTTTCGTAAAGGAGGAAGGACTGGCGGGCAGAGAGGCAATTACTTACGGAGAACTGCCCGGGCTTCATTATCTGCTGGATATGCCGCCTGCGCTTTCTACGGGCTGGCCCGATCTGGATTCCTACCGCATGGCTGAGTATACGCGGGATCTGGCGGCGCTGGAAACGGAAAGGAAGGAAGGGAAGGAACTGCCGGTAATTATCGTGTCCTCTGCCGTGGCGGCATACTGGAGTGATGACAGCGAGGCCATAAACTGGTTCGGTGTGGATATGGAGAAGATGGCCGGGGATGAAAAACTGCGGATCTTGTGGGATTTCGTCGGAGATCACGGCTATACGGAACGTTTCGGGAACGCGCGGTATGTGGTTTATATGAATTAGGAGGCGTTTTTTGAAATGCTGAAAGAAATGAGTGTAAAATCGATGCAGATATGGTAGGATGTCTAAGAAGACGGAGAGATACTAATGAAAGAAAACAGTTTTACAAAAGATCATTCCCTGATGCTAAAGGGAGTTATGATCATGATGCTCCTGTTTCATCATGTATTTTATGGGGATGCTGTGGCAGAACAGGGAATTATACTTTCCACTGGCCGAACGGATATGTTTACTGTACTTGTTCCTTATGCCAGGTTATGTCTGAGCGGTTTCGCGTTTATTACGGCTTATGGGGTAACATGTCAGATGATGGCGTGTTCTGGCAGTATCCGCGAGTATCTGGAAATTTGTGTAAACAGATTGGTTAAGATTAGTGCGTCCTGCCTTTTTGTGTATGTTATTGCAGTGACTTACAAGCGGCTTGTTGTCGTGCAGTCTGTCAGGGATGTTTACAGGGATGCAGCAGGAGTGTTCCATCCTTTGTATATGGTGTTTGATGCATTGGGATTTGCAGACTTGCTTGGAACGCCTATGATGAATGTTACATGGTGGTATTTTTCCTATGCAATTCTTTTGGTTGGTTCGCTTCCGGCGATTTTTATGCTGTATCGGAAGGTCAGATTTTTTTTGTTTCCGCTTGTCATGTTTGTTATTGATGATTCTTTAGTGGGCATTGCAGTCCTTGGAGTTTTGTTTGCTTATGAAGATATTTTTGCAAGAATGGTGATGATCGTACATAAAAAAGTCAATTTTTTATGGAGAGGGAGTATTATGGCGGCATGCCTTTTCGGACTTGTCTGTTCGTACAGTATTGTTGCGAAAAGCAGAGATTCAGATATGGTTATGTACTGGATAGGGGCAGTTTATGCTGCAATTGTTATGATGTATCTCTCTAAAGTGCCTGTCATATCAACGCTGCTTAGATGTATTGGAAAATACAGTGCAACCATGTTTATGACACATACTTTTATATATATGTATTTTTACAAGGATTTTATTTATTCTTTTCGCAGGGATTATCTGATCTATGGTGTGCTTTTGGGCTGCTCTCTGGCAACGGCTATAATTATAGATACATTGAGAAGATTATTGCGTTATGATAGACTTGTATCGAATGTAAATAAAAAGATTGCCTGGTTTCTGCGGGAAATCCGGGTATTGACATCGGATAGAATGGTTAATGGGAAAGGAGTGGAAAAACCATGATAAACTTCAACGTACCACCCTTCACGGGGAAAGAATTAGAGTATATGAAAGAGGCAGTAGAGAACCAGAAGATTTGCGGCGACGGTCCTTTTACGAAGAAGTGCAGCGAGTGGATAGAGGCGCAGACCGGCACGGCAAAATGCCTGCTCACCACCTCCTGTACGCACGCCACAGAGCTGGCGGCGCTTTTGGCGCAGATCGGGCCGGAGGACGAGGTGATTCTGCCCTCCTACACGTTTGTTTCGACTGCGGATGCGTTTGTGCTGCGGGGAGCCAGGGTGGTGTTTGTGGATATCAGGCCAGACACCATGAACATAGATGAAAAACTGATTGAGGATGCCGTTACGGAGCGCACAAAAGTGATTGCGCCCGTACACTATGCGGGTGTCGGGTGTGAGATGGACGCCATTATGGATATCGCGAAGAGACATCACTTGATGGTGGTGGAGGATGCGGCACAGGGCATTATGGCATCCTATAAGGGAAAGCCTTTGGGAACTTTCGGTGAGTTCGGGTGCTTTAGCTTTCACGAGACGAAAAACCTCAGCATGGGAGAGGGCGGCGCGCTGCTGATCCGGGATGAAAAATATATTGAGGATGCGGAAATTTACAGGGAAAAGGGAACGGATCGGAGTAAGTATTTCAGGGGGCAGGTGGACAAATACCGCTGGCAGAATCAGGGCTCTTCTTATCTGCCAAGCGATATGAATGCGGCTTACCTGTACGCACAGTTAGAGCTTGCGGAGGAGATCACGCAGGCGAGAATGGACAGATGGAACCAGTATTGGGAGCTGCTTACGCCGCTTGCGGAGTCAGGCAGAATCGGGCTGCCGTATATTCCGGCGCATTGTGAGCACAATGCGCATATGTTCTATATAAAGACGAAGGACCTGGAGGAGCGGACGAGACTGGATGGCTTTTTGAAGGAAAAAGGGATTTATGCCACATCCCATTATGTACCGCTGCATTCGGCGCCTGCGGGCATTAAGTTTGGCCGTTTTCACGGAGAGGACAAGTACACGACGAAGGAGAGCGAGAGGCTTATGCGTCTTCCGCTGTTTTATAAGCTGACGGCGGACGAGACAACATATATTGCGGAGCAGGTGATGGCGTTTTACAAATCGGCCTGACCGGCCGGGAGTTTGTGTTTCATGGAACAGGGTAAGAAACGGGGATATGAAAACTGCATATTGACGTTTGCCTTTGTGGGGGTCAGTGCGCTCCTGATGGGCTTTTTCTTTGACTTCTATTTCGACATGAACGACGATACGATGATGCGTGACATTATGTCGGGAGTCTACAGCGGCACGCCCGACGGGCACAACATGCAGACGCTCTATCCGCTGGGGGCTTTGATAGCGCTGTGCTATCGGATAAACGGTTCTTTTCCGTGGTATGGGGCATTTTTGTTCCTGTGCCAGTCTGGCTGCTTTTTTCTGACTGGCGTCAGGCTGTGCACACTCGCAGACCGGTTTGACGTTAAAAAACGGACGGTCCCGGAGGGCGGCGCAGAGAGCGCTGGCATAGGGAGGCGTTTTGCGGGGAAGTTGTTCTTTCTTTTCATGCTTGTGAGTTTCCAGTGGGGCATATGGCTGACCCATATGGTCAATACTCAGTACACGATTACCTCCGGTATGCTTGTGGGGGCGGCGGTTTTTCTTTTTCTGACCATGCCAGGCGGCGCGTTTTGGGGGAAGGAATCGAAAGAGCTCTCCCCGAAAGTGTTTCTGCGAAGAAGCCTGCCGGCTCTGTTTCTTTTTTTGCTGGCCTTTCATCTGCGGTCGGAAATGGCGCTTCTTACCCTGCCGTTTCTGGGGCTTGCGGGGCTTTTTTGCTGGTGGGCGGACAGGCCCGTTTTTGAGAGAAACAACCTGCGAAAATACGTGGGACTGCTTCTGCTTCTCCTTGCGGGCATGGGGATTTCCGCAGGGGCGGACAGCCTTGCTTACAGCGGGGAGTGGCGGGAGTTTCGGCAGTTTTTTAACGACAGGACAACGATTTACGACTTTTATCCGGAAGTGCTGACGGATGGAAATTTAGAGAAAGCGGGCGTTTCTTTCGGTGCGCAGATTCTGCTTGACAACTATAATTTCGGTCTTGACGGGAGAATCGATGCGCAGATGCTCTCGGACGTGGCGGCCTGCGCGAAGGAGCAGGCAGGCGGCGCGAAGGACTGGGGCGCGGTTTTTAAAGAGAAGCTGCTGCATTACCGTTACAGAAGTTTTCACGGCGGCGACGCCCCCTACAATATGCTGGTGATTTCAGGGTACGGGATAAATATAGCGGCTGCTATTTTTCTGGCGCGGCGGCATATGCGCGATCTGTCTGGCGCGGCAGGGCAGCTTGTTTTGCTGCTTTTCGTAAGAAGCGGCCTGTGGATGTTTGTTTTAATGCGGGGACGGGATCCGGAGCGGATTACCCACCCCCTTTATCTGGTGGAGTTTTGTCTGCTGGCAGGGATGTTTTTGTGGCGGCTGCGGCAGGCGGCATTTTCGGAGGCGCCCCGGTATCTTTTTTCCTGCGCGGCAGGGGTTCTCTTTCTCCTCTGCGTGTGGGGCCTGTGGAAGGGTTTCCCGGCGCTGCAGGCCGATCAGGCAAGACGGCAGGAGATCAACAGGGATTGGGAGGCCATAGACGCTTACTGCAAGGCGCATCCGGACCTCTTTTATTTCGAGGACGTCTATTCCACGGTGGCCTTTTCCGGGAAACTTTTAGAGTACAGGGATAATGCCCTTGCAAATTATGATATAGCGGGGGGATGGATGTGTAAGAGCCCGCTGTACCGGAAAAAACTGGCGGCCTTTGGCATAGAGGAAGCGGCGGACGGGCTTGCAGCGGGGAAAGCGGCCTTTCTCATGTCGGATGAGGAGAAAAGTCTGCGGGGGATTACATGGATCGGGGTTCCCTACGCGGAGAACGGTATGCAGGTGTATGTCGGGGAATACGACAGGATAGGGGAAAATTACGGTGTATATCAGGTGATTGGGCGGGACAGATAAGGAGAGACGAATGTATGCAGAAAAGGTGTATCTGCGGCCGATAACAGCGGCAGATACGGCGAAGATCGTGACATGGCGGAATCAGGACTTTGTGAGAAAAAATTTTATTTACCAGAAACCCTTCACACAGGAAGGGCATATGGCGTGGCTTCGTGAGCAGGTGGAGCCCGGCCATGCGGCGCAGTTTATCATTTGTGTGTCGGCCAGGGGAGAAGATCTGAGAGAGTCGGACGACGGCGCCGAAAAGATGTGCAGGCAGAATGGCGCGAAAGAAAAGTCATGTGTGGCGGATCGGGAAATCGGCAGCGTTTACCTGAGGGATATAGACAGGGAGGCGAAAACGGCCGAGTACGGCGTTTTCATCGGTGAGGAGGAGGCGCTGGGAAGAGGATACGGCACGGCGGCGGCCAGACTGATGCTGGCTTACGGTTTTGAGACACTGGGGCTTAAAAAAATATTTCTGCGGTTTGTGGAGGGCAATACGGGGGCATGGAAAAGCTATGAGAAAGCGGGCTTTTGGATGATAGAAGACAGGCGGGAAACCGTCAGTCTGGAACAGGGGAAAAGAGAGGTTTTCTTTATGGAGACGGAGCGCGGCGCGTGGGAGCGCGCGAAACGCCTCTGACATGGAGGTAAGGATGAAGCAGTTGGTCAGCTTTGTAATTCCCTGCTACCGGTCGGCGCAGACGATCGGCAGGGTGGTGGAAGAGATTGATACGGCGATGAAGGAATTATCCGGGTATGCGTATGAGATTGTGCTTGTCAATGACGCTTCGCCGGACGATACCTTTGAGGCGATCCGCAGGCTGTGCGCCGGGCGGGAGGACATCTGCGGCGTGAATCTGGCCAGAAATTTCGGACAGCACGCGGCGCTTATGGCGGGATTTCGTCATGCGCGCGGGGATGTGGTGGTCTGTCTGGATGACGACGGCCAGACGCCGGCAGACGAGGCCGGAAAGCTGCTTGCCAGACTGGAAGAAGGCTATGACGTGGTTTATGCCAGATATACGCAGAAGAAGCATTCCTTTTTCCGTAACTTTGGCAGCAGAGTAAACGAGCTGATGACCCGAATCATGCTGGGCAAGCCGAAGTCCCTTTATATTTCCAGCTATTTCGCTATGAAACGGTTTGTCGTACAGGAACTGGTTCGCTATGAGAACCCGTACCCCTATGTGATCGGGCTGGTGCTGCGCGCCACAAAGAGAATTGCGAATGTGGACGTGACGCACAGGGAGCGGGAGATCGGAACATCAGGCTATACCATGGGCAAGCTTTTGGGGCTGTGGTTTAACGGATTCACGGCTTTCAGCGTAAAACCGCTGCGGATTGCCACGGTGATCGGCGTGGTTTCCGCCTGCGGGGGATTTATCTATGGAATTTATACGGTGATTAAGAAGTTTTTAAATCCGGCAGTACCGGTGGGATTCAGCGCGCTCATGGCGGCGACGGTGTTTTTTTGCGGGCTGATTCTCCTGATGCTTGGGCTGATCGGCGAGTACATCGGGCGGATTTATATTTCCATGAACAATTCTCCCCAGTATGTAATCAGAGAGTGTGTGGATGAGAGAGATGCGAAACGGTAAAAAACGAAACGGGAACAGGAGCCGCCTGATTGCAGGCGTTTTTTCCTTTCTGTTTTCTGTGGCAATTCTGTTCGGCGGGCGGCTGGACAGTGTGGAGAACGTGGATGTAAAGGATGGGACGCTCTGGCTTTTGCTGGTGGCATGTACCGTTATCTTCACGGGTCTTGTGCTGTTTTTGTGGCGGCTTATGGACGGGATGCAGCACAGGGGCACATCTTCCGCGGGGAAGGCAGCCCGAAAAATAACGGCTCTTTTTCATGTGACAGATGCACAGGCTGACGCAGCGGTTTTTCTTTTTCTGCTGCTGTGCTGGCTGCCCGTGTTTCTGGCGGTATATCCGGGCTTTTTCGTCTATGACGCGCAGGATGAGTATGTGCAGGTGGCGACAAGAACATTTTCCACCCATCATCCCCTTGTGCATGTGCTTTTGCTTGGCGGCATAATCTGCGCCGTTCACAAACTGACGGATTCTTATAATCCGGGCATCGCCTGCTATATGGTTTTTCAGATGGCTGTGGCGGCGGGCGTCTTTACCTTTCTTTTTTCCTATCTTCGAAAAAAAAGGACGCCGCTTGTCCTCAGGCTGATTGGCATGGTCTGGCTGGGGCTGTTTCCGACGGTGGTGATGTTTACCCTGTGTTCGGCTAAGGACGCGCTGTTTACGCTGGCGCTGCTTCTGCTTATGATCTGTCTTTTGGAGATGGGAACGGAGGAGACGTTTTTTGAGTCAGGGGGCTTTCGCCTTCTTTTTGTATGCAGCGGGGCGGCTATGATGCTTCTTAGAAACAACGGTTTTTATGCCTTTCTGGTGATGATTCCCCTGCTGCTTATCCTGAAAAAGGGCCACCGCGCGCAGCTGTTTATCTTGTCAGCGTGTGCGGTGGCAGGGTGTCTGCTCATAAACGGAGGCCTGAAAATGGCGCTCCATGCGGATGATTCCGAGTATCAGGAGCTTCTGACCGTGCCGATCCAGCAGCTTGCAAGGACTTACAAATATGCGCCGGAGGCATTTTCTGAGCAGGATCTGGAAATTCTCTACGAGGTTCTGGACGAGGAGGCGTTATCCCTGTACACGCCAAGGCTTTCCGATCCGGTTAAGTACCGCTTTGACAATGGGGCCTTTGCGAAAGACAAAGGGAGATATGCCGGACTCTGGCTGCGCACCGGCATGAAAAAGCCGCTGGTTTATCTGAATGCGTGGTGGATGACTTCATACGGATTCTGGTATCCCGATACGGTGATCAATGTGTATGGGGGCAATACGGTTTTTACTTTTACCTATAAAGACAATTCCTATTTCGGCTACGAGGTGGAGCTGCCGGGCGTAAGAGAAAGTAAAATCCCATGGCTTGATGAGGTGTACCGGAAGCTGTCTTTGGAAGTCTGGAAGGAGAAGGTGCCGGTCGTTTCGTGGCTGTTTTCTCCGGGAGCCATGTTCTGGATCTATGCTTTTTTGTTTGCGTGGCTGTTAAACAGCAGACGCTACGGGCTTTTGTACCCCTTTTTGCCTGTGTTCCTGATATGGCTGACGGTGCTTCTGGGGCCGACCTATCTGCCCAGATATGTGCTGTTTTTCTGGTATGCGCTGCCGTTGTTTCTGGCGGTTGCCCGGATGAAAGGTGGAAAATGATTCTGAAAAGTGTTGCCAAATATTAGTATAAAGCGTACTATGTTAGGGATATCAGAAAGGGAGTGCATCATTATGAAGACAAAAGTTTTTATCGACGGAAGTGAAGGAACGACAGGCTTAAGAATCAACGAACGGTTTCAGAAACGTGACGATATTGAGTTATTACATATCAGCCCGGAACTGAGAAAAGATCCGGAGGAAAGAAGGAAGCTTATAAACGCATCGGATATCACTTTTTTATGTCTGCCTGACGAGGCGGCCAGGGAATCCGCCGCGCTGGCCGGGAATGCGGATGTGGTAATCATTGACGCATCGACCGCGCACCGGACAGAGGAAGGGTGGGCCTACGGCTTTCCGGAATTGTCTGACGCGCATAGAAACGCGATTCAGGGCGGGAAGCGGATCGCGGTTCCGGGATGCTATGCCACCGGTTTTATTTCCCTTGTATACCCGTTGATCAAAGGGGGGATTCTTTCAGCAGATTATCCGGTGAGCAGCTTTGCCATTTCGGGCTACAGCGGAGCCGGTAAGAAGACCATAGCGGCCTATGAGAGTGCGGACAGGCCGGGAGAGCTGTCTGCGGGAAGAGAGTATGCGCTGACACAGCAGCACAAGCATTTGAAGGAGATGAAGAAAATTACAGGGCTTACGCGCACGCCCCTGTTTTCGCCGATTATAGACGACTATTACAGCGGCATGGTTGTATCTGTACCGTTGTATGCGGACATGCTGGACAGGACAGCGACACCGGAATCGCTGTTAAATTATTATGCAGCGTATTACAAAGACAAGCGGTTTATCCGGGTAAGCGCGGCAGACGACGAGACGGCTGCCAGCGGATTTCTGGCTGGAAACGGATTGTCCGGCTGGGACGGGCTTAAGATTTATGTGACGGGAAATGAGGAGCGCATAATTGTTTCCTCGCAGTTTGACAATTTGGGAAAAGGCGCGTCCGGCGCGGCGATCCAGTGTATGAACATTGTTCTGGGCTGCGACGAGGCAAAGGGGCTTGATCTGTAATCCATGAAAAATGCAGCGCAGTTGTAAAAACATCCCAAACGTGGTACACTAACTACGCGAAAGCGCGGTATCAGCCGCTTTTGTGAGTGGGGTACAGATTGAAAAATCTGGAGGAATCGTATGAACCGGATTTTAAATAAAAGGCAGGCCATCTGCGGAACAGTCTGGATTCTGGCGGTATGCGCGGCCCTGATTCTCTGGCCGCTTCGTCTGATTCACGAGGAGGTGCGGTCCTCTGGCGGAAAAGAACAGGCGGAAATATCCGGACCGGTAACAGCAGACGATGTCGTACAGCAGAGATTTATTGCGCAGTATGACAGGCTGAAAGAAATCGAAATTTATCTGGCGGACAGGCTGGAAGGTGAGAAGCTGAATTTTGTGCTTCGGGACGCTTCCATGCAGACGCTGATGCAGCAGGTGATCGACACCGGGGATATGGAGACAATCCCCGGTTACCTTAAGGTACAGATAAATATTGATACGGAAGTGGGGCGGGACTACTACTTGCTGTTACAGGGAGTGGAGTCTGATTTCCGTGTGGCTTATGCCGACAACACGGGAGAAAATATGAACATTTATATAGGTGCGCTCTACTATGATGATGTGGAGGATACGGAGCGGTGCCTGGTTGCGGATTATGTGTATGAGGTGCCTTTGCGAAAGGGAAAGACTTTCGGTCTGGATGCAGCGTTTCTGCTAGCCGGAGTGCTCACTTCCTTTCTTAGCGCGGCATACTACAGGAAACGCCCGCAGAAGAATACGCTTCTTACGGTGGAGCGTGCCATGCGCTTTGTCTTAAATCCGCTGATTGTGGCGGCGGCCGTGGCGGCGGCCGTGGCAATCGGGCCGTGTCAGCTCTTTACGACAGATATTTATTCGATTTTGTTTTATGAGACAGGTGTGGTTTTTGCGGCGGCGGCGGCACTGTATGCAGTGAACCACTGCAGAACCGGGCTTGCGTCAGACAGGACGGTTTTCGCCGTGTTGCGGGAGAGATGGCAGGATGACTTACAGTCTGTGATGTTTGCAGGGGCGATCTGGGGATGCTGCAATTATATGAATGCGCTGTATGAGATTCACCACACGGTGGCGTACAGACAGACGCTGATCTTCTTTGCGCTGGCATTGATCGTGACTTATCGGAAGAAGGAACTTTTTTGCTGGAGCAGTCTGATTTACGGTATAGCGGCGGCTGTGACCGCGCCCATGTATTACCGGGACGGGCTTGCGGCGCTAATGGAAAAGAGCGCGCAGGCGGGGCTTGCGGAGCCGGGGGAGCTGGAACTTAAGGCGCTGAAACTGACCGTCTGGGCAGGGGTGCTTGCCGGGTTTGTGATTCTGAATACCCTGAAACTGCTTTTGGGGAGGAAAATCAAAGGCATTTCCATACCTTACGGCGTTCTGACGGGCGTGTTTTTTGCCCTGCTGATCTATTACCGGAATACGAGAGGCTGGCCCGTTTATCTCGTCTGCTGTTTTACCCTCTACTATCTTCGTATGGCTTCAGGCGTAAAAAGGACGATTTTACTGCACAATATAGTGAACGGCATTCTGCTGCATTTTGTCCTGACGGTGGGGTACTGCCTGCTGCACAGGCCATATATGTATTTTCAATACTACCGCTATCCGTTCCATTTCCATACGGTGACGATTTCCGCCGTATATCTGGCTCTGGCGGTGTGCGCGGCGCTGATTAAATTTCTGGACGCCTACGGAAGACGGCCCTCTCTGGCGGCAACTTATAAGGAACTTGCGGTGTTTGGCGTATCCGCCATGTACCTGCTTTTCACGCTGTCGAGAACCGGGTATCTTGCCATACTCGTGACGGCGGTTGTGGTGATTCCGGTGGCTTTCTTTGCCGGAAAGACATGTTCTTTGCGGGAGAAATGGGTTCGGTTTTCGCGGGGGATCGGCCTGATGGCGCTCGCTGTAATTATCAGCTTTCCCGTGATGTTTACGGCGCAGAGAACGGTTCCCGCCGTGGCGGCCGATATCCGGGCGCATGAGATCGAGCAGTTCCCTCCGGAGCTTGTGCACGGCAGGGATATGGATTCCTACTACTATATCACGGTGGAGCGTTTTATACAGACCTTTCAGATGAAAGTGCTGGGGATTCCGCAGGAAAAATGCCTGAATGCGTTTCTCTATTTCAGCAAGGCGGACGGGGAGACAGAGTACAGAAGTCCCTATCTGGAAAACGGGGGAAGGATCCTTCTTGCATCCGCGGAGGATATGGCGGCAGCGGCGGAGGCTGAGGAGGAAGAGTCTTACACAAATGGAAGATTGTATATATTTGAACGTTATTATGAGAGACTGAACGGGGTGGGACATGACGACATGGGCGTTATGGAACCTGATGGCAACTATCTGGCCCACGCCCACAATATTTACTTACAGGTGGCTTACGATCACGGTATTTTCGTGGGCGGCGTGTTCCTTCTGCTTGGGATCGGGACGCTTGTGCAGGCGGCTGTCTACTACCGGAGGCACAGGGAGGACCGGGAATGCGCGCTGTTTCCGCTGGCGCTTTTGCTTCTGTTTGCGGTGGCCGGGCTGACGGAATGGATTTTCCATCCTTGCTGTCCCATCGCGTACTGCCTGCTTCTTGTGATGGCGCCGTTGCTTGTGGATAGTCGATGCGACTCGGAAAGGATGTAATACAGGTCTTTTAAATATGGAGAAAACGAGAAAACCTTTTAACGCAAAATTGTTTTACAGGCGGACGTGCCTGATTATATACGATATAATCAGCATTGTTCTGGCGAGCTATATGGCGATTTTGTGGCGTTATGATTTTCATCTGGATGAGATACCGAAGCATTTTACGCAGCCGATTGAACGGTTTATGCTGATCAATATTCTTTTAACGCTGGTTATATTTTATATGATGCGCCTCTACAGCAGTCTGTGGGCTTTTGCGGGGGAGACGGAACTGCAGAATATCGTGGTGGCCTGCGTGCTGTCCATGCTGGCGGATGCTTTCGGACTACAGTTTTTTAAGGTCACGACGCAGGCGGTGCCGAGAAGCTACTATCCTGCCTATATGGCGGTGCTGGTGGTCTGTATCTTTGCAAGCCGTTTTTCCTACCGGTTTTTCCGCGGATTGAAGCATAAACAGCAGAATAAGAAGAACCTGATTTCGGTTATGGTGATCGGCGCGGGCGAGGCAGCCAATCTGATTATCAAGGAGATCGTAAACAGCAACTTTTCCACGATGGTGATTAAGTGCATCATTGACGACGACAAGGGAAAGTGGGGGAAATACATTCAGGGAATCAGGGTCGCGGGCGGACGGGACAAGATTGTGGAGTGCGCGGACGTCTACGACGTGGACGAGATCATTGTGGCGATGCCCTCCGCGCCAAGGACGGAAATCCGGGAAATTCTTGAGATATGCAAGGACACGAACTGTAAACTGCGGTCTCTTCCGGGCATGTACCAGTTGGTAAACGGTGAGGTCAATGTGAGTAAGCTGCGGGATGTGGAGCTGGAGGACCTGCTTGGCCGGGACCCGATCAGCGTCGATATGGATTCCATACTCGGCTATGTGCAGGGGAAGGTGGTGCTTGTCACCGGCGGCGGCGGTTCCATAGGCAGCGAGCTTTGCAGGCAGATAGCGACCCACAGACCGAAACAGCTTGTGATTGTGGATATTTATGAGAACTCGGTCTATGATGTGCAGCAGGAACTGAAACAGAAATATCCGGAACTGAATCTGATGGTGCTCATCGCTTCCGTGCGAAACACCAACCGGATGAATTTTATATTTTCCAAATATAAGCCGGACATCGTATACCACGCGGCGGCTCACAAGCACGTGCCGCTGATGGAGGACAGCCCCACTGAGGCGATTAAGAACAATGTTTTCGGCACCTTTAAGACAGCGCAGGCGGCAGCCATGAGCGGCGTGCAGCGGTTCGTCATGATTTCCACGGACAAGGCGGTGAATCCGACGAATATCATGGGCGCAAGCAAGCGGATCTGTGAAATGATTATTCAGACTTTTGACAAGCATTATGAGACAGAGTTTGTGGCCGTGCGCTTCGGCAATGTGCTGGGCAGCAACGGCAGCGTGATTCCGCTTTTCCGCAAACAGATTGCGGCGGGCGGGCCGGTCACGGTGACGCACCCGGATATCATACGGTACTTTATGACCATTCCAGAGGCGGTGTCGCTGGTTCTGCAGGCGGGCGCATACGCTAAGGGCGGGGAGATTTTCGTGCTGGATATGGGCGAACCTGTCAAAATTCTCTCCCTGGCGGAAAACCTGATTAAGCTTTCGGGATACCGCGTAGGGGAAGACATCAAGATTGCGTTTACGGGCCTGCGCCCGGGAGAAAAGCTCTATGAAGAGCTTCTGATGGATGAGGAAGGCATGAAAAATACTGCCAACCGCATGATCCATATCGGAAAACCGATTGAACTGGATGAACATGAATTTTTTGCGCAGCTAAAGGAGCTGAAAGACGAGTGCCAGATTGAGAACTCGGACATAAGGCCGTTAATACAGGAGATCGTACCGACTTATCATTATAGTTAAACAGTTCAGCCAGAGCGTCATAGGTCGGACAAATCATGCTTGCATGAATTTGGCAGACATGTGATGCTCTGAGGGAGCGCCCGTCTATGAGCAAAATGAGCAGCGAAGCGGCGGGAAAGCATCGAAGATGCGGTTTTGCGAATGGGCGCGGGCTGAACGTAAAACACCAGGGAGGGCCAGAACCATGGAAAAGAAACGAATTTATCTTTCGTCCCCTACGATGCACGGGGAAGAGCAGGCGTTTGTGCAGGAGGCTTTCGACACGAACTGGGTGGCGCCTCTGGGCCCGAACGTAAACGCTTTTGAGAAGGAAATGGCGGCGTATACGGGCTGCGGTCATGCGGCGGCGCTGTCAGCGGGAACGGCGGCCATCCACATGGCGCTGCGGCTTCTTGGCGTGAAGCAGGGTGATGTGGTTTTTGTGTCGGATTTGACATTCTCCGCATCCTGCAATCCCATTGTCTATGAGAACGGTACGCCTGTGTTTATCGACGCGGAGCCGGACACATGGAACATGTCACCGGAAGCGCTGAAACGGGCCTACGAAAAATATCCGGATCCCAAGGCGGTGATCTGCGTGCATCTCTACGGCACGCCCGCGAAGCTCGATGAGATCATGGAAATCTGTGAGGCCCACGGCACGCCGCTTATAGAGGATGCCGCCGAGTCTCTTGGCAGCACATACAAGGGGCGGCACACCGGCACTTTCGGAAAATACGGAATCTATTCTTTTAACGGCAATAAGATTATCACCACATCGGGAGGCGGCATGTTTGTGTCGGCCGATGAGGAGGCGGCTCGGAAAGTGACCTTTCTGGCGACGCAGGCGAGAGATCCGGCCAGACATTACCAGCACTCCCATATCGGCTACAATTACCGCATGAGCAATGTGACGGCGGGAATCGGCAGAGGGCAGCTTCTGCATCTGGACGAGCACAAGGCGAAGAAAAAGGCCATTTATAAACGTTACTGTGAGGCGTTTGCCGATATTTCCGCGATACAGATGAACCCCATGAATCCGGAGGGGGATGCCAATAACTGGCTCTCCGGCATGGCCATTGCCGCGGACAGCAGGGTGACGCCGGATATGGTTATGGATGCGCTTGAGGAGAAACTCAACGCGGAATGCAGGCCGATCTGGAAACCGATGCATATGCAGCCTGTTTTTGCATCCTGTGATTTCTTTGCCCACAATGAGGACGGCAGCAGTGTGGGGGAGGATGTTTTTGCGAGAGGACTCTGCCTGCCGAGCGACATCAAAAACACCGATGAGGAAATGGAGGCAATTATCCGCACAGTGAAGGAGCTGTTTTAAAGGTATGAGGGATATATTTGAGGAGAGGGACAAGACCCGGATGTGTGACGAGATCGCGGCCTTTTTTAAGGAGGAGCACGATCTGGAGCTGGGCGTGATCGGGACGGGACGGATTTTTGACTTTTTTCAGGAAATGATGGGGGACAGGATCTATAATAAGGCGCTGGATGACGCGAAACGGTTTTACGCCACATATGCGGATAATATGGAAGCGGATTATTATGCGCTGTATAAGGATATAAAGTAAAATATGACAGACATTAATAAAGTGTTTGGAAAGTAAAGTTATTTTGATGCATCAAAATAACTTTACTTTTTTGATACGTTATTCTATTATAAATACATAAGTGGAGAGCATACTATAATATATATCGTCTGCGTTGGAGGGCTGCCATGGTTATCCGGGAACAAATTTTAAACAGAATAAGGCCTTTTTATGAGAGCGAACTGATTAAAGTGCTGATCGGTCTGCGGCGGTCAGGGAAATCGGTTCTTCTGCGGCAGATTATGGGTGAGCTTAGGGAAAACGGCGTAGAGGAGTCGCAGATTATTTATATGAATTTTGAAGATTTCCGGTATTCGTTTGTTTCAAATGCGGAGCAGCTTTATCAATATATTTGCGGGCAGAGAAAAAATGAAAAGAAATATTATCTCTTTTTTGATGAAATACAGATGGTAAATGAATTTGAAAGAGCCATCAATTCGTTCCGGGCGACGTGGGATGTGAGTATTTTTATCACCGGGTCGAACGGGAAACTGCTGTCGGGCGAATTGGCGACACTGTTATCGGGTCGGTATGTGAGTTTTCGCGTCACGCCATTTTCTTTTATCGAATACTGTGAGATCAGGCAGATAGAGAAGCCTTCGGACGAAGACCTGATAGAGTATATGAATTGGGGTGGTATGCCACAGCGGTTTTCCATGAAGGGGGAAATGGAGACGAGGACTTTTTTGCAGGATTTATATAATTCCATTGTCCTGCGGGATATTGTGCAGAGAACGGGGGCGAAGGAGGTTGATCTGATTAACCGCATCATGGAGTATCTGATGCTGAATCCGTCCCAGACTTTTTCTGCAAAGGGTATTCTGAATTATTTTAAGAGCGTGGACCGCAAAGTCAGTGCACAGACATTGTATAATTATCTGGAACATATACAGACTTCCCAGATTGTCAGCAGGGCGCAGCGATATGACATCCGTGGGAAGCAGCTTCTTACGACGCTGGATAAATATTTTCTGACGGACCTGGGGCTGGGGCGGATTCACAACAGCGGTTATAAGCTGGAGATGGGCGCGATGCTTGAAAATATTGTCTACAATGAGCTCAGGAACCGGAATTATGAGGTATATGTCGGAAAGATACCGAACGGTGAAGTGGATTTTGTTGCGGTACAGGGGGATAAAAGGGAGTATTATCAGGTAGCGTATTATCTGGCGGATCAGTCGGTGACAGACAGGGAGTTTGGCGTATTTTCGGCGATTGCGGACAATTATCCGAAGTATGTGCTCTCCATGGATAAATTTGATTTTTCGAGGGATGGGATTATCCATAAAAATGTGATTGCGTTCCTGATGGAGGGGTGTAAGACCAAGGCCGGATAATCGCAAATTCATGTGAAAACCGGCACGGGTGCGAACCATAACGATTTGGGGCAGTTATCATAATTTCAATGGCCGGGGAGACAATTGGAATAAGATATGCTATAATTTATCCTCAGAGAGGAACAATATATGTATAAAAAATATATCAAACGATGTCTGGATTTTCTGATGTCCCTGTGCGGCATTATCGTGCTTGGCCCCGTGCTGATCGTTCTGGCGGCGCTGGTGCGGGTGAAGCTAGGAAGCCCTGTTTTGTTTAAGCAGGAGCGGCCGGGAAAGAATGAAAAAATTTTTACCCTCTGTAAGTTCCGCACCATGACGGACGCGCGGGATGGGAAGGGGGAGCTTCTGCCGGACGCTGTGCGGCTTACGAAGTTCGGGAAATTTCTGCGCGCCACCAGTCTGGACGAGCTGCCGGAGCTTTTTAATATTCTAAAGGGAGACATGAGCGTGATCGGGCCAAGGCCCCTGCTCGTCTCTTATCTGCCCTATTATACGGAGCGCGAACGCTTAAGGCACAGCGTGCGGCCGGGGCTGACGGGGCTTGCGCAGGTCAGCGGGCGCAATTATCTTGATTGGGACAGGCGGTTTCAGAAGGATGTGGAGTATGTGGAGCATCTGACCTTCGGCATGGATATGAAGGTGATCTGGATGACGGTGCAGACGGTGCTCGGGCACACCGACGAAGTGGCGGAGGACACCAACGCAGCGGAAGGGAATTTCGCGGAGATTAGAAAGAAGCGGCTTGAGGAAACAGGGAGTCTGGAAGTTCTTTTCACTCGGGAGGATGCCTGAATAGCGGCATTTTCCGCATTGTGGCATCATGGAGGAAAGTATGAATATTCTGATTTTGAGTGCGGGCACACGCGACAAGGTGGTGCAGTATTTTAAGAAGGAGCTGGCAGGCAGGGGCAGGGTGATTGCGACGGACTGCTCCAATCTGGCGCCTGCGGTGTACGAGGCGGACGATTTCTTCCTGGTGCCAAGAATCACGGCGCCTGACTATCTGGACAAGGTGTTGGAAATTTGCAGGAGAGAAAAAATAACCGGCGTCTTTTCGCTGATTGATCCGGAACTTTCCCTTCTTTCGAAGGAGCGGGAGCGGTTTCTGGCGGTGGGAACGACACCCATTGTCTCCGGTTATGAGCTGGTAGAGACCTGCTTTGACAAGTACCGGATGTTTGAACTGCTGCAGAAAATGCAGATTCCTGCGGCGAAGTGTTATATGGATCAGGAGTCCTTTTACCGGGCCAGGGAAGCGGGGGAGATTTCTTATCCTGTTTTTGTAAAGCCCGTGCGGGGCAGCGCCAGCATACACATCAATAAGGTGGAGAGCCAGAAGGAAATGGAAGTGCTTTTCGATCTCTACGATGATCTGATGATTCAGGAGTACATGGACGGTACAGAGTTTGGCGCGGACGTGTATGTGGACATGATATCCGGGAAATGCACGGACATTTTTGTGAAAAAGAAGATTAAGATGCGGGCGGGGGAGACCGATAAGTCCGTGTCCTTTAAAGACGAAAAACTATTCGGATTGATTCGTGATTTTGTGGAAAAGTGCGGCTTCCGGGGGATGATAGACATTGATATTTTTGAGATTGGCGGCGTCTATTATCTCTCCGAGGTGAATCCCCGCTTCGGCGGCGGCTATCCCCACGCTTACGGATGCGGCGTGAATATGGCAGCGGCGGTGGTGCGAAATCTTTCCGGACAGGAGAACGAGGTGCGGATCGGGGAATACAGAGAGGGAATCTGCATGATGAAGTTTAATGAAGTGATGATACGGGATATGGCGGGGGAGGAGATTGTACCGTGAAAAAGGTCTTGGTTCTGACAAACTCTTCCGGCGGCCTGTACGACTTCCGGGGTGAATTTATAGAGGCGCTTTGCGCGTCATATGAAGTATGGGTGAGTATGCCGGACGACGTAAAGGGCATGGAGCTGGAGGCGGCGGGATGCCACATCATAGAGACGCCGATCAACCGCAGGGGAATCAATCCGTTAGAGGACTTGAAGTTATACCGCGCTTACGCTAAAATGATGAGGGAAATCAAACCGGATCTGGTGGTGACCTATACGATCAAGCCCAACGTTTATGGCGGTTTTGCGGCGGGCATGGGAAAGGTTCCCTATATCGCCACGATCACGGGTCTTGGGGGCGCTTTTGACAGGACGGGACCGCTCCTTAAGCTGATCGTCTGGATGTACCGTGCGGGTTTGAAGAAGGCGGCCTGTGTGTTCTTTCAGAATGCGGAGAACAAAGGTATTTTTCAGGATATGGGTATCACGGCGAAGAAGACGCGGATGGTCATGGGTTCCGGGGTCAATCTGGAAAAGCATAAGTTTGAGCCATATCCAGAGAGAGAGAAGACGCATTTTCTCTTTGTGGGCAGGGTGATGAAGGAGCGGGGCATACTTGAATATATAGAGGCGGCGCAGAGATTACATAGCGACCGGGTATTTTTCGATATTATGGGTTACTGTGACGAGGATTATCAGGAGCTTCTGGATGATCTGGAGAAGGAGGGTGTGATCCGGCAGATCGGCTTCCACACGCAGGTACACAGGTATCTGGCGGCGGCAGACGCCATTGTGGTGGCATCTTTCCACGAGGGCATGTCCAATGCGCTGATCGAGGGAGCGTCCACGGGCAGGCCGGTCATTGCGTCGAATATCAGCGGCTGTAAAGAGGCTTTTGAGGAGGGCGTGACGGGCTTCGGATTTACGCCCGGTAAGCCGGAAGAGCTGATTGCGGCGATGGAAAAATTCCTCGCCCTTTCCACGCAGGAGCGGGCGGCTATGGGACAGCGCGGCAGGGAAAAAATGGAGCGGGAATTTGACCGGAAACTTGTGACGGCGGCTTATATGGAGGAGGCCGGGCTGATTCTTGACGGGGCGCAGGACAGTCAGACTTAAGGAACAGGCCGTCGGGAAAAGGGATGCGATTGACGGACAGAAAATAGAACCGATGCGCGGAATCGGAGATGGAGGCAGTAAATGGACTTATACGAAAAGCTGGTGAGCGGGGAGGAAAAGCTCTCTCTGGTAGGACTTGGTTATGTGGGTATGCCGATTGCGGTGGCCTTTGCGAAAAAGATTAAAGTGGTCGGTTTTGACTTAAACGAGGAAAAGATCGGCCTGTACAAAAGCGGCGTGGATCCCACTAACGAGGTGGGAGACGAGGTGATCCGCAATACGAAGGTGGATTTTACGGCTGATCCCGCAAGGCTTAAGGAGGCTAAATTTCATATTGTGGCGGTACCCACGCCTGTCAATGACGACCATACGCCGGATCTGTCTCCGGTGGAAGGGGCCAGCCGCATTCTCGGACAGAACCTGACAAAGGGATCCGTGGTGGTGTTTGAGTCTACCGTATATCCCGGCGTGACAGAGGAAATCTGCGTGCCCATTCTGGAAAAGGAGTCGGGCTTAACATGCGGGGTGGATTTTAAAATCGGATATTCTCCCGAGCGCATCAACCCGGGCGATAAAGTACACAGACTGGAGACGATCACGAAAATCGTGTCGGGTATGGACGGGGAGACGCTCGATACGGTTGCGAAGGTCTATGAGCTTGTGGTGGAAGTGGGCGTATACCGCGCGGAATCCATCAAGGTGGCGGAGGCGGCCAAGGTGATTGAGAACAGCCAGAGAGATATCAATATCGCGTTTATGAATGAACTTTCCATCATTTTTCATAAAATGGGAATTGACACCAAATCGGTGCTGGAAGCGGCGGGCACGAAATGGAATTTCCTGCCCTTTATGCCGGGACTTGTGGGCGGCCACTGTATCGGCGTAGACCCTTATTATCTGACCTACAAGGCGGAGCAGCTCGGGTATCACTCCCAGATCATTCTCTCCGGCAGACGGATCAATGACGACATGGGCAAATATGTGGCGGAGAGTCTGGTGAAAGCGCTGATTAAGGCGAATATTGCCGTCAAACACGCAAAGGTGGCGATCCTGGGCTTTACCTTCAAGGAGAACTGCCCGGATACGAGAAACACGAAGGTGATTGACATTTACAGAGAGCTTGGGGAGTACGGGATTGTTCCCGTGGTGGTTGACCCTGCGGCGGACGCTGCGGAGGCGGAGCGGCTTTACGGGATTACGTTCCAGACGATGGACGATATACGGGATGTGGATGCGCTGGTTATCGCTGTGGCGCATGACCAGTTCCTGAGCCTTGACAGAGAGAAAATTTCTTCTTTCTATGATCCGGCGCATAAGAGAAAGGTGCTGTTAGATCTGAAGGGCATATTAAACCGCAGCGAATATTTGACAGAGGATTATCGGTATTGGAGATTGTAGGCGCGCGAGAAGAACTTCTGAATCACTCGCAGCAAGGCTGCATCGCAAAGTCAGCACAGGCTGACCTGGAAGTGCTAAGTCTTGCGCCGGAGAATCGTGGGGGATAATGTGGGTAGAAATAAAAAAAGGGCTCTGTATCTTTTCACAGGGCTCCTCATCTTTTTTTGGGGGCTGCTTGCAGTCGGCGGGGTCGGGGTTTATAATGATTCCGAACAGTACATCACGATGCATATTCACAGGGAGCCGCTCTATCCGCTCTATCTGGCGGCCTTCCGGGCCGTCTGCGGGGAGTGGTATCTGACGGCGGCCATGGCCGGACAGGGAATACTCACAGCGGTGGGAATCACGGCTCTCTCGGAGTATCTGGCAAGGCGGTTCGGCCTGCGGCTTTGGGAAGAGCTTCTGCTTGTGGCGCTGCAGCTTCTGCCGCATCTGATCACGAGGTATGTGTCTGCGCTGCATATTTTTTTGGAAAATTCGGTGATGAGTGAAGGGCTGTGCATTCCGCTCTTTACCATTTTCATATATTTTCTTCTGCGGATGCTTTTTGAAGGGAAGGCGCGCGATGCGGTGTTTGCGCTCCTTTTTGCCTGGCTGCTGTCCATGACAAGAGGGCAGATGATGACTACGATTCTTCTGTGGGCGCTTCTTCTGGGGATTCGGGTTTTGCTGAATAAACAATACCGGCTGCTGTTTGCCTGTGTATCGGCCGTTATTCTCGTTTTCCTTTTGCGGGATCTGACGGTACATGTGTATAATTACGGCGTTACAGGGTATTTTATGGGCAATACTTACGGACAGGTGAACACGCTGACCAACGTGATCTATGCCTGCGACGAGGAAGACAGAGAGGTTTTTGAAGAGGGGGATCTGGAGCAGGCGTTTTTTGACAGCTTTTACCGTAAGGCGATGGAGCAGAGGCTGAATTATGTGTATGCCGGAGACAGCTTTGGAGAGCGGGCGGCCTATCTGGAGGAAAATCACGATATATTGAAATTCCGGGTTTTGGAGGCGGAGCTTTCGGCCTACTATTTCGGCCTGGGAGAGGTGGATTATTACGAGCAGAGCAGCATGTCCGATGAGATGGCGGGGAAGATGATCAAAAAACTTCTGCCGGCCTGTTTCGGCCAGTGGCTCTATGATTATATTCTGTTGTGCCGTAACGGCTTTGTCAGGAGCATTGCGGTAGTGCATCCGCTGATCAATTTCGCGGCGCTCTTTCTGTATCTTCTGGCAGCGGGACTTTTGGCGTGGCAGACACTTGTCAAAAAACGGTTTCAGGCGGCGGTTGTTATGGGAACGGCGTTACTGTTTATCGCGGCGAACGTGTGCGCCACGTCGATTACGATTATGTGTCTGTCGAGGTATATGATTTATGGGTTTTCCTTGTTTTATATCGCGCTGTATCTGTTAATCAGGGAAGCGTGTGAAAATAAAATAGGATGGAAGGAATGAAAAATGAGTTATCAGGACATCAGATTTGAAAAGGGAACCGTATTTGTTGTGACAGGAGGCGCGGGGTTTATCGGTTCGAACCTCTGTGAAGCGCTGCTTGACATGGGATGCAACGTGCGCTGTCTGGACGATCTGTCCACGGGAAAGTACGAAAATATCGAACATTTTATGGGGAAAGAGGGTTTTACTTTTATAGAGGGGGATATCCGGAATTTCGATACGTGTGAATCGGCATGCGAGGGAGCGGAATACGTGCTGCACCAGGCGGCCTGGGGAAGCGTGCCGAGAAGCATGGAAATGCCGGTTGTCTACGAGGAGATCAATATCCGGGGCACCTTGCATATGATGGAGGCGGCGACACAGTGCGGCGTGAAAAAGTTTGTCTACGCTTCAAGCTCTTCCGTCTACGGGGACTCCACAGAGCTGCCAAAGAGGGAGGGACAGGAGGGACATGTGATTTCGCCCTATGCCCTGACCAAGAAGACGGATGAGGAGTACGGGCGGCTTTACAAAGAGCTGTACGGACTTGACACCTACGGTCTTCGCTATTTTAATGTGTTCGGCCGCAGACAGGATCCGAACGGGATGTATGCGGCTGTCATTCCGAAATTCATCAAGCAGCTTCTCCACGGGGAGACGCCCACCATCAACGGTGACGGCAGACAATCCCGCGATTTTACTTATATTGACAATGTGATAGAGGCGAATCTGCGCGCCTGCAAGGCGCCAAGCGAGGCGGCCGGAGAGGCCTACAATATCGGCGCGGGCGGGCGGCTCTATCTGATAGATATGTACGAACAGCTCTGCAAGGCGCTTGGCGTCGTGGTGGAGCCGGAGTTTGGACCGCCGCGGGCAGGTGACGTGCGGGATTCCAACGCGGATATCAGCAAGGCGCGGAAACGATTGGGGTACGATCCCTCCTATGATTTTGAGAAGGGGATCGGGCTGGCCATCGACTGGTACAGGGAATATTTGAAGTGACGGCAGGGAAGCGGAAAGCGTTTCGCGGTGAATCAGGATAAAGCTACGAAAAGAGAAGGGATAGATAAGTGCCATGAGATACAGAGTCGTTGTGTTCGGCGTGAAAGATACCTCGGAAAATATAGTGCATTTTATTCAAAAGGAAATCTGTCCGGTAGATCTGGTCATCACGATCAGCCCGGAGGTGACGAAGAAAAATCAGGTTTCGGGTTACAGGGGGCTGTCTGTGCTGACGGAAAAGTACGGGATTCCCGTACACGAGGCGGACAGCTATTTCCTGACGGACGAAAAGACGCAGAAGCTGATGCGGGAGAACGAGTTTGACATCGGCATTTCCATGGGCTGGCAGCGGCTGATCCCTGCCAGTGTGCTGGACTGTTTTAAGCACGGCATTTACGGCTTTCACGGCAACAGCGGGTACCTTCCCTTCGGCAGAGGGCGTTCGCCATTAAACTGGTCTGTGATTCTGGGGGACACAAGGTTCAATCTGAATCTGTTCCGCTATGACGAAAAGGCGGACAGCCCCAACGTGTTTGCCACGGAAATGTTTTCTATCACGCCCCACGACGATATCCGCACGGCGCAGTACAAGAACATGATCTGCTCCAAACGGCTGATCCGAAAGCTGCTGAGCGCCTATGAGAGTGGGCATATAGAGATACGCACAGATTCCAGGGATTTTGATTCCTGGTATGAGAAGCGCACGGCGGCGGACGGAAAAATTGACTTTCATAACAGGACGCGTGATATTTACAATCTGATCCGCGGCGTGGCGGCCCCTTTTCCGGGAGCATTTGCGGTTTGCAGGGGAGAAGAGGTGCGCGTCTGGGAGGCGCATCCCTTTGACGAGATGATTGATTTTTCGGCTTATGCGCCGGGCGAGGTGATCGACGTGTTTGACAAAAAGCCCGTGGTGCGCACGGTGGACGGGTCGCTTTTGATCGACCGTTACGAGAGCGGTCTGGAGCTGAATGCGGGGGACATATTAGAATAAGGGGCATAAGAATATGGAAAAACCGATACATGTGCTGCATGTGCTGGGCGGCGTAGGGCTGGGCGGTGCGGAAAGCCGCATTATGGATCTCTACCGGCAGATGAACCGGGAGGAGATTCAGTTTGACTTTCTGGTACATGACCTGGCGGTGAGAAACGGCTTTTTGGAAGTGCGGCAGGATGGCGGGACAGAGAAGAAGCAGGGAAAAACGCACGGGCATGTCAGAAAACCGCAGTTTTACGACGAAGAGATACAGGCTATGGGAGGACATATCTATGTGCTCCCGAAATTTAAAGTATACAATTATTTTTCTTACAAAAGAGCTGTCAGGGATTTTTTTGCGGCGCACAGGGAATTTCAGGTGGTGCAGGGGCATATGACCAGCACGGCGGGCATTTATCTGCCCATTGCGAAGAAATCCGGTGTGCCCGTGGTGGCTGCCCACGCCAGAAACGCAGGTGTGGTGAAGGGGTTAAAGGGGCTTGCGACCCGCTTTTTCAGGCGGGGACTTGCCGGGAAAGCGGATTACTGTTTTGCCTGCTCGGCGCTTGCGGGACAGGATGTGTTTGGCGGGGAGGCCATGAATACAGGACGGGTGAAAATCATCCACAATGCAATCGACGTGGAAAGATTTACCTACGATGAGAAAGTGCGGCAGGAGGTGCGGGCACAGCTCGGAATTTCCGACGGGCTTGTGCTGGGGCATGTAGGCCGCTTTGAATACCAGAAAAACCACCCGTATCTGCTGGACGTTTTTGCGGCGGTGTGCAGGGAAAGGCAGGATGCGCGTCTGCTGCTTCTGGGAGAGGGTGTGGACAAGCCCGCCATGGAGGAGAAATGCAGGCAGCTCGGTATCGCTGACCGGGTGCGCTTTCTGGGAAACCGCAGGGATGCCCAGCGGTTTTATCAGGCGATGGATCTGTTTCTTTTGCCCTCTTTCTTTGAGGGGCTGCCCGGCGTACTGGTGGAGGCGCAGGCAGCAGGACTTCGCTGTATCGTGTCAGATACCGTCACAAGAGAGGCGCAGGCCACGGATCTGGTCACTTACCTGAGTATCGGGGAACCGCCCGCGCGCTGGGCGGCGGAAATCATAAAGCAGGCGGACTATGACCGCAGAAATACGGCGCAGGAGATGCGCACGGCAGGTTTCGACGTGCGGACGCAGGCGCAAGGGTACCGGCGGTTTTATCTGCGCGAACAATGATCCGGTATCTAAAATCCCTTCCGCTTAAAAACCGCCACAGCCAGCGGGCAGGAAAAAAGGAACGAAAGCAGCGCGCAGGCCAGGATGGAGGTTCCGCACAAAATGAGCTGTGGAACGTTCATGTGCGGAAACACCGTGTTGAAGAGGGAGGAAAGCCCCATAACGATTCCGACGCCGCCAAGCAGGCTGACAATCAACAGAACTTCACTGCGTTCTTCGCCGCCCAGATAAAACAGCGGAAAGAAGAGCGCGCTCATAAACAGGCTGATTCCGGCTCCCACAACGAAGAGCATGAAAGGATCGGTAGTCTTGTCGAAGGGAAAGCCGTGCAGTGCGGTTGAGAAGGCGATAGCGGCTCCTGCAAATCCGGTTCCCACAAGCAGCCACAAAATCTGGCTGATATAGTAACTTTTCACAATATCCGAACGTTTGACCGGAGTAGTCAGCTTGTACCGGCTCCATCTGGAAGCATACTCCTTTCCGAGCCCCGCGAGGGCGTTTGCGGAAAAACCGGTCATGCCCAACAGTACATAGCCGATCAGCAATGAAGGGCTGATGACCACGGCTGTGAAAACGCCGAAAAACAGCATGACAATCGCAAATACCTTTGCATTGGGATAAACCACAAATAAGTTATTTTTAAATAATCCTTTCATATTCTTTCCCCCTTTACCAAAAGAAGCATAATTTCGTCAATCGAGGCATGATCCACAACCGCGTCCCTGTATTTGCGAAGGGCTTCTCTGCCGTCAGGCAAAAGCACGTCAATCTGAAAATCGCGTTTCCGGTAGGCGAGAATATCCGCCGGATCCAAGGCGGAAAACTGGCTTTCCCGGCAGCGCATAACGGCCCAGCGGTAGGAGAGATCATTTTTGGAAACGGTCGTAAGGAGTTTTCCGTTATGGATAAAGGCAATATAGTCCGCTACCTTTTCCAGATCGCTCGTGATATGGGAGGAGAGCAGGATGGAATGGTCCTCTTCCTGCACAAATGCGAGAAAAAGGTCGAGCATTTCATCGCGCATGACAGGATCCAGACCGCTGGTGGCCTCATCCAGAATCAATAGTTGCGGATGATGTGACAAAGCAGCGGCGATTGCCAGCTTCATGGTCATGCCGCGGGAATAGTGCCTGATTTTCTGTTTTTCGGGTAAACGGAAATCCTCCAGATATTTTTGGAACAGTGCATGATCCCAGTTTGCATAAAGCCCTGCCATGACCTGCGAAAGCTGTCGGGCTGTCCAATAGGGCGGAAAATTGTCCCCATCGTAGACGACGCCGATTTTCTCACGCATAGCCGTATCCGCGTCCGACATTTCTTTTCCGAACAGTCTGACGGTTCCGCTGTCTTTGTTGATTGTGTTCAGGACACAGCCAATGGTCGTTGTCTTGCCGGCTCCGTTTTCACCCACGAATCCAAGAATGGAACCGTAAGGCAGTGAAAAGGACACGCGGTCCAGCGTGAAATCCGATTTTGGAAACGCCTTGGTTACCTGCTGCAATTCTAAAATATGTTCCATGCCATTCCTCCTTGTCATGTTATTCCTCATAAAATAAGGCTAATAACTGCGTCAGTTTTTCGAGGGAAATATTGCTGGTGCGTCCGATGTCCGCGGCAGCCTGCAAATGCGCCTCCGCCATGCGCTGCTGTTCCTCCTGAAACAAGTCTTTATTTGGTGCGGACACAAAGCTGCCTCTGCCGACGGTGGTTTCGATAAAACCGTCCCGCTGTAAGTCTTCGTAGGCTTTCTGGACCGTAATGACACTCACATGAATAGAACGGGCCAGCGCGCGCATGGAGGGAATAGACTCTCCGGCCTGCAGTTCGCCGCTCATAATCATGGCCTTGATCTGTGAGGTGATCTGTTCGTAGATCGGTTTGTTTGCGTTGTTGCTGATGATGATTTCCATATTCTGCCGCCCCTCAAAGTGTACTTAATGTACAAGCACATTATAACAAGTCTGACACATTTGTCAAGACGCCAAAAATTTACAGGGCGGGATATCCGGCCTGTCCGCTTCTTCGCACCACCCTTTGCCGTGAAAGATTTAATTGTGCATTGGGGCAACTAAGGGTATAATAAACATATGTGTGTATCAATCAGGATTGTTGATGCGGCAAGGAAAAATCCGGTCATGACAAACAATCCGACAGACGAGAGCGTAGATGTATATGAAAAAACTGTTATTAATCGTGCCTTCCCTGCATCAGGGCGGGGCGGAAAAAGTGTGTGCGGCGACGGCTGTTGTGTTAAAGCCTTACTTCGACGTACAGATTGCCATATTTGATTCCAAAAACATAGATTTCGATGTGGAGGATATTCCGGTGACAGATCTTGGGCTGCCAAGCCGGCCGGGAAAGCTTTCCAAGGTTTTCAATGTCTTACGGCGGGGGTACCGGCTCAACAGGCTTAAGAAGAGAGAACAGATTGACATTGCCTACAGCTTCGGCCCGACGGCCAATCTGGCCAATGTGTTTGCCGGACGGCTCTTCTCGAAAAAAGGGGCGAAGTGCTGGCTCGGTGTGATGAGCTACATGGATATGGACAGTTCCTGGCTGGGATTTTTCTGTAAAAAGGCGGACAGGCTTTTATGCTGTTCGGAGACGCTGCGGGGGATGATTGCGGAAAAATATGCGTGCGGCTGTGCGTACACGTTGACGGGATTTTTTGATATTCCGCAGATTCGGGCGCGGGCGGAGGAAGAGGAAGCCTCCCTTCCATGGCAGGACGGCCGCGTGATCGTCTCTATGGGCAGAGAGGACGTGGTAAAAGGGTTCTGGCATTTGCTGAAAATTTTTTCGCTGGTACACAAAAAACTGCCGGATACCAGGCTTCTGATCATCGGCAAAGGCGAATTTACGGCGTACCGGAAACTTGCGGCTGATCTGGGCGTTGCGGAGGCCGTGCATTTTGCCGGACTGCAAAAAAATCCCTATCCTTATTTGAAGAGGGGGACGCTCTATCTTCTGACCTCCTATTGGGAAGGATTTCCAAACGCGCTGGTGGAGGCGATGGCGATGGGGCTTCCGGCGGTGGCGACGGACTGTATGACCGGACCGGCGGAGATTTTTGACGGGAAATACGGGATTCTCGTGCCGAATATGGGAAAAGAGCCGGATATGGACGCATCCCACATCGAGGAGGCGGAGAAAAGTACGGCGGACCGTGTGGTTTCCCTTTTGGAGAACGGCGGGGAACTGGCGCGTTACGGCAGGCTTTCCGTGGAGCGGGCAGGCGTTTACTCGAAAGAGGCTTATATCCATAAAATCAGGGAATGGTCGGTCGGTTAACGGAGGTAAATATGACACGGAAAATTGCGTTTCATTTGAATTGTCTGGAACAGGGAGGCGCGGAGCGGGTGGTGTCAAATCTGTCCAACCGCTTTGTGCAGAACGGATATGAAGTGCTTGTCGCCACGGAGTGGCAGGGCGAGGACGAATTTTGGATTGATGAGCGGGTGCGCCGCGTGCATGTGGGGCTCAGGCCGGGGGATGAGAAGAAAAACCGTCTGAGCCAGTTCTTCCTGCGGATCCGCTATTTGAAAGAATTTTTGAAAAAGGAAAAACCGGATATTCTGATACCGTTTGCCAGAAAGGCGTTATACCGGGGTCTGACGGCGGCTTTTTTTATGAAGATTCCCGTGCTGATTTCGATACGCACAGACCCGGTGGGACATTACGACAGGCTCTTCGACAAGGTGCAGATTCCTTTTCTGTTTCCGAGGGCGGACGGCTGTGTTTTTCAGACGGAGGGGGCGAGGGAGTTTTTTGCGCCCAGATTACAGAAAAATTCCCGCATTATCTTAAATCCGCTCAATCCCAAGTATATCGGCGTGCCGGAGCCGGAGAAGCGCACGAAGACGGTGGTGCAGTCGGGGCGGCTTGTGGATTTCAAAAATCAGGTTATGCTGATCCGGGCTTTTCATGAGGTGCATAAGAAGCATCCGGACTACGATTTGAAAATATACGGCAGGGATACACAGGACGGCACGAAGGCGCTTCTGGAGAAGACAATAGAAGAACTTAAGGCGCAGGATTATGTGCATTTGATGGGAGCCAGTGACAGCCTGGAAAAACAGCTTCCGGACGCGGCCCTCTTTGCGTTCAGCTCGGATTGGGAGGGACTGCCGAACGCCCTGATGGAGGCGATGGCGCTGGGACTGCCCATTGTGGCGACGGACTGCCCCTGCGGCGGCCCGCGCACGATTATGAAAAACGAGGTGGACGGCCTGCTTATCCCGATCAAGAACCAGAAGGCGATGGAGGACGGTATCAACCGGTTGATCGAAGATCCGGCGCTGGCCGGAAGGCTTGGCCGGGAGGCGAGAAAGATCTCGCTGAGAGCCAATGACGAGGCGATTTACGGACAGTGGCGGGACTATATAGACGAGGTGTGCGAGGAATACCGCAGGAAGCACGGAGGATAACGCATGAGATTTAACACAGATATGAGAATACAGCGCCCAACGCTGCGCAGCGTTCTACTTCTGCTCCCTTTTGCGTTCTGCTACGCCTGTTTTGTCGTGCTGGGGGACTGGCAGGGCTCGGTGGACTACAGCAATGCGCAGAATCTGGGACGGCTTGTGCTCTGGGCGGCGGGAAGTTTCGCCGTACTGCTTGCGGCCGGTTTTCTTCTGGAGAACGGCGGGGCACTGACAGGCTGCCTGCCTTCCGGCGCGCAGGCGCTGTATCGCAGGGTGTTTCCGGAGAGAAAGAGGCGGCAGGGACATTGGTGGGTCTGCCTTCTGTTTTTTATGTTATGTCTTCTTTGTTATCTGCCTTATTTTCTTATGTATTATCCCACATGGTTTAATAACGACGCTGTGTGGCAGATGGAGCAGGCCCTTGGGATGGCGGCCAGATCCAATCACCACCCCTATTTTCATACGCTTATCATCAAGGTATTTCTGACGGCAGGTTACGGTCTTTTTCATAACTATACGGCGGCGGTGGCGCTGTATACCTTTTGCCAGATGGCGGTTACGGCGGCAGTGTTCGGGTTTTATCTGTATCTTTTGTACCGGCGGGGCACAAGGCTTTTCTGGCTTTTGTCTGCGGTATGCTTTTATGCCCTTCTTCCCGTCAACGGAATGTTCAGTATCTGCATGGGGAAGGACGCGTGGTTTACGGCGGCGTTTCTCCTGTTTATATGGGCGCTGAATCATTGTGTCAATAAGGCGGAAGTCTCTTCCGGCGGCGAGGGACAGAATAAAGCGGCCGGGACGTCTGGCAGCCGGCGGTGGCTTTGGTTTTTCATGACGGGAGTGTCGGTTTGCCTGCTCAGAAGCAACGGCATTTTCGTCTTTCTGGGGACGGCATTTTTGCTGATTGTGTCGGAGATTCTGGCGGGAAAAAGGAGCGGAGGCGGCCTGAGGAAGGAAAACGGCATTCGCGTGGCAGGGAAACTGGTGGAGAAAAACGGCATTCGCGTGGCAGGGAAACTGGCGGAGGAAAACAGGGCAGGCCTTGGCGGAAAGCAGGGGATGTACGCTTCCACGGCGGCGGTGCTGATTTGCTATCTGCTCTGGCAGGGACCGGTTCTCCATGCCTTGCAGGTAGAGCCGCCGGACACGATTGAGAGCCTGACCATGCCGGTACAGCATCTGCTCTGTGCCTATGCGCGGGGCGGGAATCTCAAGCCGGAGGAAGTGGCGATGCTGGAGGCGGTTGTTCCGTTGGAAAAGATCGACGATTATTACAACCCCTATTTGTTTGACATGACGAAAAATTATATACGCCAGCACGGTGACCAGCAGGTGATCGCGGAAAACATGGGGGAGTACGCAAGGCTATGGCTTGAAGTGGGCCTTCGCAATCCCATGCTTTATGTGGAGGCACAGATCAGGCAGACAGCAGGGTATTACGCCTTACATATTCCCCATGACCAGATTCTTTACAGCGAATATTTCATGGTGGACAATCCGTTCGGCATAGAGAACGAGAGAAAGGTTTTCAGCTATGACGCGGGTATTGCCATGGGCGGATTTTTGCAGTGGTTCCAGACGCTTTACAACAAGGTGTGGAGTCTTGGGATGAATACGTGGCTGCTGCTGTTCGCGCTTGCGTGCGCGTTATACAGGAAGCGGCGGGCGATCTCCTTTGCGCCCTGTGTGATGCTTCTGGGGAGTCTGCTTCTGGCGACGCCGGTTTACAATGAATTTCGTTATGCCTATGGGGTGTTTGTGGCGCTGCCGTTTTTGTTCAGTGTTGCTTTTGGAAAGGGTTACGAACGATGAAAAAATGGTTAAAAGCGGCTCTCTTCCTCCTACCGCTTCTCATTTTCACAGGATGGGTCAACTGGCATGTGGACTCCTATGCCTTTCTTCGTGTCACATACGATGAGATCGCCGCGCAGATGGCGGCGGGGAAAAATGTGGAAGGGCTGGAGGAATCCGATTACAATGACAGAAATCTTCTGGCGGCGCGTTTAACCGGGATGGAGGAGGCGCCGCAGGTCATGGTGCTCGGCTCCAGCAGGGTGTACACTTTCGAGCGCACGATGTTTGACACGGATTCTTTCTACAATGCGGGGCTGTCGGAAGCCACGGTCTATGACCTGCTGGCAGTGGCGGGCATTCTGGCTTCGCAGGGAAAACTGCCGGAAACCGCGGTGATCGGCGTGGACGCCTTTCTCTTTAATAAAAGCCACGACAACGAGAAGTGGAAGGAATTGGAAAGCTATGCTGACTATATGTCGCTGACGCTGGATCAAAAACTGTCACCGGAGCTTGCGCGTCCCCATAAAGATACGGGCCGGGACTGGAAAAAGACGCTTTCTCTGGATTATTTCCGCTACAATGTGACCCTGCTTCCAGAGAAAAAACGGTTCTCTGTCTCTTACACGGACGAGTGGGAGTCGGAAGGGTATCTCAAGCATTCTGACGGTAGTGTCAGTTATCAGAGAGAGCTTCGTGAGATAAATCCGGCGGATGTGGAAGAAATGACGAGGCAGGCCATGGAAGAGCATGTGGTCTACCGCATGACCGACTACGAGGAGATAGACGAGTGGCGTTTTGAACGGCTTTCGTGGCTGATTGATTATCTGCGGGAGGCAGGCGTGGAGGTCATTTTATACTTGCCACCCTATTCGCCCATGATGTATAATTACATAGAATCTGAGGGGGCTTTTCAGATCACGCTGGATGTGGAGGAAAAGGTGAAAGAGCTGGCGGTGGAAAAGGGAATCGCACTCTATGGTTCCTACGATCCGGAAGGATGCGGTCTGGAAATGACGGATCTGTGTGATGTGTACCATGTAAAGACGGAAAAGACGGCGGATACTTATTATCCCGTGATTCCGGCAAGATGAGAGGATAAAATGAAAGCGAACGTTACCTATTGGCTGGACGAGACGGCGGCGCGTTTCCCCGATAAGACGGCCTATGCGGATGAGAATAAAGAAATTACTTTCAAAAAATTGCGGGTCCAGGCCCGGGTCATTGCCTGTGAGCTGACGGAGAGAGGACTCTTTAAGAAGCCTGTCGCCATCTTTTTGGAAAAGGGCGTGGATGTGCTGGTTTCCTTTATGGGGGCGGCCTATAGCTGTAACTTTTATTCCCCCATTGATGTGGATATGCCGGGAAGCCGCGTCAACAAGATCTTAGAGGTTTTGGAGCCTGCCGTGGTGATCACCACCGGGGATTTGCGGGAGGTCTTTTCCGCATATGATTACAAAGGAGAGTTCCTTCTGCTGGAGGAGGTTCTTCCGGAGGATGCCGGAACTGGAGAAACTTCCGCTTCTGCGGGCGGAGCGGAGACAGAAGCTGGGGAGACGGATCCGGCGGACGGCGGAATGTCCGCGCGTGAGGCGGCCTTGGAGGCGGCGAGAAGGAAGGGCATAGACACTGACCTTCTGTATGTGCTGTTTACCTCCGGTTCCACGGGTGTGCCAAAGGGCGTGACGATTAACCACCGGGCGGTGATCGACTATATAGACTGGGTGACGGAAACCTTTGCCATCACGGAGAAAGACAGTTTCGGCAATCAGGCGCCCTTCTATTTTGACAATTCCATTCTGGATATTTACAGCACCCTGAAAACGGGCGCGACGACTTATATTATACCGAAAACGCTTTTTGCCCAGCCGGTGCCACTGCTGGAGTATTTGAAGGAAAAGAAGATCAATACCATTTTCTGGGTGCCTTCGGCGCTGATCGTGGTGGCGAAACTTAAGGCTTTTAAGAATGTGGATTTGTCGGACACGCTGCGGCGGGTACTGTTCTGCGGCGAGGTTATGCCGAATAAGCAGCTTAACGTGTGGCGCAGATTCCTGCCGGATGTGCAGTACGCTAATCTGTACGGACCGACGGAGATCACGGACGCCTGCACTTACTATATTGTAGATCGTGAATTTTCGGACGAAGAGCCGCTCCCGATCGGATTTCCCATGCCGAATACGGATATTCTCGTGTTAAATGAGAAGAATGAGCCGGTGACGGGGGAAGAGTCCGGCGAGCTGTGCGTCAGAGGGACGTCCCTGTCTATGGGATATTATAAGAATCCGGAGAAGACGAGAGAGGCGTTTGTGCAGAATCCGCTGAATCAGGCGGTGCCGGAGCTGATTTACCGGACGGGGGATGTGGTGAAATATAATGAGCGCGGGGAGATCATCTACCTGTCCAGAAAGGATTTCCAGATCAAGCATATGGGACACAGGATTGAGCTGGGGGAGATTGAGACGGCGGTGTCCTCGCTTTCGGAGATTTCCTTAAACTGCTGTCTCTATGACGAGAAGCGTCAGAAAATCGTGCTCTTTATCGAGGAGGAGCTGGAAAAGGCTTATATCAACGAAAAAATTGCCCATCTGGTGCCGGAATATATGCTGCCGAATAAGGTGGTTCGCGTGGAGAAAATGCCCATCAACGCCAACGGCAAGATTGACCGGGTGAAACTAAAGGAATATATCGCGAAATGAGAACGGATTTTGAGAAAGTCATAGTCATCGGTTATGGCAAAGCCACCGGTGAGATACTGGCGTATACGCAGGAGAGGCAGGCGGACTATGGCTGCTTTCTGGAATTTATCGAGCATGAGCCGCACACGCTAAGTATCACGAGGCGGATTTGCGAGGAGAGAGGCATTCCCTTTGCATCCATACCCGACAAGCGGGCGCTTGGCGGATATCTCGGTGAACAGAGGGAGAAAACGCTGATTGTCTCCGCCAGCAACAATTTTTTGTTTCCGGCTTCCCTGGTGGAGCGGGAAAATATAACGATCATCAATTTTCACAATGCGCTTTTGCCGGATTATCCCGGAAGAAACGCGCCGAGCTGGGTTATTTATCAGGGCGGGGAACGGACGGGCATTACCTGGCACTATGTGACGGCAGGGGTGGATGAAGGGAACATTATCATTCAGAAAAGCTGTGCAATTGGTCCCGATACGAAGGCTTACGAACTGGCGGAAACGTTAATGAATCTGGCATGTGAGGGCTTTTACGAGTGTTTCGATTCTGTTTTACAGGAAAAGGCCGTGGCGAGGCCGCAGGGTTTTTCGCCGGACAGGCGGATGTACCGCTCTTTTGAGATACCGGGGGACGGGTTTCTGGATCTGGAGGAGCCGGCCGAGAAGGCGTACCGCCTGCTTCGCAGTGTGGACTACGGAAAAAGCGGGATCTTTCCGCCGCTGCAGACAGAGATCGGGGGAAAACGGGCGGAGATTTTGCGCTATCGTAAGATAGCCCCGGAGAAGAAAAAGGAGGGGGCGGACATACGCTATCTGCCTTTTTCGGACGGGGATCTGCTGAAAATAAAATATCGGGTATTATAGTATTTTGGGGATGTATGAAGTCACGATGCAGGAGATCGTGATACAGGAAAGGATATCGGATGATGGAAGAAAAAGTATTGGAAATATTGGAGGAGTACTGCGAGGAAGCCCTTGATTATACGGGTGATAATATGATGGAGGAGGGCGTGATCGACTCCTTTACGGTCATCAATATTGTGAGCGAACTGGAGGATGCCTTCGATATCGAGATCGACGCAAAGTATGTGGTGGCGGAGAATTTCAGGAACAAAGAGGCGATTATCGAACTGGTGGCACGGTTGGTAGAAGAGTAGCGGGGAGAATACCCGGATGGCGGTATTTTCTGCGCGGAGGAGTATATGCAGTTTTTGTCAGCCAATTTTGTAATATTATGGGTGATTTCCTTTGCCCTCTATTATCTGGCGCCGGTTAAGCGCCAGTGGATGATTCTGGCCGTGGCAAGCGGCCTGTTTTACGTGGCCGGAACGGGCGGGCTTCCAGTCGGGCTTTTGCTGACGGGGGCAGGCGCGTATGCGTGCGGTCTGTATTTAAAACGCAGTCTGGAGGCGCAGAAAGCGGCGCTTTCGGATCTTGCGGACAAAGAGCGGAAAAAGGCGGTGAAGGTGGGATTTGAGAGGCGCAGAAAACGCGTTCAAATCCTTTATTTTGTGTTGAGCCTCGGCATCCTGCTTGGCACGAAATATATGGTGGTGATTTTACCCTTTTTACAGAAGGCGGGGCTGACCACACCGCTTGGAGACACGTTTTTTGCCCGCGTGGTGATGCCTTTGGGGATATCCTTTTATACGCTGACGGCCATCGGTTATGTGGTGGATGTGGGGCGGGAACAGTGCAGGGCGCAGGAAAATCCCGTCAGACTTTTCCTGTTTCTGGCTTATTTTCCGGCGATTACGCAGGGACCGTTCAACCGCTATGCGAAATTGCAGGGGGAGCTGGAGCGGGCGCATGTTTTTGATTATGAGAGAATGCTTTTCGGTGTACAGCGGTTTGTCTGGGGGGCGTTTAAAAAGCTGGTGATAGCGGACCGGATCAATCTTTTTGTGGGAAATGTGTTCGGGAGCGTGTCAGAGGGAGTGCCCGGCAGTATTTACGCGCTGGCGGTGGTTCTCTATATGCTGCAGCTCTACGCGGACTTTTCGGGATATATGGATATGGCGCTGGGAATCAGCGAGACGTTTGATATTTGTCTTCCGGAGAACTTTAAAAGACCTTATTTTTCTAAGTCTGTGGCGGAATTTTGGCGCAGATGGCATATTACGCTGGGGACCTGGTTTAAGGATTATGTGATGTTCTCCTTTATCATGTCCGGAACAGGGCGCAAAATCGGCAAAAACGCGAAGAAAAGATGGCCGGGTATGGGTAAGCATGTGACCGGTATCATGGGGACAATGCTGGTCTGGCTGCTGACGGGTATGTGGCACGGCAGGACCGTAAGCTATCTTCTCTGGGGCGTCTATTACGGTGTCATTATGTGCGTTTCTCTCGTGCTGGAGGCACAGTACGGCGTATGGAGGGAAAAGCTCCATATCAGGGAGGGAAAAGTGTACGGTTTCCTGACCATGGCCAGAACGTGGGTGATCGTCTTTTTGGCGGATGTGCTGATCCGCTCAGAGAGTCTTGCTCAGGCGGTTGGGATTTATCGGGCGCTCCTTTTGGATTTCCGGCTGAAAGAGGGGATCCTGAACGTCACGTCCTATGGACTTAGCAAGTACGGATTTCTGCTGCTGGCGGCCGTCTGTCTTTTGTGGCTTGCGGTTTCGGTCTGGGAGGAACGGGGGAAGGATGTGCGGCGGATGCTGGCTGCCTGTCCACTGGCACTAAGGTGGTGCTGTTATTACGGCGTGGCGCTGATTTTGCTGATTTCGGGAATTTACGGCGGAAGCTATGATACGGCGGCGTTCTTATACCAAAGTTTTTAGCGTAGGAGTGTTTTGGGATTCCCTGAAAAATGGAGGATTCGTGTGAGAGGAAAAAAAGCGGCGGAAATTCTGGTTTCGATAGCGTGCGTTATTATAATAGCGGCTGTTATTGCTGTTTTCTCCGTGGGTGCGGGCTATACCGTTCTCAGCGGGGACGATTTTACGCATGGCGTGCGGGTGGGAGCGTTTCATGTCTCGCTGCCGCAGTATTTTGCAGCGTCTCTTCTGTATGTGCAGGATCTGTATATGGACTGGCAGGGAACCTGGTTTTCCATGTTTTTGCAGGCCTTTCTCTCGCCGATCAATAATTTCGGCCTGCCCCAGCTACGGGCGGTGATGGTCGGAAACGCGCTGTTGTTTCTTGCTTCGCTGGCCGCTCTTTTGTGGGCGGGGCTGTCTTTTTTCAGGATGGAGACGGGTATGGGCGTCGGGGAGGCGGACAGATCCGGCGGGCAGACGGCAGGCGGGGGGAAAAGCCTTATGCCGTTTCGGGCGGTGATCCTCACGCTTTTCTTTTTGACGGTGGTGAATGCGGATGTCTACGAGGAAATTTATTTCTGGTTTTCCGGTGCGGTGGCGTACAGTATGCCCTTTTCTCTACTGCTGTTTGCGCTTGCGCTGTTTCTTCTTATAAATAAGGGGGAGGGCTGCCTGCGCAGGAAAAAAGTGTGGGCGGGAATAGCGGCGGCTCTTTTGTTTCTGTCTTCCGGCGGATCTCTGGCGGTGGCGGGCGTGGGATGCTATACGGCGCTGATGCTGACGGCGGTGTTTTTCCTCTCAACGGGGAAGGTGTCCCGGTATAATCTGGCTGTTTTTGCGGCAGGCTTGGCCGGTGCGCTGATCAATGCGGCCGCGCCCGGCAATTTTTCCAGACATGACGGGACGGCGGGGGAGGGTCTGCATTTCGGACAGGCCATTGCTTACACCGTGCGGATGTTTATGGAAGAATCGGGCAGACTGTTTCGGGAGACGATACTCGGACTTGTCTTTCTCCTGCTGGTCGCGGCGGGCGTATATTTGTCGGGAAGATGTAAGATCGCGCTTCGGGAATACGGCCTTGCCACAGTGTTTGCGCTTCCCGCGGGGCTTGTAGCGTATTTTCCCGTGGCACTCGGTTATGGCGGGTATTATGTGCCAAACAGATGTTATTTTATAATAGACGCGGCATTGGTGGTTTCGCTTCTGAATCTGGCGCTGTTTCTGGGCGTCTGCTGTCACAGGCTCGGGGGCCTGCCGTCGGATGGGCGCACGATGACGGTATTGCTTTACGTTTGTCTGGCGGCGCTTGTCGTCACGCCCCTGACCGTGGAGGAGCTGCCTCTTTACCGTGTGGCGCGCTATGTACACAACGGAAGCTACAGCGATTATTACGATAAGTGTGCCGCGATTTACGACTATCTGGAAACCTGTCCGGAGGAGGATGTGGAGCTGGAAATGCCGGAATATATCGAGGACTTTGAGTGTTTTTATATTGACGCGGATGAGACGGGCTGGGTGAATCAGGGCATTGCCGCGTACTATGGAAAGCGGTCCGTGCGGCGGGCGCAGTAGCGGTTTTTTAAAAAGTATGGTAAACTTATTCAAAAGCAGAGAGGCAAAAAGCCATCAGAGCGGAGGAAAATATGTTTTCATTTGATGATTACCGGGAAATGATCAGGATTATAAAGTCCACAGGCCGCCAGTGCGGTTACGCGGAAGCGCTTAAGAGAGATTCCTTTGTTATTATGCGCCACGACGTGGAATACAGTGTGGAGAGAGCGTGGCAGCTTGCCAGGGTGGAGCAGAGCATGGACTTTACATCCACTTTCTTTTTCCAGTGGACAAACAATTCTTATAATATTCTTTCACGCAAGAATATGGATATCATCAAGGACATGCATGAGAGAGGACAGCAGATCGGTCTTCATTTCGCCCTGAACGGCATGACGGATATGGAACAGATCAGAAAGCGCATCCGCATGGAGATAGATATTTTAAGTGAGATGTTTGGGTTTGCGATCACGGAATTTTCGGTGCACAGGCCTTCCAATGACGTGCTCAGGGAAAATATCAAGCTGGACGGCCTGCTTAATGCGTATCAGGACGAGTTTTTCACCTACGCAGATAAAATAACAGACGATACTAAATTGGGCGTGAAATATATGTCGGACGCCAATCATATCTGGCGTTATGGTTATCCGGATGAGAAAAATATCACAGGTTACGACAAGGTGCAGATTTTGACGCATCCGTTTGCGTGGTGTAAAGAGGGCTATGACAATTTCAATAATTATCGGGCGCTTATGCAGGAGAAGTATGAGGAGCTGGTGGAGTCTGTCGACAATGAATGTAAGGATTTCGGGGAATACAGGGAATATTTTATGGGTAAGGATGTGAGCTGAAATGTGTGGGATATGCGGATACGTCAGAAGACGGGAGGTCACGCCCGGGCAGCTTAAAAAGATGAATGATACGATGTATCACAGAGGCCCTGACGACAGTGGGGAAGAGATTTATACGCTGGACGGAGGCTATCGGGTGGGGCTTGCGCAGAGAAGACTGTCCATCATGGATCTGACGGCGCTTGGCCACCAGCCCATGCACTCGGCGGATGGCCGCGTTGTTGTGGTCTATAACGGGGAAATTTATAATTTCAGAGAATTGAGAGAGGAATTGGCGGACTATCCCTTCCGGTCGGACTGCGATACGGAAGTTATCATAGCCGCCTATTTAAAATGGGGCCTTTCCTGCGTGAACCGGTTTAACGGGATGTTTGCCATCGCCCTTTTCGACAGGGAAGAGAAGGCGGTCTGGCTGATTCGTGACCGTATCGGCAAGAAGCCGCTCTATTACTGGTATGAGCAGGAGGAGCTTGTGTTTGCGTCCGAGCTGAAACCGATTATGGCCTGTCCGGACTTTCGGGGAGAGATAGACAGGGGCGTGCTCGCGCGCTATCTCTATCAGCAGTATATCAATGCGCCTGAGAGCGTCTATGAAAATGTATACAAGCTTGCGCCGGGCGCGGTTCTCAGGTTTCGGGACGGGCAGATTGACACGTGGAATTACTGGAGTGTGCGGGAAGCCTGTGAGAGCGCGGCAAAACAGCCGGTAAAAAGCTACGGGGAGGCGAAGGAGCAGTTGAAGTCGCTTTTGCAGCGCGCCGTGTCGCTTCGCATGATTGCGGACGTGCCCTTAGGGACATTTCTGAGCGGCGGCTATGACTCCTCGCTGGTGACGGCGATGGCGCAGGCGCATTCCGCAGAGTCTGTCAAAACTTTTTCTATCGGGTTTTATGAGGAGAATTACAACGAGGCGCCCTACGCCAGAGCGGTGGCGGACTATCTGGGAACGGATCACACGGAGCTGATGATCGGTGAGAAGGACATGCTGCAGATGGTGGAGAGCATTCCGGAATATTATGACGAGCCTTTTGCGGATCCGTCCCAGATTCCGACGATGCTGGTCTGCAAACTGGCCAGAGAGCAGGTGACGGTGGCCCTTTCCGGCGACGGCGGGGACGAGTTTTACTGCGGCTACAATATTTATGAGAAGGTGGCGCAGGCGCAAAAGCTGGATCTGCCGGGCGGCATGGTCCATACGCTGTGCGGTCTGCCGGGGGTAAGACGGTTTGGGCTGGAGGAAAAACTGCCCTTTAAGGTGCGGGTGATCGCCGGAAACAGAGACCGGGAGACGAAGACACAGTTTGGCGCGGGAAATTATCCGGGAATGGCGCGGGATATGGCAGGTGTGATGCCTTCTGGAAAGCGTGTGCTGCCGGTGCATTATCCTGTGGAGAGCACATACCCTGTCAGCGACTGGCAGATATGCAGGATGCTTCTGGATATGGACACATATCTGCCGGGGGATATTCTCTGTAAGCTGGACCGCGCGGCAATGAAGTATTCTCTGGAGACGAGATGCCCGATCCTTGATCCGGATGTGATGGCGTTTTCCTACCGGATTCCCCACTCCTATAAATATGCGGCGGGGGACAAAAAGCATATTCTGAAAGAGATTGCTTACGACTATGTGCCGAAGGAGTTGTTGGAGCGTCCGAAGAAAGGGTTTGGTGTGCCGCTTGATAAATGGCTGAGGGGATCGCTGAAAGAACAATTGTTATCTTATGCGGATCCCAGCTTTCTGAAACGTCAAAATCTATTCGATGAACCGTATGTGTCAAGGATGGTAACGGACTACATGGAGACCGGTGACAGGGGGCGCGGGACGGGAGAAAATTACTCCGGACTGGTCTGGGCCTTCTTTGTCTTCCAGCAGTGGTACACGCATTTTCATGAGAATGGTAACAAGTGAAATTTGAAAAAACGAAAGGATAGCGAATGTTTTTTGAGAAAAAGCAGGAGAGAATTTTCAGAAAATAAGGTGAATTATCAACACATTCAAACAGACGAAAATAAATGAGAATTTAATTAAGAATGCAATTTCTGCCGTATTTTGGCGAAAATGCAGGAAAATAATTTAAAAACAGGTGTTTTTGTAGAAAAATGAAGGAATTTATGCAAGACCATGATTGAGAAAAACGAGCAAAAAAAAATAGCCTTCTATATTGGCTCTCTTCGCAAAGGCGGAGCAGAACGTGTGTTTGTAAATCTGGCCGATTACTTTCAGAAGGAAGGATATCGTGTCCTTATGGTGACACAATATCAGAAGGAGGAGGAGTATGATCTGCCGGATGGCGTGGAGAGAATCCTTTCCGATATCGGGGAAGAAAAAGTGTCCCCAAGCAGGGTGGTCAACTTCTTTAGAAGGCTCAATAAATTACATGTGATATGGAAAGAGCATAAACCGGATCTGGTGCTGTCCTGTATCGGAAAAAATAATTTTATGGCGGTTGTCACCACCATGGGGACGAAAACGAGGGCGGTGGTATCGGTAGTCGGGGAGGCAAAGGAGGAATATCCGTCCAAAGGGATGCGTATGCTGGCGGATTTCCTGTTTTCCCGCGCGGCGGGGGTTATTTTACAGACGGAGCGTTCCAGAAGCTTCTTTTGCAAAAAGGCAGGCGCGAAGGCCGTGATTCTGCCAAACTCCCTGAATCCTGTCTTTATCAGGCCCAGATATGAGGGCGTGCGGGAGAAGCGGATCGTGTCGGTGGGGCGCATGGACGCCAACAAAAACCACGAGATGCAGCTTCGCGCGTTCGCGGCTTTGAAAGACAAATATCCGGAATACACGCTTGTGATCTACGGGGACGGGGAGCTGCGCTCTCATATAGAAGAGACGGCGGCGGCGCTTGGCATCAAAGAGCGGGTAGAACTTCCCGGCGTGGTGCAGGATGTGGCGGCGCGGATCGAGCGGGCGTCATTGTTTCTGCTGACTTCGTATTCGGAAGGCGTCTCCAATGCGCTCATTGAGGCGCTGGCGCTGGGACTGCCCGTGATTGCCACGGATGTGCCAAGCGGCGGCACGGAAGAACTGATGGAGGACGACGTAAACGGCCTGATCATTCCCGCAGGAGAACAGGCGGCGCTGGAGCGTGCGATGGACAGGCTTCTTGGCGATCCTGCCTGCGCGGACAGGCTTGGACGTGAGGCGGCCCGAATCCAGCAGAAACTTGCGCCGGAGCGTGTAAATCCGCTGTGGAAAGCGTATTTTGAAGAGCTGATGGAGAAATAGGAAGCGTCGGTTATGGCGGCATCGGGGAAACAGATAAATAACATATGGTATTAAAGGAGATTTCTGTGAATAAGGATAAGCAGACGGATGAGAGAGCGTCCCAGCGTACAGAACAGGATAAGCGGGACGACAGAGATAAAAAAGATAACGGCCGGAACGGAAAAGGACGGCGCGAAGCGATGCAGGCGGTCGTCTTTGTGCTGCTGTTTTTCATCATACTTTTACCTGTGTCCTATATGGTGAGGACAAACGGCGATGTAAAGGATCGTTTTGCGGGATTTTACGCGGAGAAGAAGGATTCGCTGGATATCGTGATGATCGGGTCCAGTCCGGTATTTCCCTATTATGCCGCGCCGAAGCTCTGGGGGGAGACGGGAATCGCGATGTATCCGCTTTCTACCAATGTACAGCGGCCTGCGGCCATGCGCTATCTGGCGGAGGAGGCGGAGAAGTCACAGTCGCCCGCGCTCTATATATTTGAGATGCGCATGTTTACGATGGAAGAGGCGGGATTGATGGAAAATATGGCCTATACCCGCGGTGTGACGGACAATCTGCGCCATTCTCCCCAGCGGATCAGGACCATACGGGGACTGGTGCCGGAGGACGACGAGGAAGGCCGTTTAAGCTATTACTTTGACATTATGAAGTATCACACCAACTGGAAAATGCTGGCCCTTCCCTCGGAGTGGGCGAATATGTTTTACTGTCACAGACATCCTTTAAAGGGCTATACGTTCCGGGACGAGGTGGGGCCTCAGCCGAAACCCCTCTGCGGCGGCGCGGCGGGCGTTCTGGAAATACCAGAAGAGCAGGAGACATACCTGCGGGAGCTGCTCTCCTATTTGAAGGAGAACGGGCAGGAGGCGCTGTTTATCGTCTCCCCCTACGGGGAATTGCCCGATGAGCAGCAGATGTTCAATTATATGGCAGGGATCGTGGAGGAAAGCGGCTACGCTTTCCTGAATATGAACGATTACTATGATGAGATCGGCATTGTCTTTGAGGAAGATTTCGCGGATTATGGCAGCCATACCAATGCGGTTGGCGCGGAAAAGTGCACGGATTTCCTGAAAGAGTATCTGACGGCGCACTATGCGCTTCCCGACCATCGGGGAGACGCTTCCTACGATTCGTGGGATAAATCCTATGAGCTGTGGAAAATGAGGCAGGAGGAAGCGGTCGGGACGATCAGAGAGCGGATTGCGAACGGAGATTACGCACAATACGAAGAGTCGTTTTAATGCTCACAGCAAGGGGTGTTTTGCAAAGAACGACTATGCTTCGTATGGGAGAATGCAAAAAAGCATTTTCCGCAGCCGTACTGAAAAGGGCTGGGAAAGGATAAATAACATATGTGTGGAATTGCAGGCTTTTGCGGCTTCAGGGGAGACTGGAAGAAGAATATTGACCGGATGTGTGATAAGATGTACCATCGCGGGCCGGACGGAGCGGGGGTGTGGGCCACGGACGACCACATGGTAGTGCTGGGCCACAGACGGCTTTCGATAGTGGATTTGTCTCCCGCCGGAACGCAGCCCATGGTTTCCCGCGACGGCCGCTATGTGATCACCTATAACGGGGAGATCTACAACCATACCGCCATCCGGAAAAAACTGCTTTCCGAGAACGGGGCGGCAGCCTTCCGGGGAACCTCCGACACGGAAACGCTTCTGGAGGCGATTGCCGTGTACGGTCTGAAAGATACACTGAAAATGGTCAGGGGAATGTTTGCGATTGCGTTGTATGACAGGGAAGAACAAGTGTTATTTCTGGCTCGTGACAGAATTGGTGAGAAGCCGTTGTTTTACGGAATATTAAAAGATGATATAAATAACAGGGGAAATAATGGAAGCTTTGTCTTCGCTTCCGACCTCTGCGCGATAGCTGCGCTGGATGGGTTTACCAATCCGGTCAATGCAGATATTATGGGCGATTACATGCGTTATGGTTATATTCCGGCGCCTTATACAGTGTACCGGGGGATATGGAAGCTGGAGCCGGGGAAAATATTAAAGGTTAAAGTACCATTTGACAAGCCGGAGATTGAGAGCTACTGGTCCATGATAGAAACGGCTGTTATCGGACAGAAAAATCTCTTTCGGGGAAGTGAGGCGGAAGCGGCCGTGGAGCTGGAGCGTCTCCTGCGGGAATCCATAGCGGGACAGATGGTGGCAGATGTGCCGGTGGGCGCTTTTTTGTCCGCCGGGATCGACAGCAGCACGGTGGTGTCGCTGATGCAGGCGCAGAGCGCGCAGAAGGTCAGAACGTTCACCGTGGGTATGTGGGAAGAGCAGTATAACGAGGCGCCGGTGGCAAAGGAGATCGCCGCCCGTCTGGGGACGGCGCACACGGAAGTCTATATAACGGAGGAGGACGCGAAGCGTGTGATACCGACCCTTGCGGGGATGTTTGGAGAGCCATTCGCGGATTCTTCCCAGATTCCAACTTATCTGGTAAGCCGGATCACGAGAGAGCATGTGACGGTGTCTTTGAGCGGGGATGGCGGAGACGAGCTTTTCTGCGGATATAACACCTATTATTCTATCGACCGCATCTGGAATAAAGTGAGGAAAATACCGGGTGTCCTGCGCCGTCCCGCAAGCGCGCTGTCCGGACTTGCGGCCGCGGCGGGAATGACTCCGCTTGCCACCCGCGCAAGGCTTCTGGGCGCGAAATCCATAGAGGACATGTATCTGCGCTCGGAGATCGGGGAGGGACTCGGGCTGATCAGACGCGGAATAACGGGGACAGCCCCTGATTTTGGCTGCTGGGACGCCATACAGCCCCGCAGAGCAGGACAAACATGGATGGACACTTACCCTTCCGGGCTTTTGGAGGAAGGGCAGCACAATCTGATGCTGATGGATCTGCTGATGTACCACCCCGACGATATTCTGAATAAGGTGGACAGGACGGCAATGGCGGTGTCGCTGGAGACGCGTGTGCCGATGCTGGATAAGGATGTGGTGGAATTTGCGTGGACATTGCCGTTGTCTTACCGGCAGGGCGGCGGAGTGAGGAAAAAGATTCTGAGGGACATTCTTTACCGCTATGTGCCCCGGGAATTGATGGAACGGCCCAAAAAGGGATTTTCGATTCCGCTTCACCGCTGGCTGAAACAAAAGGAGCTGAGAGAGTGGGCGGAGAGCCTGCTGACGCCGTCCCTTTTGGAGGAACAGGGGCTGTTTGATGCGGCGGCGGTTAAGAAATTATGGGATGATTATATTATGAAAAACGTCTGGAAACCGCAAATATGGTACATTCTGATGTTTCAGGAGTGGTGGATGAAATCAAAAATTAAATCCTGATTAATTTATTGCGATATGTCGACGGACTAAAAACGCTTGTTATTGAGAAAAAACCGATTTGAGGAAACGCATTTCATAACAAGTGATAAGCGTTATTTATTACAGAATATCGAGGCTTGAATTGAATGAAATAAAGAATAACAACTGGAATTAATATTTCCGGATAACTTTGTCCGGCAGACTTCACAGAGACAGCGGGCTAAGGCGGTGAAGGAAGAGGGAAGCACAGGGAAGATCCGGAAAGGAAAAAGAGAGAAAGGCAGGGCAGACAGCCGTGGAAATTTTGAATCAGTACCGGCCACCCGAATTGCATAAGGAAGCGCAGACGGAATTGATTTCCGTGATCGTCGCCGCCTATAATATAGAAGCTTATGTTGAGAGAGGGGTTCGTTCCATATGTGAGCAGTCGTACCGGCATCTGGAAATTATCGTGGTGGATGACGGCTCGACGGATGGCACCGGACGGATTCTGGATGAGCTGGCGGGGGAAGACGCCCGCATACAGGTGATTCATGAGGAGAACGGTGGTCTTGCCCATGCGAGGAATACGGGAATCGCGAGAGCGAAAGGCCGCTATATCGGTTTTGTGGACGGGGATGACTGGATCGACCCTGATATGTATGAGAAGCTGTTCTCTGCCATGCAGGACAGGCAGGCGGATCTGGCAGTCTGCCGTTACCGTCAGATCTCCCGCACGCGGACGCTGGATCAGTCGGTGGACAGGGCGGTGGTCTTCGAGGGGCAGGAAGCGCTTGCCGTCTATGTGGAGGAGCGGGAGGAGTTCGCGATTCAGAACGCGGCGTGGAACAAGCTGTACCGGAAGGAGCTGCTCACAGGAAATCTGTTTCCGGAGGGCCGTTGGTACGAAGATATTGTGTTTGCAACGGAGGCGCTGGCGCGGGCCGGACGTTGCATTTACCTTGACATTGCCCTGTATAACTATATAATAGACAGAGAGGACAGCATAATGAACTGCCGGATCAATTCGCGCACGTTCACGGATCAGATACCGGCCTATTATGAAAAGACAAAGCTCCTTAAGGAACTGGGCAGAGAGGATCTTGCGCTGACCCACGATTTCTTTTTCTATAAGAGACTCCTGTTATTTTATTGGGAACTTTCCAAGGCGGAGGACAAAGAGACATACATGCTGCGGCTGCAGGAGATTCTTTCAAAGGACAGGGCGCGGGCGGAAGAATCCTTCCGATGCGCCGTGGCGGAGCAGGCAGACCGAAAGAAGCTGCAGCTCTTCTACCGTTCTCCCGACGCGTATTGCAGAAAACTGCGGTGGAACGAGCGGGTGGTGATTCCCTGCAAGGTGAAGGTGAAACGGCTTCTCGGTAAATATAAATAGCGCATGTTTTTAAACGGATGGAAAGATGGTAATTATTCAACTTGCGGGCGGCTTGGGCAACCAGATGTTCCAGTACGCCCTTTATTTGCAACTGAAAGAGCTTGGCAGGGAAGTGAAAATTGACGATGTGTCAGGTTTTGCGGAGGATCCCCAGAGAATACCGGCTCTTGCACCCTTTGGGATCACGTATGAGCGGCCCACTGGGGAGGAACTTCGAAAGATGCTCGACTCCTCCATGCTGCCGTGGCATCGGGTGAGACGGAAACTGTTCGGCAGACGCAAGAAGTCCTATTTTGAGGAGGGCAAACTCTTTATTCCGGAGGTGCTTACCCGGGACGACATTTATCTGGAGGGGTACTGGCAGACGGAAAAATATTTTCAGCCTGTGGAGAGACTGGTGCGGCAGACATACGATACGGACAGACTGATTGCTTATCTCAAAAGCGCAGGCTTATGGAGCGGCGGTGAAGATATCAGTGCACAAAAGGCGGAAAGTGGAAAGAGCGGCTGTAGGGAAAATGGCCGGAAGAAAACCGCCAGACAGTACCTGATGGAAATTGATAACGGGTGTTCTGTAAGTGTGCACGTCCGCAGAGGAGATTATCTCATCCCCGAAAACCAGTCGCTTTATGGCGGGATCTGTACGGACGCCTATTATATAGAAGGAATCCGTCAGATGCGGGAGAGATATCCGGGATGCCGGTTCTTTCTTTTTACCAATGACAGGGCATGGGCCGGGCGGCAGCTTGAACAGGACAGGGACAGTGCGCAGAGGAAGCGGCGGACGGATCAGGGGCAGGAAGGCAGCGCCGCGCCGTCAGCGGAGGCGGAGCGTGTGTTTGCGGAAGCGGATTTCACATGGGTTGATTTGTCTGGTGCAGAGGGCAACGATTACGCGGAATTTGTTCTGATGAGCCGCTGCAAACATCATATTCTTGCGAACAGCAGCTTTAGCTGGTGGGCGTCTTATCTGAACAAGAATCCCGAGAAAACGGTTCTTGCGCCGCAGCGCTGGCTGAACGGAGTGGACAACAGCGATTTTTACCGGACGGATATGCAGAAAGTCATGCTTCCACCGGAGTAATTATATCATTTGGAAGGAACTGCTATATATTATGAAGAAACAGAGTCAGGAGCAGGTGGGTCTGCTAAAAAAAATTGCATACCTTTTTGACCGGAAACAGTTCTGGCAGCTTGGCGGGCTTGCCTTTCTGATCCTGATCGGCGGTATTTTAGAGACGCTGGGCGTCTCCATGATGCTTCCCGTGGCGGAGGCGGTTATGGCGCCGGATAAAATTATGGAGAACGAGCTGGTGGGAAAAATCGTCGCTCTTCTGGGAATTGATTCGTCAAGAACGCTGATTATAAGTATGCTTGGGGCGCTGATAGCCATATTTGTATTTAAAAATGTATATCTTCTGTTTCTGACCTATGTGCAGAATACGTTTGTGACGAGAAACCGCAACCGGATGATCAGCCGGGTCATGCGGGAGTTTTTAAACCGTCCTTATGAAGACTATCTGGGGGCGGACATTCCCACGGTCTTCCGGTTGACGGACAGCGATATTCCAAACGCGTTCCAGTTGATACTGGTGCTGATCCAGATGACCACGGAGATTGTGGTAGCGGTGTCGATCTGTCTCGTGCTGATGTGGATCAGTCCGTTGATCGCCATAGGCTGCGGCGTGCTCTTTCTCGGCATGACGCTGATGATTACCAGAGTGTTAAAGCCCCGCCTGAATGCCATCGGGCGAAAGAACCAGACGATTCAGTCGCGGATTGCCAAGTGGAGAATCCAGTCCATCTACGGATTGAAGGATGTGAAAGTGCTGCACAGGGAAGAGTTCTTTGTGCGCAACTACTATGAGAGCGGCGCCATCGGCGCCAATGTGGCGAGAAACTACGCGGTGATGAACAACACGCCGAGACTGCTGATCGAGACTGTTTTTATCGCGGCGATGCTTTCCTTCATTCTTGTCTATATTTTGCGGGACGGGGACATTACGGTGCTGATGCCCCAGCTTATGGCTTTCGCGGCGGCGGCGGTGCGGGTGATGCCGGCCACGAACCGTATCAACACGTATCTTTCCGAGATTGCCTACGCGCAGCCCTGTCTGGATTATCTGTATGAGAATCTGACGGAGAATATGAAGCAGGATGTAAACGGCAGCGTGACGGGACTTACGGGAGAGCGGCAGGAAGAAAAACCGGCTCTTGCGCTGACCGATAAGATCGTGCTGGATCATATCAGCTACACTTACCCGAATACGGACAAGCCCATTTTCACGGATGCGCACATGGAGGTCAGGAAAGGGCAGTCGGTGGGCATCATGGGACCGTCGGGTGCGGGGAAATCCACGATTGTGGATATTCTGCTGGGGCTTTTGCATGTGCAGTCGGGAACCATTACCTGCGACGGCAGGAATATTTTTGAAAACTACCCCTCCTGGCTTTCAAAGATCGGCTATATTCCGCAGTCCATTTATCTGATTGACGAGTCCATCCGTGACAACATCGCTTTCGGCATAGACGCGGATAGAATCGACGATAAGCGGATCTGGGAGGTGCTGGAGGAGGCGCAGCTTAAGAGCTTTGTGGAGGAGCTTCCCGAGGGACTGGAAACGACAATAGGTGACAGGGGTGTCAGAATTTCCGGCGGACAGAGACAGCGTCTGGGGATCGCGAGAGCGCTCTACCATAATCCCGAGATTCTTGTCTTTGACGAAGCTACCTCCGCGCTGGACGGAGATACGGAGTCGGCGGTGATGGAGGCTGTCAACAGCTTCCATGGCAAAAAGACGATGGTGATTATCGCCCACCGTCTGAACACCATAGCCAAGTGCGACGTGATATATAAGGTAGAAAATGAGAAAATTACGCAGACAAGTCTGACCGGGTGAGGCGCCGGTGCGTCGTCAGCGTATATCATGGCAGACGTAAAGGCTATTGGTAACAGTTTGGCCTGACACGATTGCGCAATTAAAATCGCTGAATTGTTACGGTCATTGCTGCCACGGGAACATTTCAAAACGGAGGAACCAATGTTAGGAATTGAGACACAGGAAGGCTTCGGACTGGGAAATCAGCTCTTTTTCTATGTGACGGCCAGATGTATCGCGCAGGATCTGGGGTATCAGTTCAGCGTGCTCGACCCGGAGCATTTTGCCAACAATATGCACAGTGACTGCGGGCTGTATTTTATGGATCTGGACATGGGCGTCCCCTCGAAAAAGGAGGACTACCAAAAGGTTTTTTATGAGAAAGAAACCCGCCTTTTTGCGGGCAACTCCGGGCACGATCTGACCCACGGCGTCTATGTGACGGATGCGGACAGGAAGCTTTTTGAGGTGGAGGACGGCACGCTTCTTTACGGCAATTTGCAGGCGGAAGCATATTTTATTTCCCACAAGGAGGAGATCAGGGAGTGGCTTAAGGTAAAGCCCGCGTATGACTGCAAAGAGTATAGTCAGGACAACCTCTGCATCCTGCACCTTCGATGCAGCGACTATATGGGATCGCCGGAGCTGTATCTGCGCAAACGGTATTGGATGCAGGGAATGCGGCAGATGCGGCGGGTCAATCCGGATATGCAGTTTATGATTATCACGAACGACGTGGGGGAGGCGAACAAGTTTCTTCCCGGTATTCCGGCGTACAATTTTGATCTGGCCAAGGACTATTCTATTTTAAAGAACGCACGTTATTTATTGCTTGCAAACTCTTCCTTCGCGTATTTTCCTGCGTTTACCAGCGACACGGTGCAGTATATTCTGGCGCCGAAGTATTGGGCGAGACACAATGTGTCGGACGGTTACTGGGCGTCGGAGCAGAATATTTACGAGGGATGGCACTATATGGACCGGAAGGGCCGGGTGTTTACGGATGAGGAGTGCCGGCAGGAGCTGGCGGCTTATAAGAAGCGGTCCGCGAAGTATGCGGATGTAAACAAAAAGCCTGCGGGTGTGAGACTACAGATGATGAAGCTGCGTGCGTGGTGCATTTATAAGAAGGCGTATGTGGAAAAGATCGGCCGGGGCGTGATGCGGCGGGTAAAAAAGGTGGCGCGTCCGGTGTGAGGCGGCGCTGGCCCGGGCGGAGAGAAGTCTGCACCGCGCCGGAGAAGAGGATGTCATGGCGTGATGCGGCGGCACAGAAGGCGAAATCAGAAAAAAAGGCGGATTTGAATGAAGGTTTGGGAAAAGGCTGAGAGATTTTTGAGCGGCAGGCGGGCGGTATTTCTGGCGGCAGGGCTTTTGCTCCTGTCTCTGCTTCCGCTGCTCTGGCTGGGAAAATATAATGTAATGTGCATCGACGACTATGATTACGGCAGGAGGGTGCACGATGTCTGGCAGGCGACGGGTTCCTTTACGGCCTCCGTGCAGGAGGCGTGGCGGCAGAACATGGACTTTTATCAGGACTGGCAGGGGACTTATATATCCTGTTTCCTGATGGGCATGTGCCCCATGAATTTTAATTATCATATTGCGTGGGTGGTGCCGGTTGTGATGATCGGCATGTTTGCCTCCTCCTCGTTCGTGCTGGGAAGGCATATTCTGGTGAGGTGGCTTGGCTGCGAAAAGACGGGCGCGTCCCTCTCCATGCTGCTTTTGCTGTTCGTGTTTTATCAGGTGATGGAAGCGCCCTTTGAGGGCATTTACTGGTACAACGGCTCTACCCACTATGTGCTGATGCAGTCCTTCTGGTTCTTTCTGCTTGCGCTGTGCTCGGAAAGCCTCTGGGCGGAGAAAAAAGGGCGGGCGTATCTTTGCTGTGCGGCGGCGGTTGTTCTCTCAGTGATCGTGGGCGGCGGCAATCTGGTGACAGGACTGCAGGCGGAGATCCTGATGGGTTTTCTTGCGGGTTACGCCTTTTTCCGGAATAAAGAAAGAATAGCATGTGTTATCATACCATTTCTGACCGGAAGCGCCGGCTTTCTGGTGAATGCTCTTGCTCCCGGCAACGGCAGGCGGGGAAGTATCGACATGGATGAAGGGTATTCCGCCGTGAAGGCGATTGTCCTTTCCTTTTATAATACGACGGTGTTTGCGATCCGCTGGACGCCGGTCTTTGCAGTGCTTTTGTGGCTGGCGCTTCTGCCGCTTTTGTGGAAGCATATGAAAGCGTCCGGACGGGATTTTTCGCATCCCGTTCTGGTGACAGCGGGGGCGTACTGTGTGATTTCGGCTATGTTTACCCCCACCCTCTTTGCGGTAGGTATGACGGGACTTTCCCGGGTGGATAATATTATTCAGATGACTTATTATCTGGCGGTTTTGCTGGTGACGGCATACTGGCTCGGGTATTTTTCCCACAGGAAACGGCGTAAGGACGGTGCGGCGGAGGCGCTCGGCCTGTTTCTGGAGCGGGCGGGAAGCAGGATGAGTATGGTATGTCTTCTTTTGCTGCTGGCCGTCTGGGTGCTTACGGCGGATAAAAACACTTACACGGGCATTTCTGCCCTGCGCTCCGTGGCGAAAGGTGAGGCGCAGACTTTTTATCAGGAGGCGATGGAGCGTTACGCGCTCTATACGGACGAAAGCGTTGCGGAGGTGGTGGTTGCCCCCTACAGCGCAAGGCCGGCCCTCTTTGATTTCACCGATCTGAGCGTGGATGAGGGGAACTGGATGAATCTGGCGGTTGCGCGGTATTACCACAAGGATAGTGTAAGAAAGGGCGTATATGAAACAGAACACGCAGACAAATGAGCGGAAACTATCTCTTCCAAACGTGACGTTGGCGGCTATGACCAGCGTGAACGTGTATGAGACGATCCGGGCGATGGAATACAGTATGCGGGGAATTGACTTTGGCGATGTGGTGCTGATTACCCACAGAAAACCTTTGACGCTACCTGCAAACATCCGGTATTCCCACACAACAAAACTGGATGATATAGATAAGTTTAACTATAAAATGGTGTATGAACTCGGGGAACACATTAAAACGGAGTATGCGCTGATTGTTCATGCGGACGGTTTTGTGGTGCATCCCGAGAGCTGGCAGGACGCCTTTCTGGATTATGATTATATCGGCTCTCCGTGGCCATTGCCGCAGAACGACTACTCTTACCGGGATGCGAAAGGAGAACTTGTCCGGGTGGGAAACAGCGTGTCGATCCGCAGCAAAAGGCTTATGGATTTTCCGGCGAAGGCGGGGCTGAAATGGGAAAAGATCGAAGAGGAAGACGAGTATAACGAGGATATTTTTCTCTGCTGTAAATACCGGAATGTGATCGAGGAGGCGGGGATGCGGTTTGCTCCCATCGGGGTGGCGAAGTACTTTGGCCATGAGCATATGATTCCCGAGATTATGGATGTGGAGAAGCCCTTTCTTTTTCATAAATGGCGCGGCAGAAACGCGCAGTATCCGCAGTTTAAGAATCCCTGGAAGAGCAGATGGCAGAAGTGTAAGGATTTGATCAGACCGTTGTTGTTCTGGCGCAGAAAGTGAGAAGAACTTCTAATCACAGCAGGATGAGAGGATAAAATAACACATGATATATGATTGCGTTCCTTTTTTTAACGAACTGGATATTTTGAAGCTCAGAATGCAGATTATGGCGCCTTATGTGGACTATTTCGTGATTGAGGAGGCTTCGGTCACATTTTCCGGAGAGCCGAAGCGGATGATTTTTGCGGAAAACAGAGGACTTTTTGCGGAGTTTGAGGAAAAGATACGGTATGTGGCGGTAGACAACTCTCCTATGGAGGGGGTTACCACCCACGAGCGGGACAAGTTTCAGAAGAATCAGTTAATCCGTGGGCTATCGGACTGTAAGCCGGATGATATCATTATTTTCAGCGATGTGGACGAGATTCCGGATCCGGAGACACTGTCAGGACTGATCGGGACGTTTGAGCAGGGGAAGATTTATCATCTGGCACAGCGGATGTTTTACTGCTTTTTAAACATGGAGGAGGTTTCCGGCAATCTTTTGTCCATCACGGGGGAGTTTCCGGGTGTGGCGAAAAGACAGTGGCTTGGTACGAAGATCTGTAGTTTTGCGCAGTTGCCGGAGGAAGGAATCGTGTATTTGCGCGAGGTGTCTCCGGAGGATCCGCGCAGCGTGCGCGTTGCGGACGGAGGCTGGCACTTCGGCTATATGGGCGGCGACGGCGAGCGGGATGTGGCGAAGCGCATCGGTGTGAAAGTGCAGGCGGCGGCCCACTCGGAATATAATAGCAAGCGTTATTTGAATGAGGCGGTGGACAGACTGCTCTGCGGCGAAGATATTTTTGACCGGGATGCGAAATTTGTGCGGGTGGAGATCGACGAGAGTTTTCCCGCGTATCTGCGGGCGCATCGGGAGGAATACGATTTTCTGATTGCCCCGGAAATCAGTCCGGCGGGGATTAGATGGAAGCGGACAAAGCTTGCGGGAAAGCAGTGGCTGCGCAGGGTACACGGCGCGGCGGCGCGGATTTTGCGGCGGTGAGGCGTGCAGAGTCCGCAAAAGGTTTGCCGTCTGCGGGAGGTTCATCTTTGTGCGGATCGGGCAGGAAGGGTACTTAAGTTGAGGTAGATTATGATAAAAAATCTATACAGGCGGCTTCGGGAAGAAAGCCCGGTTCCCCGCCTTGCTTTTTATATCGGACTGACCATAGAGCTTTTGCTGGTGATTGTTGACAAGAGCAATTATGTCAATCCCATTGAGGGGTATCTGTTCCGGCTGACGTTTCTTCTGTTTGCGTGTAAGCTCCTGCTTACGCGCTATGAGCTGCGGGAGTGGGCGCTTATTTTTATCATGGAGGCGGTGGGCTTTGTCTCCTATCGGATGACGGGAGCCAACGATCTTATCCGGATTGTAACTTTTGTGGCGGCATGTAAGGGCATTCCTCTGAGAGAAGCCCTGAAATATACTTTTTATGTGACTTTGGCGGGGTGCCTTGCCATTGTAGCTTTCGCCGTAACCGGAATTTACGGGGATATCAGTCTGACGCAGGCTTTCGGGCATGAGGCTGCGGAGACTACCCGCTATATCGGCGAGGAGGCTGCGGAGGAAACCCGCTATACGCTCGGCATGGGGCATCCGAACGCGCTCTCCTGCATGTTCTTTATGCTGGCGGCGCTTGGCGTTTACGTCTGGTTTGACCGGATGAAATGGTACAGCTATCTGTTTTTGATGGCGATGAATGCGGGCGTTTATCTGCTGACCCGCTCTAAGACCAGTATGCTTATTACGGCGGCTTTTCTCATCGGCGCCTGTCTCTTTACGTTTGTGAAAAGTCTGGGGAAAATGACGTTTTTTTACGTCTGCGGCCTGCTTGTGTTTCTTCTGTGCATCGCCTTTTCCGTGGACGCTGCGGTCTGCGCCCAGCGGGTGAGGGACGCACAGTGGAATGAATTTTTCTTCTGTAACCCGCGGGACAATGCGCATATCGTACTGTTAGGTAAGATCGACCGCCATATCAGCGGCAGAATCATTTCCCTGACGGATTCCGACAACAATGACGGCATGATTCATACATGGTCCGCTTTTTCCTGTGAGAATAATATGAATTATTATTTTGATATGGGCTGGGTCAAGGTGTTTTACCGCTATGGCGTGATCCCGGGCATTTTGTATGTGGCGGCAAATCTTCTCCTTCTGTGGCGGCTCTGGCGCAGGCGGGATGCGGGCGGCCTTGCGCTGTTTGTCATGTTCGCGGTGTACACGGTGGTGGAGGCCCATTTGATTTCCGTCTATATCGGCAGGAATTATCTGCTGCTGCTGATGGGGTGCGAAGCGGCGGGAGAATACGAAAGACATTTCTAAAATCAGGGAGGGAAGATGAAATATTGTGAACTGCTGTTAAAGAAAAATTATTCTGTAAATCTGGAAAAAGAAATTGCAAAAAGAATTAAGTTAAAAAACTATAGATTGTATTATCCGATATATACGGACATTTTTAACGGGGATCACATATATGAAATTCTGTGTGTTGTGCAATATGTCAGAAAGAAATACCGACAGAAAATTCCGATTACATTTATGTTAGGGGAATTTGAATTTTATGATAAATTGGTTTATATTATTTTAGAAAGTATTATATATTATATGCTTAAGACAGAAAAGCATGATATGAAGCTTAATTATAAGATAAGGCATTCTATATATACAGAAGGTATCATGTATTCTCCATTAAGCTTTATGGGATCAAAAAGTGAGTATCAGCGAAAGTTCAAAGGTGATATTGGAATGAACCATTTCCGAAAGCTGATATCAAGTGAAGAACAGAAAAAAGAAGAGTATCTTTCCGACTTGATGCAACAGATATACTGCTTTTTATCTAATAATGGTATTTCCGTTGACATTAGCGACCAGCTTGCGGAGGTTTTGATTGAGCTGGTTGGAAATGCGTGTGAACATGGGAAATCAGACTGCCTGTTGGATGTTGATATTACGCAGACAGCATATACGAGAGAAGAAGTGGAAGGAAATTACCATGGAATGAATGCAGTGGTATTGAATTATTCACCTACATTGTTTTTTGAACGGTTAAAGCAAAAATTGGATGAAAAGCCTGATCTTTCCGAAAGATATGAATATGTTCTGGATGCGAAAGGCTATCACTTACAAAATTTGACGGAGAATTATTTTGAAAACGATTTTTACACGGTTTCGTCCTTTCAGCATAAGATATCGGGTGATATAGAAAAAAACAGTGTAGGGGGAACCGGGCTGACAGGATTGTTACAATCTTTGGAAGAGCAGTCGAACACACATTTATGCTATATGTTGAGCGGGAATAGAATATTCTTTTTTGAGAAGGATTTTATGGGGTACAATCAAGACAGATTTATAGGCTTTAACCGTCAACAAAATTATTTAACGGAGGTTCCGGATCAAAGGTTATTTATGACGATAGAGACTTTTTTGCCGGGAGTAGCGTATAATTTAAATTATGCAGTCAAAAAGGAGTGGGAAAATGAACAAAGTAAATTTGGTGTTTGATAAAACTTTAAGTAATTTGGCTGGGTATGACTATGGAAGAAAGATATATGATGAACAGGTAAGGGGGCAAATAGATCTGTATCAGGATTTTACAATAGAGTTTCCGGAACAGATCAGAGGCGTGGCATCTTCTTTTGTACAGGGATTTTTTGCGAATATTGTTGAGACGATTGGTTTGCTCGCAACAGAAGAGAGAACGAATATCATTTCCGGGAATTCCAGAGTGCAAAATAACATTCTGAAAAAATTACAATAAGGGGGCGGATTGATGGTTGAAGTGATATTGTCAACGATTGCGATTGTAGTTTCCGTCATTTCCATTATTGTTTCCGCTATAGCTGCGCACGTTGCAAACAAGCAGAATTTAAGACTGAATAAAATTAATATGAAAGCCAGATATTACGAAAAGATATTTGACGAATATCTGATCAGGAAAATACCGCAGGCAAGAAAATATTTAAGGTTTGCTGAAAACAGATTAGTTGACAGTCAGCACTTGTCTGATGTGCTGAGTGCGCTTTTAAATGATTCGCTGTATTTTAAATATGATGATAAGGAATTTTACCAGAAGCTTCGACACCTGATTCAGGAGATTGAGGATTATGTTTTGGAATGTGGTAATCGCACATATGAGCAGGAGGATCAGGCGGAGGTATACATAGAAATTCAGAGGAAACTTGAAAAGCTGTATCGGTATATAAATGATAATTATACAGGAAACGAATGATTTGCTGTGCCGGAGTGTAGTAAAAATCTGTCAGCCAGTGGCAGCAATAAAAACATTATGGTAGAATAAACTAGAAAAAATGGTATTTCTATATTCTGATATAAATGTTTAAGAGGAAGTTCTATGAATCGAAGAATGAAACTGATCGAGAGCTATCTGCTGCTTCTCACGGATCTGGGCAGTATAGCGTTTGCCTATATCATTGCCATCCTGATACGGTACCGGAAGTTTTCCAGAGTCATGGAGCCGGAGCTGCATTTTGTGGTATGTATCGGATTTTTGCTGTTCTGCACGATTTACAGCTTCATGTTTGACTGGAACAGAGAGTTTATAAAAAGAGGCATTCTGGTCGAATTTATAGCGGTTACCAAATTCAACGTCTTTATGGAGCTGTCCGTAATGGCCTTTCTCTTTATGCTGCAAAAGGGCGCGGACGTCTCCCGTCTTGTGATGGGGTATTTTGCCATTCTGAATATTTTTATCGTATGGCTTGTGAGGCTCGCCATGAAAAAGGCGCTGCGGGCCTGGTTCACGGCCAAGTCCAACATTGTCAAGATCATGATTATCACGAAGGACGCGGCGATGGAGAAAACCCTGTCCAAGCTGAAAGAGGCTATGGATATCAACTATGAGATCGTGGCGTTAGCCTGTGTGGACAAGGACAGGAAGGGCGAAACGGTGGACGGCATCGAAGTGAACGCGAACCGGGAAAACGTGCTCTCCATGGCGAGGCAGATGCCGCTCGACGAGGTGTTTATCAGTCTTCCGGATGAAGATATGGCCTATGTCAAGCATATCATTTACGATTTAGAATCCATGGGCGTGGCCTGTCATTACAATATAGACATCATCGAAAGACCAAGCAAGGAAGTGCGTGTGGGGAGTTTTGCGGGTTTCACGGTAGTGACTTACTCTATCAACCATTTTGATTACAGACGGATGGTGGTGAAGCGGGGCATAGACATTCTGGGCGGACTGGTGGGCTGCCTGATCACGGTTGTGGCCACGCCCTTTGTGGCGGCTGCGATTAAGCTGGACTCGCCGGGACCGGTATTGTTTGCGCAGACCAGAATCGGTAAAAACGGCCGGCGTTTTAAGATTTATAAGTTCCGATCCATGTATATCGACGCGGAGGAGAGGAAGAAAGAGCTGGAAGCGCAAAACGAGATGCAGGGACTTATGTTTAAGATGGAAAACGACCCGCGCATCACGAAGGTGGGCAGGTTTATCAGAAAGACAAGCATTGACGAGCTGCCGCAGTTTTTTAATATCGTAAAGGGAGATATGAGTCTGGTGGGCACAAGACCGCCCACGGAGGGGGAGTTTGAGCAGTATAATTCCCACTACAGGCGCAGAATCAGTATGACGCCGGGACTCACGGGGCTTTGGCAGATCAGCGGCAGAAGTGAAATTGTGGACTTTGACGAGGTCGTGAAGCTGGATCTGGAGTATATCGACAACTGGACGCTGGGGCTGGACATTAAAATTCTGTTCCAGACAGTCTGGGTAGTGCTGACGGGGAGAGGCTCGAAATAAGAGCATTTCCGGCAAGTCTGTGATACGGGACGGGCGGGGGGACGGTTCCCCGGGACGGATGTGCTTTTGGCGGATGACGCAGGAGGATAACGGGTGCATATATGTATGATCGTGCCGAATCAGGCGGTGAAAGGCGGCATCGCTTCCGTGGTGAACGGTTACCGTGGGAGCGGTTTGGAGAAGCGTTACCGTATCACCTATATTGAATCCTATCAGGACGGCAGTAAGTGGGACAAGCTGAAAAAGGCGCTTAAAGGGTATGCGGCATTTCGCAGGCTGCTTAGAAAGGATCGTCCCGATCTGGTGCATATCCACTCTTCCTTCGGGCCAAGCTTTTACCGGAAAATGCCCTTTATCCTGTGGAGCGCATCCAGAGGGATTCCGGTGGTGAATCATATACACGGGGCGGAGTTTGACGCTTTTTACGAAAACGCTTCCAGTGCGAAGAAAAAGCGGGTGCGTAAGGTATACGGCAAATGTACGCGGCTGGTGGCTTTGTCTAAGGAGTGGGCGGCGCGTCTTTCGCAGATTGTGCCGGAAGAGAGAATTGACATTCTGGAAAATTACTGCCGGATTCCGGCGGAACCGTTCGATACGGGCAGAAATAGAAAGCAAGCCCTTTTTTTGGGAGAGCTGGGAGAGCGCAAAGGGTGTTTTGACATACCGGCAATCTGGGAGCAGGTGAAAAAGAAATGTCCGGACGCATCGCTTGTGATGGCGGGGGACGGGGAGATGGCCCGCCTCAAAGAGGCGTTTTTAAAAAAGGGCTTAGTAAAGAATGTGTCCTTTCCCGGCTGGGTGCGGGGGGAGGAGAAGGAGCGGCTTCTTCGCGAGAGCGGTATTTTCCTGTTTCCGAGTTACCATGAAGGGATGCCGATGGCAGTTTTGGAAGCTATGGGTTACGGCCTGGGCATTGTCACCACAACGGTAGGCGGAATCCCGCAGTTGATCGACCATAAAAAGAGCGGATTTCTGGAAACGCCGGGGGATGTGGCCGCTATGGCGAAAGACGTCAGTGCGCTTATAGAAGATGAGGCGCTTGGCCGCAATATGGGGGAACTGGCGAGAAGAGCGGCAGAGCAGAAATACAGTTTGGAAATTCATTTGCAGAAACTGGAAGAGACTTACAGAAAGGCATGTATGACAAAATGAATGTAAAGTTAAAGGCTTTGAAAAGTCTGGTTAAAATCGCTTATTGGAAGTGCCGCTACGGATCCCGGCTTAAGATGCCATGGATCCAGGGATTTGACCGTGTCTATCTGGAACTTTCCAGAAAGGGGCATATGAGTTTTGGGGAGAAAAACGAGAACCGGGGCAAGATGCATTTTATCTGTGCGGGCGATGGACGGCTGGAGATCGGCAATCATGTCATTTACGCGATAGGCGGCTGCATTACCTGTATGGGGCATATCAAAATAGGTGATTACTGCAGACTCGGCAATAATGTGGTCATTGTTGACCATGACCATAATTTTAAAAATCAGGGCGGGGAGTTTCTGATCGGTGAAATTACAATCGGGGACCGTGTCTGGATTGGCGCAAACTGCACCATCTTAAAAGGCGTGCATATCGGAGACGACAGTGTGATCGCGGCCGGAAGCGTCGTTAAAAAAGATGTGCCGCCTCGTACAATCTGTTATCAGAAAAGAGAAACGGTGCATGTCCCGATTTCATCGGAGTAAAGGGGAGTTTGAGGAAAAGTGGATCAAATCAGCGTGATTGTCCCGGTTCACAACGGGGCGGCTTATCTGGAAGCATGTATCGACAGCATTCTGGCGCAGGACTATGAATCGCTGGAAGTGCTTATCATAAACGACGGTTCGACGGATGACACGGCGGCGGTCTGTGAGCGGCTGTGCGGACGGCACGGCTGTGTGCGGGTGATTACCCTGCCGGATCTGGGCGTTTCCGTGGCGCGAAACCGCGGGATTGAGCAGGCAAAGGGCGACTATATTATGTTTGTGGACGCCGACGACAGACTGCGGCCGGGGGTGCTTAAGAGTCTGCACGGGCTGCTTTGCCGGACAAACAGCGATATGGCGGGCTGTGGTTTTGCCGCGTGGGGGTCGCCTGTAGAGTGGGAACGGCTGCGCACGGGGGAAGAAATGCCGGAAGAACCTGCGGGCGGGTATGCGGGGCGGACATTTGACAGTGGCTGCTATTTAAAAGAGAATATTCTGCAGGGCAATACCCGCTGCTGGAGTAAGCTCTACAGACGGGATCTGATCGGGCAGGTACGGTTTCGGGAGGGACTGACGATCGGTGAGGACATGCTGTTTCTTGTGGAGCTTCTGCCGCGTTTGAAAAAGGCTGTGGAGACGGCTTATCCCGGCTACGGGTATTACCGGAATCCGGACGGCGCCATGTGCAGACCGTTTACGCCGGATTATATGGATCAGATTTACTGCTGGGAAATGGCCCGCGAACTGATCGTGAAGCGGGACGCGTCTCTGGCGGCACAGGCGGACGCGCAGATTATGGTAGCGATACTGCTTACGGTTGGTAAGATCGCCATGCTTCCCGCAAAAGAGTGCAGGAAGGCGAAAGCGTATCTGCGGGTGTGCCACAGGAAATTGAAGGGAATCGTCAGGGAGAAGGAATGCTATTCTTATCTGCCGCCAGGCTATGGAGCCAAGGTGAGACTGTTCGCCGGACTGTCTGGCGTCTATGTATGGCTGTACGGATGCCGCAAATCCATGCAGAATCAGCGGTCGGGGGATCGCTTCGCGTCCCCGGCCACAAACGTGTCGGAATGAAAAAATGAGAACATAAGGAACTAAGAAAGCGGGAAAGCAAATGAAGAAGTCAAATCCGTTAATCAGCATCATCGTGCCGGTATACAATAAAGAGGCGTATCTGAGGGAATGTGTGGACAGTATTCTGGAACAGACTTACCGGCGGATCGAGGTGGTTCTGGTGGACGACGAGTCCACGGACAAAAGCGGCGTGATCTGCGATGAGTTCGGGCGGGCGGATATGAGAGTGCGGGTTGTTCATCAGAAGAATGGCGGTCCTGCGTCGGCTTGTGTGACGGGCATGAAGACGGCCTCCGGCGGGTATTATATGTTTGTGGACAGCGACGACTATCTGGAGCCGGAGACGCTGAAACAGATGGTGGAGCGGCTGGCGGGCGTGCAGGGAGAGATCGTCTGCTGTGATCATGTGGTGGAGAAACAGCGGGGGACAGAGCAGGTGAGAAACGCCGCGGAACCAGGCATCTACGAGGGGGACAGACTGCGGGAGCAGATCAAGGCGAGGCTGATCGGGGAGGAAAAGAAGGTGATCCCCCTGTCGCGGTGCATGAAGCTGTGCGAAAAATCCCTTTTTGAGGGCAATGAGACGTATTATGACTACAGACTCCGATTCGGGGATGACACGAATATGATGTATCCGGCGCTGCTTGCGAGCAGCCGGGTGGTTATTATGAAGGACGCCTTTTTTTATCATTACCGTTATGTGGAGGGTTCGCTGGTACATGCCTACGACAAGGATCTTCTTGTGGGTGTGGAGCGGCTGATGGAGGCTCTGAAGCGGACGGCGGAGGAGAAAAAGGCGCCGGATGCTGTGGACGCTGTGGCCCGCGAACACTGTTATATGCTTATGTATGTGATGAAGAACGAGCTGCGCGCCCCCGGAAAAGATTACCGGAGACGGATCCAGTCGATTTTCGGGGATGAGAAGATCAAAGCGATGCTGCAGAATACGCCGGTTGCGGTGACGGAGCGGTCCAACCAGCTTCTGTATATGGGCATGATGTATCCGGGCGGCGTGCTGCTCAGAGTGCTGCGGCTGATCCTGCGTGTCTATGACCGGAGGTAGCTTTTATAAGCAGTATCAGGAGAGAGGATATGATTATTGTAAGGGTCATGGGCGGGCTGGGCAATCAATTGCAGCAGTATGCGCTGTTTAGAAAATTTCAGAGTCTCGGAGCGGAGGCCGGGCTGGATCTTTCGTGGTTTTCCAAAGAGACGCAGGAATCGGCGGCGGCTCCCAGAAAGTTTGCCCTTGCTGATTTCGAGGGGCTGCCCTATGAGACGGCTTCCGGGGAGGAGGTTCGCGCGCTCCTCGGGCGGGCTTTCGGGGAAGAGGCGGGTTTTGTTGAAAAACTTAAGAAACGGCTTACGCCGGACAAGATGCCGGTGTTTGAGGAAACGCAGATGTACCACCCGCAGATTTTTTCGTGGAGGAACCGCTATCTCGTCGGGTACTGGGCCTGCGAGGCGTATTATGCGGATATTCTTGACAGGCTTCGGGAGGAGATCCGCTTTCCGGACAGCGGTGATGCCAGAAACCGGGAGACCATGGCAAAGATGGCAGCCCGGCCCTCGGTCAGCATCCATATCCGCAGAGGAGATTATCTCGACGATGCCAACGCAGCTATGTTCGGCGGGATCTGTACGGAAGCGTATTATGACGCCAGTGTCAGATATATAAAAGAGAAATGCCCCGATGCGGTCTTTTACGTCTTTTCGGATGACGCGGATTATGTGCGGGCGCATTTTGCCGGTCCGGAGTTTCACATCGTGGACTGGAACAGGGGCGGGAACAGCTTTTATGACATGCAGCTTATGAGCTGCTGTAAGCACAATATATGCGCCAACAGCACATTCAGCTTCTGGGGGGCGCGCCTGAACGGAAATCCGGACAAGATTATGCTCCGGCCATCCATTCACAAAAATACCCAGACCTGCGTCCCGGAGCAGATGAAAAAGCTGTGGGCAGGCTGGACACTCGTCACCCCCGGGGGAAATGTTTTACTGTAATGCTATCATCGTTTGTGATATAATGTTCGCGATGGCAATGAGCAGTGCGCGGACATTGGTATACTTGAGTCGGGGAGCTGGCTCACCGAAACAAGTATGCCGATGGATGCATAGGGCGAAGCCCGTGAGCGAGATGAAGCGAAGCGAAATCGAGCGTGCACTGCGCCATAGAGCAAAATGGAAGTAAAACTTCGAATGGGGACAGACATGGACTACAACAACGACAAAATTGTGATGTACTTACACGGCGGCAGCGGCAATCACGGCTGTGAAGCGATTGTCAACAGCACCTGCCATATGATAGAAGAAATCCCCAGGCTTCTCGTGACCAACAGCGAGCAGGAGGACAGGCATTACTCGGTGGAACCGCTCTGTGAGATTTTGCAGGAGCGTAAGATCGCGGAACATTTTTTTGCCCATGTGTGGTACTATGTCTGGCGGAAAGTCTTTCATGATCCCGAATCCTTTATGCGCTACCGGTTCCGGGAGGTGATGGGAAAAAATCTGGCGCCCCTTTATCTCTCCATCGGCGGAGATATGTATTGCTACGAGCTTTCGATGAGAGAGGCGATTACTGCCAACAGCGCGTTTAACAAAGCGGGGGCGAAGACCGTTCTCTGGGGCTGCTCTCTGGAGCCGGCGCTTTTGGAGAATCCGGAAGTGGTGGAGGACATGAAGCGGTACGTGCTGATCACGCCGAGAGAGTCGATCACGACACAGGCGCTTGCGGCGGCCGGGGTGACGGAGAACGTGAAACAGTTTCCCGATCCGGCTTTTGCCCTGGAACCGGAGAAGACGAAGCTCCCTTTCGGTTTCAGCGAGGGAAATACCATCGGGATCAACATCAGCCCGATGATTTTAAAGTATGAGGAAAAAGACGGCATTACGATCATGAATTACCGGAAGCTGATCGACCACATTCTGGAAACGACGGACTGCCATATCGCGCTGATTCCTCATGTCATGTGGAAAAACAATGACGACAGACTGACTATACATGAACTTTACGGCGTCTATCAGGGGAATGACCGTGTGGTGAAGTTCGAGGATATGTCCTGTCAGAAACTGAAATATGTCATTTCCAAATGCCGCGCTTTTATCGGGGCGAGAACCCACGCCACCATTGCGGCCTACTCATCCATGGTGCCCACGCTGGTGGTGGGCTATTCCGTGAAGGCCAGAGGCATTGCGCAGGATCTCTTCGGAGACGCCGAACATTATGTATTGCCCGTGCAGACTCTTTCCAATCCGGATGAGCTGATCGGCGCTTATGAGTGGATGATGGAAAGAGAGGGCGAAATCAGGGGCAGATTGCAGGAGATCATGCCGGATTACTGCAAGAAGGCGGTCGAAGCAGGGGATGAGATCCGCAGATTGTGGAAGAGCCTGCACGACTGAAAGTGGATAAATTATGGGCAGAATAGAGAAAGCCGGAAAAAATATCATATTCGGATATATCAGCAATTTGGTGATCCTGCTGGTAAACTTTATCCAGAGAACAGTTTTTATCTACGTGCTTGGAAAGACGTTCTCAGGGGTAAACGAAACGTACACGAATGTTTTGAGCGTCCTTTCTTTGGCGGAGCTGGGGATTGGCACGGCTTTAAACTACAGTCTCTACAAGCCGGTGGCGGAGCGCGACATCGGGAAAATCAAGGCATACATGCGCTTCTACAAAAAGGCGTATCTGACGATTGCGGGTGTGATTGCGGTTCTGGGAATCGCGATTTCCCCGTTTTTAAAATATATTCTGAAAAATCCGGGCAATCTGACCGTGAAGGAACTGACGCTGTACTATTACCTGTTCCTGTTTAACACGGTTATCAGCTATTTTGTCGCCTATAAATACAGTCTGTCGAATGCGGAGCAGAAAAACTACATCCAGACAAACATTACCACCCTGACCAAGATAGCGACGGCCACGGTGCAGATTACGGTTCTGCTGCTTTTCAGGAATTTCCTGTTTTATCTGCTGGCACAGTCCGTTGTGGAGTTTTTGCAGAAAATTTTCGTGACTGTCTACATGGACAGACAATACCCCTATCTGCGGGATAAAGACGTGGAGAAGCTTACAGAGGAGGAAACGCGGGTGGTGGCCACCAAGACGAAGGCGCTGATTTGTCATAAGATCGGCGACGTGGCCAGACTACAGACGGATATTCTTGTGATCTCCTCCTTTGTCAATGTAGATGCTTCGGCTGTTGTGGGCAACTATGTCTATATCATTACTTATGTGGGAAACTTTGTGAATATTATATTTGATTCCGTGATTTCGGGCTTCGGCAATGTGGTGGCCACGGAGTCGAAGGAGAGGCAGTATCTTCTCTTTAAGGTGTACCGCTTTTTCGCCTGCTGGCTCTTCGGCTTCGGCGCGGTAGGGTTCTTCCATCTGCTCACCCCCTTTATCGGCGGGGTGTGGCTGCGGGATGAAAGCTGGACGCTGCCGTGGATTACGGTGACCCTCCTGGTGACAGACTTTTATCTGAAAGGGGGCCGCACGGTGCTTCTTAATTTTAAGATTGCATCGGGGCTGTTCGAGCAGGACAGATTTCTGCCGCTGATACAGGGAGCCGTGAATCTGGTGGTTTCGATTGCGCTGGTGTTAAAGATCGGCGTGACGGGCGTCTATGTGGGGACGTTAGTTTCCGGTATACTGGCCAATCTCATCCGGCCAGGAATTATCTACCGGGTCTGCTTTGAAAAGAAGGCCGGGGCCTATTTTAAGGATTCGCTGAAATATATAGCGGTGATTCTGGCTGTGGGAGCGGTGGCCACGCCGATTCGCTGCGCGGTTATGGGGGAAGTTACGATTCTCACCTTCGCCCTGATGGTAATTTTGATTACGCTGCTCTACAATCTGGTATTTCTGGCGGTATTCCACAGGACGGAGGAATTTTCTTACCTGTGGAAAGCGGTAGCGGCGCGGAAAAAGTAAGAAGTATCCGGCGAGAGAACCCGCGGGATCATGGAGGGTTACATGAATAAGATTCCTCTCATCGAGAATGCTTGTAAGGAGCTTATGGAGTACGGTGTCCGCGGCAGGCGCGAAAAGTGCAAAGATCTGGCCAAACGGCTGCTTCTTGGGCGGAAAATTCCGGGAGAAGACCCCGTTTTCTGGCCTACGGGACTTCTGGCGGCGGGACTGTGGCACTGTCGGGAAGCGCTTATGGCAGCGGCGCAGAATGCGGGAAACGCAGAGACGATCCGGGACGCCGGAAACGGGAGCGCCGGGATAGACCGTGCGCTTGCCGCCTATTATGGACGATGGGTGAAAAAGGGAATGCCCCTCCTGTATCTGGACGATCTGCTGGCAGGGGAAACTTTGTTAGACATGTATCTGGAAGTACAGGGGAAAGGGACGGATTTCGGAGCGGACATGTCCGGGGAGCTGTTGAAAAAAGCGGTGGACAGGCTGGCTTTTTATGGTGCAGCGCATCCCACAGACGCTTCCGGCAGCTTTCTCTACCGGCCCGCAAACGGGGAGACGACGGTTTTCGTGGACGGCATCGGTCTTGCCTGCCCTTTTCTCTACCGGTACGGTGAGATTTTTGGAAAGCAGGATTATAAGGAGCTTGCGCTTTTGCAGATTGTGAACTTTTTGTCCTATGGCATGGACGGCGTGACAGGACTTCCCTATCACGGTTATGACATGGCGGACGGCTGCAAATACGGCATTATCGGCTGGGGCAGAGCGGTCGGCTGGCTGCTTCGGGGCATGACGGGCTGCATGAGCTCGGCATACGGCGCAGAGAGGCTGGCTGCGCCCTGTACCGCGCTTGTGGAGGCGGCGGCTGCCTGTCAGAGACAGGACGGTTATTTTTCGTGGCAGCTTGAGGCGGCGGAGGGACCTGCGGACACGTCCGCCACGGGGATGATCTGCGCCGGTATAAAACAGGGAATGGCGCTTGGCGTACTCGCGGGTGAAGCATACGAAAATGTCCTGACGGCGGGGCGGCTTGCGCTGGAGCGGTCGGTCAGGGAGGGACGGGTGTATCACTGTTCGGGGGAGTGTGAGGGCTTTTCACAGTATCCGCAGCGCTACGGCGCCTATCCGTGGGCACTGGGTCCGGCGCTTTTGGTGCTTTAGGCGGGAAACGGGGAGTAAAGGAACAATGACGGGGGCTGCAGTATTGGAAGGGAAAGAGGATGGAACGATATAAACAATACGAAAAAACGATTACCATACAGGAGGCATGTTACTACGGCTTTTTTGTTCTCCTGTCTCTGGCGAAAGGGCTTGGGTTTTATGAAGGGCAGAAGCTCTTTTATCTGCTTGTCCTGCCCGCTCTTGCTCTGGGGTTTCTGAAAATTCTCCTGACGCCATACACGAAAAGGCAGTTGGTTTTACAGGTTCTGTTTCTGGCTCTTGTGGCGGTGATTTACTATGAGTCGCGCCAGATTGCCATTTTTTTTGTGGCTTTCACAGTGCTTGGCATGAAAAATATTTCCCTGAAAAAAGTGTTCCATATCGCGCTCTGGGTGTGGGGCGTGTGCGCGGTGGCGCTGTCTGCGGTTTCCTTTTTCTTTTTGGAGCATACCGTTTACCGGGTGCACCAAAAGCTGGGATTAGGCCATATTTTCCGCTGGAGTCTTGGCTTTACACATCCGAATATTCTGCATATTACTTATCTGATGCTCTGCGCATTGATTATCTGGGAGTTGGAAGAGAAGTACGGGTTTAAGGAGTTTGCGCTTCTTATGGCCGGCAATCTTCTTGTCTTTTTCTATTCCGTCAGCTACACGGGGTTCGGCATAGTGGCGGTTATGCTGACGGGCTGTTTTTATATCAGATTCCGTCCGCGATTCGGTATCGGGGAAAAGCTTCTGGCCAATCTGGTGCTTCCGGTATGCCTGCTGATGTCCTTTGTTCTGCCGTTTTATCTGAGCTGGCATGATATCAGCCACTTTGTAGAGAAGATTAATTTTCTGGTCAATACGAGAATCTGGCTGGCGGAGCAGTTTTTAAAGTCGGAGTATCGGAGTCTGTTCGGGGCGGATGTCTCCAAGGTCGTCAAGTCCTCCATGACGCTGGATAATTCCTATGTCTGGTGTTACATCAATTACGGACTGATTCCGACCATTCTGATTCTCTTAAGTTATTTTGCGCTGCTGTTTTATGATACGCACAAGCAGCGGACGAGAGAGCTGGTGATTCTGGTCTGCTTTCTGGGCGCGGGGTGGACGGAGCAGTTACTGTTTAACACTTCTTTTAAGAACATCACGCTGCTCTTCCTGGGGGCGTTTCTGTTTTTACAAAAAGAGGGGAAGAGGGAGTACTGTCTGCTTTCCGGACTGACGCGGCGTTTTGAACGGATCACGGTTCCTCTGGCGGGACTGCCGGATCAGATGCTTGCCCATGTGCGGGCAGTATACCGGATGCGCCGGGGCAGGATTTTGTGCGTGACGGCGGCGGGCGCGGTTCTGGGCTGTCTTTTGTGCGCCCTGGTTTATCAGGAGCCGGAAGGATATGTGGTGCAGCGGTTTTACACGGACGGACTGGAGGAGACGAGCGTCTGGCTGGAGACTGAGGACGATCCGGCTTACGAGGGGTACCGGGTTATGAATTATCTGGACGCGCAGACGCCCATGCAGATCGTGTCGGGAAAGGCCGTGAAGCTGGAGACGGCGCGCTACTATGTGGGAAGTCTGCTGCTTGGCGGTATGCTCGGGGCGGCGGCCGGGATTTTGTGGAATATGACAGGCTGGCGGAAAAAATCGGCCGTGGCTGTTACGGAGATTTCCGGCTATGATAAATGACCGCGGTGCGGACAGGAAGCGGGCATCAGGAATACATCGGGATGGAGAACGGTATGAAAAATGAATTAACCTACTGTAAAATTCTGGGAACCAATATCAATGTCACCAACATGGAGGACACGATCTCCTATATAACGGACCATCTGGAGGAGCTAAAGGGCGATTACATCTGTGTATCCAATGTGCATACTACGGTGATGTCCTACAGGGATCAGGCGTACCGCAATGTGCAAAACAGCGGGGCAATGGCCCTTCCTGACGGGCAGCCTCTGTCTATTGTCAGCAGGAAGAGAGGATTTTCGGAGGCAAGGAGAGTGCCCGGGCCTGATCTGATGCCGGCCATTCTCGATCTGTCGCAGAAGACGGGTTACCGTCATTATTTTTATGGCAGCACGGATGCGACGCTGGAGGCGCTTCGGACAGCTCTGCTGCGGCGTTATCCGAAGCTGCAGATTGCGGGCATGTACTCCCCGCCTTTTCGGGAGCTTACGAAGGAAGAGGATGAGGAGATCGTCAGGCGGATGAACGACAGCGGCGCCGATTTTGTCTGGGTGGCGCTTGGTGCGCCGAAGCAGGAATGGTGGATGTATGAGCACCGTCACAGAGTAAAAGCGCTGATGCTTGGCGTGGGCGCGGCCTTTGACTTTACGGCGGGCACGACGAGGCGCGCGCCCATGTGGATGCAGAAGCTGTGTATGGAGTGGGTGTTCCGGATTCTGCGGGATCCCAAACGTATGCTGCCCAGATATTTAAATACGAATTTTGCGTTTCTTTACTATGTCAGCAGGGAGGGCAGAGCGGTAAGACGGACGGCGAAGCGAGGTATGCGCATCGCCATGATCGGCCATAAGCGGATTCCGTCCAGAGAGGGCGGCGTGGAAGTGGTGGTGGACGAGCTTTCCGTGCGTATGGCGGCGATGGGCCACCGCGTGGACGCTTACAACCGTTTCGGCCATCATGTTTCCGGCAAAAAATACGATCAGGAGTACGGCTGGAAAGGACGGAAGTTTTATAAGGGCGTCCGGGTATATATTGTGCCCACTTTTCGCAGGAGCAGTCTGAACGCCATCGTATATACTTTCTTTGCGACGATTATGGCGCTTTTTCATCATTATGACGTGATCCACTATCACGCGGAAGGACCATGCGCCATGCTCTGGCTGCCCCATTTTCTGAAAAGGAAGGTTGTGGTGACCATTCACGGGCTTGACTGGCAGCGGGCAAAATGGGGGAATTTTGCATCCTTTGTGATCAAATTCGGGGAAAAGATGGCGGCCAGATACGCCGACGACGTGATTGTGCTTTCTGACAACGTAAAGGAGTATTTTCTGGAAACTTACAACAGAAAGGTTACTTATATACCCAACGGGATTAACAGACCGGGGCAGCAGGGCCAGACGGTGATCAGAGAAAAGTACGGTCTGCAAAAGGACGGCTATTTCCTGTTTCTTGCGCGGATTGTGCCGGAAAAAGGATTGCACTATCTGATCGAGGCGTTTTCCGGATTGCAGACGGATAAGAAACTGGTGATTGCCGGGGGCAGTTCTCAGGCTTACGGCTATATGGAAAAGATTCACAAAATGGCGGCACAGGATGACAGAATCCTTATGACTGATTTCGTGCAGGGGCAGGTTCTGGAGGAACTGTATGCCAATGCTTACGCCTTCGTACTGCCAAGCGACGTGGAGGGGATGGCGCTTACGCTGCTGGAGGCCATGAGCTACGGAGACTGTTGTCTGGTCAGCGATATCCGTGAAAATACGGAAGTGGTGGAGGATAAGGCGCTGACTTTCAAACGGGGCGATGTGAAGGACCTGAGAAGACAGCTTGTATGGCTGCTGGAACATCCGGATGAAGTGCGCCGCATGGGTGAGGAGAGCGTGGATTATATCTGCGGGAAGTATGACTGGGATGATGTGACGAAGCGGACGCTTTCCGTGTACGAGAAGGCGGCGGGGAGAAAGAAGCCTGCGCTTCGTCCGGATAACAGGTAATTGCGAAACTCATCAAATCGTGGATTTTTTATGCAAATTCAACAATCTTAAAAGAGTTTCGCAATTACCCGGGAAAGACAAAGAAAGAAGGAGAACTGCGGATGCGCAAGAGAACCTGCATGGGCATTATGCTGGCAGTGGCTGTGGCGGCGGTATGCTGTCTGTACATCATAAAGAAGGATAACGTTCTGCTCTGTGTGGAGAACGGGCAGCCCTGTATCAGTGTCCGCACGGCGCAAAGTGAAAACAAGGTGTTTTTGTGGCAGGACGGAGACGGGGAGGAAGCTGAAAAAGAGGCGGCGGGCTTCTTTTTTCTGCCATCCTGTGTGACCGGTCACAAAATCCGTCTGGGCGATACGGGCGGGAGCAGTGTGAGAATAGACGGACAACTCTGTCAGGAGGGAGACGCCTTTGCGTGGGAAGAGGGGCAGAAGTTTTCCATTCAGGTAACGGACGCTTCCTATGACTCGCATACTTACGAAGTCGGTTTTATGAAATCCGCGAATATTCCGGCCATGTTTATTGACACTGCAAGCGGTGGACTGGACTATCTGCATGAGAATAAGGAAAACGAGGAGACAGGCAGGATTTGTGTGCTGCAGGCGGACGGCGTCACGGAATATCAGGACGAGCTGCCGCGGATATCCGGCAGGGGCAACTCTACGTGGGAGTTTGAGAAAAAGCCGTATGCACTTAAGCTAAAGGAGGACCAGCCGCTCTGCGGGCTGCGGGAGAGCGACAGGTGGCGTCTTCTGGCGATCTGGAATGAGGGCAGCAGGATGGGCGATAAGATAGCCATGGATCTGGCACAGGCGCTGGGGCTTTCCTACAGTACACAGGGAACATGGGTGGATCTGTATTTGAATGGGGAGTACCGGGGCATTTATCTTCTGACAGAATCTGTGACAGTGGGATCGGGCCGTGTTGAAATAAACGATATGGAAAAGACTAATAAACAAAAAAATGTTTCCATAGAGGCGGGAACCGCGAAACATTATGAGGAGGAAGACAATAAGGGGTTTCTTCTCGAGGACGGCGCGGAGGTGGACGGCGGTTATCTGATCGAGAAAGACCATCCGAAGCACTGGGAGGCGGAGGACAGCGGATTCTGCCTTTCCCGAGGGGATCTTTTTACCATCAATTCACCGCGCCACGCGTCGAAGGAACAGGTGGCCTATATACAAAACTATGTGGAAGAAATCGATACCCTTGTGCAGAATGGGGACCCGGCGGTCTGGGAGAAACTGGATCTGCCCAGTTTTACCAAAAGGTTTCTGGTGGATGAGATCGCGCTGGAAATGGACACAGGCTCCACCAGCATGTATTTTTATAAGGACCGGGGCGATGAAAAGCTCTATTCCGGCCCGGCGTGGGATTATGACAACGCGTTTGGCGAGGACAGTGACAGCGACAGCTTTTTCGTGAATTACGGGGAAACCATCGTGAACAATAACGAGCGGCTGGCTATTTCCATCAACTGGTATCAGAAGCTCTATGAGACGCCTGAAATGCAGCAGTGTATTGTGGAGGCGTATGCGGGTGTTCTGCCTTTTTTTGAAAAACTGCTGGATACAGGCATTGACAGGTATGCGGAGCAGATCAGGGCTTCCGCGGCCATGGACGACGCCAGATGGGAAAGTGTCAGAACCGCCGATAACGATATGCCGCGGTATAAAAGTTTTGAGGCGAATGTAAACTATACGAAATTCTTTCTGGCAAACCGCTTAAATTGTCTGTGCGCGAGATGGGGCGTGCCGCATGAAGCCTTTGCCGCTCCCGCAAGCGGGGAAACGCATCAGGTTACCTTTTCGGTTTATGAGGGCGTGGTGGAGACGGTGGAGGCGTCTGACGGCGAGCCGCTTTCCAGCGCGCCGGAATACGACGGCGGCGTATATCAGGGATGGACATACAGGCGGGGCGGCGAGCCTTACAGCAGTTATATTCCCGTCTACGAGGATATGGAGCTGTACAACGCGAAGTGGGAATAGAAATACGGAATTGGCGCTTAGGGAGACGTTATGAAAATACTGATGGTAAATAAATTTTTATATCCAAACGGTGGTTCGGAGACTTATATTTTTCAGTTGGGGGAAGAATTACAGAAGAGGGGACACGACGTACAGTATTTCGGCATGGAACACGAGGGGCGTATCGTCGGAAACCGGATCGGCTGTTATACGTCGGACATGGATTTCCATACGGGAAAGCTGCAAAAGCTGCTCTATCCTTTTAAAATCATCTATTCCTTTGAGGCGAAGCGCAAAATGGGCAGGGTTCTGCGGGATATGAATCCCGACGTGGTGCACCTTAATAACATCAATTTTCAGCTTACCCCGTCGGTGATCTATGCGGTGCGCGCCTACGAAAAAAAGAGTGGCCGGAGAGTAAAACTTGTGTACACGGCCCACGACTATCAGTGGGTGTGCCCCAATCATATGATGCGTATTCCCTCCACGGGGAAAATCTGTTTCGCCTGCAGGGACGGGTATTTCGGTGCGTGCAGCAAAAACCGCTGTATTCACAATTCGCGAGTAAAAAGCCTGCTGGGGACGATTGAGGCAAAATATTATATGCGGCGCAGGACTTACGGCATGGTTGATGTCATTATCTGTCCAAGTGAGTTCATGAAGAGACAGCTTGACACCAACCCGCTTCTGGAAGAGAAAACGGTAATGATGCACAATTTTGTGCAGAGGCCGGAGAAAGCAGCAGAGCGGGAGGATGTGAAAATGCCGGATGGCGCAGGCGGCGGAAAGCCGGGCGGAGCGGCCGCAGAAAAGGGTGGCACAGAGAAAGCCGGGGATTATGTGCTGTACTTTGGCCGTTTTTCTGCGGAGAAAGGGATTGCCACGCTGCTCAAAGCCTGCGAAGCCCTGCCGGACATTCCCTTCGTCTTTGCCGGAACGGGGCCGTTAGAAGAGCAGGCGTCAAAAGTGAAAAATGTGGAAAACAGAGGTTTTGTCACGGGGGAGGCGCTGCACAGGCTGATTGCGGGGGCGCGGTTTTCCGTTTATCCTTCCGAGTGGTATGAGAACTGCCCCTTCTCCGTGATGGAGTCCCAGATGTACGGCACGCCCGTGCTGGTTTCCGATCTTGGCGGCGCGCCGGAGCTGGTGCAGGCGGGACGGACGGGAGAGCTTTTTAGGGGTGGAGACGTGGAGGAGCTGACGGCGCATATCAGGGAATTGTGGGAGCAGCCGGAGGTGTGTCTGGCGTACCGGGAAAACTGTAAAGAGATAAAATTCGATACAATTGGGGAATATTGTGATAAAATAGTGAATGTATATAATGAGAGCCCGGATGGAAATTAATATCTCCGTCGCCGCGCTCTCGCTCCGTAAAATGCATAGCGGACACTAAACTCGTGAAAGACCTCGTTAAGTGCCGATGCCTTTTAAGGGGCTCCTTGAGAAATTAATTTCCATCCGGGCTCATTTTAGACTTTTCGCGACATCCATGTCACGAAATTGCTGGCTGTCAGGCGGAATATAAGAAAAGCCAATTTGCCTTCGCAGAGGCAGCGCAGCATATTTGTGCCGACTGCCCGCCAGTCTTTACAAATAAATTTTGAGTTTCTGTCTGTAAGGCATAATGATATGCAAAGGAGTAACAGTTATGGGAAGACGAACTTTATATGGAACTGTGATAGTGACTTACAGATGCAATGCAAGATGTAATATGTGCGACTGTTTCCGGGATCCGACGAGGCCGGAGGAGGAGATCACGCTGGAAGATATTAAGAAGCTGCCGGAAATGGCATTTACGAATATCACGGGCGGGGAGCCTTTTATCAGGCAGGATATCCCGGATATTGTGCGGGAGCTTTATAAGAAATCAGACAGGATCGTCATATCTACCAACGGTTATTTCACGGACCGCATTATCGCGCTGTGCCGGGAGTTTCCGAAGGTGGGAATCCGTATCAGCATAGAGGGACTGCAGGAGACAAACGATAAAATCCGCGGGATCCCGGACGGTTATAACAGAGGTTATAAGACGCTCAGGACACTGGTGGATATGGGGCATCCCGACGTGGGATTCGGCATGACGGTGCAGGATATGAACTGTGAGGATCTGGTGCCGCTTTACAACATCGCCAACGATATGGGGATGGAGTTTGCCACGGCAACACTGCACAATTCCTTTTATTTCCGAAAGACGGACAATAAGATTGACGACAAATACAAGGTAGCGCAGAATTTTGAGAAGCTGATTAACGAGCTGCTTAAGAGTAAATCTCCCAAGAAGTGGTTCCGCGCTTACTTTAATCACGGGCTGATCAACTATATTTACGGCAATAAGCGGCTTCTGCCCTGCGATATGTCGAGAAATGCCTTTTTTATCGACCCTTTCTGCGATGTGATTCCCTGCAACGGCATGGAGAAGAAGGCGGTTATGGGGAATCTGCGGGAACAGAGCTGGGAGGAGCTTTGGAACTCCGAACAGGCGAAAAAGGTGCGGGAGTGCACAAGAAAGTGCGACAGAAACTGCTGGATGATCGGCTCCGCGTCCCCGGCGATGCACAAATATATATGGGTGCCCGGATGGTGGGTGATTAAGCATAAATTCCTAAAGGGCGGCAGATACAGTCTGAAAGAAAACAGATATATCAGATAGATATAACGGTTTCAAAAGGAAGAAAATATGAAATTTTTGTATGTGGCTCCGCGTTACCACACAAATCAGATGGATATTATGAAGGGACTGACAGCGCTTGGGCACGAAGTGCGCTTTGTCAGTCACTATGCGGCCGTGATCGAGGATTATTCCTGCGTGACGCCCATTGTGCTGGGGTACTCGCGGCTGTACAGGCTTATTGATTTTCTGTATGTGAAGGTAATTCACAGGAAAGATCCGACGGCCATTGTGTTTAAAATACAGCACGGTTTTCCGCCTCTTAGGAAACTCAAAAAACTGATCTGCGGATTTGAACCGGATCTGGTTATTTTGCGGGAGCGCTCCGTGTACTCCATGGCGGCCTACTATATTTGTAAGAAAAAGGGATATCCCTGCATTCTCTATAACCAAAATCCCCTCTGGTCGGAGCCTGCAAAGACGGACTTGCGGCACCGTCTGGTGGATCGCATGACGCCGCCGTTTCGCATGACGCCCGTGATGGGGGAAAAGAAGCCGGGGATGACGGTGAAGGTGAACGATTATTTTGTGCCTTTTGTAGTCGATCCGCGCAGGGAGCCGGAAAAGCGGACATATTTCAGGGGCGGCAGGGTACATATTCTCTGCATAGGCAAGTATGAAATCAGAAAACACCATCTGGAACTTCTGCGGGCGGTGGAGCAGCTTCGGGAAAAATACGAGATACGCGTGACGCTGGTGGGAGAAGCCACGAATCATTTTCAGAAGGCATACTGTGAGCAGGTAAAAAAGTTTGTGCAAGAGCACCGCATGGAAAATCTGGTTACGGTGAAAACCAACGTGCCAAGGCGCGATATGGAGCAGGAATATCTGGCTGCGGATCTGTATGTGATTCCGAGTACGCTGGAGATGGCGTCGGTATCGCAGCTTGAAGCCATGAGCTATTCCCTGCCGGTGATCTGCAGCGACAAAAACGGCACGTCCTGCTATGTGGAGGACGGCGTTACGGGGTATCTGTTCCGGGACTGCGACGAGGCGGATCTGCTTCGCAGACTGGACGAAATGCTGTCGGACCGGGAGCGGATGCTCTCTATGGGAGCGGCGGGCTATGGCGCGGTGGTGGAGAAGTATAATTTTAACAAGTATTTAGATACGATTATGGGAATGCGGGAGAAAATCCTGCGGGAGCGGCTGAATTGAAACAAAAAATAAAGGACATTCTGGCAGCGGCTGCCTACTTCTTTTATGAAAAGGGCATCCTGCACAATCGAATAAAGGTATGTAATATCGACGAGACGATCGACGAGCTTCTGCGCACGGAAAAGAGCATGGTGCGCTTCGGGGACGGGGAGATCGTGATGATAAAGGGCGGCGATCTGATGCTGCAGAAGGCCAGCCCGGAAATTGCGGAAGGGCTTCGGAAGATACTGGCATATCCCGACGAAGGGCTGATGGTGACGATACCGGACATCTTTGAAACATTGTCGGACCACCACCGCGCCAGCAGACAATTCTGGAAAGATCATCTGCTCTTTTGCAGAAAGACTTACGTCAGATACTGCGATCTCGGACGGCGTTACTACAGTACTTTCGTTTCCCGGGGGTATTATTACGCCAAAGACCGGAGCGGCTGTGGCGCGCAGTTTGCTAAAATAAGAAAAATATGGGAAAATAGAGATATTGTCGTGGTGGAAGGGGAGAGAACCCACAATGGCGTCGACAATGATCTGCTTGATACGGCGCGAAGCATAGAGCGCATTATCTGTCCGCCCAGCGACGCTTACGGGGCGGTTCCCGCCATTCTGGACGCCTGTACGGCCTACGGTAAGGACAGGCTGTTTTTATTGTCGGTGGGTGTGGCGGCGAAGTTCCTTGCGGTGGAGTTGTTCCGGCAGGGCTACCGCGTATTGGATATCGGGAATCTTGACATGGAATATGAGTGGTTTGTGAGGCGTGCGCCCGGGAAGATGAAACTGGAGAAGCATGACTTCGTCAGTGTGGAGGCGAACCGGGATGCGGGGTATACGGCATATCTGGAGCAGATAAAGGTAAGGGTGTATAATATGTGAAATGCGGACGCCCGGATGGACGGTAATATCTCCGTCGCTGCGCTTTCGCTCCGCAAAATAAATAGCGGACACTAAGCTCGTCGAGCTGCATAACATCTCGATACCTCGCTAAGTGCCGATGTATTTTGAGGGGCTCCCTGAGAAATTGTAACAGTTCAGCCTTCGGCTTCACTGCCACGTCTGATGCACACAAAATGCTCCAGAGTCGCATTTTGGCACTTGCACAACTCGCAAAATCGCATACAGAGCGATTTTACTCGCGGAATAGTGCAAGGCTGTATTGTTACGAAAAATTACCGTCCATCAGGGCTGTGTATCGGTAGACCGCATACAACAATTAAGGGGTTAATATAGGGGCATGATAGACAGCAGAGAAACTTATCAGTATTATATAAAACAGGACCGGCTCGCGCTGGGACGGCGGCAGAACGCGCGTCCGCGGCTTTTCGGGGATGAGATCTGGAAGTTTGAGATACTGCTGCGGAAGGTGGAGTTTGACTTGAATTGCAGGCGCGGTCCGGTGGGAAAACTGGTCGGGAAATGGCATAAGATGCGGTTTCACCGGCTGAGTGTCAGGCTGGGGTTTACGATTCCGCCGAATGTGTTCGGTCCCGGACTTTCCATCCCGCATTACGGGACGATTGTGGTGCATGGGAATGTGCGTGCGGGAAAAAACTGCCGGCTGCAGGAGGGTGTGACCATCGGCGCGACGAACGGGAGCCACGAGGCGGCCGTGATCGGCGATAACTGTTATTTCGGAAGCGGCGCGAAGGTGATCGGCGCGGTCCGCATAGCGGACGATGTGGCGGTCGGAGCGAACGCCGTGGTGACAAAGGATATTGAGGAATCAGGCACTACATGGGCCGGGATTCCGGCGAAAAAGATAAGCGATCAGGGTTCCCGCAGCAATCTTTGCAGCGCGCTGTTTGAGAAAGAGGCGGATTGAGGAGACAGGAGACCCTGCGGAAGCACAAGGGTGCAAAGACGGCGGGAAGCCGGAATGAAGGAGCAGCAGGACTATGGGCGAAAGAAGCAATCGGGCTAAGGCGGGAATGCTCACCATGCTTGGATATATTTTTGATAAAAAGGACAAGCGCAAGCTGGCGTTTCTTACGGGCGCAATCGTGATTGGGAGCTTTTTAGAGCTTTTTGCGGTCATGATTTTCATGCCCTTTATTGATGTCCTGCAGAATCCGGGAACGATTCAGACAAAATGGTACCTGAAAATGATTTACGACCTGCCGGGACTGCAAAGCGCCGAAAGGTTTATGATTATACTTGCAGTCTGCATCATCGTGGTGTATGTTGCTAAAAACGTCTATCTGATTTTTGAGAAAGATTATATCTTTCGTTTTTCTTATAATACACAGATGAAACTGTCCACCAGACTTCTGGCCGCATACATGAAGGAGCCGTACACCTTTCACCTGAATCATAATATTGCGGTTTTGCAAAGAAGCGTTTATGAAGATACGTCGCGCTTTATGCAGGTTATTCTCTATGCGCTGGAGCTGGGGGCGGAGCTTATGGTAGCCGCGGTGCTGGTGATGTATCTGCTGGTCATCAGTAAGACAATAACGATTATCGTGCTGGGTCTGCTGGCTGTTTTTGTGGGCGGCTTTCTTCTGGTCAGCAGAAAGTACAGCCGGCGGTTCGGGTTTGAAAATCAGGGCTATGAGGGTAAGATTTTTCAGTGGATGAACCAGTCGCTTGGCGGCATCAAGGAGATAAAGATTTTAGAGCGCGAGTCCTATTTTACGGACGAGTTTGGAAAATACTGGAAAAAATATGCGAGAGGGCTGCGCATTGCCAGAACGATCTCGATTCTTCCGAAGTACACGGTGGAGGCTGTCTCCATGACGGGTCTGCTGATTGCCGTTATCGTGAAACTGATCTTTGGCGAGGCGGATATGAGCTACTTTATTACGCAGCTTGCGGCTTTTGCGGTGGCGGCCATGCGCCTTATGCCGAGTGTGGGGCGGATCAACGAACATGCTTCCAATATGCTTTACGCGTTTCCTTCCGTGGAGCTTGTCTACCACGATCTGACGGCGGTTGAGGACCTGACCGGAAATGACGCGCAGACGTATCAGGCGGACTGGAAACTGCAAAAGGGAATCTGCGTGCAGGATGTGTCCTACCATTACCCTGATACGCAGGAGTGGGTGCTCAGGGATGTGAACTTTACGATTGACAAAGGCACGACCGTGGCTTTCGTCGGTTCTACCGGGTCGGGAAAAACGACTATGGTGGATATTATACTGGGACTTCTGACGCCGGTTAAGGGCGCCGTGATGGCGGATGAAATCAATATTCACGCGCAGGCGAAAACCTTTCATGCGCAGGTGGGGTATATCCCCCAGACCATTTATCTTTCCGACGATACGATCCGTAATAATATTGCTTTCGGCGTGCGGGAGGAACAGATTGACGAGGAAGCGGTGAGAGCTGCCGTGGAGAAGGCGCAGTTGAAAGAGTTTATAGAGAGTCTTCCGCACGGGCTTGATACGATTGTAGGTGACAGAGGTGTCAGATTATCCGGCGGCCAGAGACAGCGTATCGGTATCGCCAGAGCGCTCTATCACGATCCGGAAATTCTTGTGCTGGATGAGGCCACTTCCGCACTGGACAATGAGACGGAGGCGGCGGTTATGGAGGCGATTGAGCATTTGCAGGGTATGAAGACCATGATCATTATTGCCCACAGGCTTACCACAATCCGCAATGTGGACGTGATTTATGAGGTGGGCGACGGCAGGGTGACGCGAAGGAGCAAAGAAGAGGTGTTTGCGGAATAGGAGAGGAAAACATGGGCATGGCGTCAAACAGGAAAAAAAGCCAACTGAATATGAGACAGAAGGACCGGCTGTTTTACGGCTCTCTTGTCCTGCTTGCGCTCTTTGTCTTTTTGTTTGTTGGTTCGCGGGAACCGGTTTTGTTTGACGACAGCGGTTCTTATATGAGGGTGGAGCGATTCGAGGGAGTTATGCCGCTTTATCCGCTTTTTCTTTTTTTCAACCAGTGTCTGTTTGGCACGGAAAACTATCTGGCGGTTGTGATTGTGGAGCAGGCGGTGTTTTCCGCGGCCTGCACGATTCTGTTTGTGAGAGAGATCAAAAATAAGTTTTTCCTGCAGTATGCGGAAGGGTACTTTCTGTTTTTCCTGACACTGCTGCCCTTTACGACGGAGCTGCCGCAGGCGATGATGACACAGACAATTCTTACGGAGGGACTGGCGTATGGCGCCTTTTACCTGCTGATGCTGTTTTTCCTGCGGGCAGTCTGGGAGAAACGCATCAGATGGGCCATTGTTTCCTGCGTAACCACGTTTTTTCTGGCGATGCTCCGCTCTCAGCTCCAGATTCTGTTCGGGGTATGCGGTATCGTATTCTGGTATGTGATGTGGCGCAGGGAGAGCGCGGGGAGAAAGCGCACGGCCGGAATTTTAATCGGATGCGCCGGATGTGTGCTGATCAGTCTGTCCGGCGTCTGGATCAGCGCCAGGACAGTTGCGGGGTATCATGATATCATCAGAAATAACATGCGTGTCAACGCGTTTATCATGAAAGTGCAGGAGCCGGAATACTTTCAAAAGCTGAGTACGAACGAGGATGGGGAAGTAAAAGAAGGCATAGAACTGGAAGAAGCGGTATGGAAGGATCAGGAGGAGGAAGCGGCGGCCAGAAAGCCTGTCACCACCAGTCAGATCACGTCGCTTATCCTGTCAAGGGGCATGTATGAGGCGGACGCGGAGGACGTATGGCTTTATGAAGACGCAATGGTTCGCGGTCTGTATGAGGCGCTCTACGAGGCGGTAGATCAGGAACGGCAAAGATACGCCTACGAGAAGAAGGGGCTCTGGATGTGGAAAGATATCGTCGGCGGCATCGGGCAGTCGGGTAAAACCTGCCTGTCCGCGGGGGTGCGGTATTATCAGGAGAATTATCCGGAGATTTATGAGAGCGCCCGGTTTAACGAGGTGTGGAACGACAGCCTTCGCACGATAGGGATAAAACTATTGCAGGCGCATTTCGCCCGCTTCCTCTATCACACGCTGATGCTGCTGCCGCAGGCGTTTATCTGCACTGTCTTTTTCCAGATTGCGCCCATTTATCTTCTGTGTCATCTGGTGACGCTTTTCCTTTATCTGTCAGCGGCGGCTTTGATGATCTGGGGGTATGCGGACAGGAAGGTTTCTGAGAGCAGCGCGGAGTTTATGGCGCTTGTTCTGGGGACAAATCTGGTGCTTGTGTTTATCATATCGCTGGTATTTTTCGGGCAGCAGCGGTATCTGGTATATGCCTTTGGCATGTTTTATATCGCCTATTATGTGCTTTTGCGGAAGCTGTGGAATCTCTATCTGCGGGGCAGAGCGATACAGTTGTGGAAGGGGATCCGCAGAGAAAACGGCGCGGAGCAGGGGAAGGGTAAGAAGAAAAAACGCGGATAAGGAAATCGGGTTGAAAACAGACATGAAACGAGAGGAAAAAAGCAAAGTCTTAATTATCATACCGGCCTATAACGAGGCAGAGAATATCGTGCATGTGGTGAAGCACATGACGGAGCAGGCGCCCCAGTACGATTATCTGGTAATCAACGATGGCTCTACCGATCATACGCTCGAGCTGTGCCGGAAAGAGAATTTTCGCTATCTGGATCTGCCGATCAATATGGGAATCGGCGGCGCGGTGCAGGCGGGATATGTCTATGCCTGCAAGAACGATTACGATATCGCCGTGCAGATGGACGGCGACGGACAGCATGATATTGCCTATCTGGACAGGCTGCTCGCGCCTATCCTGAGCGGTGAGGCTGATGTGGTGATCGGATCCCGCTTTTTGGAAAAAGAAGGATTTCAGTCCTCCGCGAGCCGCAGGCTGGGCATCAATATCTTAAGCGCCCTGATTCTTCTGACCACAGGGAAGCGTATCATGGATGTGACCAGCGGCTACCGTGCGGTGAACAAAATGTTTATCCGGATTTACAGTGAGGATTACCCGATGGATTATCCGGAGCCGGAGGCCATCGTGGCCGCGATTATGCATCTGGGAAGGGTGAAAGAGGTGCCGGTGCAGATGCGCGCGCGGGAGGGCGGAACGAGCTCCATCACTTTTAAAAAATCCATCTATTATATGATTAAGGTTACGCTGGCGATACTGATCTGCCGTATGGGTTACGGGATACGCAGAGGAAAGCGGGAGGATATGCACAATCCGCTTGGGAAGGAGTGAGGAGGATGATACCTGCTACACTGAGATTATCGTTAATCATTGCGGTGGTCTGCTATTTTGCCGTGATATTGTATTTCTTAAAGCAGAAGGCGCTTAATTTAAAATACACGCTTTTGTGGCTGGTGGCCGGTCTGATTATGGGGATTCTGGTGGCCGTGCCCGAGCTTTTGAAGACAATTATCCATATATTCGGCATACAGGATAATATGAACGGCCTGTTTATTTTTGCCATCGGTTTTATCATTATGATTCTGCTGTCTCTGACGTCGATTGCTTCGAGGCAGAACCGGAAACTCAGGACGTTGACGCAGGAGCTTGCGATACTGGAGAAACGGGTGCGCGATCTGGAACAGAAGGACGCGAAATGACCGGCGGGAACCGGACGAAGGAGCGATGAAAAAGGTTATGACATACAGGGCGGGACGGCGCGGGATACTTGTTTGCTTGATAGTCTTTCTGACTGCCGTCGTGGTGTTTATGGAGAAAGAAGAATATATCCGGATACAGAGGGAAGGCAGCTATATGAAAACCCTCCGTTTTGTCCTCAGCAATTCCGCATCGGAACAGACCATCGCCTGTTTTGAGGATCAGGAGGAACAGACCAGCTATCTCTTTCTGCCTTCCTATGCAAGTCCGGGCGATGTGAAAATTTCCTTTGCGGGAGCGGCGCATGTGATTTTTGCGGGAGAGAGCGGGGAGACTGTCCTGAAAAACGGCGGGAACATCAGCGCGCTTCGTTACGGGGAGAGCTACGACCTGTATTTTTGCGGAAAAAAAGGAGAGCGGCTGGCAAAACAGAAGATTGTCGTCATGCATTCCGCCGGACTTCCGGCTGTTTTTCTGGAAACGGACAGCGGCTCCATGAAGGCGCTTGACGCGGATAAAAATTATGCGGAAAAGGGAAGGATTGTCCTGTTTGATGCGGACGGCAGCGTGGTTTGCGCGGATAAGCTGGATCGTATTTCCGGGCGGGGAAATTCCACCTGGGCTTACCCGAAAAAGTCCTACGGCATCCGCTTAAACAACCGGGCGGATCTGTTCGGGATGGGGAGCGCGGACAACTGGATTCTTCTGAGCAATGTGGAGGACCGCGCCTACATCCGCAATAAGATTACCTGCGACATGGCTGTGGCGGCGGGAATGTCAGGTTCTCCCGAATCGCGGTATATTGATCTATATATCAATCACAGATACCACGGCATGTACCAGCTTTGCGAGAAGGTGGAGATCGACCCGGAGAGGGTGCCGATCACCGATTTGGAGGCCAAAAACAAAGAGCTGAACAGGGATATAGAAAAAAGCGGGCATTTTGAGACAGAGCGGAAGAAGGGCGTGGCGCTTTCTGCTGTGCCAGAGGATCTGACAGGGGGATATCTTCTGGAGCGGGATGTGGCGGAAAAGTACCGCGAGGAGATCAGCGGATTTTACACAGAGACGCTGAAAGACCTGTATACGGTCAAGGAGCCGTCCTATGCTTCAAAGGAGCAGGTGGATTATATAAGCGGTCTGGTAAACGGCATGGAGCGGGCCGTCTGCGCGGAGGATGGCGTTGATCCCGAAAGCGGGATGCACTACACGGATTATATTGACCTGCGCTCTTTTGCGCAGAAGTATATCGTGGAGGAACTGTGCAAGAATAACGGCGCAGGGGCCACCAGTTCCTTTTTTTATAAACCGGACGACGCGGTCAGCCAGAAGCTGTTTGCAGGGCCTGTGTGGGACTATGACAAGGCATATGCCAACCTGACCGGTATAAACGAGTCGGCCAGGGATCTGTGCTATCTGATGCAGAGGGGCACTGATCCGACAACGCTTTTCTGGCATTTAAATAAACATGACGCGTTCCGGCAGGAGGTGTCGGCGTGCTACGAAGAATTTTTTGCCGGTTACATACGGACAATTCAGGACGAAAAGATCGACGAATATGTATCGGAGATTGACGCGGCCAAGGACATGGATCTGATCCGTTGGAAAGAAATTTACGGGGAATCCGTGGACTATGAGGGTGAAGTACAGCGGATCCGCGCATTTTTGTCGGCGCGCAAACCGTTTCTCGACGGGGTATGGGCAGGCGGAAAACAGGTGTGTACGGTGCAGTTTTTCTCGGAGGACGGCATCGTGTGCAATTACGTGAGTGTGGAAAAGGGAGCGTGTATGGAGAGACTGCCGGGGGCGGAGCCGGGAACGGTCGGCAGCGACGGCGTATTTGACGGCTGGTACACGGAGGATGGCCGGTTTTTTGATGAGACGACGCCGGTCGTTGAGGATATGACCGTGTATGAAAGAAGACATGCGCTTTCCGCACGGATGTATGATTCAGGGATGCGGAGGCATGAAGGTTAAAATGAAAAGCGAAGGGAAGAACATGCTTGATATAGCGGTGGATTTATTGTGGCTTCGCCCGAAAAAAGTAGGGGGCACCGAATTTTATATCAGAAATCTGTTGGACGGTTTCCTGCGGCTTGAGGAGCCTTTTCGTCTTCTCTTGCTTGTATCGGAGGACAATAAGGAGACGTTTCGCCACTATACGCGGGACAAGCGGATCGCGCTTTTGGAGACGAATGTGGTTTCCGCCAATATCGCGGGGCGGATTTTGTGGAATTTTTTCTGTCAGAACCGTTTTCTCAGAAGGAGGGGCGTCCGCAAATGTTTTGTGCCGGTTTACTGCCGCCCGCTGTTTAACGGCGGCATTACCTATGTCAACGTGATCCATGATCTGCAGGCGGCACATTATCCGGAGTACCATCCATTCCACGAGATTGCCTACTCCAGACTGTGCTGGTGGCTGGACGCGCATTTTTCCAGACATCTTGTGGCGATATCCGATTGGGTGAGGGATGACGTCAGGGAAAAGTATCATGTGAAGAGCGGGAAAATCACAACCATCTACAATCCGATTACGGTGGACAAAGAGGAGACGGTTTCCTTTGAGCGGCTTGCGGAGAAATATCATGTGGCCGATAAGGAATTTTATTATACGGTCGCGCAGTTGATTCCGCATAAGAATCTGGATACGCTGATCGCCGTGATGGAACGGATTAAGAATACCCGCACAGGGCTGCCGTGCCGGCTGTTGATTTCCGGGGTGAACGGGGAGAGTCGGGATAAACAGGAACGCCAGATCAGGGAGAGAGGTCTGGAGCGGGAAGTGACGCTCACGGGGTTTGTGGAAAATGCCGAGAGAAACGCCCTGTACCGCCATTGTCTGGCATTTCTTTTTCCGAGCGTGTTTGAAGGGTTTGGTATGCCGCCGGTGGAGGCGATGCTCTTTGGCACTGTGGTGATTACCACGGACAGGACGTGCATTCCGGAGGTGACGCAGGGAAAGGCGAACTATGTGAAGGATCCTTACGATGTGGAGGAATGGATCCGGGTCATGCAAAATCCGGCCGACAGGATCGCGGAAATGGATTTTGGAAAATATGACCAGAGAAAGCTTGGCAGAAAGTATTATGAACTGCTGATGGAGCAGTTGGGATAGAAAACGGTTTTGTAACGATAAAGGAGCCGGAAAGCGATACGGTTTCTGCCGGAAAACAGCGGAGGCGGAAGCGATGATGGCGGAGAGAAGAGCGGGAATGGTGCGGCTATGAAACTGGCGGTTATTTTAGTAAATTATAACGGGGAAAAATATAATAAGGCGTGTATCGAATCCATACTGGCAAACAGCGGTATAGAGGAATTAAAGATCATTGTGGCGGACAATGCTTCTCAGGATAATTCCATGCGGCTTCTGGAGAAGCAATATGCGGGCGATGACCGGCTGGAGCTTCTGCGGCTTGATGATAATTACGGCTTTTCCCGCGCCAACAATGAGGGGATCCGGCGCGCCGGGGAATGGGGTGCGGACGCGGTTCTTCTCCTGAACAACGACACGGAGGCCGCGCCGGATCTGCTGTCCCGGCTTCTGGAATGCGCGAAAAGGCATCCGGGCAGCGTGATCGTGCCGAAGATCTGTTACAGCGACGACAGGAACCGGCTCTGGTCCGCCGGAGGGCGCTTTTCTCCGGTGATAAAGAAGGCGCGGCACATCGGGCTGGATGAGAGGGATGAGGGACAGTATGAGCAGGAGCGGGGGATTGATTTCGCGACGGGGTGCTGTCTGTGGATTCCGGGGGAAGTGATAGAGAAGGCGGGGACGCTGGACGAGCGTTTTTTCCTCTACTACGAGGACACCGAATACAGCTTTCGCCTGAAAAAGGCAGGGGTTTCCATCTGTTATTGTCCTGCGGCGGTTCTGTATCATAAGGTGGGGGCGAGCACCAGAGGCGCGGGCAGCGCGCTTTGCGCTTACTATATCGCCCGCAACTGGCTGTTGTGCAGCAGACTCCATCTGGGGCGTCGTTATCCGCTGTTTTTAGCCTACTACGCGCTGAATCGGACGGCCTGCTGCCTGCTGTGGCTGATGCGCGGGAAAAAAGAGCTTATTCTGGCCACGCTGCGGGGAATAGGGGATTACCGCAGAGGGCTTTTTGGGAAGTCGCGGTTTTATTGAAATATTGTAACAGTGAAGCCGAAGGCTGAACTGTTACGAAATATTTACATTAAATAGGGAGTATGCTATGATGAAAAAAGGATATTATATCCATTTTCAGGGGCGGCAGTCCATCGGCGTCAGCAAAAAAATTGACATGCAGATGGAGGAGTTCCGGAAGTTTTACGATATGCGGGAGATAGAGGTCGGGACGCCTTCCCGCCCGCTTGCAGCGCGGGTGCTCGGGCTTTTTCCAACAGCGTCTATCACGAGAGATTACGAGGAGGCCTTTGCGAAGCTGGATGACCCTGATTTTCTCTATGTCAGGAGGACGGTTGCGGACAGGGCTTACTTTCTTTTTTGGAAGAAGATTAAGGAGCGCTATCCGAAGTGCCTGATTATCGTCGAGCTTTTTACCTATCCATACGACAGGGATGACTTCGGCAAGTGGAATGCATGGCCCTTTTATTTAAAGGAGCTGATCTATCGCCCGAAGCTGAAAAAATATATCGACCGTTTCGTGACGTACACGGAAGACGACATGATATTCGGAATCCCCGCGATCCATTCTTCAAACGGGATTTATGTGGAGAGCATTCCCCAGATTGGGGGAGCGTTCAGGGAGAAGCATATCAATATCATCGGCGTTGCCTTTATGCAGCGGCATCACGGCTATGAGCGTATCATAGAGGGGCTGCGGGCATACTATGACGCAGAGGAGACGCCGGACTGTCTGGTGGAGCTTCATCTGGTGGGTGACGGACCGGAGAAGCCTTTCTATCAGGAACTGACCGGAAAATACCATCTGGAAGCGTATGTGCATTTTTATCCTACGCTTTCGGGGGAGGAGCTGGACAGGCTGTATGATATCTGCGATATTGCGCTGGTGTCCTTTGGCATGTACAAGGCGAAATTTTACGGAAAAATGGGGGCATTGAAATCCAGAGAGTGTCTGGCAAAGGGGATGCCGCTGATTACCGGCTGTGCCATTGACGTGCTGCCGGAGGATTACCCTTATGCAAAGGTGTTCCCAAATGACGGGAGTCCGGTAGATACGAGGGAAATCGTGGCCTTTTACGAGCGGGTCAGAGGGATGGCGGGAAGCAAGAAAGAGCTGTCCGATATCATCAGACAGTTTGCGCTGACGCACGTCAGCATGGAGGCCGTGATGCGCCCTGTGGTAGAATATATCATGTCAGCAGAAAATCAAGCGCGAACGAAGTGAGCATTTGATTTTACCTGACATGATAACGAAAGAATCAGAGAGCGCGGGTGGAAAGGAATTTATGATTACACATATTGTAGGGAACAGGCCGCAGTTTATCAAATTAGCGCCGCTGTATCACCAACTGGAACGGGCGGGATATGAACAGAATATCATTCACAGCGGACAGCATTACGACGAGAATATGTCCGATGTTTTTTTTGCGCAGCTTGGCATACCGGCGCCGTGTATCAACCTGTTTGCGGGCGGCGGAAGCCATGCGCAGATGACGGCGAAAACCATGACGGGGCTGGAAGAGGCGCTTCTTGCGAAGAAGCCCGATCTGGTCATTTTGTACGGCGATACCAACACGACGCTGGCGGGAGCCGTGGTTGCGGCGAAACTGTGTATGCCCGTTGCCCATGTGGAGGCGGGGACGCGGGTGCACGATAAAGCAAACCCTGAGGAGTGCAACAGGATTGTGACGGATCATTTGTCGGATATCCTGTTCTGTCCGGACGCCATATCTCTGGAAAATTTAGAGCGGGAAGGTCTGGGGCAGGCAGCGTATATCACAGGGGATATCATGTACGACACGTATCTGTCCATTGCGGAAAAAACCGCTGCCGGACAGGAGCCCTGGCAGGAAGAGATCGTGGTAATGACATGGCACAGGCAGGAGAATACGGCGGATCGGGAGCGGATGGAGAGCATTCTGCGTCTGGTGGAACGGCTGGAAAGCAAGGTGGTCTGTCCCCTGCATCCCCGCACCAGAAAGTGTCTGGAAACTTACGGTCTGATGGAGCGGGCGGCGGCGATTCCCAATTTTGAAATCACAGAGCCGGTCGGATATGTGGAAATGGTGACGCTGATGAACAGGGCGAAGCTGATTCTGACAGATTCCGGCGGCGTGTCCAAGGAATCCTCCTATGCCGGGGCGAAATGTCTTTTCATGCTGGAGCTTGATGTGTGGGAGGATCTGGTGCGGGACGGATGGATTCATAAGTTTAACCCGCAGGATGAGGAGAGCGTGGCACAGGCGCTTCGCTTTGCCGCTTCGGCGGAACGTGTACCGCTTGAGAAAAGACCCCGGTATTACGGGGACGGTCATGCGGCGGAAAAGATTGTGCGGACGCTGGAGGAGGCGAAGCTGCTCTGACATCTGGCACATACGTCCGGGGAAAATGCTTTGGCATGGAGGAAATCATGGAATTCAGGGATTTAAAAAGACAATATCAGATGCATAAAAAGGAAATCGACGGTGCGCTGCAGGAAGTGATCGACGGTGCGCATTTTATAAGCGGGCCGCAGGTGACACAGTTGGAGCAGGAGCTGGCGGCGTATGCGGGTGTGGGGCACTGTATTACCTGTGCCAACGGCACGGACGCCTTGCAGCTTGCCCTGATGGCGTGGGAGATTGGCGCCGGGGACGCGGTGTTTGTGCCGGATTTCACCTTTTTTTCCAGCGGAGAAGTGGTGCCCCTTGTGGGAGCCGTTCCGGTGTTTGTGGACATAGACAGAGATACCTTTAATATCAGCACGGACAGCCTGCGAAACGCTGTGGAATATGTGCTTCATCATACGGATTTAAAGCCGAAGGCGGTGGTGGCAGTGGATCTGTTCGGGCAGCCTGCGGACTATGAGGCGCTGCGTCAGACGGCCGCGGAATACGGTCTGCTCGTACTGGAGGACGCAGCCCAGTCCTTTGGCGGTATGGCAGACGGAAAAAAGGCGTGCAGCTTCGGGGATATCTCCACCACTTCCTTTTTTCCGGCGAAACCGCTCGGCTGTTATGGCGACGGCGGCGCCGTGTTCACCGACAACGAGGCGTGGGCAGAAAGGCTCAGGTCGCTTCATGTGCACGGGAAAGGCAGCGATAAGTATGATAATACCCGCATCGGGTTAAACTCCCGTCTGGATACGATGCAGGCGGCGGTGCTTTTACAGAAGATGCGTTTTTTTGAGGAAGAGGTGGCGGCGTGTAACCGTGTGGCGGCTAAGTATGACGAGCGTCTGCGGGGAACGGTGAAAACGCCGGTTATTCGGGACGGCGTGCGCTCGAGCTGGGCGCAGTATACGATCTGTCTGCGGGACGCACAGGAGAGAGAACATGTGATGGCGCAGATGAAAGCCGACGGCATTCCGGGTATGGTCTACTATAGGAAGCCGATGCACAGGCAGGAAGCCTTTGCGGGGATGCTTTGCGGGGCGGAGCGCTGTGAGAACACGGAATATATCTGCGAGAGGTGCCTGTCTTTGCCGATGCACCCTTACATGGAGGACGCGGAGATCGACGCGGTGTGCGGGAGCGTGAAGAAAGCCGTGGGATGATGCAGGCGTTTTCGCAGGGATTTGGTTTTCGCGCAGGGCGGCAGGGAAACCGGAGCCTGAGGAGAAAAAGAGATGTGCCGGACAGACGGCAGAGATGAGGATATGGGAGAGAAGATAGCGCTGCGGGGCTGGCTTGCAGCCAGCCGGAATATGAAAATCACCTGTCTTGGTGAATATATGGATTTGGGCGTCTGCGTGCAATACCGGAATCTGCTGAACAAATTTCCGCAGGATCAGATTTTTTTATCCTATGCGGATCAGGTTAGCTTTTTGGACGGTTATGTGTACAATAAGGACGAGTTTCTCTGTCCCGAAGGATTCGGACAGTGGCCGGAGTCTTTTTCCTGCTCTCTTTTAAAAGACCGGACAGCGCATTTCCGGAAACTGCGGGGGGCTTTCTGCGGGTATTTCTACGACAAGGAAACGGATCAGGTGACAGCCTATACGGATCACGTTTCCAATAAGGCGTTATACTATTATGTGGACGGGGACAGATGGATTTTGTCCAACTATGTGGATTTTATCGTGCGTGTCCTGCGGGCGAACGGCATCCCGTATCAGTTTGACGAGACTGCCGCCAAATATATGCTGTCCTACGGCTATATGCTGGACGACAGCACCTATGTGAAAGAGATACGCCGTCTGCTTCCCGGATGCTATGCGACGATCACCGGAGACGGGGCGGATATCACGCAGTATTATAAACTGCAGTGCCACGAGCAGTCCATGACGGAGGATGAGGCGCTTTTGAAGCTGGATGGCGCGTTCCGGCAGGCGGTGGCAAGGGAATTTGAGAAGGATAAGGAATACGGTTACAGACATCTGGTGGACTTAAGCGCAGGACTGGACAGCCGCATGGTCTGCTGGGTGGCGCACGATATGGGCTATACGGAGCAGACCAATTTGTCCTACAGTAAGCTCGGTTACAGAGACGACGTGATATCGGGCAAAATCGCCAGACATCTTGGGCATGAATACCTTTTCCGGGCGCTCGATGATGTGCGGTGGATGTACGATGTGGACGAGATGACGCTGAAAAATAACGGCGCGGCTATCTGCCATGGCATGACCGGCGGCAACCGGATGCTAAGGTGCGTCAATATGGAGCAGTATGGGATAGAACATACAGGAATTATCGGCGGGCCGACGATGGCGAGCTATTATAAGGATCGCGCGACGGCATACGCGAAACCGCAGTTCGGGCTGAATGCGTATTCCACGAAGCTGGGATATACCTTTGACGAAAAGGTGCTTGCGCAGCATGAGACGCAGGAGGCGTTTGCCATGAATACGCGCGGGCTTCTGGGGATGCAGGTCTCCTATATGACCAGACAGAATTACATCGAGTGCACTTCTCCTTTTGCGGACGTGGATATGCTGGAGACGGCTTTCTCCATCCCCTATGAGTACCGGGTGGACGATAAGCTGTATATGAGATGGATCGCGGAAAAATATCCGGGTGCGGCGGAGTTTGGCTGGGAAAAATGGGGCGGCGTCAAGCCGAAGAAGAGTCATATCTTTTTCAGAAAAGTGAAAACCACGAAGCGGCTGTGCAGCGCACATGTCCGCAGACTGCTGCACAGGGCGGATCCCGACTCCATGAACCCGATGGATTACTGGTACGGGCGGGATGAAAAGGTCAGGGCATATCTGGACGGCATGTACGAGGAGCGGATTGGGAGCGCGGTGCTTTCAAAGGAGCTGGCGGAGGATATGCGCAGGCTTTACAGGGAAGGCGCTTTTACGGAAAAGAGTCTGGTGCTGACGGTGCTTAGTGCGGTGCATCTGTATTTTGAGGGCGGCACGGCGAAAGTTTAGTGCACATTAGAAACGAGGCGTATTATGAAGAGACAGGTGGAAGAAGTAGATTTTCTCATGATCTATGAGCATAAGGTAAGAGAGCTGGAAAACCTGTGCCTGATCAAATATGAGCTGGAAAAACGTGGCTATAAAGTCGTGATTAAGCATATCGAGGATGAAGAGGCATTAGACGCGGTGAAACCCATCTATCACGCGAAGGTGGTCACCACCATGGCTTGTTACCAGAACGCTTCTTTAGAATGGCATACGAAGGATTTCGTGTCTTTCGACAAGGTCATCGACATGCAGTGGGAGAATATCGTTTACCCGAAGGATGAGCGGGCAGGCGTATTCAAGAACTATACCGGAATCGGCAGAGAGGTGGTCCGGGTGTCGTGGGGAGAGGCAAACAAGCGTCGGCTCTTAAAGGCGGCCCACATGGACGAGCGGAATATCAAGGTGGTCGGGCATGTGGGAATGGACTTTCTGCGAAGCGGACTCAGAGGGTATTATATGAGCCGGGAGGCGCTTTTTAAGCAGTACGGCCTTCCGATGGATAAAAAGATTCTGCTATTCGCTTCGCCTTTTTATGCGGACAACCTCACTGAACAGTATATCGCCGGCATGTGCAAAAGGCATGGCGATGACTGGCGGGATTATTATGCGTTTATGATGCGGTCCGAAAAAACGATTCTGGAATGGATGGAGAGGCTGTGTAACGAGCGGGAGGATATCATCGTAATTTACAGACCCCATCCCGGCCATATCGGAAAGCATATGTCAGAGGTGGCAAAAAGGTGCGGGAACTTTAAGGTAATCAGTGAGAAGTCCGTGAAGCAGTGGATTCTGGCTTCCGATATCATATATACGGGCAACAGTTCTACCATTGTGGAGGCGTTTTTTGCGGACAAGCCATGTTATCTGCTTTTTCCCTATGAGGTGACTGACGGGTATGAGTTAAAGCTGATCAGCAAGGGTGAAAAAATACGCGATTATGAGCACTTTTACCAGTCTGCCGTGGGGCAGGGAGGTCCGTTTCCGATTTCGCGGGAAGCCATCAACGACATTTATCTCGTGGATGAGGTGCCGGGCTATGTGAAATTCGCGGATATGGCAGAGGAGGTGCTGCATGACCCGTCCTACGCGCTGACGAAGGAACAGCTTCGTTCCTACCGGAAAAAACAGCCCGTGGCCGTTAAAGTCCAGAAAATGCTGCAACGGCAGGACTGGTTCTATGACAGATACCGGAAACTGCTGGCGGACGAGAACTGCCACAACAAATGGATCGAGAAACAGCGCGCCCTGCGGCGGCAGAAGGCGGAACGGAATAAGCGGTTTGCCATCGAGAGCACAAACGGGCAGGAGATTGCAATGATCGTGCAAAAGATTGCGGCGCAACTGGATGAAAAGCGGTAAGAACAGGAGACACAGTAAGGAAGCGGCAATACAGATCCGGCGAAACTGCTGTCATAGGCAGGAGAAGCCGGAACGCAGAACATTGTAGCAAATAGGAAAAATAAAAGTGAAACGGAGGAAAAGAACATGAGCGATAAGATTACTGCGGTGGTACCGGTGAAGGGCAACAGCACAAGACTGCCGAATAAAAATATTTTACCTTTCGGGGATTCCAACTTATTACAGCACAAGATCGAGCAGTTAAAACAGGTGAAAGGACTGCACGAGATCATCGTGTCCTCCGACTCCGACGAGATGCTTGACATCGGGGAAAAGTGCGGCGTAAAGGCGATCAAGCGGCCGGAACAGTACGCCAATGAATCCGTTCCCTTCGGCATGTTTTTGGAGTATCTGTGCGACACGATCGAGGGCGATCATCTTCTCTATGCCTGCGCGACTTCGCCCTGCGTGGAGCCTTATCTGTATGAGAAGGCCATCAGGGTGTACTTTGAGAAATTGAAGGAGGGGTATGATTCCCTGATTACGGTTTCGCCCTATCAGACGTATCTGCTGGATGATAACGGGCCCATGAATTTCAAGATGGGGCTGGAGCACAAAAATTCCGAGCAGCTTCCGATGATGTATCATTTCACGAACGGCATTGACCTTGCGCCCACAGCGAAGGTGAGGGAGTGGCATTACAATTACGGGCCGAAATATTATCAGCTTGTCATCAATAAGCGCGAGGCGGCAGATATTGACGATCTGTATGACTATGAGATGGCGAAAGCGCTGTACGCCATGAAGGATCCGAACCCGACGGTGTAGGGCGGCGGTGAAAACGGTGAGGCTGTCTATTGACATAAAAAATTGATTTGCATATAATAATATTAGAGGAAAAGCGTGCTTTTCCAGTGGGCTAACACTTAAATCTGATATGCTTGTCAATCATGCGATTGACCGTTGGCGGACAACACTAAAATCCGAAACATTTACCAACGCACAGTTGGCCGTTGGCAGACAACATTAAAATTAGCCACAAAGAGAGAGTATATAGCACAGTGGTGTTATTACTCTCTCTTTAAATTTATGGAGGGCTGCGGATACAATTATGAAATTTACCAAAGAAGATGCGCGAAGACGGGTGCTCAATTGCGCGAAGCAATATCAGCAAAAACTTCTGAATAAAAAAATGATCATTATTTACCGTGAAAGGCGGGATAATAAAATTCGTTCTATAGAAGTGGTATTTTATAAAAGAAATTATCAGCATCTGACTGGATTGGAATTAACTGACAAAAACGGAAATGTGCTGCGGAATCAGTCGATGAACTTTTATAGGAAATGTATAGAGAATAAATTGGGCTTAGATGAGTTTCGGTTTAGGAAGGACGGTACATCACATTTGAAACTGTCGGCTTTACCGGTTTTGATGGATGTGACGAAAATAACGAGAATTACCGGTAATTATAATAATGTCCGACCTTATCTTTTGGTGGATAAGGTGATGGGAGGCGTAAACTTCTGTCTTGGATTAAGCAAGGAAAATGATATATATGTTCCGTCTTCCGCATTGCTTGAAGATATAAAGCGGCTGACGGATGCACCGTCGCAGGTTCTTGCAATTATGGAGAAAGAAATGGATGAAGGTACATATTCTGTTGTAAAACATGTTGCAAAAGGACTAAATCTCAACCATATTATATTGCCGGATGAGATTAATGACAGAATCAATTTGGAAAACTATTTATACAATGGAACGAAAAATAATGTTGAATTTCGTGGAAGTGGAATCTGAGTTGTGCTATACTCATTTTGTATATGAGATGAAATAATTTTTTTAATTTTATCATCGTAACAGAGAATAAACGCCGGAAAATGTTTGCTTTAATAAATTTAAAAGGAGCGCTATGTCAGAAATCAAATTATTAGACTGTACCCTCCGCGACGGCGGGTACATTAACGACTGGAATTTCGGGGAATACACCATCAGGGACGTCATGACAAAACTGATCGAATCCGGAGTGGATTATATTGAAGTCGGTTTTTTGCGGGACTGTGACTATGACAGGAATAAGGCCCTCTACAACAACTGTGCCGAGATTGCCAATATTCTGCCGGAGAACCGCGGCAATGCGAAATTCACAGCCATGTCCCTGCACAATAAATACAGCATTGACAAGCTGGAGCCTTACGATGGTAAGACGATTGACGCGCTGCGCGTTACCTTCCACGACTATGACATAGACGAGGGACTGGAATATATCCGGAAAGTGAAAGATAAGGGCTATAAGGTGTTTGCCAATCCCATCAATATCATGGGATATTCGGATGAAATGATATTGCGGCTGTTACAGAAGATCAATGAGCTGCAGCCCTATGCCTTCTCCATCGTGGACACCTTCGGTTCCATGATGAAGGATGATTTGCAGCGGATTTATTCTCTGATTGAGCACAATCTGAGAAAAGATATCGTGATCGGCCTGCATCTGCACGAGAATCTCGCCCTGTCCTACTCGCTGGCACAGGATTTTATCGGTATGAAGGCAAGCGACAGGGACTGCGTGATCGACGCCTCTATGCTGGGCATGGGACGCTCTCCGGGCAACCTGTGCATGGAACTGATCATGGATTATATGAACAAACGCCAGTCGGGGCACTATGACGTGAATCCCGTGCTGGACGGGATAGACGACCACATTGCCAGACTGAAGCAGATAGAACCGTGGGGCTACAGCACAGCGTATGCGCTGTCGGCGAAGTATAACCTGCACCGCAATTACGCGGAATTTCTGTTGGACAAGGGGCGTCTCAGGGCGAAGCAGATCAACCAGATTCTGGGCAGCATCGAAGAACATAAGAAGACCGCTTATGACGAGGCGTATATCGAAGGCCTGTATCAGGATTTCCAGAATAAGGCGGTTGACGATACCCGGACGCTTAAGGAAATTGCCGGGCGGCTTTCCGGGAAGAAATGTCTGATTCTGGCGCCCGGGTCGAGCATTATCCGGGAGAAAGAGCGGATAGATTCCTATGTGGAAAAGGAGAAGCCGGTAGTTATTTCAGCAAATTTTGTGCCCGATACTTATCAGGCGGACTATGTGTTCTGCTGTAATGCCATGCGGTTTGAGATGCTGCTTTGCAGGAAAAATATGCCGGAGCTTATCGTCACATCCAATCTGCTGGAGATGTGTGCGGATGAGAGGCTGGGCGGCAGGAAACCGCTGGTTGTCAACTATACGGATCTGCACTTTGATGAGGCGGTATCTAATGACAATAGTGTCATAATGCTGCTGCGGCTTTTGAAAAAGCTGGATGTGTCCGACGCCGCGCTTGCCGGATTCGATGGGTACAGGGCGGGCAGCAGGGAGAACTATGTGGCGGATTACATGGCCAGCCAGCATACCAAAGGCGAAGAGGAGAATAAGCGGATCAAAGAGCGTATGGCGCAGATGGAGAAGCAGATGAATATTTGCTATCTGACGGAATCACTGTATAAGTGCGGGGAATAGTGTGAGAAGGCAAACGGGGCAACAGGCGGCGCGCCTGTGCATATAAGTAATTGCGAAACTCTTTTAATGTTGTTGAATTTGCACAAATAGCATAATCAACGCAGACGCGCTTTCGCTCCGTTCCAAACGCAACGGTGCTAGGCTCGAAAAAACCTCGCCAAGTGCCGGCGTTTTCCAAGGGTCTGCTTATAATTATGCTATTTGCACAATAGAAGCCACGATTTGATGAGTTTCGCAATTACCTACTGTGCATAGCGGGAAAGGAACCGGGAAATGAGAGACTGGCATAAGATAAAATATCTTGTGATTGACGTGGACGGCACCATGACGGATGCGGGCATCTACTATGATGAGCATGGAAACGAGCTTAAAAAATTCTGCACCAAGGATGCGGCGGGCTTTTTCGCGGCGCGCAGGGCGGGCATCAAAATTCTTGTCCTGACGGGCAGAGAATGCGCCGCTACGACGAGGCGCATGGGTGAGATGAAAGTGGACTTCCTCGTGCAAAACTGCAAGGATAAGGTTCCCTATCTGGAGGGGTTTTTGCAGGAACAGGGCGCAGGCTGGGAGGAGACCGGATATCTCGGGGACGATTTAAACGATCTGCTGGGGATGAGCCGCTGCGGTTTTGCGGGTTGTCCGGCGGATGCCTGCGCGGAAGTGAAAGAGCGGGCGGACTATGTTTCGACAGTGAAAGGCGGTTACGGCGCGGTGCGGGATATCATAGAGCATATGCTGCGCGAACGGGGAGAATGGGAAAAACTTACGGCTGAGATTTTCGGCATCGGCGTGTAGGAGAGCGGGAAGGATAAGTGCGCATGGGTCTGATGGATTTTTTAAAAAAATCGGAAAAACTGGTATTCTGGAACCGGTGCAGAATACACAGCGCAAAAGCGGATTTCAGGGAAATGGTGCTAAACGGGTATCACAGCCCGGACTTTTTGGAGGTGCGCCATTTTGGAGACGAATACGGAGGGTGTACAATCTATGCCGCCAATGAGACAGGGAACGGCATAGGTTTTTTTGCTGAATTGGGCATGACGCTGATTAAGCTCCATTTCGCTGACGAGAGGGGATTTACACCTTATATTCACTGGGGGGAGCGATACGTTTATTACGAGCCGGATGGCATAGACGGGGAAAAAAATGCCTTTCTGCACTATTTTAAGCCGGCTTCCGGCGTGGCTTCCATTGCACATGCCGCCCATGTGATTTTTCAGACGCCGTGGCAGTGTAATCAGGTTAAGGCGCTGTACGGCGCGGTCAGCTATGACGTGTCGCAGGATTATATCGACGCCATGGCGCGGATGCTTAAAAAATATATCCGTTATAATGATAAGACAAAAAAGTATCTGGAAGACGGGTTTACGCGGCTTCTGGGAGATAAAAAGACGATAGCGGTGCATTATCGCGGCACCGATTTTAACAGAGGCTACAACAACCATCCCGTGCCGGTTCAGGTGGAACAGGAGATTGACAAGGTGCGGGAGCTTTTGGCGAATAAGGATTATGAACAGGTTTTTCTTGCGACGGACGAAAATGCCGTGGTTGGCCGGTTCAGGCAGGAGTTCGGGGATGCGGTGAAGCTGTATGAGGACACGTACCGGGACGACGGCAGCGGGGAATCCGTTGCTTTCAGCAAGTCAGAGAGAAAACACCACCATTACAAGCTGGGGCTGGAGGTGCTGCGCGACCAGTACACCCTGACCAACTGTGCGGGAATTGTGTGCGGTTACTCTAACATCACTTTTCTTGCGCGGGTTATGCGCAGAGCATGGTTTGACGCGGAGTGGGAAGACTACTGTCTGATCGACAACGGCCTGTTCCACAACAAAAACAGTTTCAGCGCCAGCGAAAATGCAAGAAAGAACGGGCAGACACCATGAGAATGAATATATATCTGACAACCGGCAGAAAGAATTATAAATACGCGTATGTGGCGATCCGGTCGCTGTTCGAGAACAATCCCGACGCGGAAATTTATCTGTACATCGTGTCGGAGGATCTGGAAGAGCCGGATCTTGCGCATGAGTATGCGCTGGCGAAACAGTACGGCAATCACATCGTTATCCTGCGTTTTGACGAACAGGTGGCAGGCCGCTATATTCAGGTGCACGCGGACGACCATTGGCCCATCGGGACGATGTCAAGTTACTGGCTGTTCCATGAGCTGCTGCCGGAGGACGTGGACAGGATTATGGTAATCGAATCAGATACGGTGATCGTAGGCGATCTTACGGAAATCTACGGGACGGATTTTGAGGGCGCTTATGCGGTCTGTCCGGGACCGGAACACAAGCCGGAGAACCACCGGAATTTTATGGAGAAGATTGGCGGGGATTGTCTGACCTTTGTGCTGTCCATGTACGACGTGAAAAAAATACGGGAAGATTTCACGCTGGAAGAGATTCTGGCGAAGGATGAAATTGTAAAAAAACATGTGGGCAACTCCCAGATGGAGTTTACGTTCGGCCTGCTTTTTAAAGGGAAAATCAAGTATGTTCCTGGGAAAATTTCCTGCATCGACGAGAACGAGCGGTATATGCAGGAGCTGGGGTACGACTATGTGGCGGCGTGTGAGAAGACGGCTAAAATTATTCATTTTTCCTCTTACAAGGATTACAGCAAGCCGTGGAACCCCGTCTATCTCGTGCCGGGATACAGCGTGTGGTGGAAATACGCCGTGGACAGCCCTTATTATGAGGAGTATATTAAGCGTCAGTGGCAGATTTATGACGCATCGAGGGCAAAGCAGGCGGCGGTGCAGAAAAATGTGACTTACCGCAATATCCTGTTGTGTACGCTTGTGCTGACGGTTGCGCTGCTTTGCGCGGCATGTCTTTTGTCGGACGTCGGGATTTATGGTGCAGCGGCGGTCGTGGGGGCGGCTGCGGTTTCCTTTGTGGCGTCTCTTGCGGTGCGGTATTTCTCCATGCGCTAAGAGGGGCGTAAGACAGCGGCGGCCGTTATGAAAAAACAGGTGCCCGCGCAGAGGATATCGCCGCTAAAAGCGTGTAATGAAAGCGCAGGTGCCCGCGCAGGGGATATCGCCGCCAAAAGCGTGTAATGAAAAACCACAGGTGTCCGTGCAGACGGGTAGGGGAGTGCATGAAAAAGAAATTGATTCTGGCGACAAACAGTTTTCCGTATAACACAGGCGAAAAAGCCTTTATTCTTCCTGAACTTGAGCGGCTGCGGGAACAATATGACATTACTGTCATATCCCATGCGGATGCGGACCAGAGAAAGTCAGGCTATGTGGACGGGGATGTTTTAGAGGGGCTGCAGGTGCTTTGTTTTCCCAGACCGGTCATTCGCGTCAGCGATAAGGCGAAAGCTCTTTTCTCTTATCTGTTCTCCGCCGACGGTAGGCAGGAAATCCGGGAGATATGCGGGGGTGGGGGGAAAGCGGTGCAGGGAAGGGTTTCGTTTCGCAAGATGGCGGAGCGGCTTTACCAGTCGCTGTCCTTTTACGCGCAGGCGATGGCGGACCGGAAGGAAATCCGGGAGAGCGGGGTCTTGTCGGGAACGGAACCGGTTATTTACTATAGCTTTTGGAACACCTATTACTGTTACAGCATGGTCATGGAAAAGCAGCGGCACCCGGATGTAAAGATTTTCTCAAGGCTCCACGGATTTGACTTGTACCACGAGCGGGTGCCGGGCGAAAGGCAGCCGATGAAACATCAGATGGAGAGGGGAACGGACGGCCTCCTTTTTCTCGGTGATTTTGCGAGACAGTATTATCGGGAGCGCGTGCAGGGCGGCAGTCCTTCGGGCACACCGCTATATGTATGCCCGCTGGGAACAGAGCCTCCAGCGAGACGAATGCCGCCGCGGACGGATGCGCAGTGGCGTCTGCTGAGTTGTTCGTCCGTGATTCCGATCAAGCGGGTGGAGCGCATTGTGGACGGCCTTGCGGCGGCAAAAGGCGATGGGATCAGCATACACTGGACCCACATCGGCGGCGGGGAAGGACTTGAAAGCCTGCGGGAGTACGCTGCGGAGCGGTTGAAGGGCAGAGCGGATATCCGGTATACGTTTGCCGGACAGATGGAACATGAGGAGGTCGTCCGATATTATGAGACACAGCAGGCGGACTGCTTTGTCACCACCTCATCCACCGAGGGCGTGCCCGTATCCGTGATGGAAGCCATGTCTTACGGCATTCCCATTATAGCGACTCCGGTGGGCGGCATACCGGAAATGATACAGGGCAACGGCATCCTGATTTCCGAAAGTCCCTCCGGGGAGGAGACGGCGGAGGCCATTTTGCGGCTGTGCCGCATGGACGCAGAGAGTACGGCAGTGCTGAAAGACAGAAGCTATGAGCTGTGGGCGCAGAGGTTTGCGATTGAGGCGACGGCGCGGCGGCTTATAGAGATTATGGAGACGGAATCTCTTAGAGAATAAAAACAATTTTTAGGAAGTTCCAGTGCAGGAGAGGATTGTATGAGTAGTAAAATTTATACACAGGAACAAATCAAAGAAATCTTATATCCTGTTTTCAAACAATATGGAGTTCATAAAGCGTTTCTGTTCGGCTCATATGTGAAGGGAGCGGCAAAAGCGGATAGTGATGTTGATATTGTTGTGGACAGCGGGTTGAGAGGGCTTTCATTTTATGGATTGTTGGAAGAGGTGGTAATATCCCTTGACAAGAAAGTGGATTTATTAGATGTTACACAGATTGTACCTGAATCTGAAATAGATCGGGAAATTAAGAAGACGGGAGTGCTTATTTATGGATGATAAAGACAGATATATTTTGAAAAAGATATATCTCCACATAGTTTCTGTATTGGAATATTGTGAAAAAACGGTCTGTTTAGAAGCGTTTAGAGAAAACAGGATGCAGGTAGAAGCATGCGTTTTTAATTTGATGCAGATTGGAGAACTGGCGAAAACTTCTTTGAGCGAAGAGGCGAAGAATCAGATTGCCACAATTCCGTGGAAGCAGATTTATGGTATGCGAAACAGAATTGTTCATGGATATGAAGGTGTTGAGCTGCGGATTGTGTGGGATACAATAAAGGAGGATTTACCAATTTTAAAAGTGGAATTGGAAAAATATATATAATCCTTTATTAGATGAATGCCACCCATTCGGAAATAACGATGAATCCGTGAGGAAAATGATATGCGTATTATGTTTGCGGTGCCCTGTTACTGGCCTTCTCAGGACGGGGTGACGATCATTACAAGTTATCTGGCGGGCGGTCTTGCCGCGAAGGGGCATGACGTGTTTGTGCTCACCAGCGCGGGCAACGGCGGGCTGCAGGTCTTACCTGAGGAGGATAGCCACGACGGGGTTAAGATCAGGAGAATGCGCGTCCACACAAGATGGCCGCTGTTTATAAAAGGACGGGATAAAAAGAGTACGAAGGCAGTGTACCGGAAAGCGGTGCAGGACTTTGCGCCGGATGTGCTCGTGGTGGTGTGCGCCCAGACGTGGACCCTTGACTGGATTCTGCCCTGCCTGAAAAATCTGGACTGTGTGAAGATTTTTTATTCCCACGGTTATTCCGCGTGGAAGACAGACGTCTCCTGCGGCTCATATCTTAAAAAGAGAGATGTGGTCGGCGCGTGGGCGGCATACAGAGCGGACAGGTATTACAAAAAGCTGCACCGGTATATCAGGCTGTTTGACCGGACGATCTATTTATCAGAAGACAGCAACGCCGCGGTGTATGCGAAGCAGTACGGCCTGACCAACGGCAGAGTTTTAAAAAACGCCATCGACGACCGGTTTTTTGATGAGGATATGCGGCATGGCTATGAGGAAAAAGCGTGCATCAGCTACCTTTTTGTGGCAAACTATAACCAGAACAAAAATCAGGAAATGCTGATCCGGGCTTTTGGTGAAGCGAAGATCGGAAAGAGCAGGCTGGTGCTCGTCGGATTTGAGGAAAACGCTTACTATGAGCGGCTTTTGGAAGTGATCCGCGAGAAGGTGGACGGGCAGCCGGACAAGGAAGTGCAGTTTTATATTCACGTCAGCAGGGACACGGTGATTGACTTATACCGCACATGCGATGTGTTTACCTGCTCCAGCTTGTCGGAGAACTATCCGATTGTGGCGCATGAGGCGGCCGCCACTGGAATGCCTGTTATCAGTACAAACGTGGGGATTTATGACAGAATCGACGGGGCATATATCGTGGAGGACACGGCGCAGATGAAGCGCGCCATGGAAGAACTGTACCACGACGCCGGGGAGCGCGCCCGCAGGGGGCAGGCGGCATACGAGTGGGTATGCGGTCAGGGATGCCGGATTCGGGATAAGGTGGAGTGGATGGAACGGGATATGAGGGAGATGGTTGAGAAAAGATGAAAAGCGGAATTTACGGATTGTATAAAAAAATAAGGAACTTTATGAATCTGGAGGGCTATTATTTTCTTCACAGAATCAGGGCGAAGTATTATATTATTATACGCCCGGAAGGCGGCGCCGGTTTTTTTTCAAACTATATGTGGGTTTTGGGACATGTGGTTTTCGCGCGCAAACTGGGGTATATTCCCGTTGTTGATATGAAAAACTATCCGACGCTGTACAGTGAAGATACGGCGGTAGACGGCATTGATAATGCATGGAATTATTATTTTCAGGACATAGACAGCGTGACCCTGGAAGAAGCGTATGCGAGCGGGCGGTATGTACTCGGGAAAGATAAATATTTAGCGAAATATGCAGAAAAGTTTTGTATGCCGGTGTATCGCTTCCCGACGGAAAAAGCGATCTGCTATTATGCGCCGGTTATCGAACGGAATCTGCACCTGAGGGAGGATTTGCAGGCAGCATATAACACGGACTGGGGAAAGAAAGTGGAAAAGAACGATCATGTGCTTGGCATTCACATACGCGGCACGGATATGAAAAACAATCTCGGACATCCTATGCCTGCTTCCGTCAGGGATTATCTGACACAGACGTATCGGATCCTGGAGCAGAATCCGGAAATTACGAAAATATTTTTGGCTACTGATGAAAATAACGTAAAAGAAGTGTACGAAAAAGAATTTCAAAATTCCCGATGGAAGTTGTTTATGAATGAGGCCTTTCGTGTTTGGGATAGGGGGGGGGGTACGGAAAACCGGTGTTCACGAGACAAAGGTGGAAAACCCGAGACCGAATCACAAATACCGAATGGGAAGGGAAGTATTGCAGGATGCATGGTTTTTACATAAGTGCGAGTATTTGATATGCGGATATTCCAATATTTCAAATGTCGCTATTTTATGGAAGCAGGGTAAATATAAGCAGGTTGTGTGCGTCCAGTCTGACGGACAGGGAATGATTCGACAGGGGATTTGAAAAAATGCAGAAACGACAAGCATGGTGAATTTTGAAAAACTGAGCGGGAAGGCGCTCATGGAGGAAAAGGCGTGATGGGACGGAGAGAAGGAGAACCGCTGTTAAGTGTCGTTGTGTTCAGCTATAATCATAAAGAATATATAGATATTTGTCTGGAGAGTGTTTTGGGACAAAAAACGGATTTTCCCTATGAAGTTTTGCTTGCCGACGACGTTTCACCGGACGGCACAGCGCAGGCGGTAAGGGAGAAGTACGGAAACAGGGTGAAGGTGCTTGAGCGTACGGAAAATCTTGGATTATGCAAGAATATGTACGATGCCTTTATGCAGGCGAGGGGAAAATACATCTATGAGTGTGCCGGAGACGATTATCTTCCGGTAGCGCATGTGTTTCAGAAACTGGTCGGATATCTGGAGGAGCATGAGGATATATTCAGTGTGACCGGGTGGACTGAGACTTACAATGTTGCAAAAGGCACAAAGGTGGTCGGAAAGCTGTCCGGTACGGAATATACGCTGTCAGATTTTTTAAAGGGCAGCAAGGTGTGTTTTTTTACCGGATTGATACGCAATACCTTTAAGCAGGATAAACCGGCATATATCTGCAATGGAAGCAGGAATAATGAAGAGGTGCAGATATGGTATTATACGTTGACCAAAAGTAAGAAAGCAATTCTTCCGGAATGTCTCTACACATATTGCTACAGAAATGATAAGGGAAACGGGAGCTATAATGCGACATGCGACTTTTTGCAGATACTGGAGGATTATGCAAAAGGGTTTCGCGCGGTTGAAGCGGCTGCGGGGAAAAAATACAGGTTTGATCTTGCCAGAATGACATATTTCAGCGGATGTATTGACTATTACATCCAGAATAACGGGTTGAAATCAGCGCCTGATCTTTTGAAAGTACTGCATCCGCGTGAGCTGTTCAGCTTTGTGTGGATCAAGCTGCTCATGAGACTGAACCACAGGGAGGTTCCGGCATTCCTGCAAAGAGAAAACCGGTTAATCAGACAGCGGTTTTGAAGACGCTGCATGAGCGATAAAGGCATCAATGTCGTCAAATGCGGAGGCATTCTCTTTAATCCACCGGATATCCTTGTCCCACCATTTTATTTCCAGCAGCCTTTCAATCTGTTCAGGAGTAAAACGATACCTGATCACTTTTGCGGGTGTGCCGACAGCGATGGCGTAAGGGGGAATATCGCGGGTTACGAGAGATTTTGCACCGATGATGGCGCCGTCCCCGATGGTGACGCCCTCCTTCACGCAGACGTTGTAACCCATCCATACGTCATTTCCGATGATTACTTTGTAGGGGGTGTCCCCGATGGTCTGCTCATCCACCGGAATGCTTTTTGCCAGAAAATTTTCCGGCAGCAGGGACTGCGAACTGTAAAAGAGCGGAGAAGTAGAAACCATGTGCAGGGCATGGTCTCCCAGCCCGATATGGCAGTTTGAGGCGATGGAGCAGAAGCGTCCGATTTTACAGTCATGAATATAACCGCTTTCCCCGATAATATAGGTTCCGTAACCGATATAGGACTTATGGATGCGGCCCCCTACATTGTTGTTGCCCTCAAAAAAATCGTCGTTGGATATGACAGAGGATTTTTGAAAGATCACGGACTTGTGATGCCTGTTTATCCATTTAAAATAAACAAGATATAATCTATGCAGATATTTGCGGATCAGCTTCATTTTTACCTCATTTCTGCGCCGTTTTTGTCCCGATGACTGTGACGTGTAATTTCAGTATAACAAAGGGAAAGTAAATTGCAATAAAAAAGTGAACATACATGGGAAAGTGAGCAGTATACAGGATATGAATAAAGAAAGCAAAAAACCGGCATTTATATTATCAGCGGCAGTATGTTTTATGTTTTTTCTCTATGCCCCGCTGGAGCTGTATTTTATGAATAAGGATGAATTCTGGTATGACATAGGCGTGCTTTTGCCGGTTATGGTGTGCGTTTTTCTGATTTTTACGGGCGTATGCTGGCTTGGATTTACTCTTTTGGGCAGATGGAACAGACGGGTGGAGCGGGCGGCTTTGCTGTTCCTCTTTATTCTGTTTCTGTGTTCCTATGTGCAGGGCAATTATTTTATAAACTATCTTCCCGTGTTTGACGGCAGGGCGATTGACTGGAGCCAGTATGCCGGTGTGGGCAGGACGCAGTCGGTCATCCTGTGGTGTGTGGTGACAGGCGCTGTGGTTTTTCTATATAAAAAGGTGCAGATGGAGCGCGTATATCAGGTGATCCGGACGGTGAGCATCTGTATGATTCTGTTGTTTCTGGTAACACTGTCCACGGTGTGTCTCACAAATCATGGACTGGAAAGCAAGACAAATATCTGTGTCACCACGGAGCATGAGATGGAATTATCAACGGATCAGAATTTTATTATTCTGCTGATGGATGCGCTCGATGGCGGCGCTTTTTCCGACATGGTTGTGGGTAATGAAGAACGGGAAAGCATATTCGATGATTTTACCTATTACGATAATACGGTCAGCGCATATCCCCATACAACCTACAACGTACCGTTTATCTTATCAGGCATGTGGTTCGAGAATCAGACCGGCAGAGATGCGTATTTCAGAAAAGTGCTGACAGAGTCGCCTCTTTTTGAGACGCTGGAAAACCGCGGTTATGCGCTGGGGCTGTATGAGGTGGACGCAGGCGTCGATGAGACGACGGGAGCGCGTTTTGAGAATGTGGGAGAATATACGAAAAAAGTTTCCTCCTATACGGCCTTTGCCAGATGGCAGATCATGCTGACGGGCCTCAAGTATGCGCCCTTTGATCTGAAACGGTTCAGTTTTGTGAATCCGAATGCGTTTGACGATCTGAGAGTGCTGGAAGGGGAGAGGGAGGCGTTTCGGGATAACAATAACCGGGATTTTTACGATCTGCTGACGCAGGAGACGATACAGTACCGGGACGACAAAAGTTTTAAGTTTATCCACCTGTGGGGCGCCCATCCGCCCTACGAGTACGATAAAGACCTGAACTATCTGCCGGAGGGCGGGACGCTTACGCAGAGTGTTGAGGCGTGCCTTACCCTGTCGGATTTGTACTTGCAGAAATTGAAAGACGGGGATGTATATGACAACTCTGTCATAATTATTCTTGCCGACCACGGGAACGGTGAGTACTATGAAGAAGACAACCTGAACCAGCACCCGGTTCTGCTCATAAAAGGGGTGAATGAAAGACACGGGTTTCAGGTAGATCACAGACCGGTATCTTTTACGGCGCTGCAGGCTGCCTGTTCACATCTGCTGGACGGCGGAGACGGGCAGACGGCGTTCGATGGACAGACATTGACGGAAAACAGAAGATTTTTGTGGTATGATATTAAGGACGACACCCATATTGTGGAATACGAACAGACCGGACGGGCAGGCGATATGAATACGACAGTGCCCACCGGGAGAGAATTTAATGCACGGTAATTGCATATCGCCCTTAAATGGAGTATAATGGTAAACATTGATTGGCGAAAGGAGATTTGGTCAGATGAAAAAATTGTTAATGCAGGTGTTCAAATTCACATATTTCGCGGGCTGTTTCTGGTTTCTTTTTACCATACCGGCGAGAGCCTATATTGATCCGTCCGCGGTCACATATATTATACAGGCGGTAGCGGGTGTGCTGATTGCGCTCGGCGCGGCGTTCACCATTTTCAGACACAAAATATTTGCCTTCTTTAAGAAAAATAAGAAAAACGGCGGGGCGGAAGGCGTGGCAATCGAGTTCAAGGATGTAGACGATTAAGGGGCGGTTATGGGTACAGTGATTGATGCGGTAGTAAACGGCCTGCTTTGGCTCATCAATTTATGCTATGGTTTTTGCGGTAATTACTGGGTGGCAATTTTTATCTTTACCTTAATAACGAAGGTAATCTTACTGCCGCTTTCCGTGTGGGTGCAGAAAAACTCTATCAAGACAGTGCGCATGTCACCGGAAATGAACCATATAAAAGCGGCATATTTCGGGAATCAGGATGCAATTTCCGAGGAGCAGTATAAACTTTTTAAAAGAGAGAAATACAGTCCTTTTGCGGATTTAATTCCGCTTTTTGTCCAGCTCGCGCTGTTGATGGGCGTGGTGGAAGCGGTCAAGAGAGGGACAAGCCTGACGGATATTCCCGTACAGACAGGAGGCATTACTTTGCTGATACCCCTGTTAGCGGCGCTATCCGCCTTTTTCATGTGTTACGTGCAGAATAAGGCCAACGTGTTACAGTCGGAACAGGGTCGTGTCAACCAGTACGGAACGATGGCGTTTTCCGTAGTACTGTCCCTGTATCTGGGCTTTTTTGTTTCCATAGGTGTAGGTTTTTACTGGAGCTGCAGCAACATACTCTCGGTGGTACAACTGATTCTTCTGAATATCTGGATCAATCCGAAGAATTATATTGATTACGAGGCTTTGGAGGAGAGTAAGGAGGAACTTCGGAAAGCGAAAGAGTTTATGTCCGCGAAGCAGAAAGAGGACAAGTCGAATCCGTACCGCGCAAAGGGCAAGGCGGATTATAAGCGGTTCCTGAAAACGCAGGACAAGAAGATCGTATTCTATTCCGAGAAGAACGGCTTTTATAAGTATTATAAAAATATCATAGAGGAGATCATAAGACGTACCAATATCGTCATCCATTATATCACCAGCGACCCGGAGGACGAGGTGTTTGGGCTGGAGAGCGAACAGTTTAAGCCTTATTATATCAACGAAAACAGAATGATCGTGCTGATGATGAAGATGGAGACTGAGATTATGGTCATGACGACGCCGGATCTGGAAAACTTCCAGCTTAAGCGGTCGTATGTGAAGAAGGACATTGAATATATCTATGTGCCTCACGATGTGAACAGCTCCAACCTGACCTTCCACAAGAACGCGCTGGATCATTTTGATACGATTTTCACGTCGGGTCCGAAGAACAGGGCTGAGATCGCAGAGCGCGAGGAAAAAGCCGGACTGCCGAAAAAGAATCTGGTTGAGTGGGGATCTTCCGTGATTGACAATATGACGGTTTCCTATGAGCAGATGGTTTCGGAGGAGAGCAGAAGCGGGACGCGGAAAGATCAGAAAACCATTTTGATTGCCCCGTCCTGGCAGGCGGACAATATACTGGATTCCTGCATCGGGCAGATGCTTGACCGGCTGACAGAGACCGGGCATCAGATTATCGTTCGTCCCCATCCGCAGTATGTGCGCCATTATGAAGGGCGTATAGACGCGCTGGCGGAGAAATACAGGGCGCGCGGCGTGACGTTCCAGAAGGATTTTTCTTCTAACAAGACAGTATATATGGCGGATCTGCTTGTCACGGACTGGTCGAGCATCGCATTTGAGTACGCGTTTTCCACGCTGAAACCGGTGTTGTTTATCAACACGCCGATGAAGGTGGTAAACCCTGACTACCGGGAGTTAGACACAGTGCCGATTGACATAGAGCTGCGCGACAGGGTAGGCATATCGGTTGCGCCTGAGAAGATAGAGGAGGCGCTTGTGCCTGCGGTGGAAAAGCTGCTGGCGGACGACCAGTTTTCCCAGGCTTCCATGCGCAGAATGAAGGAAGAATATATATACAATAACGGTACCAGCGGCAAGGCCGGAGCAAAATACATGATTGAGCGGCTGGTGGAGCGTTCCGGCTCATAGGAGGTTTTTAGATGGTGAAGAGAAACGTATTACTGAATCCGGGGCCGGCGACGACTACCGACACGGTGAAAATGGCGCAGGTGGTTCCCGATATCTGTCCGCGCGAGAAAGAGTTTGTGTCCGTTATGCGCGAGGTGGAGGAAGGGCTTTTGCGCATAGTACATGCAGACCCAAAGGAATATGCGGCGGTTCTATTTTGCGGGTCGGGCACGATCAATATGGATATCTGTCTGAACTCGCTGCTGCCGGAGAACAAGAAAATACTGATTATCAACAACGGCGCCTACAGCAGCCGGGGAGCGGAGATCTGTGAATACTACGGACTGGCGTATATTAACTTAAAACTCCCGCTCGACAAGCCGGCGGATCTGGAAAAGATCGGGCAGACGCTGCAGGAGAATCCTGATATCGCGTTGGTTTATACGACGCATCACGAGACGGGAACCGGACTGTTAAATCCGATCAGGGAGATCGGCGCGCTTGTGCACCGCTATCACGGTGTGTTTGTGGTGGACACCACTTCGACCTACGGGATGCGGCCGATTCATATGGCGGAGGATGAGGTGGATTTCTGTATGGCTTCCGCCCAGAAGGGTATTATGGCGATGACGGGTTTATCCTATGTGATCGGAAAAAAATCTGTGATCGAGGCGTCGGCAGATTATCCGAAACGGTCCTATTACTGCAACCTGTACATGCAGTACGCCTATGCGCAGGCCCACGGGGAAATGCATTTTACCCCTCCCGTTCAGGTTATTTATTCGGTGCGGCAGGCGCTGCGGGAGTATTTTGAGGAGGGGGAAGAAAATAAGTGGGCGAGACACTGCCGGGTCTTTCAGGCGATCAGAGAAGGGCTGACGGAGCTGGGATTCAGGATTTACATTTCAGAGGAGAACGAGTCCGGGCTGGTGGCGGCGGCGCTTTATCCCGACGATGCGAACTGGGATTTTGAGAAGATACATGATTATTGCTATGAGCGTGGTTTCACGATCTATCCCGGCAAGGTGGAGAAGCTTGGGATGTTCCGGCTGTGTGCGCTGGGCGCGATTGACAGGAAGGACATCGAGGACTTTTTTGTGGTGTTTCGGGAGGCCCTGCAAAAATACGGGGTAGCCGTTCCGGTGAGATACCGGTAACGGACGAAGGACGGAAAGTGGAATCAGATTAAAGTAAAGGCGGGAACGGAATATGGCGAAAAAGGTATACACATGCTTCTGTACAGATGTCATTCATGAAGGTCATCTGAATATTTTAAAAAGGGCCGCGGCGTACGGCGACGTATATGTGGGCGTGCTCTCCGACGAGGCGATGGTGGGCTTCAACCGGTTCCCTACCATATCGCTGGAACAGCGGATGGAGATCGTCAGGGAAACGGGTCTTGTCAAAGAGGTTCTTGTGCAGCGCGATGTGATGTACGACCAGATTCTGGCCGAGGTGAAACCGGATTATGTGGTGCACGGCGACAACTGGTCAGAGGGGCCGGAAAAGGCAATCCGAGACAATGTCATTGCGAACCTTGAGAAGCTTGGAGGGGAGCTGGTCGAATTACCCTACACTTACAATGAAAATGTAAAGAGAATCGACGACCAGATGAAGGAAAAACTGGCGATGCCCGAATTTCGGCGCAGACGGCTGCGGCAGTTGATCGCCATGCGGCCGATTGTAAAGACATTGGAGGTGCATTCCGGCCTGACAGGACTGATCGCGGAGAAGACTGTGGTGGAGACGGGCGGCAGGCTGGATCAGTTCGACGCGATGTGGATTTCTTCCCTGTGCGACTCTACCGCCAAGGGAAAACCGGATATCGAGCTGGTGGATATGTCGTCCAGAATACGGACGATTGATGATGTGATGGATGTGACGACGAAGCCGATCATTCTGGACGGAGATACAGGCGGACTGATTGAACATTTTGTATATAATGTGAGAACGCTGGAGCGGATGGGCATATCCGCCGTCATTATCGAGGATAAGACGGGACTGAAAAAGAACTCTCTCTTTGGCACCGAGGTGGAACAGACGCAGGACAGCGTTGAGAACTTCTGCGCCAAGATTGCGGCGGGAAAAAAGGCGCTGCGGACAGAGGAGTTTATGATTATAGCCAGAATTGAGAGCCTGATTCTGGAACGCGGGATGGCGGATGCTCTGAACAGGGCTTTTGCCTACACGGAAGCGGGAGCGGACGGTATTATGATCCACTCGCGTAAAAAGTCACCGGATGAAATTCTGGAGTTTTGCAGACTATTCCGGGAAAAGGATGAAAAGACGCCGATTGTGGTGGTGCCCACATCCTTCAACAGCATTACGGAGGAGGAGCTTGCCGCAGCGGGAGTCAATATTGTGATTTACGCAAACCAGTTGACCAGAAGCGCATTTCCGGCGATGCAGGGCACCGCGGTGGAAATCCTGAAAAACCACAGGGCGCTTGAGGCAGATTCCAAGCTGATGCCCTTTAAGGACATCATACGGTTGATTGATGAGATTTAGAGGGGCACGACCATGGGAGAAATAGCGATTTTGATGGCGGCAGGACTGGGAAACCGTATGCGCCCGCTGACAGAGACGACGCCGAAGCCGCTCATAAAGGTTCGCGGCAAAGCGATGATAGAGACTGTGATCGAAGGGCTCTTACAGCGTTCTGTGGAAGAAATTTATGTGGTGACGGGATATCTGGGAGATCAGTTTGCGTCTCTTTGTGAGAAATACCCGCAGGTGCGGATTCTTTTCAATCCCGACTACCTTACGAAAAATAACATTTCCTCCGTTTATACGGCGAGAGAGGCGCTTGGCAGGGCGGACTGTTTTATATGCGAGTCTGACTTGTATGTGGCCGATGCGTCGATCTTTCAGAAGCATCTGACACATTCCTGCTATTTTGGCAGAATGCAGGCGGGTTTCTCCGACGACTGGCTGTTCGAGCTGGACGGGGAATACATTTCGCGGGTCGGCAAAGGCGGAAGAGATACCTACAATATGGTGGGAATTTCCTATTTCAAAAAAGAGGACGCCCGGATTTTGCGGGAAGAGATAGAGAAGGCTTATGCCGTAGAGGAAAACAGCCAGTTATTCTGGGATGATGTGGTGAACCGCAATCTGGATAAGCTGCGGCTGACCGTGGAGCCGGTGGAGGAAGGACAGCTTGTGGAGATAGATACGGTGGAGGAATTAAAACGGGTGGAGGCAGGATGACGGAACGTGAGAAAACAGCCGGAAAAGCGGCCGGTTCTAAAATGGCGGGCGCATGGCTTTGCATTGCCGTATGTTTTATGCTTTTTCTGTATGCGCCGTTAGAATTGCTGTTTACGAATCAGGATGAGTTCTGGTTTGACGCCTATATTCTGACGCCGCCCATGCTGGTTGTTTTCGCGGCCGGATGCGGATGCGGCATTCTGCTGTTTGCGCTTCTGGGGAAGCTGCATGAAAAGACATACCGAATCGGTCTGGCTGCAGGGCTGACAGGTTATCTGGGTTTGTATATACAGGGGAATTTTCTGGCGGAAGGACTTCCCACACTCGATGGCGAGCTGATAGACTGGAGTCTGTATTCAGGGGAACGGATCAAATCGGTTATCGCGTGGGCAGCCGTTGCGGCTGTGGTGATAACGCTATTTTGTAAATTACGGGGAGAGGTTTTCGCACGGGTTGTCAGGGGCGTCAGTATCGGCATGACATTGATGCTTGGCCTGACGCTTTTGACGCTGGCGGTGACAAACGACGGGTTTTCTAAAAAACCGGGTATGAGCGTGACCACTGAGAACATGTTTGACATGTCCCGGGATACGAATTTTGTGATCCTGCTGCTTGACGCTGTGGATGCGCAGACGCTGGAAGGGATGATGGAGGCGGAGCCGGAATATCAGGATATTTTTACGGATTTTACTTTTTATAATAACGTGGTGGCTGCCTATCCGTATACACAGCATTCCATTCCCTATATTTTATCGGGGAGTTGGTATGAAAACGAGAAGGCGTTTAAAGAGTATGAGAAAGAAGCCTACGCGTCGTCCCCTTTTCTGGAGACGATGGAAAATGCGGGCTACCGAATGGGCTTTTATGAGGCGGAGCTTCTGCCGGACAACGGCGGTATGGGGCGGTTTGAGAATATCCTGTCCAATGACAGAGGGGTAGAAGATACGTGGGCGTTTGTAAGATGGCAGATGCTTATGACGGGATTTAAGTATGCGCCCTACGACTTAAAGCGTTTTTCCTTTGTCAATCCGAAAGCCTTCAGCACACTTAAGATTACGCCGGAGGGAAAGACTTTGTTTACGCCCTCAAACATTGCATTTTATGACGGCGTTCTGCATGAAGAGCTTAGGATCGGGGATCAGAAATGCTTCCGGTTCATTCATGTGGACGGCGGCCATGTTCCTTTTATCTACAACGAGAATGTGGAGGAGATTCCGGAGGAGTCGGGGAGCTATGAAGACAACCTCAGAGCCTGTCTGACGATGACGAAAGCCTATCTGAAAAAACTCAGGGAAGGCGGCGTATATGACAATTCGGTCATTATTGTTATGGCGGACCACGGCTATAACTGGCTGGATCCGCACGGCAGACAGAATCCGGCGTTTTTCGTAAAAGGCGTGAATGAAACGCATGATTTTGCGGTGTCGGATGCACCGGTCTCCTTTGAGGATTTGCAGGAGGCATACCAGAGACTGTTAAACGGAGCGGACGGAGGCTCGGTTTTCGACTGGAAAAGCGGCGATCAGAGGGACCGGAGATTCCTGTTTTATGAGTATCTGAAAGAGGATTACATGGTGGAATATATACAGCCCGGTCAGGCCCATGACACGGAGGCGATGTACGAAACGGGAAACATTTTCTCCAGATAAAAAGTATGAGATTACGACGGGAAACCATAAGGAATTGACAGAGGAAAGGAAAAGGATGTGAGACAATGAAAGCGTCCAGATTATTAGAGCAGTTAGAGAAAATGGGGATTCAGACAATCACAGGCGTGCCGGATTCCACGTTGAAGCAATTCTGTGATGGCGTGCAGACTTATCAGGGCAATTTACAGCATTATGTGACTGCCAATGAAGGGGCGGCGGTAGGACTGGCAATCGGCGTATACCTTGCGACAGCAAGACCGGCCTGCGTCTATATGCAGAATTCCGGTATCGGCAATGCGGTGAATCCGCTGGCGTCGCTGGCGAACCGCGATGTGTATGGCGTGCCCATGCTGTTTATCGTGGGATGGCGTGGAGAGCCGGGGGTGAAAGATGAGCCGCAGCATGTATTTCAGGGGAAGATCACCTGCGGGCTGTTCGACACCCTGTCGGTTCCTTACCGCGTGATTGACCAGAATACTTCGGACGAAGAGATGGATGAAATACTGGCGGAGGCGGAGAACACGCTGAAACGGGGCGATCAGTTTGCGGTGATCGTGAAAAAGGGCACCTTTGAGAAGGCAGAGCCTTTCGCATGGGAAAACGGCAATTCCATGCTGCGGGAGGACGTGCTTGGGCATATTTTAAAGGAAGTTTCCCGCGATACGGTGATTGTGTCCACCACCGGAAAAATATCCAGAGAATTGTATGAGCAGAGCGGGAAAATATACGGGGATCATGACAATATTTTTATGACCGTGGGCGGCATGGGACACGCGTCCATGATTGCGCTTGGAATCGCAAAGAACAAAGCGGATCAGAAGATTGTGTGTATCGACGGAGACGGGGCTGCGCTGATGCATATGGGGGCGCTTCCTTTTATCGCGTCGCAGGCGCCGGAGAATTTTTATCATATCGTCATCAACAATCAGGCCCATGAATCCGTGGGAGCGATGCCAACCGGCTGTCAGGCGACAGACTTTTCGAAGCTGGCGCAGGCGGCGGGATACCGCAGTGCGGAAAAGCTGGAAACCATGGAGCAGGTAGACCGGATCGGGCAATGGATTGCAGAGCGGAAAGGGCCGGTGTTCTGGGAGATTCCGGTTTCGCTGGATTCCAGAGCGGATCTGGGCAGACCGAAGGAGAGCGCGAGGGAGAACAAGGAACATTTTATGGAGTTTATCAGATAGATGGGAACGGCGGAGCATTTGGAAATAAAGAAAAGAGCGGAGCTGACGGAGAAGCAGATTGCGAAAGCCGACGCCTTTGTCATGAAAGAAAGTACCACAGGCGAATTTATCAATACGTTCCGGTTTCTGGATTACCACCCGGAGGGGCGTTTCCAGGACGATTCGATTGTAGTTCTGGATAAAGGTTCCGGTGAGGTCAGAGGCGTTATGATGGCGGCGCGCGGCGATGGGGACAGCATTGTCTCCTATCCGGGAACGACCTTTGCCGGACCGGTTTTGGACAGGGCTGCCAGACTGGAAGCGACGGAGGCGGCGCTGGACATTATGCTCGGTTATTATGAGAGCAGATATTCCGAGGTGAAAATCAGGAAGCAGCCGGAATATTATGCGGCGCAGCCCTTTCATCTGATTGATTATATTCTGCTGCGGCGGGGATATACCTATGGCATGGCGGCGCTGGCGAATATCATCTGTATAGACGGGATTGAGACGGAGGAAGACATAACCGCCCTGTTTCATGCCAAGCGGCGCAATCAGGTCAGGAAGGTTATAAAAGAAGGACAGTTTACGTTTTCCGCACAGGATGAGATCAGGGAAGCAGTGTGGAAAAATATGAATGAGAACCTGCGGAATAAGTTTGAAGCAAAGACGACGCACACCCTTGAGGAAATCAGAGAGCTTCAAAGCCGTTTTCCGGATCGCATCCGGGCTTTTTACGCGGATGCGCAGGACGGCGCATATGGCGCTTTCGCACTGTGCTTTTTGTTTAAAAACGTATTTCATACCCAGTATCTGGACGTCAACTATGAGTATGCCGGACAGTACCCGAATCTGCTGCTGATTTTAAAGCTGATTCGACAGGCGCGTGAGTCGGGATACCGCTATTTCAGTTTCGGCGCAAGCACCGAGGACGGCGGAAATGTGTTAAACCGGGGACTGTATGGGTATAAAGCCGAGTACGGGGGCGGGGATATCCTGCTTCCGGTGTATACAAAGAGAATGTGACAGGAGTCAGAGGTTTTGGCGTGCGGATAAAAGGAGATTGTTTTGAGAGACATTGGTGATTACGAATCGGTAGTGTATGACGGAGAGAACGATTTCGAGGTATATCAGGCGCTTTACAGAAAACGCAGGGTGCTTGAATCGTTGAAAAAAGTGCGGGACGGCGGCGTGATTGTGGAGGCGGGATGCGGACTGGAATCCATGTTTCAGTATTACGACGGTTTTCGTAAATTTATCTGCGTGGAACCTGCGGAGAAATTTTACCGGCTTGCGCTGGAGCAGAAAAAGGACAGGGACAATATTGTAGTAATCAACGATTTTTTCGAAAATGCCATATCGCAGATGCCAAAGAGCGTGGACTGCATTATTTGCAGCAGCCTGTTGCATGAGGTCGAGAACCCGTATGATTTTTTAATGCATATCAGGGAAGTCGCGGACAGCAATACAGTAGTCCATATCAACGTGCCCAATGCAAAGTCCATGCACCGGCTGCTTGCCATGTGCAGCGGATTAATTAATGATACGCATGATATGTCCGACAACAACAGAATGCTTCAACAGAATACGGTATTCGATCTGGCGCTTTTGCGTGAAGTGATCGAGAGAACCGGAAATGTGGAGATATTGGAGCAGGGGAGTTATTTTGTCAAGCCCTTCACCCATGCGCAGATGAAGAAATGCATGGACGACGGGATTATGGAACGTAGAATTTTAGACGGGCTGTATCGGCTTGTGGAGTATATGCCGGAGCTGGGATCGGAGATATTTATTGATTTTCGGTGGAAATCATAAAGAGAAAAGGTTAAGATTGAAAATTAAAATTTTCAATCGCGAGATTTGTGTCTGCGCATTGCTTGACACAAACTCGGTTATGCGCAAAAAAATGCGCAGAGATGGAGTAAACTATGGAAATTGTGAAATATTCCTTTCAGGAGCACGGGGATGAGAGAGGGCAGTTGATTGCCTTGGAAGAATCGAAGGAGATTCCCTTTGCGATCAGGCGGGTATACTATATGTATGATACGGGGGAAGGCGTGCGCAGAGGGTTTCACTCCCACAGGACATTGGAGCAGATCCTGATCTGCATTCACGGCTCCTGCCGCGTGCTGCTGGACGACGGAAGAGAGCGGGAAACCGTTCTTTTAGATAAGCCCTGTGAGGGAATCTATGTGGGACCTGATACATGGCGTGAGATGTATGATTTCTCTCCGGACGCCGTGCTGCTTGTGCTGGCGTCTCAGGTATATGACGAGAACGACTATATTCGGGATTATGAAAAGTTTATGGAGTCTGTCAGGGATAAAATGTAGGAGGAAAGCATGAATATACCGTATCTGGATTTATCAAAAATACATAAGCCGATGCAGCGGGAGCTGGATGAGGCGTATCGTGCCGTCACTTCTAACGAATGGTATATTCAGGGAGAATACGTCGGAAAATTTGAAAAGGCGTTTGCCGCATACTGCGGGGTGAAGGAATGCATCGGTGTGGGAAACGGGCTGGACGCCCTGCGGCTGATTCTTATGGGAATGGGAATCGGAGCCGGAGACGAGGTTATCGTGCCTGCCCATACGTTTATCGCCACTGCGCTCGCCGTGAGCTATGTGGGCGCGACGCCGGTTCTGGCGGATGTGGATCCGGACACCTGTCTGATTGACGAAGCTCAGATAGAGAACCATGTCACGGAGAGAACGAAGGCTGTTATCGCGGTGCATCTGTATGGCAGATTATGCGATATGGACACGATATGCAGCGTGGCAAAGAAACACGGGCTTGCCGTGATAGAGGACGCGGCACAATCCCACGGTGCAGAGACGGGCGGTAAAAAGGCCGGCGCTTTCGGTGACGCGGCGGGTTTCAGCTTTTATCCGGGGAAAAATCTGGGCGCGCTCGGAGACGGCGGCGCGGTCACGACAAATGACGCCGGGCTGGCCGGAAAAATACGCGCCATTGCGAACTACGGGGCTGTTGAAAGGTATCATCACATATATCAGGGGTGCAATTCCAGACTGGACGAGCTGCAGGCGGCTTTTCTTTTGAAGAAGCTTCCGTATTTGCAGGGATGGAATCAGGAGCGGAGGCGCATTGCCCGAAAATATATGACAGAAATAAAAAATGATAAAATTGTCCTGCCAGGGATGGACGGCTGCAGTCCCGGGGCGCATGTGTTCCACATATTTCCGGTTTTGTGCAGGGACAGGGACGGGCTGCAGGCATATTTAACGGCGAAAGGGATTGGCACCAATATTCATTATCCGATCCCGATTGCAGAGCAGGGCGCCTATGAGACGCAGGGATGGGACGCGGAAGCGTTCGCCGTGGCGAAAAAGATTTGCGGGCAGGAGTTGAGCCTGCCGTTGTATCCGGGGATGAGCGACGCAGAGACTGCGTATGTGATTGACGCCGTGAATGCATTTTAGAGGATAAAAAACTGGAAACTTTAACTGTTCATTTGTGCCGGAAGGCAGAAGTGCGCGCTGTGAAAGGAATGTTGATACAGGGATGAAACACGAACTTGCCAAAATCAAGGATTTGTTCCACAAATTGAATTATGTGCTGACAAGGCAGCAGAAACAGTACGGGGTAATGGTTTTTGTGTGCACGCTGCTGTCGGCGGGGCTTGAGACGCTGGGTGTTTCAGCGATCATGCCTGTGGTGGAGGGACTGACGGATGTGGATGCGCTGCGGGAGAAATGGTATTTGCAGCCGTTTATCAGCACATTCCATATAGAGAGCGCAGGTACGCTGATTAATATTGTGTGTGGCGGCGTGATCCTGGTTTATCTGTGTAAAAATGTTTATTTTGTATTTTATACGTGGCTGGTGAAAAAGTACACCTACAAGATCAGGAGAGAGCTTGGCACCCGTGTGATGGAGTCTTATATGGCGCAGGGGTATATCTTTTTCGTGAATCATAACAGCGCCCGATTATTGCAGGGCTTATCGGGGGACATTAATGCGGTGAACAGTATTATCAGCAGCATTTTTGGCCTGTCGACGAAGCTTCTGACCATATCGGCAATTGGTATGTTTATCCTGCTGAAAGAGCCTTTTATGGCGATATCCCTGCTGATTTTGTCTGTTCTGTGCGTGGTTGCCATACAGTTGACCTATAAAAATTCCATGAAGAAATATGGTGAATTGCAGAGGGAGGCGAGCTGGAATAACAATCAGGCGTGTCTGGAAATGATTCATGGGAGCAAGGAGGTGCTTGTCACCGGCAGACAGGAATATTTTAAGAGAAGATATGTGCAGAGCATTAACGAACATAATAAATGCAGCATCAAGATTGAGATGGCGACTACGGTACCGGCGTATGTGATTGAAACCGTGTGCATTATCGGACTGCTTATGGCAGTGGTTGTGCAGGTAGGCAGCCGGGGGATTACGACGGATATGATCGCGTCCCTCTCGGCAATCGGTATTGCCGCTTTCCGCATTCTGCCTGCGGTCGGGGGTGTGAGCAGCGTTATGAACGCGATCAGAAGCAGCGTGCCCGCTTTCAATGCGTCTTACGCAACGATCAAGAGGGTAAATGAGCTGGAGGCAGAACTTGCCAGAAAACAGGAGCAGGGCATTCTGGAGGATCATGAGGATGTCAGATTCACAAACGAACTGTCGATCAACCATATTTATTATAAGTATCCGGCGACAGATAACTATATTCTGGAGGATGTAAGCTTAAAGATTAAGGCCAAGAGCTCTATCGGACTGATCGGTACCTCCGGGGCCGGAAAATCGACCTTTGTCGACGTACTGTTAGGACTTTTGGAGCCGGAAGCAGGGCAAATCCTGATGGACGGAAAGGATACGGCTCTGATGGGGAAGGTGTGGAATCGAAACATCGGGTATGTTCCGCAGAGTATCTATCTGGTAGATGATGACATCAGGTCCAATATCGCTTTCGGCGTCGACAAAGACGCCATAGATGATGAGCAGGTGTGGCGTGCGTTAGAGATGGCGCAGTTGTCCGGGTTTGTCAAATCCCAGCCTAAGGGACTGGATACGCTGGTCGGCGAGTGGGGTGTGAAATTCTCCGGGGGACAAAGACAGCGGGTGGCGATTGCGAGAGCGCTGTACACCAATCCGGAAATACTGGTTCTTGATGAGGCGACCGCGGCATTGGACAATGAGACGGAGAATGCATTGATGGAGGCGATTGAGGCGCTGCTGGGACATAAGACGCTTATTGTGGTGGCACACCGGCTGACGACGATTAAGCGGTGCGAGTATATTTATGAAGTGAAAGACGGGAAGATGTTTGAGCGGACGAAGCAGGAAGTGTTTGGATCAGTGGCAGATTAAAATATGCTGAACAGGTATGGGGTATGGTGCAGAAATTAAAAGAAGGACTAAAGAAGAATGCGGCCGTATTAAATTTATATGAAAATGTCTTTGGGAATGTACATGCGGCGGGCAGGATGGTCAGGAGAGAACTGAAAATAATCAGAACCAGAATTTCCGTACAGACGAAGCATCATTACGGGGATTGTAATAAGGATAAAACTTTTTTTATTATTTCCTGTGACGGGGAAGCTATGGGGCTGTATAGTATGATTTTTTACATGCTGCCGTTTATGGAGTACGCGAAAAAAAAGAAGTACATTCCTGTCATAGATATTACGAAATCCTATCTGCCGGCGGTGCAGGACAAAGAAAAAACAGGTCTGGAAAATGCATGGGAATATTATTATGAGCAGCCTGACAGCAGATACACGTTGGAGGAGGTTTACCGGAGTCGGAACGTAATTGTTATGTTCGACGGAGCATTCAGAGTGAGAATGCCCGCATGGAATGCAATGTTTCCGACAACGGATTCGGAATTAAGGCGTTGGAATGATACAATCAGGTCGTGCGTCAGGCTGAATGAGGACATGAGAGGCCGGCTGGAGCGGGAGAAGGGCAGGATATTCAAGGAGGGGCGGAAAATACTGGGTGTCGGGATCAGGGCAGGATTAAGAGCCGGTATGCTTCGAAATCTGGCTCTGTATAATGCGCATCCTGTACAGCCGACATGTGAGGAGCTGCTCGGCATTGTAGCGGATAAGTTGAAAGAATGGAACTGTGATGGCATTTTTTTGTCATGTGACGACAGGGAGTACTCGGACAAATTTATTTCTTATTTTGGGGAAATCTGTTATTGTATAGACAGAAAATTAAAACATCTTTTTAAAGACGGAGATTTGGTGACGGATGCTTCGGAGCGGCTGAGTGAGCTGACGGGAAGCACACTAAAATCCCGAACGGAAGAATATGTCACGGAGGTGTATCTTCTGTCAGAATGTGATTGCCTGTACAGTTGTATAGGCGGTGGAAGCCAGTTCGCATATTTTGTGAACGGAGGGCGATACGAACATGTGGAAGTATATGATAAAGGACTATATCAGGGACTGGGAAAATAAAGAATCATAATATACCAAAAGGAAGAGCGGACAATATGAAAAAACGTGTAGCTGACATTATAAAAGAGATATTGGTGGAGGAAGGAATTAGAGACTGTTTCACTTTGACAGGCGGAGGTGCAATGCATTTAAATGATGCGTTTGGAAATGCGGAGGATTTGCATTGCACTTACTTTTTGCATGAGCAGGGGGCGGCAATCGCGGCTGAGGCGTATGCGAGAGTGGATAACAGGCTTCCGGTCGTGTGCGTCACCACCGGGCCGGGAGGAACCAATGCCCTGACAGGTGTGCTCTGTGCATGGCAGGACAGTGTTCCCATGCTCGTGATATCGGGACAGGTCAAACGCAGTGCAATGGCAGAAAGCACGGGGCTTAATCTCAGGCAGTTTGGTGAACAGGAACACGGGATTGTGGAAACTGTCAGTACAATGACAAAGTTTGCAGTGACTGTTAAGGACGCAAAAAAAATTAAATATTATTTGAAAAAAGCGATTTATCTGGCAAAGTCCGGAAGACGCGGCCCCTGCTGGATAGATGTTCCACTGGATATACAGGGCAGCACGGTCGATACGGACGAACTGGAAGATTTCATATCGCATACGGATCAGGCAGAGTTTGATGGCCAGAAGGTTCTTGAACTGCTCAGAAACGCAAGGCGTCCGGTTATTGTGGCTGGTTCAGCGCTTCGGACGGCAGAGGCGATAGAAAGCTTCTGGAGCTTATGTAACAAGTGGAATATTCCTGTGATTGTAGCCAAGAGTCTTGCGGACATTATGCCGGAGGATGATAGAAACTATTTTGGCAATTTCGGCATTAATGGAGGCAGGGCAGGAAATTTTATCGTTCAGAATGCGGACTGTCTGCTCGTGCTCGGCTGTCGTCTGGCATTTGGGCAGATTGGGTTTAATTATGAGTATTTTTCACCGGAATCCGTTAAGATTGTAGTCGATGCGGACGATCAGGAACTAAGGAAGGAAACGGTAAAAATTGACTGTGCAATTCATGCAGATGTAAAAGACTTTATAGAGTGGATATCCGGACAAGAGCTGCAATTTTCCATGGATGGTTTATGGCAGAAATATTGCGAAGAGGTAAAACGGCAGTTTCCTGTTTATCAGGATAAATTTAAGGACAGAGAAAAAATTAATGCCTATTATTTTGCGCAGGTTCTAAAAAAATATATGGCGGAGGACGCTCTTTGCATCGTTGGGAACAGCTGCTCTTCCATTTCCATAAAGCAGTGTGGTGTGAAATACAGAACGCAGCGGATGTGGGGGAATATTAATTGTGGAACTATGGGATATGATATTCCGGCGTCTATAGGCGCTTCTATTGCTGCCGGAAGACAGGTAATATGTTGTGCGGGAGATGGAAGCTTTCAGATGAATATTCAGGAACTGCAAACAATCGTTAGTTATCAGCTTCCAATTAAGTTGTTTGTATTTAATAACGGAGGGTATCGTTCTATTATTTTATCCCAGACGAAGAACTTTGGCCGGTTGAGCGGCTGTACGAAGGCGACCGGATTAAAGCTGCCTGAATTGGAAAAAATAGCGCACGCTTATGGATTCCCTTATTTTTCCTGTGGAAACAGCGGGGATCTTGATGAAACGGTGAAAGCATTTTTAGAATTGGATGGATATGCAATCTGCGAGATTTTTGAGGATCCGGAACACGCGATAGAACCGAAGCTGGGTAATATTATTCAGGAGGACGGAAGCATTGTTTCACCGCCTATTTCTGATTTGTTCCCGCTTCTTGACAGAGATATATATGAGAAGTATGCCAACTATGAAGTGTACCAGCAGAGTTTGGACAAGAGCTCTCAGTTGGAGTGACGCTCTGCGTATAAGGGGCGGTAACAATCATAAAGGTGATGAAAAAGATAATGGATAAAAAATCAGTCATTGTAACAGGAGCGACAAGTTTCATCGGAAATGCTTTGATCCGGCAGATGTTATCAGAGGGAGAATATAAGATATTCGCAGTAACCTCCCCTGATTCGGGCAGGAAGGACAGTATCTGTAAATCCGGCAGCGTAGAAATTATCGAATCGGATCTGTCCGGTATTGACCGGATTCTCCCGGATTATACCGGGAAAATTGATGCCATTTATCACATAGGCTGGAGCAGCAGATTTGATAACGCGAGATATAATCTGGATGGACAAATGCAAAATGCGGAATATATGGAACGGGTGATTACACTCGCGGACAGGCTGGGATGTAATAAGGTATTGGGAGTCGGTTCTCAGGCGGAATGTGGCCGTGTGCAGGAGCCGATCACAGAGACGACACCGGATCATCCCGAGACGGCATATGCTGTTGCTAAGTGTCGGGCCTATGAACGGGCAATGGAGTTGTGTGGGAAATATGGGATTCAGTTTTTCTGGCCACGCCTCCTGAGCGCATATGGACCTAACGATAAGATGCGGACTATGATTATGTCATGCCTTCATGCTGCTGTCTGTAAGGAAAAGATCCAATTTACCGCATGTGAACAGATTTGGGATTATATTTATGTGGATGACGCTGCGGATGCACTGATTGGAATTGTGGAGAGAGGGCAATGTGGTGTCAAATACCCGATTGCGTCTGGTAAGGGAAGAAGGCTGGCTGAGTATATTGCTGATATTGCAGAAATTACGAACGCTCCTTTTCTTGTGAACGGAATAGGTGCGAAACCATATGCTAAAGAGCAGGTAATGTACCTTGTGGGGGATATCAGGCGTTTGTGTGAAGACACGGGTTTTGCGCCAAAAACAGATTTCAGACAGGGCATCCGGAATACGATTCATAACAATTTTACAGACAGGGAGGATATAATAAGTGAAAAAGTATGAAAGCATGAACAGGCTGCAGGAACAGTTCAGCATGGAAGGATTAGTGGAAGAGCTGAAAAGGGAGTATGGGGCGAAGATCGGTGAAAAGAAGGAGGTTTATATCTGGGGGACAGGACTGCTGGGTAAATTTGCACATAAGCAGTTTACGAAGTCAGAATGGCGTGTGACCGCGTTTATTGACAATAATACAGCCTTGGCGGGAAAGATGATCGACGGGATTCCCGTTATCAGACCTGATATGGCGGAGCCGTCACGGCTTATCGTTATATGTACTAAGTTTTTTCCGGATATCGAGAAGCAGATTGAAAACACTTTATCAAATCCGTATATTTATTATGGGATTTTATCTGTCATATATGATGAATTTGAAATTTGGGATATGGCTTTGGAGGGTATGCTGGAGAAGCTGGATACATATCGGGCAAATTATATCCGCCTGTTTGACAAGTATGCGGACGAAATTTCCGGATGTGTGCTGGATGCTATTTTAAACTATCGGTTTACGATGAAGGCAGCGTGGCTGAATCGTGCATATGAAGAAACAAGCGTTCGGAGCTGGGGGGGGGGCAGAAGAGTATTTTGATACGGAGATAATAAAGCTGCGGAATGATGAAGTGTTTGCAGACTGCGGCGGCTATACGGGAGATACCGTATTGAGATTTGCGGAGTGTGCAGGCAATAAATATAAAAAAATATATTATATAGAACCTAATAATGTTATCTATCAAAAAGGAAAAGAGAATATAAATGGCCTTCAAGGTGTTGTTTCCATTCAGGCAGGCGTAGGGGAAGAAGAAGGCATTATGAAATTTTCCGGGGCGGAGGATTACGGCCATATAGATGACAGTGGAACAGAATCGATTAAAATTGTAGCATTGGATGAAGTGATTGACGAGAGGCCGACATTTATCAAGATGGATATAGAGGGAGCTGAATTATCTGCGTTAAAAGGAGCAGCGCAGATTATAAAAACAAACAGCCCGAAACTTGCCATCTGTGTTTATCATAAGCCGGAAGATTTATTTGAAATTATGGAATTGATTGATTCCTGGGGATTGCATTACAAGTACTATTTGCGGCATTATACGAGAGAAATACGAGGTACAATTTTGTATTGTATTCCGCAGGCTGATGGAGAGTAAAGAGTGAAGATAACAAATTTTTTTTCGAACAGGCAGAATACTTATATAATAGCGGAAATTTCCCAAAATCATGATGGAAGTCTGGGACAGGCACATGCGTTTATCGATGCTGTGGCAAAAACAGGAGCAGATGCGATCAAGTTTCAAACGCATATAGCGGCGGAAGAGAGTACGCCAGGTGAACCTTTCCGGGTGAATTTCAGTTATTGCGATAAAACAAGATATGACTATTGGAAACGGATGGAGTTTTCCGAAGAACAGTGGAGGGGCCTGTTTGAACATGCAGCGGAAAAAGGGCTGGACTTTTTGAGTTCTCCTTTTTCTGTGGCAGCATTGGAAATGTTAGAACGAATCGGGGTACCGGCCTGGAAGTTTGGCGCCGGTGAGGTGTTTAACGAGGTATTGCTGAAGAAGGCGATAAAAACCGGAAAACCAATTATACTGTCTACAGGACTGAGTACAATGGAGGATATAGATCATCAGGTGGAGATCGTTAAGAGAGCGGGAAATCCGCTGCTGTTGATGCAGTGTACCACAGCATATCCTTCTCAGGCAGAAGAGATTCCGATTAAGCTGATTGAAGTGTACAGGGAGCGATACGGATGTCCGGTTGGGATTTCAGACCACTCGGCGACTATATATCCTTCACTGGCGGCTTTTTCGCTGGGCGCAAGGGCGGCGGAGGTGCATGTGACAATGAGCCGGGAGATGTTCGGTCCGGATGTGAAGGCGTCCGTGACAATGGAGGAGCTGCGCGGGATTGTTGAGGGAGCTGAATTTATAGAAAAGATGCTGGCGGTATCAGAAAATAAAGATAAGCTGTCGGACAGTCAAAAGGAATTGCGGGCAATTTTTTCAAAAAGCATCTATGCAAAAAAGGATCTGCGGGCAGGAGATGTTCTGGATGAGAATGCGCTGGCAATCAAAAAGCCATTTGCAGAGTGTGGCATTGCCGTATCTGATTATGATAGAATTGTGGGGAGGTGTATTATGGCAAATATTGCGGCAGATGAAGTGATAAAGTGGGAGGATGTCGGAAAATGAGAAAAGTCTGTGTTGTTGTTGCAAGCAGGGCAAACTATGGCAGGGTAAAACCGGTATTAAGGGCGGTTCAGGAGCATCCTGATTTGGAGCTGCAAATCGTTGTGGGCGCATCCATGCTGCTTGACAGGTATGGAAAAGCAGTGGACGTACTGAGAAAAGACGGATTTACACCTCTAAAGGAAGTTTATTATATGCTGGAGGGTGAGAACCTTGCGACTCAGGCGAAATCTACGGGAATGGGGATTATAGAGCTCTCCTCGGTTTTTCAGGAACTGGCGCCGGATGTTGTGATTACTGTTGCGGATCGGTTTGAAACTATGGCGACGGCCATTGCTGCAAGTTATTTAAATATACCGCTGGCGCATATTCAGGGTGGAGAAATTACGGGGAATATTGATGAAACTGTGCGCCATGCGATAACTAAGCTGGCACATTATCATTTTCCGGCAACCGAGGAAAGCGGAAAACGAATTTTGAAAATGGGAGAAGAAGCGTGGCGGGTGAAGGTGACAGGCTGTCCGTCGATTGACACGCTATTAAGTGAAAAGGTACAGTTGGAAGACTGTAAAGAGTTTATCAAAAAGAGGACTGACACTACGATTGACCTGAATAAGCCATTTATACTTCTCACACAGCATCCGGTGACTTCTGAGTATATGGATGGGCGGAAACAGGTTACGGAGACGCTTCATGCACTGAGAAGATTTCCTGTGCAGAAAATGGTTTTATGGCCAAATATTGATGCGGGAAGTAATCTGGTGTCATTGGGAATCAGAGGTTTTCAGGACAGATACGGAAATGAGAATTTCTTTTACTTTAAGAATTTTCCGCCGGAGGTGTATAACTGCTTTTTAGAGAATGCAGTTTGTCTTGTAGGCAACAGCAGCTCTTTTATTCGGGAGGCATCCTTTTTGGGAACGCCTTCGGTTATTATCGGCAACCGGCAGGAGGGCCGCGAACATGGTAAAAATGTTATCTACGCGGATTATGACAGAGAAGATATCGCCCGGAAGGTGGAGCAGCAGCTTACTCACGGGAAATATGAGTCAGAGCATATCTTTGGCGCTGGAAAAGCAGGGAAGTTGATTGCAGAGTATCTTGCAGATGTGAAGCTTGATATCAATAAGCGAATGACATATTAGTAAGGGTGAAGCCGATGAAGACATTGATAGATTGTTGGTTGGAAAACGCAGATAGTGAATGGATTCGGAGCGAAATAGGCAGCCGGAAAGTATATATATGGGGAGCTTATTTCAATGGAAAGTCGGTAATGCAATGGCTGGAAAATACAGGGATTGGTGTGGCTGGCTTTATTGACGGGCATAAAGAAGGCGGCACATATGCCGAAAAAAGAATATTTCGTCCGCAGGAGGTTCTGGGGGATCAGAACTGCTATGTAATAGTAGCAGTAGTCGGTAAAAGGGCAGAAATTGAAGATTATCTGCTCCGCTATCATTATCAGAAAAAGGCAGATTATCTTTACATATCAGAAGAAATTCCGGAAGTAACGATATCTGCTGTTAAAAGTGCTTACAGAGATTGTAACGGCAATGAAATTATATATAAGGGAGAGGGAATACTACATTGTCGCATCCGTTTTAGGGGGTATCATAACAAACTGATTGTGGGGCAGGGTTTTGAGGCAAACAGTGAGTTTGAGATCACAATGGAGAATGGCGGAACAGTGGTAATCGGAAATTATTTCCGGACGGAAGGAAGAGTCAATATAGAAGTGGCAGCTTTTGGCAGTCTGGAGATAGGCAATAACTGTTATATTATGCGCGATTCAAGACTGAGCATAAAGGCGGAGGGAAGCATCACTGTTGGGAATTATGTAACTGCGGGCGAACGATTTCTTGCAATGGGTTCGAAGCATTCACCTGTCACCATAGGAAATGACTGCATGTTTTCCCATGATGTTACGATACTGTCAACGAGTGCACATAGTATATTTGATTTGGTGAGGAAAGAAAATCTTACAAACAAAAAGGAAAAATATGTGCAGGTAGGAGATCATGTATGGCTGGGGAAGAATGTAATTGTCCTGTATAATTCCAATATAGGGAAAGGCAGCATTGCAGGTGCGGGGAGCGTTGTTAAAGGGGATTTTGGTGAAAACACTGTAATAGCAGGTAATCCCGCAAAAGCAGTAAGTAACAATTGCACATGGGACAGACGTATAGGAATAGAATTCGGAGATATATAAACATGTCTTTTAGATTGCAGAAAACAAAACCGATACTGATTTGCGGGAATAATGTGCGGGCATCAATACTCGTGTCCAACTTAGAGAAGCAGGGATATAAAAACATATCAATTACGGACAGCAGATTAGAAGGATTTGATGGGAACGCAGAGGACACGATCCTGTTTATTGCCTTTCAAAATGCACTGCAACACGATGATGTGGCGGAAAGTATGTATCAGAAGGGATTTGCAGACATATTTTTTCTCCCGACGAAAGGGTGTATCAATGATAAGAACGCTGATTTGCTGCGCAGAATGTACAATGCGCTGCTCTACGGAAGCGTTGATGAAGCGATAGAGGTTCCAAGCTACGAGGAAGTAAAAAACCGGGATTTTTCCATTAAAAATGGAATGATTGCGGACGAGCAGGGGATGGTTACATTCTGGGCCCGTATAGAGAGTATATTTGTAAATGATGTGTGTAAAAAAAACAATCAGTATGGACTACAGTATTATGGTGCGAATCTGGCGCTTGCGGAACATTACCGCAGTTTGTTTGACATGATGGAAGACCGGGAGAAGTGCCGGGAGTATTTAACAGAGTACTTTGAAGCCCAGTCGTATCTGGACGCTGACAGAAAGGTTATTACAGAAAAAATAGTTGACAGATATCAGCTCTTTTTAATGTATAAGCGGGAGTTGAATAAGGGGATGGATTTTTTTATTTCTTCCGCGTCCATTGTTGAAGGAAACGCAATGGGAGGGCTGCATATAAAAGAGGGACTTCACAGGGCGGTCTTTCTTATGACGCAGAATCTATCCTATCTGCCTGTTATGATGCGGAAGGAAGAATTTTACAACTTATATTCCCAAAATGTGCTGGAGAAAGTGCGGGATTTTTTTGTGCGGGAAAATATAAAGAGGACGGTGACGCCGATTGCTCATCCCGCATTTTATAATTTTCCGGCAGAGAAGGAAAACGTGGAACCCTCTGTATTGACGGCAGTTAACCGCTTTTTGGGAATAGAGGGGATAAGCGGGAAAAGAATTCTTGATATGAGCGACTATAACTCCTATTTTGCCCGTAATGCGGGCAGGAGGTCATGCAGAAATGCGGCACAGGAGATAGAAAGTTGGGAAGATAATGAGATCAGCCTGCAGCTTGCATGTCTGTACAATGAGCTGCTTGGCATTAAAAATGTAAAGATTTTAAGCGGACAGCCGCCGGTGTTTGAAAAGGCGTATGATATTGTTTTTGTTATGGGGAAACATACGGAGATATTCGGCAGTGGGGAATGGTTGAGAAAACTGGGTGAAAATACGAAAGAAACTTTGTTTTTTGAAGCGGAAGAAAATGAGGTGGAAGAGAAGAAACACAGGATTATGTCGGCAACCGGTTTCAATAGATATGTAACGATTCACAGATATTATGATAGTTCCGGTAAGAGGGAAGTTGGTGCTTTTCAGAAAGAGGGAATGTGATGAATGACTATACGATGAAGGGAAAAAAGATTTTAATATATGGAGCCGCTTCTTATGGCAAAAGAATATATGAGCGGTTTATGGAGAATGGATATGAGGTGGCAGGGTTTGTAGATAAGCGTGCGGATGAAGTTACAGAGTTTATGGGTTTGAAGGTCATAAATCCGGAGAGCAGTCTGGACGCGTATGAGGATGCTGTTTTATTTGTCGCCGTAAAGAATGTATTTGAACATAGCAATATAGTAAAATATCTGCTTACCAGGGGGCTGCATAAAATTATTTACAGATCTTATGCGGTACTCACCGGATTGGGGAATGATGCACAGAAAAGAATCAACAGGGTGTATTCGCTGATTGATGAAGACTCTTTTTCAGAAATTATGTCCATTCCGGCTGTATATGAGGAAAATATATTTGAGAAAAGGGATAATGCGGTAGTATGGGAAGCGGATGAAGAGATGGTTGCCAAAATTCCATGGCAGAGTGTATTCACAAATAGAAAAAAGGAAAACAGTAGTATTTGGAGCAGTGTAAACGTGGCACAGCTGATCCCGCACATTGCTTTTTTTTCATATTTACTGGGTAACGCGGAAGAGGGAGCAGAGGAGTACCTGGAATTTTGTGAAAAGGCGGCAAGGCGGCAGGAAGGAATTGCGATTACGGAAAGATGGAAAGAGAATGTGATCCGTAACCGGAAAACAGTTTTTCAACAGATGAATCTGGCATATGAATTGGAACCGGATTTTTTTGTGGATAATGCCCCGGCAGCGGAATGGAATACACAGACACATTGCTTTAACCTGAAAAGCGGGAAACACAGGGCAGCGTTCCTGATTGCAAAAGGCAATAAGTATATTCCCCTTCGAATCAGCAAAAATGATTATGCTTTATATTGTAACGGTAAAGATGATATTGTCGATGAGGGAGAGCGGCTTTACCATCATAGAATTCTGCATCCACAGTATTTAAAACTTCCTTTTGTGGAGTGGGATTTTTACAGCCGGATGGAACTGGTGCTGCTTCAATTTATGACAAGAAAATTTATGTACCCGGCGGACAAAATATCTTTAAGTGACAATAGTATGCTGGTTGCCGCCAAAGAGGACTTTGGCAGTATAGCCAGAACATTTTCTTATCTGGGCATGTATGTGGAGCGTCTGTCCTGCGATGAAATGGATCTGGTTAAAAAAATAGACCGGCTCATGCAGACGCCGGCTGCTTTGAAGGATGTAGATGATATCGGGAAGAATACCTTTGATTTTGGACTGATTGAGTATACTTTATATGCGCAGATGGATCAGGAAGAAATGGCGGGAAAATTCAAAAAAGGAATATTTTTGCTGGGAGCAGAAGAAGAGCTTCGGGGTTGCAAGGGAACCTTGATTTTTGAGGGAATCAGAGGCGCTACAGTTTGGCAGCTTGTTTTGAAAGAGTAATGGTATTGTGATAAATGTAACGGAGGTGCGGGATGGCCAGATTAAATACAGAGTTTATGGATGATACTACGGGGTTTCAGTCTAAGGTTGAGGATGAGCTGGAGTTGGCAGTGTGCGCGGCGCTGGAAAAGGGAGTGGATTTTCCGGATGAAATACAGAACCGGGAAGTGTATGAGCAGCTTTCCGGGGAAAGACATGAAGTGCTGCGCTGGTACCCGTTTAAGCCGGATGCAAGTATTTTGGAAATCGGGGCCGGCATGGGTGCATTAACCGGTGTGCTGGCTGAAAAAGCGAAAGAAGTCACCTGTTTAGAAAAAAAGCAAAGCAGATGCCGTATTCTTGAGAAAAGATTTATGAATTGCAGTAAGGTTCATGTTTGCAATGTTAACTATGCGGATTTTGTTCCTGAGAAGACATTTGATTATGTGGTTTTGCACGATGTCACGGGATACGCAAAGAAATATTTTAAGGATGAGTCGGCGCATGTCGGTTTCTTTGCCAGACTGAAATCGTTTCTTTCACCGTCTGGGGTTTTGCTTGTTTTGACAGAAAACCGGCTGGGTCTAAAATATTTTTCAGGTGCATATGAAGAGTATTCTGGAAAGTTTTTTACCGGGTTAAACAACTTTGACGGATATAATTATATTAAGACATTTACAAAAAATGAAATTATGTGCATGGGTGAGAGGGCCGGATTTAAACACTGCCGGTTTTATTACCCATATCCGGACTTGTCTTTTCCTGTGCAGATTTATACGGATGAAATACTGGAGAAAATGTATTACGGAGCTCATGAGGCGCCTTACGCGAAAGACAAGTTTGTCCTTTTTGATGAGCAGAGGATGTTTGCTACGCTGCAAAAGGAAAGTGTAATTGATAAGTTTGTAAATGCATTTATTGTGGAATTAAGTATGGAAGAACAGGAGCAGCGGGTGTTTTACTACCGGGCAATAGATTCTCATGCAGGTGGAAGGAAGTATGAACTTGTGAAGAATTTGCCTGTTGGTATCAGAGCCGACCGCTATTTGACAGATATGCTGGAACAGTTGGCAGACGGATTGGCAGAAAACAGGAAAGAAAAAGCGGAGATGCTGTTTGCGTTTTTGGTGAAGTGTGTAAAGATGGTTTCGGATAAGAACCTGCTATATACAATTCAGGACATATATGTGGATCAGGATGAGATTTACCTGAATGATCAGAATGGAATTGCGGCAGACGGGTACGAGGCATATAAGGCATGTTACTTTTTATATGATTTTTACAGGTTTTATATCAGGGGCAGACAGGATTATGAAAAGTGGCTTCCCTTTCATCGGCTATGCAGGCAGTGCGGGATAGCTGCTGAACAGATGAAACGGTTTTTCGAAGTGCAAAAAGCGGCTTCTCACGGGCAGGAATTTCATTATGGCAGAAAATATTATGGCAATCTGATTTATCCGATCGACATTTATAAGAATGGGGATCTGATTATGGAAGATTTTCCGGCGCGTGTGGATGAGGAAGAAGAACTGCTGATGCGGGAGGAACAGTTATTAGAAACCATGGGGGAAGGGAAATGAATGACGTAATATGCAGATATATAGATGAGCGGATGAAGCGGTGTGAAGAAATATATGATATCAGCGTGATTGCATGGTTCCTGCGTGATAAGGGAACGCCAAGAAAAAATAGTGATTTGGATATTGTTTTTCTCTTCAAGAACAGAGCAGACAGAAAATGCAGGGCAATCCATGATATTATCGGATATGGTTTTGATTTTTGGGGATGGGATGTGTGTGATGCGATTGAGACCGTTAAGTGTTCCCATGAAAATTTTTACAAGAATCCGACCGGGGAATTGAAAGATATTTATTTATCCGCGGAGCATAAAAGAGGCGGGCTGGGTTATTTCGGCGGATTGTACTGGATGGTTGGCAGCCAGATAGCAGGAGGGGATGCCCGGTTTTTATCTGATGGTGTGGAATTGCTGGATCAGATTATGGAGAGGAAAATTATAGTAAATTATCTGATCGCACCGCTAGGGGAAAGGGTTGAACGTTTGCAGTATACGAACGGTATGGCGTCCTATGAATATTTGAACACGCTATGGCGTTTAGAGTTGGCAAGAAGTATATTAGCAGGCGGGAAACCGGGAGAAACTGATTTCGTCGAGCTGGCTGACCGGTTTATAGAGGGAGAGATTTTAACGTTGATAAAATCTCTTATGCACGTCTATAAAGATTCCCTGAGTAAATATTCTCAAAGATTCGCATTAGAGCCGTTAAATGCATTTATTGCTGACGAGCTTGGGAATGTTACGGCAGAAATGATGAAACTTGTGCCGGAAAGGGAAAAAAGCAGTCTGAATCTTCTCGACAGACTAAGTAATCTGGTAATCGGGTTTTAATGTATGGTAAATGGATGAATAAATTAGCTGGTAAAATGCATAAGAGAAGAATAAGGGCGGTGGGGAGATGAAAGTAGTCATTCTGGCAGGAGGATACGGAACGAGGATTTCGGAGGAGAGCCATTTGAAGCCGAAACCGATGATAGAAATCGGAGACAAGCCGATACTCTGGCATATCATGAAACTATATTCTCATTACGGTTTTCATGAGTTCGTCATATGCTGTGGCTACATGCAGCATGTTATTAAACAGTGGTTTGCCAATTATTATCTGTACAACTGTGACGTTACTTTTGATTTTACCAGAGAAAACAAGCTGATTGTGCATAACAGTGAGGTAGAAGATTGGAAAGTAACGCTGGTGGACACCGGGCTAAATACCGGCACAGGCGGAAGGATAAAGCAGATCCGGAAGTATATAGGCAATGAAACCTTCATGATGACATATGGAGACGGCGTGTCAGATGTAAATCTGGAAAAGCTATTGCAGTTCCATAGAGAGAAGCGGGCTGTTGTCACGTTGACGGCGGCTAAGATCAGACAGCGTTTCGGTGTGCTTACGATTGATGGCAATTCTGATATTACGAGTTTCAGGGAAAAATCAGAGAGTGATTCGGAACGTGTCAATGCCGGGTTTATGGTCATGGAACCGGAAGTATTTGATTATATTGACGGGGATGTGTATTTTGAGAAGGAGCCGCTTGAGAGTCTTGCGCAGGCCGGAAAACTGTCCGCATTTAAATTTGACGGTTTTTGGAAACCGATGGATACGATGCGGGATAAGATGCAGCTGGAAGAACTGTGGAGCGGTGGAGACGCACCATGGAAGGTGTGGTGAGCAGTTTGCAATCCGCCATAACTGCTGGTATACTATCTCTATAATCCCGTTTTGGCATATTATGGGACGTGAAAGGAACTGCTATGTTTGAAAATAAGACAGAATCGGAAGCACGACAGGAAATACTAAATCACGTAAAGGAATACTGCGATACTTTCCATAAGAAAAAACCGTATCAGACAGGTGACCGCATTCCCTACGCTTCCCGTGTCTACGACAGCGCGGAAATGACCAATCTGGTGGACAGTGCGCTGGAATTCTGGCTGACTGCGGGGCGCTATACGGACCGGTTTGAAAGTGAATTTGCGAAATATCTGGAAGTGAAGCACTGTTCGCTGGTGAACTCCGGATCTTCGGCCAACCTCCTCGCTTTTATGGCGCTGACGTCTCCTCTGCTGGGGGAGCGGGCGATTCGCAGAGGGGATGAAGTCATTACGGTGGCGGCAGGATTTCCGACTACGGTGGCGCCAATCATTCAATACGGCGCGGTGCCGGTGTTTGTGGATGTGACGATACCGCAGTACAATATAGATGTCACTATGCTGGAGGAAGCGCGGTCAGGGAAAACAAAGGCCATAATGATTGCCCATACGCTGGGGAATCCGTTTGACCTTAAGGCAGTCAGTGCATTCTGCAAAAAATACGGACTGTGGCTGGTGGAAGATAACTGTGACGCGCTGGGGTCTGAGTATACGCTGGACGGCGTGACGAAACTCACAGGAACGGTCGGTGATATCGGCACATCCAGCTTTTATCCGCCGCATCACATGACGATGGGTGAGGGCGGTGCGGTTTACACGGATAATCCGCTGCTTCATAAATGCATCCGGTCATTCAGGGACTGGGGGCGTGACTGCGTCTGCCCGTCCGGGCGGGACAACCTGTGCGGGCACCGGTTTGACGGGCAATACGGCGGGCTGCCGAAGGGATATGACCATAAATATGTCTATTCGCATTTTGGGTATAATCTGAAAGCGACAGATATGCAGGCAGCGGTTGGCTGCGCGCAGCTTGAGAAATTTCCGTCCTTTGTGGAGCGGCGCAGACATAATTTTGACAGACTGAAAGACAGACTGCTTCAATCGGAGAAAACTGCGGATATTCAGGATAAACTGATATTGCCGGAGGCTTGCGAAAACGCGAATCCAAGCTGGTTCGGATTTGTGGTGACATGCAGGGACGGAGTAAGCCGCGAGGAGACCGTGCGGTATCTGGAAGGACACGGAATACAGACGCGGATGCTTTTTGCGGGAAACCTGACCAAGCATCCCTGCTTTGACGAAATGCGAAAGAGCGGCGAGGGCTTTCGTGTGGCTGGAAAGTTAGAAAATACGGATCGAATTATGGCGGATACTTTCTGGATCGGGGTGTATCCGGGCATGACGGATGAGATGATAGATTATATGGCGGATATGCTGGCTGAGGCGGTTTGCTAGTATGGAAACGTACAGAAATGGGGCATGATGGTGGACTTAGAGTTTTACCGTGGGAAAAAAGTGCTGATTACCGGACATACAGGATTTAAGGGAGCATGGCTGTGCGCGGTATTGCTGCGGGCGGGCGCCGAAGTGACAGGCTATGCGCTAAAGCCTCCGACGGAGCCTTCGGTGTTTGCGCTGACGGATATGGGCAAGCGGATGCACTCGGTTGTCGGGGATGTGAGAGATTTGGCGCATTTGCGGCAGGTATTTGAGGAGACGAAGCCGGAGATTGTGATTCATATGGCGGCGCAGCCCATTGTAAGGGAATCTTATAAAGATCCGGTATACACCTATGAGACTAACGTGATGGGGACGGTGCATGTTCTGGAATGCGTCAGAATGTGTGAGAGTGTACGTTCTTTTGTCAATGTCACCACGGATAAGGTGTACTTAAACAGAGAGTGGAATTGGGGTTATCGGGAGAACGAGGAGCTAAACGGGTTTGACCCGTACTCTAACTCCAAATCCTGCTCAGAGCTGGTGACAAGCTGCTATCTGCATTCCTTTTTCGGGGAGGAGGCGGACCGGCGGACAGCCGTTTCCACAGCGAGAGCCGGGAATGTGATAGGCGGGGGTGATTTCGCGGTAGACCGGATTATTCCCGATTGTGTCCGCGCGGCTTTGGAAAAAAGGGAGATCATTGTGAGAAATCCGCATTCGGTGCGGCCTTTTCAGCATGTGCTGGAGCCGCTCATGGTTTATCTCATGATTGCCGCAAGACAGTATGAAGACCCCGCATACGCAGGAAGCTATAATGTAGGACCGGATGAGAGGGACTGTTATACGACAGGCCGGCTTGCTGACTTATTTTGTGATAAATGGAATCAAAAAACCGGAGACGGCGTGAGGTGGCGGAATATTTCCGATGGCGGTCCTCACGAGGCAAACTATCTGAAATTAGACTGCTCCAGACTCAAGGCCGTGTTCGGCTGGCGTCCGGTATGGGATGTGGCGTATGCGATTGAGAAGATCGTTGAGTGGACGGTGGCGTACAGTGAAGGACGGGATTTGTACGATGTAATGTGCGGACAGATTGATGAATTTATTGCGCAGTGAGATATTTCGGAATATGATGCAGCCGATAAGAAAGGTATGGGTAAGACATGAAATTAATCATTCAGATTCCATGTTATAACGAGGCGGAAACGCTGGAGATTGCGCTTAATGATCTGCCGAAGCATATTGACGGAATAGACGAGATTGAATATCTGATTATCAATGACGGCAGCAAGGACAATACCGTGGAGGTGGCAAGAAACTGGGGCGTCCACTATGTGGTCAGTTTCAAGCAGAACAAAGGGCTTGCCAAGGGATTTATGGCCGGTATTGACGCGTGCCTGCGCCGTGGCGCGGATATCATCGTAAATACAGATGCGGACAACCAATACTGCGGGGAGGACATCGAGACGATTGTGCGCCCTATTCTGGACGGGAAAGCGGATATGGTGATCGGGGAGAGACCGATCGACGACACCGCGCATTTCTCGCCGGTCAAGAAGAAGTTGCAGCACCTTGGAAGCTGGGTGGTGCGAAAAGCGTCGCACACGAATATTCCCGATGCGCCAAGCGGTTTCCGGGCATTCAGCAGGGAGGCGGCTATGCGGCTCAATGTAGTCAACGATTACACGTATACGCTGGAGACGATTGTGCAGGCGGGCAGAAGTAAAATGCCTATAATGAGCGTGCCGATCAGGACGAATCCCGAACTTCGCAGCTCCAGACTGTTCCATAGCATGTGGGGATATGTGAAAAAGTCCATGCTGACGATACTGCGGGCGTTTATGTGGTACAAGCCGTTGTATTGCTTTTCTCTGGTGGCGCTGGTACCTTCGCTTATTGGTTTGGGGATAGGCATAAGGTTTCTGGTTTTCTATTTTAACGGGACGGGGAACGGGCATGTGCAGTCCCTGATTTTAGCATGTACTTTGTTAATTATTGGTTTTATTACCTTTGTAATCGGGCTGCTTGCGGACACCATAGCGGCTAACCGCAGGATATTGGAAGATGTGCAGTATCATGTGCGAAAGCTTGAGTATGACAGGGAATCGGAGCGGGAAAGAAAGGAAAACGGCGCGGCATGGCATGATGACGGCCGCTCCTGACAGAGAGGAAGAGCGGTGGGAAAGAAAAAACTTTTGGTGACGGCTTCCACGTTTCCCAGATGGGAGGGCGATACGGAACCGCGGTTTGTGCTGGATCTGTGTAAATATCTGACAGAGTGGTTTGAGGTGACGGTATTGGTGCCTTACGCGCCGGGAGCAGGGGAAAAGGAAATTCTGGAGGGCGTCACGGTCATCCGCTACCACTATTTTCCGGTCCATAAGTGGGAGACGCTGTGTTATCCGGGAGCGATTGTACCAAGAATCAGGGAAAAGAAAATCAGGATTCTGCTGGTGCCTTTTTTGTTTATAGCGCTTTACTATCAATTGCTGGTAAGGCTGAAAAAGTTTGATTTGGTGCATGCCCACTGGCTCATACCACAGGGTATTGTGCAGTCCTTTTTCAGGAAGCCATATCTGGTGACAGGGCACGGAGGCGATGTGACTTCTCTGAATAAGGGGATTTTCAGGAAGTTAAAGATCAGGTGTCTGAAAAGGGCGAAACGTGTGACTGTAGTTTCGGAACATTTGAAAAGAAAGGTACAGGAGCTTGCGCCTGATTTGGAGCCGGTTGTGCTGTCAATGGGCGTCGATGCGTCGAAATTTGGCAGGCAGCATTTTGTAGAAAACTATTTCGGACAGAATGACAAAAAAGTGGTGCTGTTTGTGGGACGGCTGGCGGAAAAAAAGGGTGTCACCTATTTGATCACGGCCATGCGGGGAAGCGGCGCGCTGCTTGTCATCGCCGGGGACGGGCCGCTCAGGGAGTCGCTGGAAAAGCAGGCAGCAGAGATGGGGGTAGAGGCTGTCTTTCTGGGATCGAAAACACATGAGGAGCTGAAAACAGTCTATGCCTCGGCAGATCTTTTCGCAGCGCCATCCGTCACGGCGGCGGATGGAGACCAGGAAGGGTTGGGACTGGTGATGCTGGAGGCCATGGCTTCCGGACTTCCTGTGGTGGCAAACGATTCCGGCGGCATATCGCAGGTGATAAAAAACGGCGTGAACGGCCTGCTGTGTCAGGAAAAGAATGTGGAACAGTTATCGGCGGCTATTGCGTCAGTGTTAGAGGATGAGGAATTGTACGCGCGGCTTAGTGAAAACGGAATGGAGACTGTCTGGCAATATGATTACAGGGCAATCGCGGAAAAATATAAAAGTATCATTTGTGGTGGCAATTTATAATGTGGAAAAATATCTAAGCAGATGTATAGAGAGCATGACAGAACAGACGATGCGGGAGATTGAAATTATTCTGGTCAATGACGGATCTTCTGACCGCTGTCTGGAAATCTGCAAGTCCTTTGCGGCGCGGGATGACAGAATTATTGTGATTGACCAGAAAAATCAGGGGGCCAATGCGGCAAGGAACAGTGGTTTACGCGCGGCGCGTGGGGAGTGGGTCTATTTTGTGGACGGAGACGACTATGTGGACAGACAGGTGTGCACAAACCTTGAGGCGTATATGGCGCAGGATTATGAATTGATTCTTTTTACCAACGCCGTCTGCTCCGGGGATAAGGTCAAAACGGTCAGCCACAGTGACGAGAGCATATGTTTTGGCGGAAAAGACTTCGTTGAATTGCAGTTATCGGCGTTAAACAGGCTGGGTAAATACAGATATGAAATGAATATCGTGGAACCGGCCTGCATCTGGAATAAGATCTATAGCAGAGAGTTTCTGGAGCGTAATAATCTGGCGTTTGTTCCGGACTTTCCCAAGTTACAGGATCTTTCTTTTAATCTGTTAGTGTACGGGAAAGCGCAAAAGGCCATATATGTCCCGATTGTGGGCTATTATTATCAGATCAATCAGGAGTCCGTGACGCGCAAATATCAGCCGGACATTATCGAGAAACTGGCGGTTGCCAACGCGTGGTTCGGCCAGTTTGCGTCGGCGCAGGAGGACGGGAGATTTGCGCAGGCGTATGCGGAGCGTGTGGCGACGCATATACGGACGTGCATTGTACTTTGCCTGTGCAACAGCAGGAACCCGGAAAAATACCGGGTAAGAAAAGAAAAATTTCTGCGGCTGCGCATGAGCGAACCGTACCGGCGCTCTGTGGATTGTGTGAGCGTGTTTGATTATAAGGGATATAAAGAGCGGATACTTGCGCTGGCTGTGAAGTGGAAATGTTTCTGGCTGTGCGAGGCCTTGTGTCGGCTGAATGATATACGTCAGAAGCTGGTTTGATGTTGGCGGATATCTGTATATACAGGGATCAAAGGATCTTTGAAATTTGGAATCATGGGATTTTGACAGACATGGTAGAAAGCAGGTAAAAGGTGACGGGATACAGATCAAGTGACAGAATGCAGTATTTCATATTGGGTATTTTCATTTTGGGCGTTATCGTGTTTCACGGATTTTATATTTCGCGCCTGACCGGACCATTTGTTTATGCGGATGAGATCGGATACTGGTCACACGCGGCTCATATGACTGGGAATACATGGGCGGGTGTTATGGATGGCGTGTCGTGGTATTCGTTCGGGTACAGCTTCCTGCTTGCTTTGACATTTCTCTTTTCTCCCAATATGCTGGTCATGTACCGGATAGCCGTTGTAGTCAATATCATAATGTGCGCAGCTATTTTTTTACTGGCACATCGCGTCATAAGGCGGTTTTTACCGGAGCATAGCGTGATCGTTACCGGTCTGCTTGCTTTTACCGTGACCACTTATCCAACCTATATCTTTTATTCCCACACGACGCTCTGTGAAACCTTGTTTGCGCTGGTTGTATGGCTGCTGTTTTATGAAGTGATTCTGATGGAGGAAAAGCCGACGCTGTGGAGGGCGTTAGCTTTGGGCTGCACGGCGGTATATGGATTTGCGGTGCACAACAGGATGCTTGCCGTACTCGCGGCGGCGGCGGTCTGCCTGTTCGTCCTGTGGGTTACGCATAAGATTCACTGGAAACATATTTTGACGGCGGCGGTATCGGCAGGCGTACTTTTTGTGGGATATTTGCTGCTGAAAGAGTATTTAAGTCTTGCGATTGTACAAAGCGAGGTGGTGGAGAGCACTGGGGGAACCGTATCGCAGGGAGCGCATAACACCTTTACATTTATATTTGAAAAGTTTTTACGGATGTTTCGGTGGAAAAACATGAAAAACGTTCTGCTCAATGTGGTGGGGCAGATCTGGGAATGTCTTTCATCCTCCTATTTACTGGCGGGAATCGGGGCAGCATATGGCGTTAAGAAGCTGGCTGACAGGCAGAATCCGGCAAAAATCAAGTGTATGTATTTGTTTCCTGTGATAAGTATGCTTTTTTCCATAGGCATGACGGGTATTGCCGCTTATGGCGGGCTTACACGTGTGGGAGAGCAGGTCAGACTTGACAATGCCTTTATAGGAAGGTACAGTGCGCCTCTTATCCCGCTTTTGGTTATGCTGGCATGTGTCATGCTTCTGGAGCAGGAATATGCGTATGCATGGAAATTTCTGGCGGGTACGCTGGCCGTATATCTTGCAGCGGCGGCGGGGGTATTTTTCCGTCTGTATGGTGTGGAAAACGGATATCTGAATATCGTTTCTTCGGTTGCAATCCATATCTTTCACTGGCTGGGAGGCTTTTCGGTAGTGAAATGTGTGGTGATCGCTGTGCCCGTGGGTATTGTGTTTACAGGGATGTGCAGTCTCAGGCGGATGAACCGGTGGAATTACTGTCTGGCATTTCTGATGCTGGCATTCCTGTTCTCCATGACGGCATTTTACTGTATGCGCACGTCTATCAGGGGAGAAAACGACAATACGGCGCGCTATACGCCAATGTTTGCATATTTGACGGAAAATACGGAAAAAGGTGAGATTGTATATATCTGCCAGGACGGAAAAATGTCCTATGATTTACAGACAAGACTGCCGGATAAGGCGGTGGTATGTACGCTGCCGGACCGGCTGGCGGATGTGCCGGCAGGCACATATGTCGTGATACGAAAGGAGCAGCTTGCAGTTTCGGAAGAGTATGCGTATGAGAGCTGTCTGGAGAATGAGGAGTATACAGTAATAAGGATGCGATAGTATGATTTGCAGCGATGATTAGATGGCGTGAGTGCTCGGAAAACGGGAGGATGCGATGGCAAGAACAATAGGGATCGGGATTCAGAATTTTGCGCAAATCATAGAAAATAAGTGCTTTTATGTGGATAAGAAAGTATGGGTTCGCGTTTGAGGGGAAGGAAGTGCTGATCGGGTAATGCTGCCATATGGTGTGGCATCACTCCCGACGACTGTAAAGGATAAGGTGTCTTTTCCGGTATCGTTGTCAGGAGCCGGGCGGACGGGTGAAAAGGCGCCGCATTTTGTAGTATGGAATCATCGGAATGCGGTGTTTTTTCATGTATATAAATAATTGAAACAAAAATCCGAAGGAATACCCCTGTCTGGCGGCTTCCGTGATAAACAGAATACCGCTTGGCAGAACGAAGCCGTATTTTTTCATGTCGAGGTGTGTTTTCAGATAATGGTATCTGTCGATAAACACCTCAGCCCGCGCCCGGTAATTTGCCTCGCTGCGCTTCGTCGTCAATGTATCGGAGGCGCAGGTGACGCAGTAAATCTGTCGGGAAGACGCTGCAATCGTCCGGGCGTGATATGCCGTTTTCATGGAGAACATGACATCGTTAGAAGCAGGAACTTCATCGAAAGTAATCCGGTTTTCCTGCACTGTCTGATTTCGGATCATCTTCGACCATGGAACCATAAACTTGTAGCGCAGCAGCATTTCGCTGTTGGAAGAAGAAGTCTCTGCATAGTCATGGACGAGTTTTTCGAAGGGCAGATGTCTTTTGGCGGCCTCTCCGGTGTCCGAATAACGGCTGATGGGAGAAAAGTATATGATATCTTCTTTTGCATCGCGGTATTCTTTCAGGACATCAAAGGCCCCATTCAGAAAATAATCGTCAGCGTCAGCGAAAACAAGCCATTTCCCATGCGCCTGTTTCAGACCGAGATTGCGGCATGTTCCGGCGCCTTTGACATCGGTGGTATTGTGGAGAAAGACGCCGCCCCGCAGATTAACGGTGCGTTCCGCTTCCGCGGTATTTTCCGTGCTCTTGTCGTCGACAACGATCAGTTGGACGGATGTATCTGCGGGAATGCTTTTTATCAGACGGATTAACTGCGCCACGCTGTTGTAGTGCGGAATGATAACGGAAAATAGTGTCATGTCGGATGGCCTCTGTATTTTGGGAGTGATAAGTGTTGTAGTGCGTAGATTGTATTATATCATAGCCATAATGGTCATACAAGAGTGTCAGCTTCACTCTGTACGCTATTACACAATAATAAAAAATGAAATATTTTTAACAAAACTTTCCTTCGCTTTTCAGACGATAAAAGTGTTCTTTGTCACGATATTTGAAAACCTGAGCGGGATTGCCGCCGGCAATTGCACAGGGAGGTATATCTTTTACAACGACGGCTCCGGCCTGAATAATTGCGCCTTCCCCGATGGATACGCCCGGCAGAATCGTGACGCGGTCTCCGAACCAGACGAAATCTCCTATTTGCACGTCTTTCATGATAGCGGTGCGGTCATATGGTATGGCATCCCCCTCATAATTATGATTGGAAGTCAAAATCAGACAGTCTTTTCCTGAATGAAAATACGTTCCGATTATCACGGTTCCCATCCCTTTAATGACCATTCCGTTAAAGTTTACATGGTCCGAAAGATAGGTATTTCGGGTAACCTTTGAATAAAAATTTACCGTGCAGTTTTTTCCGGTTTTTGCTGCCTGCCGCGTTACAATTAAGGTGAAGAGAGCTTTCCTTGACGCTTTAATGGCTTTTTTAAGCGGATTTTTGTATGTGTGATGTTCCATGTGCCTTTTTGATTTCATATCAGCACTCCTTATTTTTATCATATTAAAACAGATTTTTGTGGCAGACTTTTAAAATGGTTTTCCTGTTTTTTAAACAGAAAACGATAAATATGGCAAGATACAAAAATACACATATATATCGAATATATACCGTGTGGTACAGCAGGGTGCAGATAAACTGCAGGCCTGTAAAAAATCCCAGCTTTGCAAAAAGCGTACCATTATTGTAGATGAAAGACATTTTCAGATTTTTTCTTACTATGATAAAGTGGAAGGCTGCCAGAGCCATATATCCTGCGAAGGTGGTATATGCAGCGGCAACATATCCATATGCAGGAATGAAAATGAGATTTAGCACGATATTGAGCAGCGCGGCCATAACGGTTCCTGTGGATATCATCCCTGTTTTCTTATGATAGGTTTCTATATTTACATATAAGGTATATACAAACTGGCACGCAGATGCACCCATAACAGGCGGAATTACATAGCAGGCTTCATAGTACGGTTTTCCTCCGAGAATCAGCAGCAGTTCCGGTGAGATCAGCATTATCCCGGTAATGAAGAATAAAAAAACGTCAATATAATAATTCGCATATTTTTTAATTGTATCATAAGAACGGCTGTTTAGTTCATCAAAAAACCACGGGGTCCACGCTTTATTTATGGATGCATGTATCAAAATAACGATGGAAGCTACCGTATATGCCAGAGAATACAGTGCGGTCTGCTCACCGCCGCAGTATTTCGTTATCATAATTCTATCAGAGGAGGAAAGGATTATGGCGGACAGCATGTGCGGAATCAAGGGAATGCTGATGGACAATGCATACTTACAATATTCCCATTTTATGGTTTTTCCTTTTATAATAATATGGCAATAGATGATAAAGTACATGCATGATACGGGCACAACATAGCCAAGAACGCGTCCCATCAGCTTATCTTCCATAAAATGCACCAGTAACAGCGAAATACCCGTTCGGAAAATAGCGGAGCTAACGGAGAAAAACAGAAAAAACTTATACTTCATATACATTCTGTGCTTTGCCTGTATATACTCGTATGCCGGTTCCAGCAACAGATAAATAAACAGGAGCCTGATATAGAATGGCTCCATGGAAAACATGGTACAGAAGAATGGCATATTACATTCGATCACAGAATGCTCATGTGTGGTAAAGAAGCAACCATTAACACAAGGCTTAGATAGCCAGCCCAACAACGATTCCGTACAGTAGATGGACAAATCATATGCTTACTGCATTTGATGATTGTGGTAGAGAAAGAATAGAATAAATGGTATAATTTGAAATACCTTGACATGGTCGCTAAAAATGTAGAAAAACAAGCGATTTCATAAATGTTATTATTCAGAGCGCAAATGTAAAGCAGCGTTGATAGAAAAAATTGTTTATATTGCTTAAAATTTCTCTCAAAGGAGGACACAAAATGGAAATTGGAAATAAAATCAACCAATTAAGAAAACTTTCAGGAATGACACAAGAACAATTAGCTGAAAAACTTAACGTGTCCAGACAGACCATTTCCAAATGGGAGTCGGACAGAACTTCCCCAGACTTAGAAAGTATCGTTAATATAAGCAGGATTTTTCATGTGTCATTAGATGATTTGCTAAAGGAAGGAGAAGCAGGCGTGGCAAATAAAAAGGATGAACAACTAACTTTAGAAGATTTGATGAAAATAAATCTTCATAACAGAAAAATGTCGTTGCTGCTCATCAGCGGTTTGATTTTTATTATGGTCAGCATATTAAATTTCGCCTATGTAGTTGCATTACAAAACACAACACTTAGCACCCAGTATATGTTATACCGATATATCGCTACGGGGCAATATGAGAATGCCCCTGTTGATTATATGCGGTTGATGATACCGTCCATCATCGCAGGAGCAATCGGAGTAATTCTGTTCATAAGTTATGCCATTGAAAAAAGGAAAAAAGGAGATTGAAAAATATGTATAAAACAAAGAAGATTATTTCATGTTTCGCTTTATGTGTGTTAATTTTTTCTTTATGTGCGTGTGGAGAGAAAAGTAGTGACAATGCTGCTATTTACGGTGAAACCATTGCCGGACTGGAAGATAATGAGCTTTTTGCGATTGTTGATACGAATGCTTCTTCACCTGTTTTACTTGTCACTTCACAGGTGTATGATGACAGACTGGGAAATCAGGCGGCACTTAATTGTGAAGTATATTATCTGGTAGACAAAGAAGTTAAAAACGTAGGAAGGATAGAAAGTATGGGCACCGCATACCCTATCTCTTATGATGAAACAGGTATTTATGCAGCTTCCGGTCACGCTATGCAGCGTTTTGAAATTGAAGAATCCGGCGCACTTAAATTGGCGGAAAGTATTCTTGAACAATCTGATGAAAGCGGAAATGCCACTTACACTATGGAAAAGGGAGACGAAACAAAGACAATTACAGAAGAAGAATACTATACGACTTTTGAGAAATATAGTGACGCTACCATAGTAAGTTTCTCTTATGGTGCGTCGGACGCTGGCAATTCAGGTGCATGAAGTGGAAGCCGTAGACGAGGTTTTACGCCATTACAGCAAGCGAATCCGAATCGCCGCCATTTGAATACGGGCATATCGACAAAGACACCGTGGACAGCATAAAACAGCGGCTTGTTACCGTCCTGTTCCAGTTCCGACATGACAGACAAGTTACATAACAGTAGGAGGTACTATTTATAGCAAAAATACTAATTCTTACATTCAACGATACCGAAGAAAAAACGGTTGAGAAAGCCATAACTGCCCTTGCCGATATGATACCACTGGAAGCCATACAGTCGCCGGAATCCCCCGCACTGGTTTTTCCGGGATTGGAAATCAGATTACACCAACGCCGGGTATTAAAAGACGGGGAGGACATATACCTCACACGTTTGGAATACGGCGCACTCTGCTACCTTGCCGCCAGTCCGGGGCGGGTATTCACAAAGGCGCAAATCTTTGAATCCGTGTGGAGCATGGAAAGCGAAAGCTGCCAGTCAAACGTTGCCAGCGTGATATGCAATCTGCGGAAAAAGATAGAACTGGACAGCAAAAATCCCATCTACATAAAGACCGTTTTAGGCATAGGCTACAAGTTTGCTTCCGGGGAATAAAAAACGAATAACCACCGCCATTTTTGGCAGTCAGAAAGCAGGAAATCAGAAAAGGTTTCCTGTTTTTTTGCGCCCGTTTTTGCTAAAATCTGGCAGGAAAGCACGAAAAGAAATTACAGAAAATCCCGGAAGACTTTGCCATATTTTCCTTGCAGTGCGTAGTAATAATGACGGGAAAAATACCACCGCAAAGTTGGCAGAACCCACGCCATGCAAGCCGAGGGAAAACGGCGAAAGCCCACACAGCAGAAGCCGCTACTTTCTTAGAGCAAGATTCTACCATAGTACCAAAATTCGCTTATCGCTCATTTTGT
>CARQVR010000003.1 GCA_949051815.1 uncultured Lachnospiraceae bacterium
CGTCCGATGCCATTTTTCCTGCTGCACCCGCGCCAACAACAGCTCCTGTCACTGCTGATAACACTGAAATCAATCCCTTTCTCATACGCTGCCTCCAATCCGCTTATATTTTACTGATCATTTTCTCCAGTCTGCCGCCAAATTCTTTTGATGTCCATTTTTCCATTCTCTCCTGGCCTTTTCTAATCATTTCCTGTCTCAGCTCCTCACTCTGCCACATTTTCTTAATGCACGCTGCCATTTCCTCTGGTGAATCCGGATCAAATAAAAGTCCCGCGTCCCCTACCTGCTCCGGCATCGCATATTTATTGGAAACCGCTACAGGACATCCCAGTGCCATAGCCTCAAGCGGTGGGATATTGGTCGGCCCGAAATAAGACGGCATAACCATGCCTACTGCATGTCTGTATAGATATATCATATTGCCGTCACTTACAAATCCTTTAATCGTCACATGCTTATCCAGTCTGTGTTCCGAGAGATATCTCGTAATTTTCCCCAGGTTATTCTTTTCAGATCCGACTAATACTAAATGAATATCCGGAATATCCGGTACAAGTAATTCAATGGCTCTGATCAGATTAATATGGTTTTTATGCTGCCAGAACTGCGCCGGATAAAATATATACCGTTTCGGCGTCTCAACATATGCTTCCTCTCCCTGTCGTATATATTCCGGTACGACGAACGGCAGCACTCCTATACGCAGCTTTCTGGCGCCTCGTCCCATATATGATTCCGCAAACTGACGTTTCCCAAGTTTAGAATCTACCAGCACACAGTCACCGTAGGCTGCCAGACATTTAGCCGCGGTTTCTCTCCTGTCATAATCCTCTGCCACTTCCGGAAACCGCTTCTCATATCGGTGCATCAGATCATGAACCGGCATAACAAGTTTCACGCCATAGTTGGGAATAGAAACAAACTGTCTGGTTACAAGCACAATGTCTATCTCCTCCCGCCTAAGCACTTTTCCCATTGGTGTCATATAAGAATTGTAAAGCCTCGAAACGCGTGGAAATAAATAGTTCCACTTCATCTGCTTTTCTGTCAGGCCCGGGAACGATTGACTAAGGCACGAAATCCTGTTTTTTCTGCACCAGCCACGCCAGAATGCATTCTGACACACCGCCAGCAATTCATAGCCACAGCCCCTGTTCTTTGCCAGACACTCTGCCAGCAGCATGGCATAGGGATGGCTTCCCCCATCCTGTGGCTCCGATGATAAAATCAGTAATATCTTTTTCTTTCTTTTCATGCAGATCCCTATTCCTTTTTGGCTCCTTTTCTGCGCTAAACTGCTCTGGCTACAAAATAACTTGTCCACGAACCATAATCCGTCTCTCCAAGTGTCTGGCAGTCCATGTTATCCACCAGTTCAAATCCGGCTTCCTGTAAGTAAAACTCCAGCTCCGGTCTGAAAAAATACCTCATATTATGTACTTCTTCAATTGTTTTTGTTACGCCGCTCTCCTTATTCGTCACAAATACCTCATAGCAGACATCCACCACATTTTCTTTATCATGCATTACGGGTCTGGCAATCCTCACCAGCCTGTTCTCCTCATCTTCAATCTCTTTCACTCTTACCGCCGGCCTGTCACTGAGTACCCCGGGACCATACCACACATCAAAGAGGAAAAGTCCGCCGGCGCCCAGCGCTTTTCTGGCGCTCCGGAATGCCGCCAGTATATCCTGGTTGCTGTTCTGGTAGCTCATCACATGGAACAGGGAAATCACGGCGTCATACATTTCTCCGGGTTCATAACTCCGGATATCCGCCACAGAAAAATCACTTCCGGTTCCCCCTTCCTCCGCATTTTTCCGGGCAATCTCAATCATGAGGGAACTCATGTCTATGCCGGTACAGTCATATCCGAGCCTGCGCAGTTCTATGTCATGCCTGCCTGTCCCGCAGCCATAGTTGATAATCTTCCTGATCCCATTGCCGTACCGCTGTAGCAGCATGTCCACCTGCCTGCTTTCTCCTTCATAATCCTTGTTCCGGTAAAAAGCATTATAATAATAGGCATAATCCTTAAAAACTTCCATCCTTCCACTCCTGTCTTACTTATTTCATCATGAGACCAATCCCTTACACTGTTTTCCCGCCCTGATAAACCACCTGATCCGCCGCAATTCCGGCAAAGCGTTTTTTATCCTCTTCTCCGGCATAAGGTCCCTGCTTGACCTCTACCATCTCCACTTCCTCCAGTGCCTGAAAACCATGTCCTCCTGAAACCAGCAGAATCACATCCCCTGCGTGTAAATCCCGGCTTTCCAGATAATCCTCATATTCATCGTAAAAATCAACACGAAGCACACCTTTCTTAAGAAACAATACTTCCTGCGTCATGACAACGTTTCTGTGAACCAGATTATGTACATGCGCGTCTATCGTTTTACCCGCCGGATGATGCATATACGCCACCTGCTGGGAATAGGCATCCGGCGTGATAAAATCCACGCCCTGGCATTCATAATCGTTTCGGATAATCATTGCCAGCAGCTTATTCCTTTTCTTAACTTCCTCGATCTGTCCCATAAACATCTTCCTCCCGTCTCCCAGCAAAAAACCTGCCGTAAGTCTGTCAGTTATCACTTTCATACTTATAGCAGGTTTTCCAATTAATTCTTTATGCTGTTTTTATAATGGGCTTACTGAAACAAATCGCTGTGGCTTCCTGTTCTGATCAGCTTCAATATCAAAACCTCCGCTTCTATCTTATAGACCAGCAGCCAATCCGGCTCAATATGACACTCTCTCATATTTTTATACATCCGTGAGGCCGTCAACGCATGATCCCTGTTTTTTGCCGGTAATGGCTGCCCGTTCACCAGCAGGTCAATGACCTCCCATAGTTTATCGGGATCGCAGCCGCGTTTGAGTGCCTGCTTATAATCTTTCTTAAACTGCCCTGTAAATGTCGGTTTAAGCATTGAGCGCCTCCTTCAATGCTTCCATACTGTCAAAGGGGCCATACATATCTTCATCCTTTTCAGACGCAGCCATCGTTTCCCATGTTAAAGCATTAGGAACATTTCTGCTTATCGCGAACGGCATTTGCTGCTCCCTCACCGACTGTCTCAAAAAAATATTGAAAGCAGTCGACAAACTCATTCCTAAATCATTAAAAAGCAAATCCGCCTGTTTTTTCAATTCCTCGTCAATACGAACCGTTACGTTCACACTTTTCATGTCTCGCACCTCCTGCTCATATTATATACAATCTTTTATCCAAAGGCAACATACCATGTGCATTTTATGTGCAATCCATGTGCTTTCCTGTTACAATTCGCACCCACGCCAGATTTTGTACAGATTTACGATTATTCAGTGTGAATTGCAACGATGATGCACACAAAATGCCCAAAAACCGGCATTTTGGCGCTGGATCCGACACCATGCAGCAAGTGCATGGTGCGGGTGTGAAAGTAACGCTTTCCTGCTTTTTGTATGAAATTTTCAATGTACGTTGCAACTATTTCAGATACGCTCTGCCACTCTGTGCAGCCCTTCACAAACCTGCTCCATCTGCTCTGTCGTGAGCGCCAGACCGCTCGGAATATAAAACCCTTTTCTCGCAAGATACTCCGCATCCGGATAACTCTCACCCTTAAATAATCCCTGCTTCCGGTAAACAGGCTGCTCATGCATACACCAGAAAAATGTCCGTGAGCCAATGCCCTCTTCCGCCAGTAACTTCTGTATCTCTCTGTTATCCGCCTTTATCTGCCTGTCCAGTACTATGCCGTATACCCAGTAAATGTTGTCTGCATAATCTGTCTGTGCAACCGGAAGAATAAGTCCTTCTATATCTTTTAACCGTTCTGTATAGTACCTTCCCATCGCACGCTTTCGCTCTGCAAACTCTTCTAACCGTTCCAGCTGGGCAAGCCCGACCGCTGCCTGGAGATTGGTAAACCGGTAATTATCGCTGATCTCATCATGTATATAGCGGACATCCTTCCTGAAACAGAGATTCCGCAGCATCCGGCACCTCTCTGCCAGCCCGTCATCGTCCGTCACCACCATACCGCCCTCGCCCGTTGTAATATGCTTATTCGGATAAAAGCTGAATGTACTGATATCCCCGAAACTCCCGCAGGGCTTTCCCCTGTAAGTCTGGCCATGCATCTCCGCCGCGTCCTCTATCACTTTCAGGTCATACTTTTTTGCCAGTGCAAGTATGGAATCCACTTCAACAGGCAGCCCGTATAAGTGAACAATCATGATGGCTTTTGTCCTCGGCGTTATCTTAGCCTCAATCTCATCCACTTTCATATTCCATGTATATATGTCACTGTCCACAAGCACAGGAACAGCGCAAAGCTTAGTCACCGCCATTGCGCAGGATATGATCGTAAAAGCCGGCATGATGACTTCGTCGCCTTCCCCTATTCCAAGGGCCTGTACCGCCACTTCCAGAGCCGCCGTGCCATTGGATACGGCAATGCCATGTTTACGTCCGGCTGTGGCGCTCATCTTTTGCTCAAATTCTTTGACAAACGGACCTTCTGAGGAGATCCATCCTGTGTCAATGCATTCGCATAAATATTTTTTTTCGTTTCCGTTTAGTAACGGTTCATTTACCGGTATAAAATGCATATTCATCAAATTCCTCTTTCTAAGTTAAATCTTTAGTCATCAGATATTTTTGGTGATCCCATATATTCAAAAACATAATATTTATGTTCTGCCTGTCCATCTACAAAATATGCTTTTTCCGGTACACTGGATATGTCATTTTCTATCATTTTATAGTCAGGCTCAAAAAAAGATCTTATGTCGTTTTCTGTGAATATTACAACTGGATAACTTCCCAAATATATTTCTTTTGGCACAGTCTGTCGGCATATACGCCTCCTACTACCAATCATCAATCTATCCAGAATTATATACCGTGGCTGCATATTGCGAATTTTGATAATGATTTCATCATAGAAAGGAATGTAACCTAAACTGCCCGATAATAATATTATATCGTAGCGTCCAAATTTCTCCCAATCATCTGTACTTTTAATAAATTTCAAGGTTTCATTTTGTAAATTCCTACGCCCGTATTCTACAAAATTATCTTGTTCTGCAATAACATATTCCATTCTAAATACATCTGATAAATATTTTCTATTTTGAAAATACGTACTCCCGAGCGATCCACCTATATCTAATACCCGTACACCCTGATTTTCATTCTGTAGAGCACATCTCAATATAGGTGCACATATGCTGTGAACATATTTTTCATAATAAAACAAATAACTGTCTCTCTCCCATGCCGCTTCCCCATTCTTCACCTTTTCTATGGCGCTAATCACCTTTTCCAAAATATTGGTGTCTCCATATCCTATACTATCATTTTCAGCTTCTTTCCAGCTGCGATAGTCCCCCAAATAGCCTATCTGTGATTTGGTTTCGTCATATAGCAAATAAAACGGCGTATAATTACCTTCTTCATAAAGACTTAAAACTTTACCAAAATAATCATAATGTTTCCTTAAGCTATCAATTATATCTTTTTCATAATTAGGAGCAGAAATCACCACTACATCAATATTTTGCCATACGACTTCCCTTGGACTTTTAATAATTAATCCAAAGAATGATTTTCCCCATTTTCTATTATCAATATCCACGATTTCTTTTATTTTATAAGAAAGCAACTCCGTTTCTTTAAACAGTTCTGAAGTATGCTGCCCTCCACCCCAAACTACTATGTTTTTGGCATCTTGCAGTAATTTCAACTTATTGTTTATCACTTCTACTCTCTGCTGTAAAGTCATATTCTTTTTCCCCCTCTATTTACTTCTCATTCTTTTGCAATATTTATAAACTCCTTGATCCATTCCTTTTTAGCATTATCCGCACACCAAACATACTCTTCACATATCTGCTCAACCACTCCCTGACGCAACTTATCATTCCACCATAATTCTATATTTTCAATATTATTTTTTATGTACATTTCTGCTTCCTGATAATTATTGTAATACATCCCTATACTTTTTAGCTTATTTATTAATTCCCATCCTTTGTCTGTAAAAAACTCCATATATTCTGGTATTACCATAATAAGAGGAATTCTCATTGCTAATACTTCGGCCCAAGCTGTTCCAAAAGAATCAACTATACACAATCGACATTCCTGTACCATATCAATAAATCGTATGCTACTCCAATTATCTATCTCTACCTCTCCTTTTATTCTGTTAGGCAGATTCCAGCCCGTTTCCAAAAACAACCGTATTTTTACCCTTAACTCATCCTTCGCCAAATGATCTACAAATGATAAACTGTCCTCAATATATTCTTTAGTAAAAATGCTATTCATATTACTCAAAACCGTGCAATACGCACACGTAATAGACGCCAAATATAATATATCATACCTTTTTTCGACGTTTCTGATGCTTTTTTTAGCTCGCCAATATCTCGGGTTTGTTATTCTTCTTAGTTCACATTCAAAATCTTTATCTCGCCATCCTGTGGTATATAATACATCCGCAACTTCGCTGTCTGCCCGCGCTTCACTCCTTCCCTGCCAAATATTGCCATCGCCACCAACTGGAATAAAATATATTTTCCCCATAGCATTTTTGGTTTTTCCCATTAAAATTGCCGCCAAATGAATACAATAATCTTCAGTACTAATAATTTTACTACATCGATAACTTCTTAGAACTTCCATGCTTTCTTGAAAACCTTCTAAATACATGGTAGGAATATCTGTAAAAATATAATCTTTTATCATTTTAACAAACTCAGAATCGTTGTCCTCCTTTGGAATTTTCAGTCCTTCCCTGTATTTGCCATCAAATTCTTTTAATTCCACTTCTATTACATTAGGATAAAAGACTCCTATACGGAATCTCGATTTAATAATTATTGTTAGCAACTCAAATAAATTGAAATTATAGTGATCAGGACAAATTATAATCGTCTCTGCCCGTTTCCCCAGAACGTTTAAAAATTTTTCTTTTTTATATCTATGTTTACTCTCTTTTCTAATCGTCTGGCTTGGATAATCGTTTCGAATTTCAACCCGTTTTTTTATTTCAATCCCCAAAAACTGTGCCACATGTGAATATAATTGAAAATTATAATCCTCTCTTTTTAAGGACCACATCCAAAATCCCTGTGCAAAATATGGATGTATAAATGAGGACTCTGCTAATATATTTGTATAAAGTTCAACATTATCTGCAATTGCTTTTTTTAGGTGCAAATATTTACTATACATTGCTTCTATATAATATGGCAACCACATATGAAGTATTTCATCCCATGCTTCAGTAGATAGACTTTCACCATGAATATTATTAAGTGCAAGTGAAAGCTGTTTTAATATTATTTTATATTCTTCACCTGCTTTTTTTATATGAATGGCTAATTCATCATTTGTCTTAAACGGCCTATCAACATAGTCAAAATCTGCCATATCCTCTTGTTTTTTCAAACAGCCATTTTCGATATAGACAATTTCTTCTGCGGCAGGATCTATCGCCTCCTCTATAGAAGTCAAAGCTAAAAATTTTTTCATTCCTGTATTTATTCCTTTCACTCCTTTATCGTATGCAGATAAATACTCTTACCCGCATCTGCCCATGGCAAAGAATGCTTCATCTTCTTTTCTGCCTTTAACAACCGATTCATTAAATCCGACAGGCCATACAAATATTCATCTTCCCTCATGTAATTATCACTCTTAGCATTTTCTTTAATCCATCGTGCCAATTCATCCGCATCATACTCTAAACAGGAGTCTCCGGTTTTTTCCCTTGAAACAACATCAAACCAATATATGTTACCCTGAGTGGAATATATATAAACTATCCCTTGATCCTGATTAAATGCACCAAAAAGCAATTCAGTATCTGCATCTCCGTGTTTCATTTGTGAAACGCTCTGTTCTTCAAAAACATCTTCTACTTGTCCGTCTAAAATCCGTATTCTCTTTGACAACTCTGTTTTTTGTGCAAAAGCAAATACATATCCGGCGTAATAAAACATTCGCTCTTCCCCTGTATTCCACCAGTGTTCTTCCCCTTCTCCGCAAATCTTTACAACCATTTCTTTGTTATCTTCTATATTTCGGATGAGTAACTCACCGTCTCCTGACAATACAAATATACTGTTTTTGTTTCCACATATACTTCTTATCCCCGAACCTATCCCCTCAGCAGATATAAGCTTTACCATATTCCTATGTGTATCAAAACTCACTATATTATTAGTTCCCCAACACCCGAGATACACCGTATCATTAAATAAGTAACTCCCATTTGCAAACAAAAAAGAATCCTGTAATTGATTTTTCTCAGATAAATATTTCCTTATGTCAAATACTTCTCTTATCTCATTTGTCACACAGTCAAAACGGCAGATCTGATCTGTATCAGCCGGAAAAAGAAACATTTCCTTCCCCTTTAGTGCAAACGCACTAAATTTTCTGTTACCAACATTATTAGATAAGGATGCCGGCAGATCTACCTTGGTGCATTCTGTTGAATGTATATCCCACTTTAAAATATAATCTGCAATATACGGAAATGCTATTATACTATCTCCTGCATCAGCTAACCGAAACAGCATATAAGCATTTGCCGGATATTCTTCCATGACCTGTTTTTCAACTATTTTTCCCGACACAACATCAAACACAAAACAGAAATTAAATTTCCACGAAAAGCAGTATATATATCCCTCTTTAACGATAAAATTGTATAAAGGACACGATAACTGTCTTTTATCACTATCACTTTTCATGAGCACTACTCTCTCCATTTCCAAAGATGACTTGTTCTTTGCTTTATATCCGTCCTGTTTCTCTCTTTTATAGTAATATTCGGCGTTCTTCCAAAAACAATGCAGTTATCCGGAATTACCTCATTCATCAACATCGTTCCAGCCGAAACAATTACATTATTTCCAATTATCGTATCACCAAGAACCGTGCTGTTTGCATACAGCACAATATTATTACCCAATTTCGGATATACTATCTTTTCTTCTTTTCGATTTCCTCCCACTGTCACTCCCTGATAAACCATAAGGTAGTCACCGTACCCAGCCCGGCCAAGCACACTTCCCAGCGGATGCTCTGTCATAAAATGAACCGGTAATTCTATTTCATAAAACCAGTCAACAGAATGCATTACTTTGTTCAAATAATATATAACATTGGCTTCATCCAAACGTTTCATATCACCTAATGTATTTGCCAGACAGTATAAGAAAATTCCCCATATTGTCGTATCATACACTGAAAAAATGCAGCCTTTCTCCCCTTTAAATCTCCCTATATTAGACTGTTGTAAATTCTCATTTACTCTTTCAAACGCAACTTCCGCTGCCTTTTCTATAAATGCCCAGTCATACAGCCCTTCCCAAAATGAAGATAATTGGTTCTGTAAAATTCGATAAATTTTTTCTTTAGAAGGATAAAATATCATAGCTGTTTTACATCCTTTATGTCTGTATATTTACCACATTTCCAATAATATCCCGCCAGCATCTCCATCATTTCAAAATCATTATCACTATCAATATCCAAAACCAGACTATCTTCCATCTCCCAAATCAATGCAAAGCGATTTTCAGCGCACATGTCCAATAAATACGCCCTTGTATATACATATATGGAAGCATTCATATCAAAACATTCCGGCACCTGCTGCCTCGCTGTATAGTCAGAAGAAATCACCCTGTCGTAGAACCCTGTCTCATTTTTGCACACCATATTAAAATAAGGACTTCTTCGGGATTTCGCAACACTGTATGCAAAATTACACTTTTCGCACTGTGTTACCTGATTAATGGTTCCTTCCACATCCGCAAGATTTCTTAACGGAGACGTTATATCCAAATCTACAATCAAATCATAGATTGTATTTTTCACTTTTTCGGCTTCCAGCATCGTGTCCCTGATCACATCGCCTTTTGCCGCCGTATCACCTGCAAGTTCCTTTTTGCGCTGTATAAAGATATATTTTGTTCCTTTCTGGTCAATCTGCCAAAGCAGCTGCCGGCTGTCCGTATTTACGGCCAGACTAATTTCATGTTGGGAATTTCTGTATTTCTCTTTGTATTTCTCATATACCGCTAAGGTATAATGCACCAATGGGCTTCCGCAAAACTCCCTGATATTCTTCCCGGCAGCACCTTTTGATCCTGCTCTGGCACATATAGTAAATAAAATATTCATTCCTTATTTTCGGTCAGAGCAATCTTTAATGTATGGTACGCATTCTCCACCGTATTTATATTGCTCTTTTTCCTTTCTACACAGTCTATAAAATATTCCATTTCATTTATATAACAGTCTTCCTTCGGAAAGCTTTTTTCACTTATCAACTTATCCCCGGCATATTCAACAATCATATTTCCTATCAAGTCAATATCTATTCGTTTTCTATCTGTAAAAAGCTGAAGAACGCGCTCTGTCTTTCGCCCTATGTAATCCAGATGCATTTCCAGAATCATGTCGGGATATTCCGCTATATAAACCGAGATGTCATCACTGTCTATGTCCAAATTCGAAATATGCTTTTTTATGTGGTATACCTTAATAGGATTGCCGAACAAATCTAATGCGTAATCCCACTCATGAATCAAATCTCTCGTAGCACCGCCCCCCATATCCTCATGCGCAGAATAGCCAGATCTGTAGTCCACTCCGGTTCTCCATGCCGGAAGATAGGAAGTTGACAGTATTCTGGCCGATATCATCTTTTCCTCTGAGAGAATCTCCTCCTTCACATATCTCATAACACTTTTATGTCTTAAAGGACATGCTACATAATACACGCTGTCACTCCGTAATGTCAGTGAACCCAAATCATAGGCCAGGGAATCAAAAACAGGTTTTTCGATAAACATATGCCGGGTCTTCGTGAGAACCCTTTTCATCGTGTCATAATGACAATTTGTCGGGTTCGTGACAAATATAACGTCATAGTCATCCGGCATTTCATCCGCACAGTAATACTCATTCTGTACTATCTTGTCTATTTCATCCGGCAACGCTGCTCTACTGCTGCGCAAAGCATCTATTTCAAACGCATAGCCGCGCTTTTCTAACACAGTTACTAAATTTTTCGTATGCCGCTTCCCAATAGACCCCAAACCTATAATGCAAGTCTTCAACCAGGCATCCTACCTTTCAATCTCATCTATCAGTCTTAATATCTCCCGATCCTGTTCAAAACCATATAAGGGTTTTTTCCCCTTTATTACTTCAAAAAATTCCTCGATTTCTTTTCTGTACGCGTACTCATTAATTGACTCCCCATACCCGTTCTCATGGGCGTACACCCCTGCTGAAACCTGTTTCAGTTCAGAAGATTCCATGTTCTTCTCGTACAAAGAATCCGGCGTACCGTCCCATCTGATATATAAATCCTCATTAAACACTTCCAGTTTCCGGACCGCCTGCCTGCTGACTACATCTATGGTCAGATTACCCATGTTTCCATTTTCATGCTCCAGCTGCACCAGATAGGTATCTGAAAAGTCCAATTGCAAATCTGTCAGCTTCGTTTTTATAACATGAACTTTTCTTATCCTGCCAAACGTATACTCTATCCACGGCAGCTCAATCGCAAAAAGTTCCCTGCACCCGTTAGTCGCCTTCTCACTTACAAAAAACTCATTCAGCCTGTCCCATGGATGCCAGTCCGGCAGATACTGACCCACATGGTACTGATAGACACAGGGCCTGCCGCTCTGTCTGACTCTGGCATCAACAAACCGCATTTCTTCTTTATATAGTGGTGTGGACGACAGGAACAAAACTTTTCCTTTCTTCTCTGCCAGCCGCATATTCTCATCGTACAAATCAGAAATCAGGTTGATTTCCGAAAAAACATGCAGGCTTCTGGTAAGACATTCATTGATAATCGCCGCATGAAATTGTGGCGGCGTACACACAAAAGCACAATCAGTCACACCTTCCACTTCGGACAGCCGGGAGCAGCATTCTATTCCATACTCACAGGAAACGTTCTCTGCTCTCTCCTCATTGCTGTCTATCCCTGTTATTGTCATATCTTTGTCTATTTCTTTCAAAAGCCGGATTCTTCTTTTTCCCATGGAACCCAGACCTATCACACAAATCTTCACAACATTGTCCCTTCTTCGCTGCATGGCACCTCACGCAAGATCATAAAACCGTTTCCTGACACTCATTCCCTCTGTCAGATGCTCTTTCATGATTTTCAAAATATTCTCAGAAGTATGTTCTCCCTCATATGGACCCGGTTCATTCTGCAGGACTCCGTTCCTGTTCATCTCCTGTGCCACGCGGATAGCCCCGGCTATCTCCTCCGCACTGCATCCGCAGTCAATCACACTTTTTCCTCTCACACGCCCGTCCTGCCTGTTTCCTATATTCACTGTCGGAATGTGAAAAGACGGAGCCTCCAATATTCCGCTGGATGAATTTCCGATTACCATTTCACAGTAACCCAGCGCGCTCAGGTATCTCTCCATCCCCAGAGAAGTATATGCTCTGGCTTTATCTCCATTTTCCGCAACATAATTATCAATCATTTGATTGATAATTCTCCCATCCGTATCTGCGTTTGCCTTCGTAAACATAATCCGGTATTCCTGAAACTCTTCAAATGCCTGAAGCAGATTTTCAAACTGTTCCTTTGCAGTATTCCTTTCCAAAGTAACCGGATGAAATGTCACCATCAGGTAAGGCTTATCAAAAGAAAAACCAATGCTTTCTGCCAGCTCATCCTTACTCATCAGTTTTTGTGTTTTTATGTTTTCCACTCCCAGAGCGCCGACGCAGAATACTCTCTCAGGACTTTCTCCCAGTTGTATAATGCGTCTTCTGTATATCTCTGTCGACGCAAAATGAAGTGTGCTCATTTTGGTTATAGAGTGTCTGAAGCTGTCATCCACCGCTCCCAGAGTCAGTTCTCCTCCATGTATATGTGCAATGGGTATTCTGTGTATCATTGCGGCGGCTGCCGCTGCAAACGCCTCGTACCTGTCGCCCAGTATCACCACCATATCCGGTACAAGCCTTGTAAAAATATCCGCGAATCCTATCATCCCAAGACCCGTTGACTTTGTAATCCCGTTTGGCGTATCGGAACTGAGCAGCATTTCATTTCTGTCTGCAATCCCAAATCCGTCCTGCTCTATTTCCCGATAGGTTAAACCAAACTCCGGCGAAAGGTGCATTCCTGTCACCACGAGTTGCAAAAGCACTTCTCTTTCATCGTCTATTTTTCTAAGCAACGGTTTCAGCAGGCCGTATTCTGCTCTCGTCCCTGTTATGACACATACTTTTTTCATATCAAAATCATCTCATCCACTTTATAATCTCGGTCTGCTTTTCTTCCTATGATCTCGTCCCACAGCATAGGACTGATCCCTGTCCCCGGGCGTTTAGCCGACAGGTTTTCTTCTGTAAAATACTCTCCCGCTCTGATACTCTCCGCTGCCACAATACTTTTTCTGGCAACAGAAACATTCCCTTTCTCCGATTCGGATAAACGCTTTACACCATCGCCCAGAGCCTGTTCCGTCTTTCTGATCCCCTCCACCATCCGCCTCAATTCATCCGGTTCCAGACTTGCCCTGTGATCCGGTCCTTCCATGTTCCGGTCAAGCGTAAAATGTTTCTCAATCACCACCGCGCCGAGCGCTGTGGCGGCAATGGGTATCTCTATCCCCTGCGTGTGGTCGGAATATCCTGCCGGAAGCCCCAGTTCCTTACCCATACTCACCATCGCCAGCAAATTTACATCCGGCACCGGTGTCGGGTATTGTGTGTTACAATGAAGCAGCGTTATATCCTGCGTACCATTCTCCCGCAACACTGCAACCGCAGCCTTCACCTCATCCATGCTGCTCATTCCCGTTGAAAGAATCACCTTTTGGTGATACTTCCCTATGTGACGCAGATACGGAAGGTTTGTAATCTCCCCGGAGGGCACTTTCCATATCCGCATACCCAGATCCGCCAGCAGCCTGACGCTCGGAACGTCAAACGGCGTCGACAAAAACAGAATATTTTTTTCCTTACAGTATTCCATCAGTTCCTCATGTATCTGTCTTGTCAATTCCAGCTTTTTCAGCATGGCATATTGTGTCTCCGATTCTCCTGTCGAATCAATCTGATATGCCGCTTTTGCAGCGGTTCTGCACACCATATTCTCTGCCCGGAAAGTCTGGAATTTTACCGCATCCGCCCCTGCCTGCGCAGCCACATCAATCAGTTGTTTTGCAATTTCCACACTCCCGTTATGATTTACTCCGGCTTCCGCTATTACAAATACATGGTTCATCCTGTCAGTCCCCGACATTCTCTTTCTCTGTCGCTCCATACCGGATTCTGTTATCCTGCATATCCCTGCAGATTACTGCTCCGGCTCCGACAATACAATGGTTTCCGATCTTTCTCTCCTGAATCACGGTCGCATTTGCACCGACAAATGCTGCCTTCCCTACTCTCACCCCTCCGCACAGCACCGCTCCCACCGCTATATGCGAAAAGTCCTCCACCTGACAGTCATGCTCCACAATCGCTCCCGTATTTACAATACACATCGTTCCAATACCGGCCCCTGCATTGACAACCGCTTTTTTCCCTACAAAAATACCTTCTTCAAGTGCAGCATTATGAGAAACAACTGCTGTGTCATCTATGATATTCGGTATCCTGTAACCGGTTTCTTTTAACTGCCGGTACAGACGTTCCCTCACATCCCCATGTCCCATGAATCCCACTGTCACGAAAGCATTCCTGATTCCTCTGTCATAATACCGCTTCATATCAGCATCTGTACCAAGGACCGGATATTCTCTGTAGAATGCTTCCTGCATCCCTTCCCTGTCTAAAAAGCCCGCGATACGGTATTTTCCGGCCCGTTCAATACTGTCAGCTACACTGTGGGCGTGTCCCCCGGTTCCAAGCAGAATGATGTCTTCCATGTCAGCAACCAAGTCTCTCTTTCATCTTTTCCAGTTCCTCAAACTGCCCCATGTCAAGCCATGCGTCTTCGCCGATCGGATAAATGCCAACCTTTTTCTCACCTGCCATATATTTCTCAATAACCGCAGGAAAGTCAACCGGCTCGTTATATGCCATATTTTCTATTACCTCAGGTTCCACAAAATAACAGCCTGTATTTGTAAAAAACGACATGTTCGGCTTTTCCTGCATGGATTCAATCATTCCGTTTTTCCCCACATTTACCACGCCATAGGGAATCGTAAAATTTTTCAGAGAGCATACCATGGTAATCACATTGCCGGATGCCACATGCTGTTTATATGCCTTTGTCAGGTCATCGTCTATCACTATATCGCAGTTTGTCAGAATAAAGGTTTCCCCAATCTTTCCCTTTAACAGGCTGATTCCCCCGCCGGTTCCAAGCGGCTTTTCTTCCGAAATAAATGTAATCCGGTAATCTTTCTCAAGCTCATCAAAGTATGCCTTTATCATGTTTCTTTTGTAATTGACAATCATATAAAAACAGTTACATCCGTATGCGCGGAACCTGTGAATGATATGTTCTGCAATCGGGTACTCTCCGATGGGGATTAAAGGTTTCGGCAGAATATTGGTATAAGGGGAAAGCCTCGTTCCCAGACCTCCTGCCATCATCACCACAGGAATCTCCCTTTCAAATCTCGAAAGCTTATGTTCCAAACCATTTTGAAAAATAATTTCTTTTATCCGATGCTTGTCATCCACAATAGGAAGCGCATCTACCGCATATTCTTTCATAGTAGATATTGCCAGATGAGTCTGTCCTTCCTGCAAGCATATAGGATGATAATTTGCTACCTGTCTTACTTCTGCCTTCAGATCACCGCCTTTTAATATCCATCTGCGGATATCTCCGTCTGTCAATGCCGCCAGCAAAATTCCCTGTTCCTGTACAAACAATATCTTCTTCGCGTTCTTGTCCAGCATCTGCATTGCCTCAAGAATCGTATTATCCGCCCTGATATACATTTCTTCTTTCATCACTATACCCATCTGCTTATATCTGTCTGAATCCCCTGAATGCAGCGTTTCTGTTATAATACAGATCCCTGCATATTTTTTCGGAGTTCTGTATCTGTATCTCGTTATACCGCTGTATCAGTTTTACATTTGCATGATAAAGCGCTTCATAAATCTCCTCATCTGAATACTGTGTAAAGTTCACTGCTAACAGATCAGAATTGACATGCTTGTTTTCATAAAAATCTTCTGTGTCCTTCACCATTCCGTGCTCTATCGCATATTCAAACAGCTCCGTCCCCGGATAGGGTGTGACAGGCCGAAGCGTTCTCATCTGTGCATGATCATCATATTTAAGGAGAAACTCTACCGCATCATCAATTGCACTGAGCGGCTCATTAATATTTCCATATATAATGTTAAGTCCCGGACTGATTCCAACCTGCAGCGTATTCTCGATACCCCGTATAATCATTTTTCTTGTTAAACCCTTGTGCATAACCTTAAGCGTCTCATCGTCTAATGACTCTATACCGTAATTGATGAATACACATCCTGCCTCTTTCATTTTTTCCAGAACATCAATATCCGCAAAGTTAAGCCGTCCGTTACAATCCCATTTGATATCCAGCCCTGCATTTATAAAAGCGTCACACAGTTCCAATGTCCTTTCTCTCGAACTCATTAACAGTTCGTCAGAAAAGGCAATATAACTCACATTATATTTTTCCTTAAGAAAATTTATCTCCCCGATAATACTTTCCGCGTTTCGCGGCCTGAATCCCTTATCCATGCGGTAGCAGAAATTACACGCAAAAATACATCCCCGCCCTGACAGAAGCGGCATACACCGCTCGTTGCCTCTGATATTCGGCAGTCTTAACAGCGTATAATGCGTCATGTCAAACAGATCATAGGCAGGCCATGCGATCTCATCAATATTTTCTATCAGTTCCCTTTCCTTTGTTCTTATATATTTTCCTTCTTTATCTAAAAAGGCAATTCCATCCACACTTTCCCATGTCCGTTTCCCTGCAAACGCATCCAGCAGTTCTACAAAAGTAATCTCTCCCTCTCCAATGCCAACCACATCAGCCCCTGTCTTTTTCAGGAAAAATTCCGGATCGGCCGCCGGCCCATGTCCTCCGATTGTATACTTAAATGAATTTCTTCTGCGGGACGCGTTTATTGCTTTCGAAAGCGACAATAATTTGTGGTATTGATAATATCCGCCAATTACACTCACTTCTACAACATCAAATGAGGTTTTATCCAGGTATTCCGTCAGATGACTGTCCGGCCAGTGATAAATATCCTGTTGATATACGGACACTTCATGTCCTGCATTCCGCGCTGCAGATGCCAGATACGCAAGTCCCTGTGGAAACCATGAAATATAAGAATCATTGTCATAAACTACCATTAATATTTTCATGCCATTCTCCTTCGTCCTATATGTTATAGATATCCGCCTTATACCTGTCCAGATTGTCCCTCAAAAACGCAATCGTCTCTTTCAATCCTTCTTCCAACGAATACACTGGTTTCCATTCCGTCAACCGCATGATCTTCTCATTGCATCCAAGAAGCCTGTTGACTTCGCTCTTTTCCGGCCGAAGCCTCTCCGTATCACATATAATCCCTGCATCCGGATTGATTTGGCGAATCAGCTCCTTTGCAAGTTCCCCTATAGAAATCTCTCTTTGTGTCGCAATGTTTATTTCCTCACCAATGGTCTGTCCCGACTCATAAATGGATATAAAGCCATGTACTGTATCCTTTACATAGTTAAAGTCCCTCGTCGGTGTCAGTGCCCCGAGCTTTATCTCCGTTTTCCCCGATAAAAGCTGCGTAATGATAGCAGGTATGACTGCCCTGGCCGACTGTCTCGGCCCATATGTGTTAAATGGACGTACAATCGTTACAGGCATACCGAAGGACCGGTAAAAACTTTCCGCCAGTCTGTCCGCTCCGATTTTTGTGGCCGAATAGGGCGACTGTCCCTGAAAAGGATGCTTTTCATCAATGGGTACATACTGTGCTGTCCCATAAACTTCGGATGTCGATGTTACCAGCACCCGGTTTGTCTCTGACTTCCTGGCCGCCTGCAGCACATTCAGCGTGCCTTTTATATTGGTGTCTACATAAGTGTCCGGCGAGTGATAGCTGAAAGGAATCGCAATAAGCGCTGCCAGATGAAAAACAGCATCCACACCTTTCATGGCTTCTTCCACACCATTGGGATCGCGGATATCTCCCTGAAAAATCTCAACGCTCTGCATGACATCCTCCGGCAGCGTATCAAGCCATCCCCACGTATTAAAAGAGTTGTAATAGACGAACGCTTTTACCTGATATCCTTTTCTTACCAGCTCCTCCACCAAATGACTGCCGATAAATCCATCCGCCCCTGTTACCAATATCTTTTTTTCTGTACTCATTGATATATCTGAACCTGCCATTCTTTATATTGGAATTTCGTTTTTTCATTCCTTACTCATGTCACAAAACGATGACATTCTGCAGCATCACCGGCAGCCCCGCCTTCTGGCAAAGCTGCACCACAGAACTCCCGTCCCCATAATACGCATCCGAAAGCGCCACCGCCCTGTCCATGTCCGCCGTATCGTCGTAGATTCCCCAGCCGTCCTCAATATACCGGTTTCTGATCTCTTTATACGCTTCCCAAAGCTCCGGCCGCATGGACTCAATTGTCGCCTGAATCAACGGATGCGGTCTCCATAGCAGTGCCACCTCATCCCGATTCTCCTTAAATATGGCAAACACAGACTCCATCTTCCGAAGCATCTTCTCACTGTGCTTCAAAAGTGCACTCACGCTTGTATTGTAGAAAATAACTTTCTTCCAGCTCCCGTCCGGCTTCTCAATGATTCTCAACCACTCCGCCGGAATTTCCAGATCCTCTTTTTTTGTGCTCAATACTTTATCAATCTTCGGCGAACCCGTCCCCAGAAACTTCTTTTCCAGAAACTTTCTGTCTACATGTTCTCCTGGCAGTCCCATCTCTTTTGCCGCCTTGATGTACTCATTGATATAGATCTGCCGCATATTTTCCGACTGCACAATTACCTGATTGGCATAAATCGTTCCGGGTGTAAAACAAAAGTGTTTCATCCCGTCAATCGCGGCCTGATTGTCCGGCTCTATTTCCCCTAAAATGAAATAAGGAATATATACTAATTTATCTGTGTAATTTCTTAGATTTTTGGAATAAAAATAAGGATGCACGCTGGTCACGTGATTGCACTCGTCATAGGGGTTATGAATGTAAATCACATCCGGATGGCGCGCTTCCAGATCATATTCATCGTAACGGGTAACCGGCACATACCGGGGGTACTGATCTCCCTCATAATGCTCTTTGCGAAAACTCCCGTCCGGGTTCTTATCAAAATAGGGTATGGGTATCACATAAGCATCACATTCAGGGTCGGTATGCGCCGCTTTCCAGACGCTCTCAAGCGAATCCCACATGGATGCTTTATATGGAAGAAACACGATTTCTTTTTTGTCGTCCGGCAGATCATATTTAATACCGTTTTGTAAACCGGTCAACTGTTTTTGAATCTTTTTTGATACTTTCCGACAAACATTTTCATCAGACAGGCTCTCACTTATCTGATAAATGTTTTCACAGTAGTCCTCCAGTATATGAACCAGATTTGCATACTTCTCATCGAGTGTGTCTATGTAGGTGCCAAGGGCAATAGCCGACTCCTGACACTGCACAAGCGCTTCTGCTACTCCCTGCGGATTAGAAGCGGCGGTTTTTACGATGGCGTCATTGGCTTTCAGCAGCGTGTCCACTGTCTGCAGCATATCTTTCTTTTTATACTTTTCCACCGCAATCACCGCCCTTTCTTTCCTGATGCTCTTTCTGCAAGCAGGCATTTTCTGCGTTTGCATCTGGTTTCTCTGTTCCGCCGTGCATGCTCGATTACGCTTATCTGAGACTGCACAGCTCAATTAACAAGGCATATTGGACATCTTTTGATGCTGCCGACGGTATTCCCGTCCGCTTCGCTCCCGGTACGTCTTCCTCTCAGAAGTTCCCTCGGGTCATGGCATACCCAATACCCGGCCGAAACCGGCTTCTAATGCCGTTGGTGTTACGGTTTGCATATGCCGCAAATCCGTTACGCCCGTTTTTATCAAAAGAAATTTTTTACAGTCCTACTTCCGGAACCGGTTTTGGTAAAATACTTCCCAAAGGAAACATTCATCTGTAAAATCTTTCATTATGAACTCATCTGCCCGCGTTTTCTGGCGTTCTTTGCGGTGTTTTCCCGTTCGGCCAGTTCTGCGCCGCAGGATTTGCAGGAAAAAACACCGTCTGTCTTTTGGCCGGCTGCACCGCACCTGCTGCATTCGCTGCTGATATTTTTCCCAAACACCTCTATCAGTTCAATGGACTGTTCCCTGCATTTCTGAGCCAGCCGGTTTCTCACATATCCCTTCTGCCACATGCTGACCGAACTGTTGATTTTCTTATTCACACCCGCTTTGGAGCTTTGGGGCAGCTTGGGCAGATAAATGGCGGCCGGTTTTTCTGTCCGCAGCATCCGGTTAATCTCTGCATTAATGTAGCTATGCAAAGCCTCTTCCAGCCTTTCTCTCCCTGCCATATACTTTTTTCTGCCGGGGTTTTTATCCTTATTCCTGCGATACCGGATGTTGCCCTCTCTGACATATTCCGAAAGGGCGTACTGATAGTCACTGTACTTTTCGCCGTAAATATTGCCTTCATCCGTCACGAACATTGTGCGGATTCCAACCGCCAGCCCGACTTCCCTGTGATAGTCCTTATGCCGTCTGACTTTCATCTCCACAGGCGCGTGGATTACGACGCTCCTCTTCTCCGGGTAAATGCGGATACAGATTTGTTTCGTATAGCGGTTATTGTCTGTAAGGGGTATAAAAATCCGCTTTCTCTTTTCCTTTATGGCGAGATAAATACCGTGATCGCCATAGCGATACGCTTTCCCCGATGCGGAAAATCCGTCCACGGTATCTGTATGCATTTTCTTCAAGTGCCTGCGGACCTGTCTGCACAGATACCGGTTCAGACGGTTTTCGTCGATATCTTTCCGCACTTCCCGGAATGTTTTTTCCCATTCCTCAGAAAGCTGTATTTCCTTTTCCAGAAGAATTGCTTCAAAGCAATCGCTCTGCTTCATGACAAACCGCAGGTAGTGTCTGTCCTCCGGTGTCAGATTCTCATTTTCCCGAATGCACTTTTCCACCCTGCTCTTCGTCTGTGTCCACTGGTTTTTGATATCACCCAGCGCATCGAAGACAGCCAGATAAAAGTACACCGACGGCAGCCCGAGGTTTACACGCAAACCGCTCGCCGTCATTTCATTCTGCACGGTATAGCCCGGATAAATCTTCGGGAGACTTTTGACACCGCCATAACGCTGATACACGTAGTTCTTGACCGTGCTGTAATCCTTCGCGATCTCCTGCAGCTTTTTCATATCCGCCTCTGAAACAGGTGCGCTATTATATTGGCAGACAGTCTTACATATGGTGTTTGACGGCATTTCGCTCTGCTTACTCCCCGGCTTGTCAAATCGTTTTCGCAGAATTGGGTATTCTGCGAAAAATGAGGCAGTCAGGAACAGTTGTCGCCTAACTGCCCGCAAATTATGTATCGTCATAAATTATACTTTACATAAGGATGTTTGTCAATTTCGCCACGAATGACAAATCTGTCACTTTTTGGCAGTTACAATTCAGCTTTTCATAAATTCTGTAAAATCAAGCTGCAAATCCTTATATATTCCCACCTGAATCGGCACAGAGAAGGAATGGCATACAGGAATATCCCATTGATCCGCTTCATATACGGTGACCGTTTCTTTTTTCGGATCGACAATCCAGTATTCCTGCACACCTGCTTCCCGATACAGGACAGGCTTTCTCACATAATCCATTTTTCTGCTTGAGGGTGATACAATTTCGATCACCCAGTCCGGCGCACCATGACAGCCTCTCTCACCCAGCCTGTCACCATGACAGATAACGGAAATATCAGGCTCTACATAATTGCGGTTATCCTTCTTAATATATACGCCAAATGGCGCCGGAAGAAGCTCACAGTTTCCTTTATTTTTACGGATGTAAGTCTCAATTTCAAAAATAAGTTTAACAAGAATCCTCTGGTGTACCGTCATTGGCGGCGCCATCATAAACATTTCACCGTCAATCAGTTCCGCCCGTTCTCCGTCCGGCAACGCCTCGATATCCGCTGTGGTATACCCTTTGCCTCCCTTGATTTCCATAAACAAGTCCTCTTTTCTGATTCGTGCATGATCCATAGTTTGTCCTCCTGCTCTGCAGGAGACCTCATCTTAGAATCTCCTGCTTTTAAATTGTTTGAATGGGTTTAAAAGCATAGAAATTCTGAAACACAGATTGGAAACCGACATGAAGTGCCGGTTTATTTGACACTGACGTAAAATAATATTACATCGAACATTTGTTGTCGAGAAATAATATGCTTTGTGGTTATTATAAGAAACGTTTCAAGATGTGTCAAGGACTAAAAAACGTTTCCGCTAAACTCTCTGTAAATTTTTGTCGGAATTTGTCACACGGACTGTTATTAATGGTATATTTGTGGTCAAAAAAGTGGTCAGAAAGGAGAGTTACATATGCCAAGACGAGGTGACAACATCAGGAAACGTGCTGACGGGAGATGGGAAGGCCGGTATCAGGTAATAACCGCAGACGGTGAAAAGAGGTATCTGTCGGTTTATGGAAAATCCTACAGCGAAGTGAAAGAAAAACTTACTGCCAGAATGTATGTGTTATCCACAGATTTACAAAGTTCGCGGCAAGGAAGCAGACTGCGGGTTTGCGATACCTATTTCTGCGCGCTCATGGAGGAATGGCTCAAAGAGGTCGAGCAGAACAGAAAATATTCTACTTATATTAAGTATAAAAAACTCTACACATGTCATATCCAACCTCTTTTTTCTTCCGACAAATTTTCCCGTATGTCCAACAGCCATATTCAGGCGCAGTTGACGGCGCTGGAGGTTTCGGATGCGACCAGACATAATATTCTTGCCACAATCAAACAGACTTTGCGTTATGCGGAAAAGCAATATGGTTATCCCGTACCTGCGTTGTCCGGCTGCACTTTGCAAAGGCATACATCTGCAATCGAGATAATGAACCGCACGGAACAGACAAGGCTGATCCGGTTTCTTTACAGTGACATGAATATCTCCAAAGCCGGAATATACCTTTGCCTTTTTACCGGACTGCGATTGGGAGAAATATGTTCTTTGAAGTGGGATGATATTGATCAGGAAAGGGGGCTGCTTCATGTCAACAGAACCGTACAGAGAATCGAAAGCAAAGAAGGGCCGTCAAAAACCACGCTTTTAGAAACGCCACCCAAAAGCATTTTTTCTAAACGGGAAATCCCGGTGCCGGATACATTGCTGTCAATCCTTACCCAATTCAGGCAGGAGGGACAGGAATATGTCCTGAAAAACAATAGACCGATGGAACCCCGGACTTATCAGAATCATTTCAAAAAGTATCTGGAAAAAATCAATGCTCCCAATTACAACTTTCATATTCTGCGGCACACCTTTGCCACAAATTGTATTGACAGCGGAATGGATATTAAAAGTCTCAGCGAAATTCTGGGGCATTCCAATGTGCAGATTACCCTGAACAGATATGTTCATCCCAGTATGGATACCAAACGAAAATATATCAATGCGCTTTCTGCCGATTATGGTCAGTTATGTGGTCAGATATAGAAAATCCTGTTTGTATAGTAAGTAGTAATGCAAAATTCGCAGAATACCCAATTCTGCGAATTTTTTTACGCCTCTACCTTTTCATTTGGCGAAGCCTGATCAGGCAGTATCCTCCGCCCTCCTCTCCATTCCCGAATCGGATTTTTCCGCCATGCGCCAGAATAATCTTTTTCACAATCTCCAGACCGCGAATATTCCCGCCGGACGCTGCTTTCTTCCTGCTGCGCAGGCGGCGCAGAACCTCCTCCGAATAGCCCGCGCCGTTATCTTCCAGACGGATAAGGCATTTTCCTCTTTCTTCCCACAGGGCAATCTTTATTTCCACCGGTTCGCGTTTACCGCCGTGTTTTATGCTGTTATTAATGAGGTTGCGAAACACCCGCGCAAAAAGCTGCCTGTCGGCGTTTACGCACAGCAGCTCTGCGTCCTTCTCAATCTGCACATCCATTTTCAGTTCTCCCGGCAGAGAATCGTTCAAAAAAGACGCGGCAACGCTCCTGACAACCTCAGCGGGGCGCACCTTTTCTTTTCGCAGCGCCTGCATAGAATATTCCAGTTGGGAGGTTAAATTTAAATCCGCTATCAGCTCCTTCATAACTACACTCTGATGCCGGATCACAGCCGCCTGCTGTCTGGCTTCCCCAGGCAGGCCCTCACTGTGTTCCAAAGTGTCTGCATACCCCATCACCACAGACAGGGGCGTGCGGATATCGTGGGAAATACCGGCGATCCACTCAATACGTGCGCACTCTCTGTTCCTCATAAACCGCTTCGTAAAGATAAATGCCAGCGCTGCAACCCATATGAAATTAATGAGAAAAAATATAAGAATTGTCTGTTTTACAAACTCCATCCAGGGAATAGAAAATTCTATATTATATTTCCACATCGTCTCTTTCTGCATACCCACAATCATGATCCGGTCATCCCAGACACGCATCTGCACGGGATATCCTTCCAGATACCATTTGCTCATGCGGGCAATTTCCGGGCCGCTATACTGCTCTTTCAATTCTTCCGGTTTCCGAATGCTCCAGATCACCCGCCCATTCTCATCAAGGAGCATTGCCCACTGGTCATTTTTCTCGAACTCCTCCGCCATCTTCCCGTCGAGTGTATAGCCATTCTGCGTAAGGGTCAGCGCTTCCATAACCCTTTCCCCGTAAATATACCACGCTTCTTTCTTCTCATAGACTACCCCGGCCGATATCAGGAACACAATATTGAGTATACACGTCAGGACGGCAATGCCGAAAAACGCCAATACGCCGTAACGCAAAAAGCGTGCCGCTTTTCTGTAGTTATAAGTAAGACGCTCTGTTTTTACTTTTCTCATACCAGTCTGTACCCCAGCCCTCTCACCGTCAGCAGATATTTCGGATGGGAGGGATCTTCCTCAATCTTTTCCCGCAGTCTGCGAATATGCACGACCAGCGTGTTTTCGTATCCGTAGTTTTCCTCCCGCCAGACAGCGTCACACAGAGCGTCAATGGTCACAATCCGCCCTCTCTCCTGCGCCAGCTTTTGCAGGATTGCGTACTCTTTCGCCGTCAGTGTCATTTCCGTGCTGTCCTTCGCCTCCCTGTTCCATGTTGCCACGCCGCTGCCCAGATCGACCGTACATCTGCCAAGCGCAATGACCTCTTTCTCCTGCATACCCTTTACCCGGTACACCCGTTTCAGCACCGCCGTCACACGAAGAAGCAGCTCTTCCGGCAAAAATGGCTTCGTGATATAATCGTCCGCGCCAAGCCCCAGTCCCCGCAGGCGGCTTTGGTCCTCATCCCGCGCCGACAGGAAGATCACGGGAACCTCGGAAAATTCTCTCAGCTTTTTGAACAGGGAAAACCCGTCTCCGTCAGGCAGCATGACATCCAGAAGAACCAGATGCGGTTCTTTTAGCGCAAACAGTTCTTCCGCCTCAAGGCAGTCAGCCGCCATTGTCACCTTATGGAATCCCGCGCCGCGCAAAAAACTGCCAACCATATCACGCAGCGGCTTCTCATCATCTACCAGCAGAATTTTACAATCGTATAAATTCATAGACCTTTCCTCTCATTTCAAAGATATTCCTTCCACATTTACACGTCGTACTCTGTTACACGATAAAAACCGGTACAGTATCAGTATATTGCTTCCCGCATTTTCTGAAAAGATGCGCGCGCAATTCTTAAGGTAAATGTAATCTCTCCTTCATTCCCATGTAATCCCGCTCCCTTATCCTGATCATAGCAGGCAGGCAAGCCCAAAGACACGATGCGCTGTACCGACAACGCTCATCGTATTTTGAAAATGATTCATTGCCAATGAAGCCAAACCTGCCGGCACGAATTTCAAAATAAACGAAGAAAGGACAAAACGCCATGCCAACACCATATCTGGTAGAAACCCATAATCTCACAAAACAGTACGGCAAAAACCGCTGTGTAAACGCCGTCAACATGCATGTGCCGCCCGGCGCGGTCTACGGCTTCTTAGGGCCAAACGGCGCGGGCAAATCCACGACCTTAAAAATGATTCTCGGATTGGCCAGACCCACCGAAGGCAGTATCACCCTCTTTGGTACGCCGGTCAGCGAAAAGAACCGGATGAAGCTCCTTGCGCAGACAGGCTCGCTCATTGAATCGCCCAGTTATTACGGTCATCTGACCGGAGAGGAAAACCTTCGCATCATCCAGACGCTTAAGGGCTGTTCCGAAAAGGATATCAGCGAAGTGCTAAAAATTGTCCGTCTGAGCGAGGCACGGGGAAAGCTGGTCAACCACTACTCCCTCGGCATGAAGCAGCGGCTCGGTCTTGCCGCCGCCCTGCTCGGCTTTCCAAAGCTCCTGATTCTGGACGAACCCACAAACGGCCTTGATCCGGCGGGTATTCAGGAAATGCGCGAGTTGGTCTGCTCCTTGCCGGCCGCCTACGGCATGACCGTTCTGGTGTCCTCCCATCTGCTTGATGAAATTGACCGGATGGCGGACTATGTGGGCATCATCCGAAAAGGCGGACTGATCTGGCAGGACTCGCTGGAATCGCTGCACGCCCGCTCGAAAGAGCAGATTGCGCTCCGTGTCAGTCACACAGCCATCGCCCTCGATCTGCTCAGGCAAAACGGAATCGAGGCCGCACAGGAGGAAGAGTATCTTCTGCTGCCCATGATGGACGACGCTTATGTGGCAAATCTTTGCAGACAGCTCGTCGCACAAAACATTTCGCTCTACCGCATAGAAAAGCGTGAAAAAAGTCTGGAGGATATTTTCCTATCCCTGACAGGAAAGGAGAGCAGCTTATGATCACTCTGCGCACAGAATTTAAGAAAATCAAAAGAAAGAAGATCGGGCTGACCATGTGTGCCCTGATTGGGATCCAGTTCGCATGGCTTCTCTGGTCAGGCGCCCGCCCCGATGAGAAAGAAAAACTGCAGGGCTGGATCGAAATGCTCTACTCCCTTCCACCCATAAGCGTCATTATGATGCCCACCGTTATGTCCGTGCTTGCCTCCCGCCTCGCCGACGCGGAGCACAAAGGCAGCACTTACAAGCTGCTAAACACGCTGCGCCGTCCGGGTGCGCTTTACCATGCAAAGGCGGTGTGCGGCGCGCTCTTTATTCTGGGCATCTCTATTGCGCAGTTTCTCTTCATCATCGCCCTGGGATATGCCCGCGGCTATGCAGGGCATCCCGAATGGAAGCGTTATGCCGCCGCATTCCTGTTGCATCTGGCCTGCTGCCTGTCCCTGTATTTGCTACAGCTCCTTTTGTCCATGCTGTTTTTTAACCAGATGATTCCACTGGTCGCAGGACTTGGCGGCTCCATGCTCGGACTCATTCTGATGTATATCAAAATGTACTCTTTTCTTCCGTGGGGCGGCTTTCTCTCCGCCGCACAGGCAGCTATGGACTGGAACCCGGAAACCAGAGTCATCCATTTCTTTTACCGCCAGTATTCGCGGGTTGAACTGTGTGCAGTGTCCATGATCTTTATATGGATTGTGGTCTTCTACACGGCCGGAAGGATTTTATTTTCCAGAAAAGAATGTTAGGCTGCCCGCTTCAAAAACGGCGCTGCCAAAAAACTATACGCACTTTCGGAAAATCTGCCGCAAAGGCAGGTGCCGGAGAGATTCCGAAAGTACATCTATCATATAAGGAGGCATCAACATGCTTACATTTTATATCAGAGCCGTCAGGGCGGAATCCTTAAAACTGAAACGAAGTCCGGTATGGCTGGCGTTTTTTTCGCTTCCCATAATATCCGCTTTCTTCGGCACGATGAATTACACGCTGAATATCGGCGTCTTAAAATCAGAATGGTACAGTCTGTGGAGCCAGCACACGTTTTTTCTCTGCTATCTGTTCATGCCCGCGCTGATCGGCACTTACTGCTCTTATCTGTGGCGGCTGGAGCACACGCGGCACAACTGGAACAGCTTTTTAACCGCCCCTCTGCCGCTGTCCACACTTTATCTGGGCAAGCTGACGCAGGCAGTACGGGTTTCTGTTCTCGCAAACCTGTGGATTTTCCTGTTGTTTTATGTATGCGGCAGACTGGCCGGAATAAGGAGTCCTTTTCCTCGGGAAGCACTGGAGTGGTATCTTTGCGGTACGCTTGGAGCGGTGGTAATCTGCTGTGTGCAGCTTCTCTTTTCCCTGATGATCCGCTCCTTTGCCATTCCGGTCGGCATCGCCCTTGCAGGCGGCATTTTCGGGCTGTATATGACCAACCGGGACTATGGCATGAACTATCCCTACTCGCTTTACTGTATGGGAATGCGGGCCAACAATCCGAATATGGAAATTCATATACCGGCTCTTTTGGTCAATTCCGCCGGTTATATCCTTGTATTCGCTGCTCTGTCGATTTTTTATCTGCGCGTCCATGAGAGAGCCGCCGACTGATTCTGCGGCCCGCCGCCAAACCCGTGGCCATTGTGGCAGCATATGTTCTGACAAAAGTCTTTGGAAAAAGAAACGCCGACCCTCCTCATTTCCGGTCAGCGTTTCTTTTTCTCCTATGACATACCCGCAGTTTTCGTTTGTTCCTCTCAGCTCTCCTTCTGCCGGTCTAAAAGCGCTTTCAACGCTTCATCACCCACACTCACCCATGCGTCCTCCTCCTCTTCATCGAGTCCCAGATACGCCCGCAAAGTGTCTGTGGTATCGGAAAATCCCCACTCCTGACTGTAGTCGTCGATCTCCTCGAAGGCAGCCTCGCCCGCCAGATATCTTTCCTTGAATTTCTTCTCCGTATTTTCCGCCATCTCTTCCTCCTGTGTCAATATAGGTCAAAGCGGGTTTCCGGCTGATTTCTCACCCGCGCCATACACTTACCACGCGGTACCGGAGTCACCGTCGATATATCAATTGCTGTCACACGCGCCTATCGCAGCCCGTCCTCTCTTGCCTTATCCGCAATCATCCGGTATGTGGGCGTAGGCACACCGTATTTTTCTCCCATCCGCACCACCTCATAGATCAGTCCGTCTATCTCAGAAGCCTTGCCCGCATAAATGTCCCTCTGCATGGAAGTGCTTGCCGTAGGATTCAGCGCGTCCAGAATCTGCAGATTGGTCGTCACGATATCTGCGAGAAACGGAACGCCCATCGCCACCGCCAGCGCATCAACCTCCCGCATCAGTTTCACAAAGGTATCTCTCGGCTCCCCGGTTATCTGTACATCCCCGGCGCTCACATGGTAGTAAAGGCCGCATGCCGCCATCGGCGACACATAGGCAAACTTCTGCAGGGCATCCCTCCGGATGTTCTCCGACAGCACGCCATCGATCCCGCTTTCCTTTAAATCCTTCGCCACCCCGAAAAGCGCAGGCCGAAGCTCCTCCTTCTTCCGCACGCCATATACAACACGGAAAATGTCTCCATTTTGCCAGATCGTCCCGGGCTCCTTAATCTCCGCCGCTATGTAGATGCATCCATCCGTCACCAGAAGCTCCGGCAGCTTTTCCTGCATCCTGCCGCCCGTGCCGTAAATATTCAAAATCGGAATCACAATCGTCGTCTCTTTCGCCACCCGCCTGATAAAGGGAATCGTCTCCTCCAGCGAATAGCCTTTCACACAGACAAAAATAATGTCCGGCTTTTCGTCATAGTTCGCCATATCTGTCGCTTTGACAGGATTTACGGTGTAGTTTCCCTTCCTGGTGGTCTCCATCTTAAGACCTTGCTCCTGCATCTTTTTCAGATGTTCCCCTCTCGCAATCAGGGTCACGTCTTTTCCCGCCTCTGTCATGTACGCGCCGATGCTGCCGCCTGTGCCGCCCGCGCCGATTACCAGATATTTCATATGTGCCTCCGTTTTGGTTGTTTTGCCGCCCCGCGCCGTGCCATTCCAAAAGCCCGCGCAGCGCGTGCGCTCTATAAAAAACATGATATCCGATTCCCGGCCGAAAAACAAGTGCAAAGAAAAAGAGCGCGGCATGTGCTGCGCCCTCGTTACAATTCACACCCACGCCAGATTTCGCACTAATTTACAATTATTCAGTGTGAATTGCAACGATGATGCACACAAAATGCCTAAAAACCGGCATTTTGGCGCTGGCTCCGACACCATGCAGCAAGTGCATGGTGCGGGTGTGAAAAGTAACGCGCTCTCTCCTTCGCATAAATTTATGAAATGGAAATCTGCCCCGCCGTGATGCACTTTCCCGACTTTCTGTCAAAGAGCAGGATATCCTTTCCGCCGATGTTAAACCGCTCCTTCTGTCCGATCTTGTAAAGTGTACTGCCGAACACCACGCCTGTCAGGAGATAATCGCCGATGGCTACCTTGATGGTGGATTCCATACCGGTGGGCATGGCGCCGAAGATAATGCCCTCCATCTCCCCGGACGCATCTACCTTGATACATTCCGGACGAATGCCGATCACAAAATCCTCGTTGGTGATAACAGGCTCTTCCTGCATATTGTAATCGCTCTCATCCACCTTGCTGATATGATACTTAAACACTTCGTCCTTGTTGCCTTTCTCCACCGCCTTTTTGTCCTCAAGGATTCTCTTTTTCGCGGCTTCGGCCTCTCTCTCGTCGGCGTCCCTCTTCGCGAACCACTGTGCCATATCAATCGGTTCATTGGGGGTAAAGACAGCCTTTTTGTCATTTAGTATGGTAAGCTCCAGACTGCCGCCCTGCTGTGTGCCCTTTGCTTCCACGAAATTGATGGAGGGATTGCCCACAAAGTCCGCCACAAAGAGGTTGTTCGGTCTGTTATATACATCCAGCGGCGCGTCGTACTGCTGCAAGACGCCGTTGTTAATCAGACAGATCTTTGTTGCCAGCGTCATGGCCTCCATCTGATCATGTGTCACATAAACAAAAGTGCTTCCCGTCTCCAGATGGAGTCTTTGCAGCTCATATCTCATCTCCAGACGCAGCTTGGCGTCCAGATTGGAGAGCGGCTCATCCATAAAGAGCACCTGCGGCTCCGGTGCAAGGGTTCTGGCAATGGCCACCCTCTGCTGCTGTCCGCCGGAAAGTTCTGCCGGATACCGGTCCATAAACATGCCGATCTTTACGATTCTGGAAACCCGGCGCACGGAGAGGTCCACCTCCTCCTTCGTCAGCTTCCTCACGCTCTTTACCACTTTTCCGTTCTGCTTAACCGCGAAATCCTCAGTCAGCTCCTCCCCGCTGTTTTTGTGGGAGTCATAGCGCGCCTTTAACTCCTGCTCCATCTTCTCTCTCGCGTCCGCGGCGGCCTTCTCCACATTGGACGCCTCATGGATCTTTAAGGCGTAAAGCTCCTTTGCCGTATAAATGGAAACCGTGTATGTATCAATCAGTTTCAGATAAATCTTATCCGTATCAGGCTTACCGCTCTTATCCCTGCACTCCTCAATCAGCTTGATAAACTCCTTCGGATTTTTCAAGGCATTGATCTTGGCGTTTAACTTTTTTGCTTCCAGATCATAAGTCGGCATCTCCTCATGAATATTGCTCAGGCCGAAGGAAATGTTCTGGTACACCGTCATATTCGGCCACAGCGCATAGTTCTGAAACAGAAATCCCACCTTGCGCTTGTTGGCTGGGACATTGATGCCCGCCTCACTGTCAAACACCACCCTGTCCCCTATGGTAATCTGCCCGCTCGTGGGCGTCTCCAGACCTGCTATCATGCGCAGCGTCGTCGTCTTGCCGCAGCCGGAGGGCCCGAGCAGGGTAATAAAGGAGTTGTCTGCGATGTCCAGATCCAGATGATCCACCGCATAAAACTTTCCCCATCGTTTTGTCACATCTCTCAATTTAATCTCTGGCATATTATTTCCCTCCAATACCTTCATCCAGACTTGCGCCGGTAATTTTGTTTACTAATGTGTTAAAGATCAGGATCGCCACGATCAGGATCAGGTTGATCGCGCTGGAAAACGCGTACAATCCCATCTCGTCAAAGTAATCCAGTGTGGTCGATAAGATGAATCCCTGTGTACAGAGGAGCAAAAACAGTGACAGCTCTCTTAAGCAGGTCATAAACGGCAGCATGTAGCCGCTGATAATGGATGATTTCTGGATCGGAATGATGATCCGGAACATCCGCTTAAACCAGGACAAGTCCTGAATGATCGCCGCCTCCTCAATCTCCCCGGACAACTGCAACATGGAATTTAACGCCGCCCTGCTGGCGAAGGGAATGTATTTCACCGTTCCTGCTATGATTAGCAGCGCGTAGGTGTTAAAGAGGTTTATCTTCTCGTTTGAAAAGAGGATAAAGAAGGCTGCACCCACTGCCAGCGAAGGCATCAGGTAGGGCAGAAACGCCATATTGTTCACATAGTTTGCCCATTTGCTTCTTCTGTTCTTGGATACGGCGTAACCGATCAAAGTGCCGATGGTTCCGGCTACCAGCGCGCAGCATACGGCCACTAGCAGCGTGCCGCCAAAGGCGTGCCATATGGTTTTGTTAAAGAGGATGCCGGGCTGGCCGTAGAGCGCGCCCGCATTGTTGTCTCTCGTCACCCACCACTTGGTCGTCAGGTTGTTCATATCTCCCGTGTACAGGAAGCTGTAATCCCCGGGGTTCGGCAGGAAAGTCTCAATCGCAAAGGAAATGATCGGGAAAATGCTGGTAAAGAACGTCACCACGATCAGCACGATGCCGATCGCATATTTTCCTATTTTGCCAAGGTTGATCTTAGAAATCTGTCCGGACTTTCCGGTCACGGTCGTGTAGCTCTTCCGGCTCTTTAAGCTCATCTGGTTTAATCCAAGAATCATGATGCCGAATATCATCATAATAATCGCCAGAATGCTCGCCTCACCCGTATACTTGGAGTTCATGGACACATACTTTGTGGAAAGTGTGGTCAGCCCCAGATAGTGCGGTACCGGGTAGCTCCCCATCGCGCTTCCGAACACCAGAAGGATGGTGGAGAGGATGGCCGGTTTTACCATGGGCAGCGTCACTCTCGTCATAATCTTCCACTTGGGCGTGTCCAGAATGGTCGCCGCCTCCTCCAGATTGGCGTCCATGTTGCGGAAAATACCGCCGATCATGATATAGGCGAAGGGCGCATAGTGCAGGCCCAGCACTACGGCGCAGGGCAGAAGTCCCATGCACCACCACTTGGGAGCCGTGACGCCAAACAGCGACACCACAAGGCCGTTCGAGGTTCCCGTCACCGCATTGCTGTTAAACAGGTTCTGCCAGACAACTGCCAGCGTCCACTGGGGCATGATGTACGGGAAAATAAAAATGGAGCTTAAGTACTTTTTAAATTTTAAGTTGGTTCTTGTCACCAGAAATGCGAACAACCCGCCAAACACAATCGAAATCAGGCATGTAAAGACCGCCAGAAGCACTGTGTTTAACATCGGCGTCCACAGATTTGTCTTCGCCAGTCTGCTTGTGAACAGATCCACATAGTTCACTACGGAATACCCCGTCGCCCTGCCTGTCAAATGGGCATCAATGGTGCCCGGATGGATTTTGAACGTGTCCTTGACAATGGCAACAATCGGCGCCACCGTTCCCAGGGTGGCCGTGATGCCGAACAAAAGCAGGATGATGTTCTGGGGTTTGGAAAAATAAGTCTTACATTTATTCAGATAAATCACTGAGGATTTTGTCTTCGTCTTCTCACCCATAAGCTTCTCCACTTCTCTTTTTAAAATGGAAGTGACATGTCACATGCCACTTCCAGGTATATTGCTTCACATCTGCATTCTTCCTTTTCTCTCCTGCCTTACTCTGCTGCCTCACCCTCGCTGTATTTGGTCAGAAGCTCAATCCAGCTTCCTACCGTGAAGGATACAGATGCGCAGTACTCAGGATCTTCTAACACCAGCTCGCCGTCGGTGGTCCACCAGTCATATCCTCTGTCATTCTTCGCCTCGAATTGCAGGGTGCCCGCATCGTCATAGCCGCCCTTGCTGTGGCCGTAGGTCGCCTCAGTCGCCGCTGCCACCTCAGGATTGGAGGAGTAACCGCCCATATCCTTGCCCCATGCGCTGAAACCGTCCTCGGTACAGGTCATGTATGCGATGAATGCACATGCCGTCCAGGGAAGCGGGCTGTTCTCAGTCACGAAGAGATAATGGCAGTAGCCGTAACCACCGATTCCCGTGTAGCCATCCTGATATGCCGCCACATTGATGTTGTTTACGGACACACCGGCCGACTCCTCGACGGAACGGAGCTTGGAGTATACCAGAAGTCCGGACTGGTCGGTCGCGGAATCGGTTACCAGCGTATTACAGATCGGCCCGTCGTCTGTCTGCGCATTATAGCTCTCTACCCAGAGTTTGATCCACGCCAGCGCGTATGCGCCGTCCGCACCGAGACCAAGGTCAGCCGCCTCAGATTCCATTGCCTGAATGGTGGGCTGGAAATATGCCTGTTTGTCAGCGTCCAGTGCGTTGAAAGCGTCTTTCAGCCATGCAGCATAGGTATCCTCCGTGAGCATGTAGAGGAAGTTCTTGCCGACGATCTCGGAATCAATATCCATATAGAGGGAATGTACGCCCTCACCCACGAAATCCCAGCAGTTCTGATAACTTGCACTGCCTGTATTGTTGTACATAAACACTTTGTTCAATGTCTGGAGAGGCAGGAACCCGTCCACCGCATCGGGTGTGGTGCCGTTTGCCTCAGCCCACTCCTTCGGAATGTAAGTATCGAGAATGCCTGTCTGTACCATCTTGGACTCGATCTGGTTACCGTCCTGAATCAGGGTCATGGCAAAGGTGCCTTTCTCCTTTAAGGAATCCGCCGTGAGCTGCTCGAAAATTTTATTGTTCTTAGGCTGCTGCCACTCGAACTCCATATTGTAGGACGGGTCGATGGTCTGTAAGTATTCGATAAACAGCGGAAGCGCCGACTTGCCGCGGCTGGAGTTGCCCACGCCGTAGAAGGTCTGTCCGTTGGACTCCTCAATCGCCTTCTTCGCCAGATCTTCCATGGACATGCCTTCCGCCTCACGGATGATCTTCTGTGTCGCCGTCAGGCTTGCCTCATCTACAGGCGCTGCCTCTTCCGCCGCCGGTGCGCTGTCGCTTCCCTCATCTGCCGCGGGCGCCGCCGGTGTTTCCGCCTCTGCCGCAGCTTCCCCCTGTGCCGCGGGCGCTGCCTGCTGTGCTCCGCCGCCGCATCCCGCAAGACTTCCTGCGATCATACAGCTTGCCAGTAATAACGATAATGCTTTTTTCTTCATAAATTATACCTCCCTTTCATTTGTTTCTCTATCCTTCCCAGATTTGTATCTTGATATTATTATAAAAACAGATTGCCAAAAGAAAAACGGGACGAATCTGTTATTTCTTTGAGATTTCTGTGAATATGCACAAAAAAAGTGTTCCGCAGACCTTCCCGCGAAACACTTTTACTCATATCATCCGGCTTATTTCCCTGACTGTTTATTCAATTTTACATCTTTATCCCAAACGTATTCTCCACCACATCGTCAAACAGCGTATACAGGTTTCTGCCACTCTTTTCCTCAAAGTATTGCCAGATTTTGTAAATCGCTCTCCAGTTTTCCACAGTGGCGTCTTTTACGCCATGCCGCATAGCAACATCCAGCAGTCTTTTCTCCAGAAGACAAACTCCCTCCGGCAGACAAATGCTGTCACACAACTGAATCAGCCTGTCATAGTCTGTATATACCGCGTTATCCAGCACCTCGCGGATCTCTGCGTAAACCGCCTCACTGCAATCATTAGCTCCGATATAGTAATCAATTTTTTGTACGGGGAATGAATGGGTAATGCAAATCTGCGCTGCATCCTCATACCCTTTCTTCTTTAAATGCAGATAACCGTCATAAATATGAAGCATTGCTGTCGGCCCTGTATATCTTCCCAAATCGTGAAGCAGCCCCAATACCTCCGCCGTATCGCCGTCCAGACCGCATACTTGCGCGATCTTTCTGGCTGCGCCCGCCACCGCTTTGGAATGGGCGGCCCATGGTCCCGGATTGCAGGAATCTGCCCATGCCAGCATTTCTCTTGCCTCTTGTAATGTCGGTATTTTCATAATCGCTCCTCTTTTCTTTTGAAACCTGACTCTGTTTCCCGCATCGAGCATAACGCACAAATGGCTGTCATCACAACAGGAGATATCTGTTATTTTATTAAAATTTCTGCTATTTTATTAAGTAACTCTGCTCTCCGGATCCCATTTGCTATTCCCTTCCGACCCTGTCCTGATACTCGGACGGATTCACCCCCGCGACCTTCTTAAAAATCGTGGAAAAGTAGGTAATATCCTTATACCCTACCATTTCCGCCACCTCGTAGACCTTATACCGGCAATTCTGTAAAAGCTTCATGGCCATCCGCACCCGGTAGCGGGTGATATAGGCATTGATTGTATATTCCGTCTCTTTCTTAAAAGTATGGCTCAGATGCCCTTCGCTCAAGCCAAGCGACTCCGCAATCTTCCGGACGCCGATATCGGAGTCCGCATAGTGCTCCATAATATAATTCATGGCCTCCGTCACATACTTGCTCTTTTCTCCCTTTTGAATGGACGCGTGAGCCAGCACATCCTCCTCGTGGGCCCTGCCGCCGGACTGCTGTCTCGCCTCCACCTTCTTCTTGATGCGCCGGACCGCCTCCTCCAGCTCTCCGTCCTCAAACGGCTTGAGCAGATAATCGGAGGCTCCCAGCTTAACCGCATTCTGCGCATAGGCGAAATCATCGTAGGCTGTCAGAAAAATCACATAAGTTTCATTTCCCTCGTCACGAAGCTCCGTAACCATCTCAATTCCATCCTTTTTCGGCATACGGATGTCACAGATCACCAGATCCGGCCGGTATTTATGAATCGCCTCCAGTCCTTCCTCCCCGTTTCCGGCCTCCGCCACCACCATACAGTCAAGCGCCTCCCAATCCGTCTCCATGACAATGCCCTTCCTCACAAGACTCTCATCATCCACCACCAGAATTTTAAACATAGCCCTCTCCATTCCGAAACATTTTTCTTCCGGACATCCGTGCCGCTCCCCTCCGGCGGATATATCCCGTTTCACATAAGGTTACCTGTCGCCACCGGCAGGGTAATCCGTACTTTCGTCCCGCCGCCCGGCTGATTCTCCGCATATAGTCCGTACTGCATCCCGTAATGCAGCCTGATAATCGTGTCCACATTATAAAATCCGATATGGCCTTTTAACTTCTCCCGGTTTCTCTCTCTCAAAAGAGAAAGTATTTCCTCATCCATCCCGCAGCCATCGTCGTACACATCCACATACAAAACCGCCTCCTCCTCGTAGATATTGAGGAAAATATGGCCGTCCTCCCGCTCTTTCAGTCCGTGTAAAATCGCGTTCTCCACAATGGGCTGGATAATCATTTTCGGCACCCGGCACTCCTCCAGCTCAAGGGGCAGCTCCACGTCGTAGGAAAAATTGCCGTCGAAGCGGATTTTTTGAATATCCATGTAAGCGCACACCAGACTGACCTCCTCCGACAGGCTGATAAACGGCGCCTCGGAAATGCTTGTGCGGAGTATTCTGGCAAGGCCGGACGCCAGCGTGGCAAGCTCCGGCACATGGTGCGCCTTGGCCACCCACTTGATCGTGTCCAGCGTATTATAGAGAAAATGCGGGTTGAGCTGGGCCTGCATCATGGCAATATTGCTGTCGTTTAACTCCTTCTGCTGCTTTACCTGCAATTCCAGATTCTCCTTGATCTGTCTGGTCATCCCGTCAAAGCTGGCCGAGAGCTGCCCCAGCTCATCCTTTCTGCCACTCTTGATCTGTACATCCAGATCTCCCTCCTCCACTCTGGCCATGGCCTTTGTCAGTCTTTTGACCGGTGTAGTCAAATAGTCGCTCATCACCCCCGCCGCCAGTACGCAAAGAAGCAGAGAGCACACCGCCATGATCATAATGACGCCCGCCGTCATATTGGTCACGTCCTGCGTAAAAACAGGTTCCCTCCCCAATATGATATACAGACCTGTCCGGGTGATGGGCGCAATGTAAAAGGTGATGCCGTCTGTGGTCTGGCGCAGATCCTCCCCTGCCATCCATCGGGTGCGGAGGGTTTGTGCCAGAGACGCCTCCTTGGCCGCCTTCGTGCTGTACACATCCTCCCAGAAGCTGTCTAACACGGCGATCCCGTTCTGTTCGTCGTAAGCGCCGGATAAAATGGTCTCAAAATGCGTCTCCGTCATGTCCACCACCACGAAGCCCACGCACTCCTCATTCTCGTCCAAAATCGCATGGGCGCCTTGCAGACAGGGCGCGTCCGCACCCTGTTCCCAGGATGCCCTGCGCAGAATCATATCCTGCGAATGGGTCCTCGCCACCTTCAAAAGCCCCCAATAGGCCGGCAGCTCTCCCGCCACACCCTGCGGCGACGTGGACAGACTGCATATACCCTGAGCGTCGTACACATGAAACCACGCAATCTCCCGCAGATCCTGGGTCTTCTCATACAGCCGCTTATAGGCTTTGTTTTTAAGCCAGCTATCCGTCTGTGTAATGCCGTCCACAATCACCGGATCCGCCAGAATCTCTTCCGCTACTTTTTCCATCGCATCAAAGGTGCCCGTCATGCGCGCTTCCACGCTGACAAGCTGCGCCTGCGTCTTCTCCTCGTAGTCCTTGGAAAGTCTCGCCTTTAGAACACTGACCAGAAAGCAGCCCGTAATCACCAGCGGAACCAGCGCGACCACAAGAAAGCATAAAAACAGTTCTCTCTTAAAAGATTTCCGAATAATTGTCGTCATGGCTGCCCCGTCAGTTCCTTCCACTGTGTCAGTATTTCTTCCCGATGGGTTTCTGAGTATTCCAGATCATAGAGCACTTCCCTGACGGGTGTGCTCTGCGCGCCCCTGCGCACGCTCCTGCGGTACAGACGATCCTCCAGAAGCCGCTGTACATCCTCACTCACCGTAAACTCGATGAACAGCTCCGCGTTTTCCCTGTGGGGCGCGTTTTTAATAAGGGCGCTGCCGTCCGGTACGGCCGCGGTCCCCTCTTTTGGGTAGATCATTCCGATATCGGCGTTTTGATCCATCTCCTTTAAAACAGTTTCTTCCAATGTAATGCCGATCAGCTTCTTCCCGGCAGTGACTTCCTGCAGCACCTCGCCGGAGCCTGCCAGAATATCCCCATCCAGATTGGAGACAAAGGCTTCCAGCGTCTCCTCCTCCGCCATATCCTGCGACAGTATTTGCAGCATCGTCATAAGCGCGGTGTAACTGCTCCCGGATCTGTACGGATCGGCAAACGCGATATTGCCCTGCCAGTGATTGTTGGTCAGATCCCGCCAGCTCCTCGGCGTACCGGCCGAAATAACCAGCTTTTTATTGTAGGCAATCACAATGGGCAGTTTGGAAAACACCGTATATGCGCCATCCTCCGACGCATAGGCGCTGTCAAGCTGCTCCCACTGGCTGCTGACATAGGGTTCAAAATATGCCGCGTAGGCATTCAGGTTATCCACGCCGCCGCCAAACATCACATCCCCCGAATTTTTTCCGTTCTCCCCGGCAATCCGGTCAAGCAGATCGTTGGTTCCTCCGGTGACCACCTCCACCCAGATACCTGTCCGTTCCTCAAACTCCCTGACAATCGGACCGTAAATTTCCTCCTTATGAGAAGTGTAAACCACCAGCTTATTGCTCTCTTCCAGCCGGTATTCCTCCTGTATCTGGCCGCTCCCACAGCCGCCTGTCATCACCGCCGCCATAAAAAGGCTGGCCGCCGCCTGTAAAATCCGTTTTTTCATTCTGTCGCTCCCTCTCTTTTCCCATTCTACCAAAAACCCTGTTTCAGAGAAAGACCCTCTTGACACTTGCCTGTTTTAGATACATAATATTACCGTTCATGCAGGCTCCCTGGCTTTACACTGTAATATAAATAAGTAAAAACACTTATAACACATAAAATTATGTTCAGAACAACGGAGGAAAATAATGTTTATCCTTTTTTTTCTGATATGGGTTATTTTTAACGGGCAGCTCACTGCGGAAATAGCAGCTTTCGGTGTCGTCATCGCTGGGGTTATGTACTGGTTTTTATGCCGGTTTCTCAACTACAGCCCCCGATACGACCTTTTTTTATGGCGAAAAGCGCCTCTTCTGGCGCAGTATATGCTGACTCTGGTCTGGGAAATTTTAAAGGCCAATCTGTCTGTCTTTCGTCTGATTTACACCGCCGAATACGAATTGGAACCGACTGTCGTGCATTTTAAAACCGGTCTGCACTCCACCTTTGCGCGGGTGCTGCTGGCCAATTCCATCACCCTGACTCCCGGTACGATCACCGTCGCGTTATCGGGCAGCGAATATACGGTACACTGTCTTGACAAAGAGCTGGCGGAAGGTATTTCTTCCTCCGTGTTTGTAACGCTTCTGGAAAAAATAGAGGAAGGATTATCCTGATATGGAGGCTGCCATGGAAAAAGAGTTCATCTATCACACGCTTTTTATTGCACTGTTGATCGTACTTTCCTTCATGCTGCTGGTCTGTCTGATCCGCGCTGTAAAAGGCCCCCGTGTGGCCGACCGTCTGATGGCCGTGAACATGATGGGGACCATGGTTATGGTTATGATTTCGATTCTGGCGCTGCTTTTGCGGGAAGGCTATCTGGTAGATATCTGTCTGATCTACGCCATGATCAGCTTTCTTTCCGTGGTGGTGATCTCCAAGGTTTACATCGGTATCTATGAGGAACAGCACCACTATCAGGAAGATGCGGAAGGGGGAAATGCGGATGAACGCGGTTGAATGGATCAGGTTGATTACCGGATGTCTTTTTATATTAACGGGTATGGTCATTTTCTTTACGGAGCTGTTCGGTGTCTTTCATTTTAAATACGTTTTGAACCGGATGCACGCCGCAGCCATGGGCGATACGCTTGGCATCAGCGCGTGCCTGATCGGTCTGATGATATTTTCAGGCCTGAACTTCACCACCCTGAAAATGTTTCTGATCATCGTCTTTTTGTGGTTCGCTTCCCCCGTCTCCTCCCATGTGCTTTCCAGACTGGAAGCCGCTACCAACGAAAATCTGTCTTCGTACTGTGAAGTATATGAGGATGTGGAAATTCTGGAGAGAGAACTTGCCGCGGCAGGAAAAGACGGTGATACCGAAAAAAAGGAGGCGTCCGTGTCATGACAGCTTTTCAGATCATTTTGATGGGACTGTTGATTATCTGCGCGGTCTCTGTCAGCTTTTCCAAAAATCTGTTAAACGCGATTCTTATTTATATGTCTTTCAGTCTGGTCATGTCCATGCTCTGGATCTGTCTGGAGTCCCCCGATCTGGCCATTACGGAGGCCGCCGTCGGCGCGGGAATCACCAGCGTCCTCTTCTTTGTGACGCTCAAAAAAATTCACGCCATAGACGCTTCGGATCCGGAAGCAAAGGAGGAAAAGGAAAATGAGTAGAAAAAAGACTGCGGAAGAATATGAAAAAACCTTTGCCTTCCGTTTCTTCCGCTGGCTCTCCGGCGAAAAAGACCCTTACATCGGGAATGTGGAAATGCAGCCCCAGAAAAAATACGAGCCGGATCACGAGGCAGCTCTTCGCCGCGAGAAGGAACACGATGCCATCATGGACAAGGTCTATGACACCGGACACAACAGATGGCTCCACCTTTTTCACCGGTTGTATCAGGCGTCCAGCATTCTCTTTTGTCTGTTTCTGATCGCCCTGCTTCTGGTGACGATTTCTTATCTGCCCCCAAACGGAACGGTGACCCGACCAGTCAACAACGAGGTATCGGCCCGTTATATCGAAAAAGGGCTGGAAGAAACCGGGGCTGTCAACATTGTTGCGGGCATGATTCTGGACTACAGGGCTTTTGATACGCTTGGCGAATCCCATGTGCTTTTTGTGGCGACCATTACCGTGCTGATCCTGCTTCGCCTGAATCAGAGCGAAAAGGATGAGGCAGAGGTAAACGACCGCCGCTTCGAGCCGAAAAACGACGCGATCCTCCAGCTTGTGGCGACCTTCCTCGTGCCGGTTATCATTATTTTCGGCATTTATATTATCTTAAACGGCCATCTGGGCCCCGGCGGCGGCTTTTCCGGCGGTGCGGTCATCGGCGCAGGGCTGGTGCTCTATCTGAACGCCTTTGGTTTTAAAAAGACAGAACGGTTTTTCACGGAAAAGACCTATAAATGGATCTGCTTTTTCTCGCTCTCCTTTTATTGTCTGGCCAAAAGCTACTCCTTCTACACAGGCGCAAATCAGCTTCACAGCGCGATCCCGAAAGGAACGCCCGGCGCAATCCTCTCGAGCGGCCTGATTCTGCCTTTAAATATCGCGGTGGGGCTTGTGGTTGCCTGCACGATTTACGCCTTTTACGCCATGTTCCGAAAAGGGGGATTCTAGGATGGGTCCGAATTTATTTGCCAACTACGGGGAGGCCGTCTCAGCGATTCTCTTCTGTATCGGCTTCACCAATCTGCTTCTGCAGACCAATCTGATCAAAAAAATTATCGGTCTGAATATCATGGACAGCGCGATTTACCTCTTTCTGGCGGAAAAAGGCTATATCGCCGGACGGGCTGCTCCCATCGTTGTGGATGGGGTCACCAGCGCGGAACGCTACATCAACCCGATTCCAAGCGGCCTCGTGCTGACGGGTATCGTGGTTTCCGTCTCCGTAACCGCGCTCATGCTGTCCCTGACGATCCGGCTTTATACGCGGTATCACACGCTGGATCTGGACGAGATCTCCACGCAGCTTAAAAGGGAGGGAAAGTAATATGGACTTTATTTGCAATTTTCCCTTTTTCTCCATCCTGTTAAGCCTTTTTTCCGGCACCGTCTGTTCTGTGCTGCCCGCAAAGGCTGCAAAAATAGTAAACCGTGTGGTCATACTCGCCGTCGGACTGATGTCGGCCGCACTGCTTTTATACCTTCTCTCCACAGGCGAATCTTTCATTTACTGGATGGGCCACTTCCCCGCGCCCTGGGGCAATGAGATCCGGGCCGGTGTGCTGGAAGCGGGCATGGCGCTCTTTTTCTGCATTATCATGTATTTATCCATGGCAGGCGGCGCCCACAAACTCCCCGGTGAGGTGGTAGAGAGCAAGCACAACCTGTACTATATCCTTGTAAACCTTCTTCTCAGCTCCCTGCTTGCGCTGGTCTACACCAACGATATGTTTACGGCCTATGTCTTTGTGGAGATCAACACCATCTCCGCCTGCGGCCTGATTATGATAAGACAGGTGGGACGCACCATCGAGGCCGCCGTCCGTTATATGATTATGAGTCTTTTAGGATCCGGTCTGCTGCTCTTCGGGCTATGCATCATGTACGACCTGACGGGGCACCTCCTGATGAGTAATATCAAAGAGTCGGTAGAACTTATCGTGGCAAACGGCGAATACCAGATTCCCCTGATTGTTTCGGTGGCGCTGATGTGCACCGGCCTTTGTATCAAGAGCGCGCTGTTCCCTTTTCATGCGTGGCTGCCGGACGCTTACGGATACTCCACGGTGTCTTCCGCGGCGATTCTTTCCAGTCTGGTGTCAAAGGGCTATATCTTTTTGCTGATTAAAATTATCTACCGCGTGATCGGCTTTTCTGTCTTTAACAGCACAAGAATGATTGACGTGCTCTTTGTTTTCGGCCTGATGGGGATGATTTTCGGCTCCCTTTCCGCCATTAAGGAAAATGACATCCGCAGGATGATCGCCTTTTCCTCCGTGGCGCAGATCGGCTATATTTACATGGGTTTCGGCATGGGCACGCAGGCGGGTATGGTGGCCAGTATTTTCCATATTTTGTCCCATGCGGCCACGAAATCCCTGCTCTTTATCGCCGCCATCGGTCTTACGGACGTGTCCGGCGGAAGCCGCAGATTTGCAGATCTGACGGGATCCGCCTACCGCAATAAATGGGCGGGCGTGGCTTTCACGGCCGGATCGCTGTCCATGGTGGGCGTCCCCCTCTTTTCCGGCTTTATCAGCAAGCTCCTCTTTGCGCAGGCCGCCGTACAGGTGGAAGGAAAAATGCTTGCATCCCTGATCGTTTTGGGAATCAGCACGGTGTTGAACGCCGTTTACTTTATGAAAACGGTAATCCGCATTTACACAGCCACGACAGAAACGCCGTATGAAGGCATTACGTTCCGGCATATGAAAGCTTACGCCGTGACGCTTGTATTTTTTATCCTGTTAAATGTGATTCTGGGCGTCAGCTCCCAGCCGGTCGTAAATATGATCGGGCAGGGACTTGCCATGTTCGCCTGAATTTGCGGCTTTTTTGAATACATCATCAGGAGGTGATGGCATGTATTTGATTTTATCATCCATCTTTTTTCCTATACTGGCGGGATTGTTTCTGCTGATCCGCTTCCGGACGCCCCTTTCGGGAGAAAACCGGGCCGTTAGCAGAAAGACGCTCACAAGCCTGATCGGCGCTTTACTTGTCATCACGGCCGCGCTTGTCGTCGCCGCGCTTATGTGTGCAAAGGATGGCTTTACCCTTTTTTATCTGACAAAAAACCTGCCCGTCTGTTTCCGGATTGACAATGTGGGCAGACTTTTTTCCATGCTTGCGGTGATTGCCATTCCCTGCGCAGGCTTTTTTTCCTTCGCATACATGAAGCATGAAGCGCGCGAAAGCCGCTACTACGGTTTTTATCTGCTGGCATTCGGCGTACTGAACGCCCTCTGTTTTGCGGGCAACCTGATTACTTTCTATCTGTTCTTCGAGCTATTAACCCTGTCCTCCATGCCTCTCGTGCTGCACAACGGCTCCAAAGAGGCTCTGATGGCAGGCCTGAAATATTTATTTTATTCCCTTTGCGGCGCATACGCGGCATTGTTCGGCATTTATTTCCTCTATCAGAACTGCGACTCGCTGACTTTTACGGCGGACGGCGCCCTGCGCGCTTCCTCCATCGCGGAGCACGGCGGCTTCCTTCTGGTGACGGCCTTTGTCATGCTTCTGGGGTTCGGAGTGAAAGCCGGTATGTTTCCCATGCACGCATGGCTGCCCACCGCGCATCCCGTTGCACCGGCCCCGGCTTCCGCAGTTCTTTCCGCCGTCATCGTAAAAGCAGGCGTTCTCGCCATCATCCGCGTGGTTGGTATGTTCGGCAGAGATTTTCTGCGCGGCACATGGGTGCAGACCGTCTGGCTCATTTTGGCGCTGATCACGGTATTTATGGGCTCTCTGCTTGCCTACCGGGAACCTGTGCTGAAAAAAAGGCTGGCCTACTCCACGGTAAGCCAGATCTCCTATATTCTGTTCGGCCTCGCCGTGATGAACGAAACATCTTTCACCGGCAGTCTCATGCATGTGCTGGCTCACGGATTTGTGAAGGCGGCGCTTTTCCTGTGCGCAGGCGCCATCATTTACAAAACGGGTAAAACGCGGGTCGCAGAAATGCGCGGCATCGGCAAGGAAATGCCCCTCACCATGTGGTGCTTCACGATTGCCTCTCTGGGATTGATCGGCATTCCGCCCACAGGCGGCTTCGTCAGCAAATGGTATCTGGCTCTTGGCTCCTTAAAGAGCGGCCTGCCTGTTTTCGATGTGCTCGGTCCGGTGATTCTTCTGGTGAGCGCAATGCTTACCGCCGGATATCTTCTGCCGCTGACCATTCATGGCTTTTTCCCGGGGGCAGATTATGATTATGGCGGCTTTCAAAAGAAGGAACCGTGCAGGCTGATGACGGTTCCGATTGTGATACTGACGATGCTTTCGGTTTTAACCGGCCTGTTTCCGGACATGGTCGCCGGTATCATTGCGATGGCGATTACAGGGAGGTGATACCATGATTATTTCAGTGATTCTGATTCCGTTTATAGCGGGGATTCTGGTGCCCGCCATGCCCTTTCAGAAAAGATGGCAGAAAGAAGTATTTCTGGAGACAGCGGTGGTGTTAAACAGCATTCTTGTCTGGTATCTGCTCCTGCACCATTCGGACAGCACCTTCCTTCTGGCGCACTTTACGGGCAATCTGAATATCAGCTTTCGTGTGGATGGCATGAGCATGGTGTTTGCGGGACTTGTCTCGGCGCTCTGGCCCTTTGCCACCCTTTACGCCTTTGAATACATGACGAAGGAAAACAATGAAAATGTGTTTTTCCTCTTCTACACACTGACCTACGGCGTGACGCTCGGTATCGCCTTGGCGGCCAATCTGCTGACGATGTATTTCTTTTATGAACTGCTGACGCTGGTCACCGTGCCTCTTGTCATGCACACGCTGACCCGCGAGGCGGTTCTGGCAAGCCGCAAGTACCTCTACTACTCGCTTGGCGGCGCGGCTTTCGCCTTCCTCGGCCTGATTATGGTCATTGTCTACGGCAGCACAACGGATTTTATTCCGGGCGGCGTGCTTGATCCGGCAAAAACCGCCGGAAAAACGGATATACTGTTGTTCATATATGTAATGGCTTTTATGGGTTTTGGCGTAAAGGCGGCAGTCTGTCCCTTTAACTCATGGCTCCCGCAGGCCGGTGTGGCTCCCACGCCTGTCACTGCGCTGCTCCACGCGGTAGCCGTGGTAAAATCCGGCGCTTTCGCCATCATAAGGCTTACTTACTACAGCTTCGGCACGGATTTTCTAAAAGGCACATGGGCGCAGGATGTGGTTATGGTCATTGTCATGTTCACCATCGTATACGGCTGCAGCAGGGCGGTGAAGGAGACGCACATCAAAAGGCGGCTGGCTTACTCCACCATCAGCAACCTCTCCTACATCCTCTTCGGCGTGGTCATTATGACGCCTCTGGGACTTGTGGGGGCGCTGACGCACCTTGTCTTTCACGCCGTTATGAAAATCAGCTCCTTCTTCTGCGCGGGCGCGGTCATGCACCAGACCGACCGCCACTATGTACACGAGCTGGACGGTCTCGGATATAAGATGCCCCGCGTATTCGGCATTTTTACCATTTCCGCTCTGGCGCTCATGGGCGTCCCTGGTCTGGCCGGTTTTGTCAGCAAATGGAATCTGGCCGGGGCGGCGGTGGAAAGCGGCAATCCTCTGGCCTTTGGCGGCGTCGCCTGTCTTCTGGTGTCGGCGCTTTTGACGGCAATTTACATGCTGACGATTGTGGTGCGGGCGTTTTTCCCTGAAAAAGATTTTGACTACAGCACGATTTCTGACGTCCGCGACCCTGGCTGGAAGATGCTGCTGCCACTGTTTGTATTCACCCTGTTTATCATATTGTTCGGCGTTTATTCCCAGCCGGTTGTGGACTTTTTTATGGGTGTTGCGACGGGCGCCGTGTAAACTGCCCGGTACACGCTTACCACATATAATTTATGTGCATATGGCGGAAAATCTGGCGCAAAAGCAGGTGAAAGAGAGATTCCGGTCTTTCATACATGTATTACGGAGGTTATCATGTACAACGATACAAATATTATCATAATCGGCATTATTTTCCTGCCCATGCTCTCGGCATTTGTAAGCTGCGGCATAGGGTGGCGGAATAAAAACGGACGTAATATGTTCGCGGATATCATAACTGGTATCACGTTTATTCTCTGCGCCGCACTCGCCCTGCAAATGCTGACAGGCGCGGCGGGCGATTCACAACCGGTCATTGAAATCCCCTATGTCTGCGGTATGGGACTGCATTTTACGCTGGACGGGTTCCGCGCACTGTACGGAACCATTGCCGCCTTTATGTGGTTCATGACCACGCTCTTTTCCAAAGAATATTTTGCGCACTACAGAAACCGGAACCGCTATTATCTGTTTCTGCTTTTGACACTTGGCGCAACTGAGGGTGTCTTTTTCTCCGCGGACTTTTTTACTACCTTTCTTTTCTTTGAGATCATGTCGTTTACCTCCTATGTATGGGTGGTGCACGACGAAAAGCCTGAATCCATGCGGGCTGGCGCAACCTATCTGGCCGTGGCGGTGATTGGCGGGCTGGTGATGCTGATGGGTATTTTTCTTCTCTATCACACGACGGGTACGCTAAACTTTGAAGAGCTGAACGGCACCTATCATAAATATGTACTTACAACCTCCAGCGGGATTCCGGAAAGGAGCATCAAGGCTGCGGGGCTCTGTCTTTTGTTCGGTTTCGGCGCAAAAGCCGGCGCATTCCCACTGCACATCTGGCTGCCGAAAGCCCATCCTGTGGCACCCGCTCCCGCCTCCGCCCTGCTCTCGGGTATCCTGACCAAAGCGGGTATGTACGGCATACTGATTCTGACCACCCGCATTTTCTTCCAGGATGCGGCATGGGGCGGCCTGCTCTTACTTTTAGGCGTCTTCACCATGGTAATCGGCGCATTGCTCGCCCTCTTCTCCGTCGACCTGAAACGGACGCTGGCCTGCTCCTCCGTCTCCCAGATCGGCTTTATTCTCGTGGGCACAGGCATGGCTGGTCTGCTGGGAAAGGAAAATGCCATCGCGCTGCGCGGCAGTCTCCTTCACATGGTAAACCACTCCCTGATCAAGCTCGTGCTGTTTATGGCGGCAGGCGTAGTCTTTATGAATGTGCATAAACTGGATTTGAATGAGATTCGCGGCTTTGGAAGAAAAAAACCGCTTCTGCACTTTATCTTTCTTATGGGCGCGCTGGGTATCAGCGGTGTACCGCTCTTTAGCGGCTACGTCAGCAAGACACTGCTCCATGAGAGCATTGTGGAATACGTGTTCCTGATTAACGCGGATGTGATCCCCGCCTTTTCCGGCACCTCGTTTATGCGCGCTGTTGAGCAGATTTTCCTGATAAGCGGCGGACTCACGGCGGCCTACATGACCAAGCTTTATGTCTGCCTTTTCATCGAAAAAAATGCGGATGAAACCGTGCAGAAAAAATATGACGCCATGCAGGGCAGGTACATGAACCGCATCAGCGCCCTCGCCCTCACTGTAAGCGCTGTTCTGCTGCCCCTCATGGGATCGTTTCCCAGTATTGTCATGGACCGTATTGCCGATATGGGGCAGAAATTCCTGCGGGCAGAGGCCATGGAAAAGGTTTCCTACTTCTCCTCCGGCAACTTGCGGGGCGCACTGACTTCTCTTGTTTTCGGCGCACTGATCTACGGCCTTGTCGTGCGTCCTCTGCTTATGAAAAAATCGAGCACTGTCGCGCTCGATTCAGAGAATGCTGCGCATTCTCCGTCCATGGTTTGCGCCGGCGCAAGGAAACATTATGTAAATTGTATGCCGGTCTGTCTGGATCTGGAGAACCTGATCTACCGTCCTCTGCTGTTAAAAATTCTGCCTTTTACCTTCGGTATGCTCTGTCGTTTTCTGGACAGTCTGGTCGATACGATTGTCGTCGCACTCAGAAAAACCGTTTACCGGGACGCGAAACTGCCCCACGAGCGGCCCGAGGGCAATGTATTTACCCATCTTGCCGCCTGTACCGCCTCCTTTTTTGAGGCGCTTGGCAATCTGCTCCTGCGCCGGAATCCCCCGAAGAAACAGGACTTCGAGCATAAACTGGCGCTGCTGCATGAGGAGTGGAGCGAAAACACCATGATGATAACCAGAAGTATGTCTTTCGGACTTCTGCTTTTCTGCGTCGGACTGGTTCTTACTGTGGCGTACCTGTTTATCAAGGACGTATTCGGACTTTGATTGTGAAACTTGAACATACTATATTTTGTGTCCGCTTTCTGATCAATGTCCGTTTCTCGCCATATGTTGATTTTTGCCATGTATATTCGGTATTCCGTTTATTCTTTTTCTACATCCTCTCTCCACAAAATGCTTTGCAATTTGCTTTCATCTATGCTATATCTGTTTTAGCGAAACTTTTATTTACAAATGTATCCTTCATTTCATCCGGAATCCGATTTCTTATTTCCGGTTCCGCAATTCCCGGGAGCAGCGCTCCGTCATTCTGATCTGAGAAAGGAAATCACATCTATGAAACAGCCTGTTGACACATCTTTATGTACCGGAAATAACGCCTCTGTTTTTTCTTCTGCCACAGATTACCAGACAAAATCCGCAGCATCACCCGCCAAAAGCTCTGGGTTTCAGAACGCCTGCGGCCAGATTCCCTACAACATGACCAACGATTACATGTTCCGGGCTGTCTTACAGTCCAACAATAAAGTCCTGCGCGGGCTGATTTGTTCCCTGCTCCACCTGTCCGAAAAAGCGGTGGTTTCCGTGGAAATAACCAATCCCGTCATATTGGGAGAGGCCGTGACGGATAAGGAGTTTCGTCTGGATATCAATGTGGTTCTGAATAACCATACCCTGATTAATCTGGAAATGCAGATCGCCAACAAGCTCAACTGGCAGGAACGCTCCGTTATGTATCTGTGCCGCTCCTTTGACCGGCTGAACCGCGGACAGGACTATATGGAAGCAAAACCGGCCATACATATCGGCTTTCTGGATTATACCCTGTTTGAAGAAACGCCGGAGTTTTACGCGTCCTATAAACTGATAAACGTCAAAAATCATCAAAAATATAGTGACAGTCTGACCCTACATGTGGTAGACTTATCTCGGATAGATCTGGCAACAGAGGAGGACAGGAAGTATCATATTCACGAGTGGGCCATGCTGTTTAAGGCCAGAACATGGGGGGAGATGAAAATGCTGGCAGCCAGAGATGAATATTTGCAGGAAGCGTCAGAAACCATATTCCGGATGAGCGCAGACGATCTGGTGCGCAAAAGGTGCCTCGACCGGGAGGAGTATTATCAGGACCTGCGCAGTTATGAGAGGAAGATAGAACTGGACCGGATCGAGCATGAGCAGGATCTGCGCAATTATGAAAAGAAAATAGAGCAGGACCGGCTTGCTCATGAGCAGGATCTGCGCAATTTTGAGCGGAAGATAGAACAGGATCGGATCGAGCATGAGCAGGATCTGCGCAATTTTGAGCGGAAGATAGAACAGGACCGGCTTGCTCATGAGCAGGATAAACGCAATTATGAGAAAAAGATGGAACAGGATCGTTTGGAGCACGAGCAGGATCTGCTCAATTATGAAAAGAAAATAGAGCAGGACCGGCTTGCTCATGAGCAGGATAAACGCAATTATGAGAAAAAAATAGAACAGGACCGCTTGGAGTATGAGCAGGATAAACGCAGTTATGAGAAAAAGATAGAGCAGAATCGTTTGGCGCACGAGCAGACTCTGTTAACCCTCGCCGAGCGGGACGCCCAAATCCAACAGTTGCAGGCACAACTGGAAGCACTGAAAAAACAGAACCCCTAAATTCACAAAAGGAGCATACCGCAATATGCTCCTTTTGCGTTGTGTCCATGTCGCCCTGCCCGACCGGACCATGCAAAATCTATTCCGTTTCTCTCTCTGCAGTTGCCTCACTGCTTTCCTCTTCCCCGTCTTCCGCCGCCTTCTGGTTCTTACGCTTCTTCCGTTTCTTATGTACCAGAAATACAGTCAGAAGAATCACCGAAACCGCACCGGCTGCAAGAAAGACGATTTCATCCCTTATCCCTTTCTCTGCTACACGGACGGCAATTCTCACGCTGCTGCCCTCTGCGGAAAAGAGATGATAAATTCCCATCAGTTCCGTCTCCGCCTTTTTCCATCCGGCATTGTCCTCCACATAAATCTCCACGCCTTCCGTCTGCCCCTGCGGAGCCTGATAGCGGATCTGATGGGTTGACGCGCCGTCATCCGGAATCGTAATCTGCCAGCACTCGGTCAGTTCACCGGCTTCCCCGTCTCCCGCCAGCGAAACACCCGCCGCATTCACATCCAGTTTCTCCACAGCCAGTTCATCCTCCTGAAGAAACCGGCCGTCCGCAAGCAGAGAAGACTGCCCGTTATCCCGTATCCAGCTTCCCGCCAGCGTCGTCAGATACCGCACATACTCCACCGATACATCCTCATCCAGCCTGACGTTCGTAAGCTCCTTATTATCCCAATCCGCATAAAAGCCTTCCTTCACAGGAATGTTCGGATATTTTTCCAACGCTACGCTGCCGCCATAAGAGCATTCAGCCGCCCCCACTTCCTCATCATCGGCATAAAAAGTAATTTTCATCTTGCGAAAGTGTGCCGGAAGCCCTTCCCTTTGCAAAAGAGTCTCATAGCTCACCGGCTCTGCCTTGCCGCTATAGCTGATACGGTCGATACCCGCAATCTCATCCGAAACAAAATAGTTGCCCGCAAGCTCGGCTTTGTCAGAAACCCTGCCTGCTATGGCGCCTGAGAAAGCCTCCGCTTCCTTCACCTTCACCATGGACACACAGTTGTCAATCCCGTTTCCCCAACCGGCTATGCCGCCTACATACACCCCGCCTGCCACTGTACACTTTGCGTAGCTTTGTCTGATGTGGGACAAGGACTGCCCTGCAACGCCGCCCACATAATCGCCCGCCGTGCTCTCGATTCTGCCATAATTCTCACAGCGAAGCGTCATTCCCATCTCCTGCAGACCGCAAATGCCGCCCGCATAGCTCTTCTGCGCAGTCACTTTCGCCTGATTCACATTCTGCCTGAGCACACACTTGGTAAGAAACGTGGAGTTTGCCCTTGCCTCGTCAAGTCCCGTGATATCGCTCTCCAGATCAAAGTCATACTCAATCGCCATAGTTCCCGCAATACCCGACACGTTCAGATCCGCTTCCACGTTTCCGCTGTTGGTGCAATCGGCGATGGTGGCGTCCATGCTCTCCTCCGCATTCTCCTGTGACTCATCCTCATACCTGTCGGAATAATCCATATCCAGCACACCGTCCAGCGCATCCGTATACAGAAGCATAATTTCGCTGAACTGGTCGTTGATATCCGACAAATCTTCTCCCAACAGGTCTCCTGATGAGGACATCTCGTCATTTAAATAACCCATATTTTCAGAGATATTTTTCAGATTGGAGTTGAGGCTCCCTGTGGTGGAACGGTAGTCATCCCCCAGTCTCGGAAAACTGATATCCGGCTTATCGTTTAAATTTGTCAGAATATCCTTCGTCTCATCCCCCATTTCTTCCAGATTTTCTGCCGCATCCTTTGCGGAAGAAGCGGCGGATTTCAACTGCTTCTTCGCGTCATCCGTCATCTCGTCTGCATGTCTGGATGCGATATCCGTCATGGTTTCCAGATATTTGCGCATATCCTCCGTGTAACTGCTGCCGCCATGCGCTTCACTGTACTTCTTATCCGCATAATCCCCAGCGGCATCTGCAATTTGTGAGGCATTTGCAGCCATATTTTCCGCTGCCTTTTTCTGTACCTGACGATCTGCCTCCGCCTGCCCGCTGTTGTCGGAAAGCGGAAATTCCCTGCTCTCCCCGCTGCCGCTGTCGTAATGCACCCAGCCGCTAATTCCCATATAATGTTCCGGCACATCCTGAAAGTCAATGGAGGCATAGCTCCAGCCGCTGTCCACACCCGATTCTGTCACCGGCTTTAAATCATATTCATTGGTGGTATCCTCGCTGGCCGCCTTGCCAATATAATAGTTTTCATACGCCTCCGTAGCCTTCGCCACATCCCCGGCATGCTGTTTTCCGGCCTCCTCAATCGCTTTTTTCGCCTGATCGTACTGCTCCCTCTCTTCGGGCGTCATATATTGATAGAGATCCATGGACTTTACCATGTCCTCCAGTTTCCCCGCCGCGTCTTTCACATCTCCCGCCGCGTCCGAAGCATGGTCGATCACACCGCCGTCCTTCGCCGTCTCGTCCAGCACATAATCAAACCGGCTCACCGCCTCATTGACGGAATCCATCATACTGTCCGTCCACTCCGCCGTCCGGTCCGCCAGCGCGTGGGTATCGTCAAGGGCCCGGTCCGCAAACCCCCGGATCACCGACAATCTGTTGGAAAGGATATCCGAACGGTCGCCCGCATCATCTAACATCTTGCCCACCTGATCGTGCATGGTATCAATGTGTTCCGACAATTGCAGCACGATATCCTCCGACAGATCGACCGCTATGTAAGGTTCCGCCTGTCCGACAATACCGCCCACGTCCTTACGTCCGTATATCCTTCCTTTGTTCACACAGGAATACACATACCCAGACTGTCTGCCCGCTATACCGCCGACATTATAGCCCACATGCTCATAACCAATCACGCCCTCGTTAACACAGTTTTGTATGATTCCCGTGGAAATGCCCGCTATGCCGCCTGTATCTACCGTGTTTTCCGTAGTGGAAAGCTTTTCGCTCTTCTCGTCCGTTCCTCCTTCGAGGGAACCCAACAGACCTGCCGTATACTGTCCGAAGTCAATATCCTCCAGCGACTTCGCCTTGTCCTCACTGGAAATATTGACGTCGGCGCGGTTGAGACACCCCACGATGTTGCCGACATTATCGCCTGCTATGCCGCCCGTATAATGCGCGCCCGTAACCGTTCCCTTCGACTCGCTGTCCATCAGTACGCCGCTGATCTCATTGTAGCCTGTGATACCGCCCACATAGTCGCTGGCCTCCACGACGCCGTCAAAGACACAGTTTAACAGAATACCACTGTTATCTCCCACGATCCCGCCGACCACCATCTGTTTCCCTGTGGGCCTGACCGTTCCCTCCACTTTCAGGTTCGCAATCACCGCCGATTCCTGCGTGTAATTAAACAGTCCCACATAGGAGATCGGTTTATGCACCAGAAATCCGCTGATGGTGTGACCCTGCCCGTCAAAGTAGCCGCCAAAAGTCGGTATGGAAACAAAGTTCTCTCCGGCCAGATCAATGTCCGCTGTCAGGTACACCTTCTTGTTCTGCGACCATGTGTCCAGCCAGCAGTCTCTGGAAAAGGCTTTCAACTCCTCCGCGCTTCCGATATAAACCTCTTCCCATTCGATCTCCTCATTCTTATAAGAAGCAATTGTCTCGTTGGCGTCCTCCACGCTGGCAACTGCTTCCTCTTCACCCGCGTCCTTATCGTTATTCTCCGCCCGTTTTTCCACCTTTGTGGAAACCGTTCCCGTCTGCTCCTGCGGTTTTTCTTCCTCCGCCTGTACATACGCCGCCGGCAGACCGCCCATGAACACTGCCGCCGCCATTAACAGGGCTGTCAGTCTCTTCCTGCCCAGCCATTTGACCTCTGAGCGGGCCGTCCTCTTCCTACACATGATCCGCCACCTCCCTGCTCTTATCCTGTTCAGGCGTTCTTTTTTCCGATATGCCTCCGGCCCCGGTTTCCGGCTGCCGCCTGCTCGCCAGCTCCCCGGACACAGCCTCTGTCAACTGCCTGTACTCCTCCTCCGTAAGTTCCGTCACATCCCCGGCCTCCACATAAGCGCTCACATTACCCCTGACAATGGCGCTCATGCTTCCTGTCACCGTTCCCTCAATCCTGCCCCGCACAAGACCGTCCACTCTCATAAGTCCGGTCACATTCTTCGTGCGGATCGGCATATTCATGACAAAGGCCGTCTTCTCAATAATCTTATCCCCCACCAGAAGGATCTGGGGCAGGACAAACATGGTCACAAGAATAGAAATCGAAGTCCCTCTTCCCAGACATTTTCCGATGCCGAAGATCGCCGCATTGGAGGTCAGTTTACCAATCAAAAATCCCGCCACCACCATCATGGTGCCCGAGGTAATAATCGTGGGGAACGCCTGATTCATGGAATCTATGATGGACTGTCTCCTGCCGTTTTCCTTTCTAAGCTCCATATACCGTCCTGCAATGACGATCGCGTAGTCAATGTTTGCACCCATCTGGATCGAGCTGACGATCAGATAGGACATGAAGAAAATATTGTCATGCTGTATCGCCGGAATGGAGAAGTTCAGCCAGATACAGCCCTGTATCACCGCAATCAGAAGCACCGGCATACCTGCCGACTTGAAGGTGAACAAAAGCACCACCAGCACTGCCAGAATGGACACCACGTTATTTACCAGATTGTCGCGGCCAAATGTCTTTTGCAGGTCGTACTGACTCACCGATTCCCCGCATACCAGCACCCTGCCGTCAGGATAATATTTCTCCGCGATCTCATGCATCCTGTCAAGGAAGGCAAAGGTCTCCTCACTTTCCTCGGGAAGCGTCAGGAATACCAGCATACGGCTGTAATTTTCGCCCTGCAGCTGATTCTTCGCAAAGTTCATAGCGTCATAGGCCTCATCCAGCGTATCCTGCAGGTCGTCCTCCAGCGTGACATACCCTTCCTCCACCTCGTCGTGGACAAACATAAACATGTCTATCAGGGACACCTTATACTCCGGAAGGCCGTTAACCACCTTGGCATAATCCTCATCGTTTACGGCATAGGCCGCATACACCAGCTCCGCCACCTCATAGTCCAGATCAATCAGCTCCGAAAACTGTCTCGGCGTCAGCCTGTCTGTCAGGCAGTAATCATCTAACGCTTCTATGTTGGCAAGTCCCTGCGTGTAATCCACCTCCGGACATGCCTCCAGCTCTTCCAAGAGCTTTGCCTCCTTCTCGTAGTCGCCCGCCGGCACAATCAGCGCAACCATATTGCTGGCGCCGAAATTATCCGTCTGCAGTTCTTCCGTCTTCTGGATGCTGTTCTGAATCGGCGGCGTGATGGTGCTGTCCCCGAACACATAAGGGCATTTTCCGGAAACCGTGTACGCCCCCACGATGACAAGCACAAAGAGCGGCGCCACGATATGCCTCGTCGCGTAATCAAATTTCCCCACGAAAGGAATGTCCGGGATAAAGCTCTTGTGCCTGGTCTTATCCATCAGCCCGGAAAACAGCATAATCACACCCGGCATCAGCAAAAACACGGAACCCAGCGCCAGAAAAATAGACTTAATCAGGCACACGGACAGATCCGGCCCCATCTTATACTGCATAAAACCCATGGCAATCAGACCGCCTATGGTTGTCAGAGAACTGCCGCAGATCTCCGGGATCGCCTTGCTTAAGGCAATGATAATCGCCTCGCGGGATTCCAGCGATGCATGCTCCTCCTTGTATCTGTTCAGAAGAATAATGGCGTAATCTACCGACAGCGCAAGCTGCAGCACCACCGTCACGGAATTGGAAACGAAGGAGATCGTGCCAAAGACGAAATTCGTGCCCATCTGCAAAACAGCCGCCGCCACAAAGGTGATCAGCAGAACCGGCACCTCCGCATATGCCTGCGACGTCAGAAAAAGCACCGTCACTACCACAAAAGCCACCAAAACAACGATGACATTCATCTCTTCCGCAATCAGCTCCGCCTCGATATCTCCCAGTGTCGTGGACAGATAATAGTCGTACCCGTCAAGCGTTTCCTTCACCCGCTCCAGCGCTTCCAGACACTGGTCATCCTTCTCGTCATAATCGAAAGTGACATTATAATAGGAAGAACCGTTATAATAATGTTCTTCCGTGTCATCAAAGTCTACCATGAAAACCCCGGGTATAAACTCCAGCTTCCGCCCGACAGACTCTGCCTGTTCATAAGAAACGTTTGCCACCATCACATCGCAGGTTCCGTATGTAATAAACTCCTGCTCCATCAGGTCCAGACCCTGCTTCGTTTCCGTGGAGTCGGGCAGGTAATGGGACATGGAGTTCTCTACGTTCACCCAGTTTCTCGATACAGCGGAAAAAATAATCAGAATGCCAAACAGCAGAAAGAACAGATTGCGCTTATCCACAATGAATCCGCAGATTTTGACCATTGCCTGATTGCCGCTCTTTTTTTCATTTTGTTCCTTGTCCATTGAAAAACACCTCTCTCTTTCAATGGGAAATATAGCACTTCGACCACCGGTCGTCAATTCCGTGCAGGACCAGTTTTATACATTCCCTTGAAATTGTACAGAATACAGCGTAAACTATATCTGTATCGACAGAAAGGCTTTCCTATGAAAAAAAAGTTTCGCATCAATTTATCCACAACACAGACCATCCTTCTTAGCTTTTTGCTGGCAATTCTGGTTGGCAGCTCGCTTCTCGCCCTGCCCGTCAGCGCCGCAGACGGCATAGCCGTACCTTATATAGACGCGCTCTTTACGGCAACCACCTCCATCTGTGTGACCGGACTTGTAACCGTTCCCACCTTTTCCACGTGGAGTCTTTTCGGCCAGATCATCATTCTCTTTCTCATACAGATCGGCGGACTCGGCGTGGTCACGATTATGTCAGGGCTGATGATCAGCCTGCACCGCAGAATCGGCATCAAGGACAGAATGCTGATTCAGGACGCCTTCAACTTAAACACCCTGTCAGGCATGGTAAAATTTATCCGGAAAGTGATTGCCGGCACGCTTCTGATCGAAGGAATCGGAGCGTTTTTGTACATGACCGTATTTGTGCCGGAATTTGGCGTCAAAGGCGTATGGATCTCCCTGTTTAACGCTGTGTCCGCATTCTGTAACGCGGGCATGGATGTGATCTCGGAGAACAGCCTGTATGCCTATGTCCATAATCCGGTGATCAATACCGTAACGATTTTGCTGATTGTTTTTGGCGGCATCGGGTACATTGTATGGTGGGATATCGTGGGTGCGTTGAAACATATACGGAAGCAAAAGCTGAAATGTTTCGCCAATCTGACCCTCCACAGCAAAATCGCCCTCTCCGTCACCGGAATCCTTATCCTTGCCGGAACGGCCGCCATTTTTATCTTCGAGTATAACAATCCCCTGACGATAGGCGGTTTTTCTCTCTTTGATAAGCTGCAGGCTTCCCTGTTTCAGTCTGTTACGACAAGAACTGCCGGCTTCGCGACCGTCCCGCAGGAGGATCTGACAAACGCCTCCGCCATAACCTCCCTGCTTCTGATGTTTATCGGCGGGTCGCCGGTAGGTACTGCGGGCGGCATCAAAACGGTGACCTTTGCCGTACTGATCACCTCGGCATTTGCCACAATGAAAACCCATGCCGAAGCGGAGCTTTTTCATCGGACCATTCCGAAGCAGGCTGTCAGTAAAGCGGTGGCGGTGACAAGCATGGCTTTTATTATCCTGTTTGCAGCGACCCTTCTTCTGTCTGCCGTCACTGACGCAGACGCACTCGACATTATATACGAGACCGTCAGCGCTGCCGCAACGGTGGGCCTGACAAGAAGCCTTACATCCGAACTGAATATCTGGGGCAGAATCATTATCATTATAACCATGTATCTCGGCAGAGTCGGCCCGATCTCTCTTATGATTGCGCTGAATACAAAAAAGGAAACGAAAAATATCATCAAGAATCCCACCGAAGACATCAGTGTGGGTTGAGAAAGAAGCAAAAAATGCTTCGGAATGGAGTAAACTTATGGGCATTCATCAATCTTATGCGGTTTTCGGCCTCGGCAGATACGGACATGCCGTGGCAAAAGAACTTGTAAACAGCGGCGCGGAAGTGCTTGCGGTGGATCTGGACGAGGAACTCGTCAATGCAGCCATCACTGAAATTCCCATCTGCAAATGCGCGGATATCACAGAGGCGGAGGTCATCAGGCAGCTTGGCATCGCCAATATCGACGTGGTTATCATCGCTATGGCCAGCAATTTAAAGGCCAGCGTCATGGCGACCATGCTCTGTAAGGAAATCGGCGTCAAGGTCGTGATCGCCAAATGCGCCACCGATCTGGACCGCAAAATTTTACACAAGGTAGGCGCCGACCGGGTCGTATTTCCGGAGAGCGAGTCCGGCATCCGCCTCGCCAAAAATCTCCTAAGCTCCGGCTTTATGGATATCATGGAGCTTTCCAAGGACGTCTCCATGGTGGAGCTGCCCGTCAAGCCGGAATGGGTGGGCAAGACCCTGATGGAACTAAATCTCCGGAAAAAATATTCCATCAACGTGGTGGCTATTATAGAGGAGAAAAGCGTCCGCATTGATATCGACCCGGAAATGCCTTTGCAGGCATCCATGAAAATGATTGTGATAGCCGATACGGCAAAACTGGGGAAACTTTCGTAAAAGTCTCCCCAGTCATTTTTCTATATGCAAAAGTCAAAATTCCACCGTTTATAGCCTGAGCTCCACCTGAATGCCGGCGTCCAGACCTTCCAGCATCTTTTGGAAATCCTGTCCGTCCGTTTTCTTTCCGACAATACTGCCATAATGTGTGGGGATTACTGCCTTCGGCTTAAGCTGTGCAATATATTCCGCCGCCTGTTTCCAATCCATCGTATAAAATCCCCCGATCGGAATCATCGCCACGTCGCATCGCACCTTCTTTATGTCTTCATTCACATCCGTATCGCCGGACACATAGTAACGGGTACCGTCCAGCGTCACCACATATCCCTGCCATTTCTTTCCCTTCGGGTGAAAAGGTTTCAGCTTATTGTAAGCCGGGATTGTCTCAATCGCGATCCCGCCCTCCTCAAAACTTTCGCCCAGCTGGTAAAACAGACAGTTTTCCTCTGCAATACCCGCCTCTGAAATCGCCTTCTTTTTCATGGACTCCGGCGCCACAAGGAACGTATCTTCCTTTTTCAGCTTCGCAATAGATTCCGGCTCAAAGTGGTCGTAATGTTCGTGGGTGATGAAGATAAAATCCGCATCGTGGGCAGCGGCCGGGATCTGGTAAGGGTCGAAGTATAAGATTTTCGAGCCCTCCATGCGGATGCTGCTCTGGGTGTTTACTGTGATATGATTCAGGTCCATTCTAATCCTCCTCCCTGTATTCCGGCTTAATAAAATGTCTGTTCTCTGCATGAACATCGGGTTGCCAAAGTTTATTTTATCGCTATTATTACAGAAAATTTCTGATATGTATAGACACATTTCACGTTTTTAAATCCGCTTTCGACAAGCATCGCCGTTTCTTCCCCGACGGAGCATTCCCGATCCAGTTTCCTGCGCTCTTTCCATAATTCAATATCGTGTTCCGTCAGGCCGCTGTCCGCAAGCTGCCTCTCCCAATAAGAGTCAAACCAGCCGTCCATATCGGCCTGTCCGGCACAAAACTGGTCGTAGTTTACAAACAGCCCGCCCTCCGGCAGTTTGTCATAAATTCTTGCAAACAGCTTTTTCTTATCTCCGTTTTCCAGATGGTGTATGGACAGCGCCGAAATAACGACATCAAAATCCTGTGCCGGAAACTCTCCGGAATAATCTGCAATCTGATACGATACGGTATCTATTCCGGCAAATCGTTTCCGGGCAACCCGCAGCATGTCATCCGCGATATCGACAAGCACATATTCGGACGCTGGAAAATGATGGTACCAGAAATAGGACAACAGCCCCGTTCCTGCTCCCAAGTCCAAAACCCGCTTCGGTTCCGCTATGTTTGCCGCAATAAACTTTGTGGTGTTTTTGTAGTAGTCCTCAAAACACGGAATGAATTTTCTGCGGTTGACGTCGTATTCTTTGGCGATCAGGTTGAATTGGGATTCGATGCTTCCTGAAAGATCTTTCTTTTTCTGCTCCATTTCCATACTTTCCTTTCTCCACCACTAAAGCATAAGTTCGTCATCAAATAAATCTGATATAAGAACTTCTTCTCTGGATTTTCCGGCGTCCTCTAAGCTGTCATACAATTTTCGGTTTAATATATATAAAGCTGCCATTGCGTGTAATACGTTTTTGAGATTTGCCTTCGTATAATTATATCGGCCTGCCTCATTCGCTTCCATCCGCCTATGCTTGATGTCATTATATGCCTGCCACCAGTCTGAAACAGAATCCGCAAATTTTACCATTGGCGTAATATTTTTAATGTCGTATGGGTACTTCATATTCACTCTGTATTTTTTCAGGTTCGGATATTCCTCAATAAGTACATCCAGCTTATTCCTGATTCCAAACGGAATTTTATCTTCATGTATACCACATAATAACTCGGCAATGGAATCCATTTCACTGCATGTCGTCAGCAGTAGTTTTGTGTATTGCCTTGAAAATGTATCATAATTATCTTTATCAATGGAAACGTAATCATCTGTTTGTATGAAGTCTCTTTCAAGCAGCCGATATTGTTTCCAGTATACCTTTAAAAATTCATCTTTGTTCATAGCCAGTCTCCTCTACCTGTAAATACACCCACAATTTCCTGTTTCTTCTTCCTGCTGCTTCATCTTTGTAATTCTATAAATAATACCCAAACTTTTCTTCCACTCCCTCTCTTGTAAAACCATATTCTTCCACAAGATATTCCAAAAATTCTTCCATTAATATCGAATCTGCATGCTCTGCCTTTTCAGCCGACAAACGAACCATCCTGCCTTACATTTACTTCATAAATATCGGCATATGACCAGTCACCACAGTCGCTCTCAATTACAGCCACATACACTTCACCCTCAGCCCTGGCCTCAAATGTAAAACCAGATTTTTTGCTCATATAATACCGGTAAGACGGAGTAGCAATCTCCTCGATAATGCCTTCCCTAGAGCAGACATATACTGCCCTGCTTCCCATTGAGCCGGTACCGGAGTTTAATACCGTCATCTGATTACCATCGACTGCCAATTGCGGTATAAAATCAAATCGCATAGCCCTGATTCCATCCAGCATAAAGAATATAACTAAAAGTGACACATATGCAAGCACCACAACACATGCCTTTTTTGCTAACAACTTGCTCTTTTTTACAATTGCAATCAACATCATAATCAGGAAAACACATAACGCAAACATCCCCAAAAGAACAAAAATTATATATACAAGCAATGCGTTTCCGTTCATATTTTGCTCCCACCTCCTATGAACTTTCATTTGCTTCATTCTATATTTTTGTTTCTCCGTACAAGCTCTTTCGCCATAGCTGATAATGTTTCTTCTCTTAATTCATTATTTGTTATTTGAGAAACTAATACATTTCCCAAGTATGTATTAGCTGTTTTAACCATATTATCCTGATATTCCTGCGCAGACTCTATTGTCTTACTATACATTAAAATAAAGACCGCTCCTCTTTTTTATTGTAAGACTGGATATGACTGTAGATTTGTACCGGGATAATTGTGGTTCTCAAGAATCCTGCCGATTGCGACTTTATATCCGATCGGCATATGCCACTGCATCCCTGTTCTCTTCTTCCTTCTCTGTCAGTTTCAGACCATTGTGCAGGCAGAACATGAGGTCGTGTTCCTCCGATATCCATATTTCCTTTACGGTCAGATCAAACAGGTTAAAAAGTACCAAACTTTTCGTCTGATACTTCTCCCAGTCTTTTTGTATGATATTATTTACATGATCTGTGTCGGCGGTTCCTGCTCTTGTATGGCGGCCAGTTCCAGATATTTGTCCAGCTTTTTCTCCTCCAGCAAAGCTATCATATCTGCAAAGTCATCCAGCCTGCCATGTGCGGCATATTGATCCAGCGCGTTATAATACGCCAGCCTGTCCTCCTTCGCAATGTATACAGGCAGAAAGCCTTTTCCCATCAGCTGGTAATTCATAAGCAGTCTTGACGTCCTGCCGTTTCCGTCCAGAAAAGGATGTATCCTCACAAACTCAGCATGTGTCCACGCCGCCAGTTCGATATCATTCAATCCTTTTTTCCCAGAAAGCTCCTCATAAAAGTTCTTAATCTGTGCGTACATTTCATTGCCTGCGGGCGGCGTATGGCTTGCCCCGCTGATTACCACCTCTTCCTTTCGGTAGATGCCACCGGTCAGGATATTCTCCATAAGCAGGGCATGAATATCTTTTACAATGTTTTCCTCCAGTATAAGCCCTTTGCCGATGCACTCTTTCACATACCGGTATGTCTTATTGTGGTTTACTACTTCATAAATCTCCCGAAGGGATTTCCCACCGATTGCAATCCCGTCTTCCAGCACCACCTTTGTTTCCATCAAAGTCAGTGTATTTCCTTCAATGGCTGTTGAATGGTGGGTATACTCCACCTCGAAAGCATTCTCCAATGATATCTTTGTCGCTTCGGGAATACTATCCTTTACTGCTTCATACCGTTTCTTTTTTTCCAATAATCCTGATATATCCAAAACTGCACCTCATTCCCGAAATAGTTTACACCCATTATATCTGTGTTCCGGCAAACCCGCAACCTGTACGCACAAATCTGCAATTTATACGCTTGCTATTTGATATCTGGTAAATTTACATACTATAATCTACCCACCGCCCGTCTTTTAATATTTCAAGTTGTCCCCATTGTGGATTACCTGTATTACGTCCTTTAACTCGTATTGGTAAAAAAGCATCATCTTGACAATCCGGCAACGGATCATCAATCTCTATCCAACCTCGTTCATCTATTTCATCATCCCAATCTTCATAGACTGCTTCTACATCCGGATACCAGGCATCAAAAGAACATTGAATAGCATCCATGCTGCAATACTTAAATAAAAGAACCTCTTTCTTTGATTGATATAACATAATTTTAATAATAAATTCTTTATCGTTACATTTTATCGGTTCCTTTAAAATCGCATATTTGCGCATTACTTAATTTCCTGCCCCTTTCCGCTATTATTATTCTCCACTTTTTATCTTCTGACTTTGTATTCCATATCAGCCATAAATACACCCACAATCCGAAATTTCTTCCTCCCGATAATTTATCTTTTTACTTGCTTCAACCTTCACTTTGACATTCTTTAAATTTTCTTTCTTTACATAGTTTTTATGTTTATCGTTATTCATGCTCTGCTTCACAAGTTGACACACGCACTCCACATGCCCCGTATGCCCAAACTGATCCACAGCCCTTACCCTCTTAAGCTCATACCCTCCCCCACACAGCACCTTTAAATCTCTCGCCAGCGTGGCCGGATCACAGCTCACATAGACGATCCGTTCCGGCTGCATCGCAAGCATGGTTTCCAGACACTTTTCGTCGCATCCCTTTCTGGGAGGATCCACCACGATCACATCCGGGTGGCGCATCTGTTCCTGCATCCGGCGCTCTCCGGTTTCCGGCTCTCCGCCTCCCTCTGTGGTCTTCGAGCCGCCGCGTCCGCTCTGCTCTTCTATTCCCTGCCTGTTATAAAACGCAGGCAGTACTTCCTCCGCCTTCCCTACTAAAAATTCTACATTGGTGATCTGGTTTCTGCGGGCGTTCTCCCTCGCGTCCCCGATGGCCTGCGGGATCATTTCCACTCCGTAAACCTTCTTCGCCCGTTTTGCCATAAAAAGGGAGATCGTTCCGATGCCGCAATACAGATCCCACACCGTTTCTTTTCCTGTCAGACCCGCATACTCCAGCGCAAGGCCGTAGAGCTTTTCCGTCTGTCTGGGATTTACCTGATAGAAAGACAGGGGCGAAATCCGGAATGTGATTTTCTCTGCCTCTTTTGCACACCCTCTGTCTGTGTTCCCGGCCGCTCCGAAATCCGCCGCATCCAGCACACGGAGGCTGTCCTCAATCCACCCTTTGCCCCAGAGCACTTTCACTTCCTTCCCCATAATCACATTCGTTTTTTCTGTATTGATACTCACGGAAATACTAACTATTCTTTTCTGAAATGTTCCTGTCTGCGCCGTCAGCTTCTCTACCAATTTATCTTCTTCCGGCAGCTTCCTTCCGTTAATCACAAGGCACACCATAATTTCACCGGATGCAAACCCCGTGCGGATGAGCACATGCCGCACCAGGCCCTCGCCCGCACTTTCCCGATAAGCGCTCACGCCGTTCTCCCTCATATAGGAAAGAACCGCCTCCAAAACAGCCTGATTCTCAGGCGATCCCAACGGACAGTCCGTATTGGCAATGATATCATGGGTTCTGCCGGCATAAAATCCCGCAACGAGTTTCCCGGCCTTGTCATATCCCACGGGATACTGCGCCTTATTTCGATAATGCCACGGCTCTTCCATCCCCACAACCGGCTCCATGACTGCATCGATCTGCCCGGTCGAAAACCCGCCGATGCGCTGCAGATGATTGCGCACCTTATTCTGTTTATAGGCAAGCTGTCTCTCATAATCCATCGCCTGAATCTGGCAGCCGCCGCATTGCCTGTGGAAAGGGCACTTGGGCTCCACACGAAAAGGAGAAGGCGTCACCACCTTCTCTACTCTCGCATAGCCATAGTTTTTCTTGCATTTCGTAATACGCGCTTCAATGACATCCCCGATCACGGCATCTTTTACAAACAGGGTATAACCATCCGCCCTGCCGATGCCCTCACCGTCGTTACCGATATCCTCTATCGTAAGCCTGACCACATCATTCTTTTTATAACTTCCCTGCTCCATAAATTACCCCTTTACTCGACGCTCGTCCCTCTCAGATTCGACTCAAACAGTCTGTTAAATCCAAGCCAGCCTTTCGCAGTACTGCTTTCCAGAATCTCCGCAAAGGTCTCCATCTTGGCATCCACGTTGTCCGCAAAGTTTAAGGCCACCGCCTCCACGATTGCGGGTTTCTTGGGAGAGCCGAACTCAAACTCGCCGTGATGGGACAAAATACAGTGTTTCAGCTCATTGGCAAGCAGTGGCGGAAACCCTTCTATCTCCCTGACCTTATCCCCGATCATTTCGCTTCCGATCACGATATGGCCGAGAAACTGTCCGTCATCGGTGTAATCATTTTGGGGAAAAAGTGACAATTCCTTTGTCTTTCCGATATCATGGCAGATTGCCGCCGTGATCAGCAGATCCCTGTTTAACACAGGATACTGGGTACAAAAATAATCGCAGAGCTTTGTCACTGCCAGCGTATGCTGCAACAGGCCGCCCACAAATCCATGGTGCACCGTCTTAGCCGCCGAGGACTGCCGGAACGCTTTGATAAAATCTTTATCCTTCACTAAAAAAGCTGCCAGCAGTTGATGCAGATACGGATTTTTGACACTTGCGGCCAATTCCAGAAGTTCCTTCATCATATCCTCAATTTTAAACTTGCTGACGGGAAGGTACTCCGCCGGATCATATTCTCCCTCCCTGCATTTGCGCACACGTTTCACATTGACCTGCAGCGCACCCTGAAAGCTTGTCACATCGCCGTGTATCTCTATGTAATCCATGCTGTCAAAGTCCTCTATCCCTGCGTTGTTGGGATCCCAGATCTTCGCGTCAATGGTGCCTGTCTTATCCTGCAATATCACATTTTCATAAGATTTTCCGTTTTTGGTAACCGCCGACTGCTTATGTTTGCACAGATAAATGTCAAACATTTTGTCGCTTTCTTTATAATCCTTAATATATTTCATTGTTCTGTCCATCCTTTCCTGTTTCCCGTCAGCCTGCCAGACTTCCTTTTGATTCTCTCTGCTCTCCGGCCTTACCGGCACTGCCTCTTTGGCACATTCCCCGTATTCTGGTCCGCATTTCAAAAAACGCCGCCCTGACACTGTTCAAATCCGCGACATACTACCAGCTCCCCAGCGTCACATCCACACTCATCTCGTGTCCCTGCCTTGTCAATGTGACGGTCAGCACATCTCCCGGTTTCGACGAATGTAAAATCCCCAGAAGCTCATGATAAGTGGTAATCTGCGTATTTCCTACTCTGGTCACCACGTCACCGCTCTGAATCCCCGCCGCCATGGCCGGTGAATCAATCTCAATCTCCCTGATATATGTGCCTGCGGGGGTGTTGATCTGCGCATCCTCAATGGCCTCCTTGGGCACATCCGCGCCATGTACGCCCAGATACGCGCGCTCCTTATTGTTAGACATCTGCTCAATGGTGCCTTTCAGTTCGGTAATACCGTATGCCGTAAGCAGATTACTCATATCGTTTCCGGTATTGACATTGTCTATAATACCGATCACCATGCCCTTTAAATTAATCAGGATCCCCGTCGCGTTGCGGCTCCCGTAAATATCCGTTGTGATTTTCTTATAGGCCGCGTCCGGCAGATCAATCACGGTGCCCGTGGAAGTTACCATGCCATAACTGATAGAACCGCCGGTGCCAAGCGGACTTCCCAGCGCTATCACAGGCATACCCAGCATATTCGCGGTGTTAGAGCTGCCAAGCTCCGCAATGTGGATGTTATCCATGGTTTCCCCGCCGATCTCCGTAAGCGGCACTGACAAAATGGCAAGCCCCGTGTTTTCATCTTTCTGCACGATTTCGGCCTCCACCTGTGTCTGGTCACAGAAGGTCACTTCTATGCTGTCCGCCCCTTTTATGTTCCCCGCGCTGACCAGGATCAACAGCGCCTTTTCGTTATTGGCCACAATCACGCCGGAAGCCGAGGCCACATTTTCATATATATTGTTAAACCAGTCCACATCCGAGGTGACGCCTGCCACGGTGACCACCGCCCGTCCGGCTTCCTCCGCCAGCTTCCGCAGTTCTTCATAAAGCGCCTGATAATCCTCCAGCGTAAGCTCTCTGTCCACCTGCGACAGCACTTCCTGAATCTGTTCATCCACCAATTCCAGATCTACCGGATCCGGGGGTTGCGGTTCGACGTCTTCCTCTTTGACCAGCATATCCTCCGGTTTCATTTCCTCAATCGGTGTCTCCTCGGGAAAAGCCACTTCCTTTGGTTCCTCCTCCGGATAAAGGCGGTTGCTGATCACCGGCTCCAGCACCAAAAAGGTAAAACATGCCACCAGACCGAACACCACCGCCATCACGGCGGTAATGACCGTTCTGCGGAGAAGTTTTTTCTTATTAACGGGTTTTTGCTTGATCTTTTCCCGCATGAACTCCGTCTGCACGGAAGGCGTATATTCCGCCTGCTCTTTTACCGGCTCGTCTTCCGTTTTCTTTCGTTCTTTTTCCTGTTCAGGCATATAAACCGCCCTCCGAATATGATTGGTTATCAGTTTTCTTTTTCGCTCATTATATCATACCCCCTGTTGCATGACAAGAAACCGCGCCCGCGCCTTCCCGTCACCTTCTCGTCAGTAGCCGTAGTAATTTCACTGCATTTGTGGTAGGATAATGCTTATAAAACACACCAGACCATAAAGAGGTAATTATGAACAGTAAAGTATTGCGGGTATTAGAATACCATAAAATCATCAATCAGTTAACCGACAAGGCATCCTCCGAACCGGGTAAGCGGCTCGCGGGGGCGCTTATTCCCATGACGAACTTAGAAGAAATCCGGACGGCCCAGACCCAGACGGCGGACGCACTGGGGCGTCTTTTTGCCAAAGGTTCCACGTCCTTTGGCAGCAACAAAGATCTGGGTATGAGTTTAAAGTCTCTGGAGGTAGGGAGCGTTCTTTCCATTGCAGAGCTTTTGCGCATCGCCTCTTTTCTGGAAAACGTCAACCGCATTAAAAGCTATGGCCGCAGGGATCGTGACGACATCCCCGGCGATTCGCTTGACGTTTATTTTGACAGTTTAGAGCCGCTTACGCCTCTGGCAAACGAGATCAACCGCTGCATTCTCTCCGAGGAGGAAATCGCAGACGACGCAAGCCCCGCACTCAAACGCATCCGGCGCAGTATGACGATCACCAACGACCGGATTCATTCGCAGTTAAATTCTATGATTAACGGTTCTCTGCGCACTTACCTGCAAGACGCCGTAGTGACCATGCGTGACAATCGTTACTGCATTCCCGTGAAGTCCGAGTACAAAGGACAGGTGCCGGGCATGGTGCATGACCAGTCCTCCACCGGTTCCACTTTTTTCATCGAGCCTGCGGCCGTCGTCAATCTGAACAATGAATTAAAGGAATTATCCATAAAGGAGCAGGAAGAAATCGAGGCGGTGCTCGCCTCCTTAAGCGCGCAGGCGGCTGCTTACACGGATGCCCTTGCCATGAATCAGGAATCCATGACCATGCTGGACTTTATCTTTGCAAAAGCATCCCTCGCCATGGACCAGAACGCCACCATGCCCCTTTTCAATACGGAACACCAAATTCGCATCCGCAAAGGGCGGCATCCGCTGATTGACAAAAAAGCCGTAGTGCCCGTGGACATTCTTCTGGGTATCGACTTCGATCTGCTTATCATCACGGGGCCGAACACAGGCGGAAAAACCGTGGCGCTGAAAACAGTGGGGCTTCTGACTCTGATGGGGCAGGCCGGACTGCACATTCCCGCTCTGGACCGCTCGGAGCTTTCCATTTTCCGGGAAGTATACGCGGATATCGGAGACGAGCAGAGCATTGAGCAGAGTCTTTCCACCTTTTCTTCCCACATGACAAGTATCGTGTCCATTTTGCAGGAAGCGGACGCAGATTCCCTCTGCCTTTTCGACGAGCTTGGCGCGGGTACGGACCCCACCGAGGGCGCGGCTCTTGCCATTTCAGTTTTGGATCATCTGCACGGCCGGGGCATCCGCACCATGGCTACCACGCATTACAGCGAGTTAAAGGTGTATGCGCTCTCCACGCCTTTTGTGGAAAATGCCTGCTGTGAATTTAATGTGGAAACGCTCCGCCCTACCTACCGGCTTCTGATCGGCATTCCCGGCAAGAGTAACGCCTTTGCCATCTCTTCCCGTCTGGGTCTGCCGGATCATATCATAGAGGACGCCAAACGGCACATTACACAGGACAAAGAGAGCTTTGAAGATCTGCTCGCCAATCTGGAAAACAGCCGTGTGACAATCGAGAAGGAACAGGCGCAAATCGAGGCTTATAAGCGGGAGATACAGGCTTTAAAGGAGCGGCTGGAGTCCAAACAGGAAAAAATCGACCAGTCCCGCGACCGTATCCTCAGAGAGGCCAACGAGGAAGCCCGCGAAATCCTGCAAAGTGCAAAGGAACTGGCGGACGAAACCATCCGCACTTTCCAAAAGGCCGGCGCCGGCTCTTCCATCAAAGATTTGGAGAAATCGCGCCGCAGGGTACACGATAAAATTTCGGAGAAAAACGAAAAGCTGGCGCTCAAAAATGAGAAGCCTGACCACAAGGTTCTCAAGCCCGGCCAGATCAGGCTGGGCGACAGCGTGAAAGTTGTCTCCATGGGATTAAAGGGCAGCGTAAGCTCCCTTCCCGATAAAAACGGCAGACTGTTTGTCCAGTGCGGCATCATCCGCTCTCAGGTTTCCCTGTCGGATCTGGTTCTGCTTGAGGAGGAGACGGTAAAAACCGAAAAAATGCAGCGCAGTTCTTCCGGCAGGCTCAAAATGTCCAAGTCCTACTCCGTCTCTACGGAAATCAACCTTCTCGGCAAGACGGTGGACGAGGCGCTCTCCGAACTCGACAAATATCTGGACGACGCTTATCTGGCCCATCTGCCAAGCGTCCGCATCGTGCACGGCAAGGGAACCGGTGCGCTCCGGAAAGCCGTACACGGCTATCTGCGCAAAAACCGGGTTATAAAGACGTTCCGGCTGGGCGAATTCGGAGAGGGCGACGCAGGCGTTACCATTGCTGAGTTTAAGTAGGAAATTAGAAAACGGAGGTAATCATGATAAACAAGCAGAAAATATTAATTGTGGATGACGATAATAATATTGCGGAGCTGATTTCCCTCTATCTGACGAAGGAATGCTTTGAGACGATGATCGTCAACGACGGGGAGTCCGTCCTGTCGGCAGTGGACAGCTTTGATCCAAACCTGATGCTTCTGGATCTGATGCTGCCGGGCATTGACGGCTATCAGGTCTGCAGGGAGGTGCGCTCGAAATCCACCCTCCCCATCATTATGCTTTCCGCCAAGGGCGAGGTTTTCGACAAGGTGCTGGGATTGGAGCTGGGCGCGGACGATTACGTGGAAAAGCCCTTCGACTCCAAGGAACTGGTGGCACGGGTCAAGGCGGTGCTTCGCCGTTACAAACCGGCTGTGGCAGAACCGAAGACTTCCGACATCAAGAGTGTGGAATATCCGGATCTGATTATCAACCAGACCAATTACTCCGTTATTTATATGGGTGAAACCATCGAGCTGCCTCCCAAGGAGCTGGAGCTTCTCTACTTTCTGGCCTCCTCGCCGAACCATGTCTTTTCCAGAGAACAGCTTTTAGACCAGATCTGGGGATATGAGTATCTGGGGGACAGCCGCACAATAGATGTCCACATCAAACGGCTCCGCAACAAAATCAAAGACCATGATAACTGGCGCATCGCTACGATCTGGGGCGTCGGTTACAAATTTGAAGTACGCGAAAAGAGATTTTAATATGCGAAAGACACTCTACTTAAAACTGATATTGGCCTACATCATCTTCGGCCTCTTCGGGTTCGTGGTGGTGGCCACCTTTGTGTCCGACATGACGATCAACCATCTCACGAAAGAAAAGGCCGATGCCCTCTATCGGGAAGCCACGCTGATCGCCAACACCTACGCCACCGACCTGTACAATACGGAAGTGTCTCTGGAAACGGTGAAGACGCAGCTTGACGCGCTGGATACTTACTTAAACGCCACGATCTGGATTATCAATCCCTCCGGACGCATGATTTTAGACTCCTCAGCCCCGGTGGACGTGGAAAACGAGGTCGTCGTGGAGAATTTCGATCCCACAATCACCGCAGGCTCTTACTATACGGTGGGCGATTTTTTCCGGACTTTTGACGAGGAAATGCTCAGTGTCTTTGCGCCCATCACATCCGGCTACAAGGTGAAAGGCTATGTGGTAATCCACGCCTCTCTCGGCAGCATACAGACAGAGACGAACCAGCTTTTAAATATTTCCTATATCATGCTGCTTATACTCTTTTTGCTGTCCCTGATTATCCTGATCTTTTTCACGGAGATGGTTTATATCCCTCTGCGCAAAATCACGGAAGCCACGGAGCAGTACGCCAGCGGCAACATGCACTATGAGTTCAGTGTGGAAAGCGAAGATGAAATGGGCTATCTGGCCGCCACCCTGTCCTATATGGCCAGCGAAATCGCCCGCTCGGAGGATGACCAGAAAAAATTCGTGGCCAATGTCTCCCATGACTTTCGTTCTCCCCTAACTTCCATAGAAGGCTATCTGAAAGCCATGTTAGACGGCACCATCCCCCCTGAAATGTACGAAAAGTATCTAAACATCGTGCTCAACGAAACCAGCCGCCTGACCAAGCTGACCAACAGCCTTCTGACTCTCAACAATCTGAACACAAAGGGGATCATGCTGAACAAAACGGATTTTGAGATCAATGCCGTCATCCGCAATGTGGCGGCCACCTTTGAGGGCACCTGCCGCCAGAAGATGATCGGCATCGAGCTGATTCTCACGGGCGATGAAATGTACGTGGTCGCGGACGTGGATAAAATCCAGCAGGTTTTATACAACCTTTTAGATAACGCCATCAAATTCAGCCATCACGATTCCCTCATCAAAATAGAGACAACCGAGAAGCACAATAAAATTTTTATCAGCGTGAAAGACACCGGAATCGGCATCCCGAAAGAAGATTTGAAACTGATCTGGAACCGCTTTTACAAGTCCGACCTTTCCCGCGGAAAGGATAAGAAAGGCACGGGCCTCGGCCTGTCGATCACGAAGGAAGTCATACAGGCCCACGGCGAAAACATCAACGTAATCAGCACCGAGGGCGTAGGGACGGAGTTTATCTTTTCCCTGCCCAAATCGGAAATGGAGGACGACGACTGAGACAGGCAATGCGGCAGTCAAAACGACAGCCTGTTATATCATCTGCTGCCAGGATAATCTGTGCAGCTCCCCCTCCGTCTGCATCCCTGCAAACCCGTTCTGCCGCAACGCCTCATACAGCACAACTGCCACGGAGTTTGACAGGTTCAGGGATCTGATCTCCTCCATCATCGGGATGCGGATGCATGTCTCCTCATTTTCCACTAAAATTTCTTCGGGGATCCCGGCGCTCTCCTTGCCAAACATGATACAGTCGTCCGGCCCGAAAGCCGCCTCCGTATAGAGACGTTTTGCTTTCGTGGTTGCATACCAGATTTTCGCACCAGGGTGTTTTTCCCGAAACTCATTAAAATTGATATAGCGTGTCACATCCAAATGCTCCCAATAATCCATACCCGCCCGTTTGATAGATTTCTCATCCAGCCGGAAACCCAAAGGCTCTATCAAATGGAGCGCCGTACCTGTCGCTACACAGGTACGGCCGATATTTCCCGTATTTGCCGGAATCTCCGGCTGATGTAAAATAATCTGCATCTTTACCTCCATCCGGCATACACGGAGAATGCCTGTTTTGCGTCCTCCACGCGAAACATAGAAACGCTTCGCTAAACAGCCTCCAATGTAAACACTAGAATTTCTTCTCATTTTGACGCAGTCTGCCGACAAAATCCGCCAGTTTTCCAATCGCCAGTTTCAGGTTGTCCAGCGAATAAGCGTAAGAAATTCTTAAAAATCCCTCGCCGCACTCACCGAATGCCGTACCCGGCACCACAGCTACTTTTTCTTCCGCCAAAAACCGCTCCGCGAACTCTTCGCTGGTCATCCCGAACTCCTTGATACACGGGAACACATAGAACGCGCCAAAAGGCTCGAAACACTCCAGCCCCATCTCCTGAAAGGAGTGAAGCAGGAAGCGTCGTCTCTGGTTGTAAGCCATGCGCATTTCCTGCACATCCTCGTCCCCGTTACGGAGCGCCTCGATCGCCGCATACTGGCTGGTAGTAGGCGCACACATAATCGCAAACTGGTGCAGCTTTGTCATCTGTTCCAGAATTTCTCCCGGACCGCAGGCATAACCCAGTCTCCATCCAGTCATTGCAAATGCTTTGGAAAAACCGTTAATCAAAATGGTTCTTTCCTTCATTCCCTCTATCTCTACGATGGATACATGTTTTTCCTTGTAGGTCAGCTCCGCGTAAATCTCATCAGACATAACGAGTATATCATGTTTCCGGATCACTTCAGCGATCGCCTCCAGATCCTTTTTCTCCATAATCGCTCCCGTGGGATTATTCGGGAAGGGGAGAATTAATACCTTTGTCTTATCGGTAATCGCGTCCTCCAATTCCTCCGCCGTCAGCCTGAACTCATTTTCTGCCTTCAGCTCAATGATAACCGGCGTCGCGCCCGCCATAATCGCACATGGCTCGTAAGATACATAGCTGGGCTGCGGAATCAGCACCTCGTCTCCCGGATTGACTACCGCGCGCAGTCCGATATCAATCGCCTCGGAACCGCCCACCGTAATCAGCACTTCGTGCTTCGGATCGTAGGTCACGCCCTGTTTCCTCTTCATATAATTACAGATTTCCTGCCGCAGCTCCATTAACCCGCTGTTGGAAGTGTAGAACGTGCGTCCCTTTTCCAGCGAGTAAATGCCCTCGTCCCTGATATGCCACGGCGTGTCAAAATCCGGCTCGCCCACGCCGAGGGAAATCGCATCCTCCATCTCACTGACAATGTCAAAAAATTTCCGGATACCCGAAGGTTTCAGCCCTACGGCCTGCTTCGATAACATATCTTTCACGGTGACACCTTCTCTCTTGTATCTTCATACTTTTTCGTCAATACGGTTCCATGATCTTTGTATTTTTTCAGAATAAAGTGGGTTGCCGTGCTCAAAACGGAATCCAGCGTGGAGAGCTTGTCGGACACAAAACCGGAAATCTCCTTCAAGGATTTCCCTTCCAGCGTGACAAGCAGATCATAGCCACCGGAAATCAGATACACGGAATTTACCTCCGGATATTTATAAATCCGCTCCGCAATATTGTCAAAGCCCTGCCCTCTCTGTGGCGTCACCCGCACCTCGATCAGCGCGGACACCTTCTCAATGGAAGTCTTCTCCCAGTCAATCATTGTGTGGTAACCGCAGATAATGCCCTCATCCTCTAACGCCTGCAACTCGTTCACCACATCGATCTCTTCCACTCCAAGTATTACCGCCAGCTCCTTCAAGTCGATGCGGCTGTTCCTCTCTATGATTTTCAATAATTCTTCTCTCATTTTTTCCTCCTTCATCCTTCACCGTCTTGGTTTATTTAAAAACTGCTTTCTGCCCTCGTTGTAAAGCACCCTGTCATTTCCCCTTGTCGTGCGGCCGATCACCACTGCCGGAATCCCTTCCCGCATAAGCGCTGCCGCAAGGGCATTTCCGTCCTCCGCCGTCATAATAAGACAACCGCCCGACGACAGTTCATAGGGATTTTCCCCGAAAACCTCACATATCTCTATGGTCTCCTGCCTGACAGGTATTTTTCTTAAATCCGCTTCCAGTCCGACGCCGGCTTCCTCCGCCATCTCCCACAATCCCGCGAAAATGCCGCCTTGGGAAACAGCCTTTATGCCGCAGACGCCGGACTTCATGGCGGTGGCGGCCTCCGGTATTATTGACAGATACCGGTCGAAAGCGGCGGCCTCCTCAATCATGCGCGCCGGAAACCGCTGCCGCAGTCTCTCCCCATTCGCGCTGGCAAGTCTGGCCGTTCCCTCCAGACCGATCCATTTACTCACCACAATATCCTGATCCGCGCCCGCCTTCTGCGAACCGGCCAAAGGAACATTCCCCTCCTGCCCGACACATAAGCCCTGTCCTGCCCCGCATCGCTCTTCCGTAAGCGGCCCGGCGCATAAAACGGCGCAGTCTTTCCCCAGCCCTGCGCCATTTTCCGTTTCCCGTACATATGATTCTGTCTTTCCAGACACAGAACGCACTGACACGTTCTCCGATCTCTTTTCCTGTCTCATGCCGTATGCCTTACTCTCCGTAAGATTACCCGTTACAGGCCAGCCCCTGCTCCGCTGTTCCGATCACTGCGCCGGGGGCGGCGCCTCCGGCTGCTGCTGGGCCGCCTGTTCTGCCGCTGCCTGTTCCGCTGCGGCCTGCTCTGCCGCCGCCTGATCCGCCGCTGCCTTGGCTGCCGCCGCCTGCTGGGCCGCTTCTGCCGCCGCCTGTATAGCCGCGGGATCCCCGCCGCGATATGCACCGGATACCGCTTTTACCTGATCCACACTGCCCGACGCCACGGCTGCCATAATGGCGTTATACGCGCCCGGATCCTCCGTCGCCACTCCCACCGTGGCGCTTCTGGGCGCTTTCATGTAGCTGCTGCTGTTCACCTGCTCACGGCTCACTTCCTCGCCGTTCTCCTTCACGACCTTCCACAGTCTCGCCTTATAGCCCACATGCGCGGACTGTACACTGCAATAACCTACCGGCATGGATGCGTCCGTGTAGATCACTTCGTTATCCGGTACGATTCTCTCCAGCACTTCGCTCTCGTAAATTACCTCCCGGCTGCTGTCTCTCGTTTCCATCCCGTAGATCGTGAATGTGATCTCTTTCTCAGGCGTTGTATAGCCGTCTATGTATATGGGATAATCCAGATTATTCTTAAATTTAAAGTCCTTCCCCGAAGACTCCGCAATGGCAGCGTCCGCGGAGGGATCCACATAGGTGACGATCATGGAGTGGTTATAGCGCTCCACCACCTCCAGTTCCGCCTGCAGCACCGCATTGTAAAGCGTGGTCGAAACCTGACAGATACCGCCGCCCAGGCTGTCAACCACCTGTCCGTTCAGATAGGAAGCCGCCATATAGTACCCGTTTTCTTCCGAGAACGGAATAAGTGCCTCGAGCGTCGAAATCTCGTCTCCCGGATACAGCGTGATCCCACTGAGCAGTCTGCACCCGTTTGTCACGTTTGCGCTTCTCGCACCGCCGGATGTAGAAAAGCTGGTGGTAAAGGTTCCAAGAACATCCTTCACCTTCTCCAGATCCTCCGCACTTCCCTGCGGTTCCTGCATCTCCACCTGCATATCCAGATCGCAGGCGCCGCCCGTCCACTCGTCTGTCAGATACGCGTATACGCTCTCCGTCGTACCGTCACGGTCTACCACACAGCCGGACTGCCCTCCGGTAACCTCAAATCCATCCTCCGTCTTTTTCAGGCTGGCGTTAACGGCCTCTCGGTCGTACTGATCCGCATTTTCTTCAATCACCTCGCGAATCTTACTCTTATCGAAATCAAAGCTTACCCTGTAAACCTTGTTCTTATACTCCAGATCCCGCAACTCTTTATAGCATTGCAGAATATCCCCGTCACGGCCAAAGCAGGCGGCCTCATCCAGAATCTCACGGTTGCCCCATTTCAGGCCAAGCTCCGCGGCCGACGTTTTAATTTCCCCCTCCTCCGGAGCATGCAGCGTAATCTGCGCATCGCCGTAAGTCGCGACATACGCCTCGATTGCCTCTTCCGCCTCGCTCTTTGTCATTCCCGAGATATCTATGTCGTCCACATAGATTCCCGTCTCGATTTTCCCTTCTTCCGCCTGCGCCGGTATAACGGCAGACGCTGCTAAGACATACGCCGCCACGGCTGTCATACATAACTTTTTCATAACGATTAACCGCTCCCTGCTTCTCCCTGTCGATCCCATGCCATTCACAAATAACGTTTCTTATGCTAAAATGAATAGAACGCAGATGCCAGCATCGGAATGACCATCGCCAAAACGACGATAATAATAATAACTGATGAAATGATTTTTCTGGTTTTTCTGTTGAATTTCATAATACCACCTTAACCGTTTTTTTGCTACACTATAATAATAAGGAATGTCTTTTTTAGCATAAAGGAATTATATATGAATTTATTGATTATTGCAAGCACTCTGATTCTGGCCGCAGCCATCGCCATGGCCTCCTCCAAAAGCCAGAAAAACGCGGCTGCCGCAGAGCAGGAATATTGGAAGAGAGAGCGGGCCGCGAACAATACAAGGCGCAAGCCGCTCGACGATCTGAACTACATTAAGCTGCCACTGGAAATCTTTCCCATGGAACTTTTGCAGGATGTCCCCCGGATTGAGGATTACAGACAGATTATTCTCTCCTTAAAGGACCAGCCTGTCGTCAATTTCACGGGCCTTTCCAACACAGACCTGAAACTGCGCTACGGTGCGCCCAATATCAACCTGCTCACCACTTATGACCAGAATTACACGCTTTTAGCGCGCACCCTGCAGCAGTGGGCACAGGCGCTCTACGACAACGGCTTCTCCAACGAGGCTTGTCAGCTTCTGGAATTTGCCGTGTCCACAGGTACGGACGTGAGCGCTACTTACCGGCTGCTTATCCGTATTTATCAGGAAAACGGCACGCCCGAAAAGATCGATGCGCTCTATCCCGTGGCAGAGTCCCTAACCTCCGCCATGCAAAAGCCTATCGTCCGTATGCTTGAAGAAGTTCGTCAATCTTCCGACTAGCTTCGCTGCGGGTCAGGCTCCCGACCTCATAGTCTACTATCAGTTTATGCCTGTCCAGCAATTTATATAACTGTTCTTTCTGTGCAATCGTGAGCGGCGTATCACGCTTCGCCTGATATATAAGCGGTTTCGGGCGAAACAGACTCTTTTCTTTCGCTGCCTCTTCTTTCTCATAAAATTCTTCCGAAAGCTTCCGGTACAACGCCGTCGTGGCGCGGGCATCCCCTAACGCCCTGTGCGCGTTGTGAGAAATCTTATAATGCCCGCAGAGCGCTCCAAGACTACGGCTTTCCAGATCCTTCAAATATTTCCGCGCAATCTTCAACGTGTCGATTCCCTGTCTCTCAAAGGTAAGCTTTTCATTCACCGCCGCCTTTTTCAAAAATGAATAATCAAACAGAATGCAATGCCCCAAAAGCACATCGTCTCCCAGAAAAGCAAACAATTCCGGTAAAAGCTCCCCTATCGGTTTCGCACCGGTCAGCTCTCTGTCATGGATTCCGGTCAGCTCCACAATCCGCTCCGAAAGCTGCTGTCCGGGATTGACAAAGGTTTCCCACTCGTCCGTAATCCTGCCCCGCTCTACCCTGACCGCTCCGATCTCTATGATTTTATCCCGCTTCGGATTCAGCCCGGTTGTCTCCAGATCAATGCACACATAGGAATCTGTCATTTTCCCCTCCACTTCACGCCCTCTGCCCGACACGGCTGACCGCGGCGGCATCCGTCAATAATGTCCCACCAGAGCGCATTTCACATATAATAAAATATTCCGTCATTCTTTCACGCAAAATTAACACATTCCATATCCCTATATCTGTCTCTGATTCAGGAAGTACCCACTATATCTTGTAGTCTGTCAGCCAATTATTTATGAAATAGTGGTCTTTCCACAAAAATATTCCACATTGAATATCCTTATTAAAAATTGGAATATTTTTTGGCGCCAGATAAACTACAATAACAAAAAGGGATTACAAATGAAAACAAGGATAAAGGAACTCCGACTGGAAAAAAAAATGACACAGCAAGCTCTTGCTAAAAAGCTTGGCATCAATCAAACAAGTCTAAGCAAAATCGAATGTGGGGCCAGCACTCCTGACGCTCTGCTTTTGACCGATCTATCGCGTTTGTTTCATGTCACCACAGACTATATTCTATTGCTCTCTGAAGAACGTCTGGCAGCAGATTCCCTATTGGCAGATAATATGAGTAATCTCAAAAAATATCAGCACCTTATCACCATTTATCAGAAAATGACCCAGAAACAGCAGGGAGACTTTTATAATTTCCTGTGCAGCATGTTAGGCATGAGCGATGATTTGTAATACGGAATCTGTCGCCTACTGGTGACGCTTGGCCTTTCCATATATTGTTTTTCTTAAACAGCATATCTAGTCAGATTGTCAGCGCCCTGTAATGCTTAAACCCCTTTGCTGTCACATCTGGTCTACGCGTTATATAACGTATCTGGCAAAAGGCGGGATTCCCAAATCCCGCCTCATTTCCTGTCCTGCGTGAGACTAAAACCGCTTCTCACATTTTTAAAGTATGGAAAGAAATCTGTCGAAGGCTGCCTGTCCCTGCGCATCCCGCTTATACACACCCGCATCCTCAAGCACTTCCATAAATACATTACCGATCTCTTTGTGCAGAATCTCCGTAATGTGTTCCCTGTCCACATGCGGATATGCGGGCAGAAATTCGTCCACCCAGTCTGCGTGCTTCGCAAGCTCCTCATCCCCCCGGATGTCCGCACCTGTCAGAATCGCCTCAGCGAGACGCTCCATTTCCCCTTTCAGTCTGGCGGGCAGTACGGCAAGCCCCATCACTTCAATCAGGCCGATGTTCTCCTTTTTGATATGATGCAGTTTCGCATGGGGATGATACACGCCAAGCGGGTGCTCCTGCGTCGTGATGTTATTGCGCAGCACCAGATCCAGCTCGAATTTATCGTCCCGCTTTCTGGCTATCGGCGTAATCGTATTGTGCGGCTCCCCGTCGGTTTCTGCAAATATAAATGCTTCCTCGTCAGTATAACCCCGCCACTTCTCCAGAATCAGGTCCGCAAGCGCCACCAGTCTGTCGGGATCTTCATGGGAAATACGGATCACAGACATCGGCCAGTTCACCACGCCAGCCTCCACATCCGTAAAGCCCTGTACCGTAAAGATACGCTCCACCGGCGCTTTCGCCATGGCAAACTCATAATGTCCGCCCTGAAAATGATCGTGGCTTAATATAGAACCGCCCACAATCGGCAGATCCGCATTGGATCCTACAAAATAATGCGGAAACTGTTTCACAAAGTCAAAGAGCTTACAGAACGTATCGTGCTCGATCTTCATCGGAATATGTTTTGCGTTAAACACGATACAATGCTCGTTATAATATACATAGGGGGAATACTGAAATCCCCATTCGCTGCCGTTTATGGTGACGGGAATAATCCGGTGGTTCTGTCTTGCGGGATGATTCACCCGACCCGCATAGCCCTCATTTTCCCTGCAAAGCAGGCACTTCGGATAGCCGCTCTGCTTCGCGTTTTTCGCCGCTGCAATCGCCTTCGGGTCTTTCTCCGGCTTGGAGAGATTGATCGTGATGTCCAGATCGCCGTATTTCGTAGCGGAAATCCACTTCTGATCCTTCTCAATGCGGTAGCGTCTGATATAATCCGTGTCCCTGCTCAATTTATAAAAATAGTCCGTCGCCTCTTTCGGATCCGCCTCATATTTTTCCCGGAATGTCCGGATTACCTCGCTGGGCCGCGGCGTGAGAAGTCCCATAATCTTCGTGTCGAAAAGATCCCGGTATACGATGCTGTCCTCAATAATCCCCTTCTCGCAGGCATAATCTAATATCTCCTTAAGCACCGGTTCTAACTCCTCCACGGTCATGGAGATATCGCTGCCCTCTTCCAGCTCATCCAGCCCGAAAAGCTCAAGCAGACGATTTGTCGTATATATCTCATCCTCTTTCTCAATCAGGCCGGTCAGCAGGCCGTATGCTACAAGTTTTTTGATATTCAGCTGAATCATTATTATAATACCTCCTCGACTTACATCTGCGTGAAACTTAGTACTTCTCCACGAAACAGCCTCTGCTGTGAATGGCTGGAAGTACTTCTCACGCTGTTACAGTTTGCACGGGCCGTCCCCGATCTCCACCACATAGAAATCCGCGTTCTTACCGACGCGCTCTTTATAAGCCGCGCCCACCTTCTCCTTAAAAGTTTCCACCGCTTCATCCTTCACGATATTCACCGTACAGCCGCCGAAACCGCCGCCCGTGATGCGGGAACCGATCACCCCGTCCACCTTCCATGCCTCCTCCACGAGCACGTCAATCTCCTCGCAGGACACCTCATAATCATCCCGCAGGGAAACGTGGGAAGCATTCATCAGCTCGCCAAATTCTTTCAGATTGTTATTTTTTAAGGCTTCCACCGCACGGATTGTCCGTCGGTTCTCATAAACCGCGTGTTTTGCACGTTTTGCACAGACCGCATCGCTGATAGCGGACTTATTCGCCTCAAACTCCTCCTCCGTCAGATCGCCAAGCGTCTCGATCTTTATTACCTTCTGCAGATCAGCCAGCGCCTGCTCGCTCTCTTTTCTTCTCGTATTGTAACCGGAATTTACAAGAGAGTGCTTCACATTGCTGTTTGTAACAATAATCTTCGCACCGTCCAGCACAAGGGGCGCATACTGGTAGGAAAGGTCCGCCGTGTCTAAAAAGATCGCGTTGTCCTTCTTACCCATCGCGGAGGCAAACTGATCCATAATCCCGCAGTTCATGCCGTTGAAATTATTTTCCGAATACTGACCGATCAGCGCAAGCTCCACATTGGTCACCTCAAATCCGAACAGATCCCGCAGATAAAAACCTGTCAGCACCTCCAGAGAAGCGGAGGAGGACAAACCGGAACCGTTTGGAATATTGCCGTTTAACACAACATCCAGCCCGCAGTCCATTTTCATGCCGCGCTTTTCGAACGCCCACATAACGCCCTTCGGGTAGTTCGTCCAGCCCGCCTTATCGGAAAGTGTCAGATCATCCAGACTGCTCTCCACCACGCCCATTTTATCAAAATTCATGGAATAAAACCGCAGCTTCCTGTCAGCTCTCTTCTTCACCGCCGCGTATGTGCCGATTGTCAGCGCACAGGGAAACACATGCCCGCCGTTGTAATCCGTATGTTCGCCGATCATATTCACCCGGCCCGGCGCAAAATAGACACCCGCGCCGTCTGCATCCCCGTAAAGCTCCTCAAATTTCTTTAAAACTGTCTCTTTCATACCCGCTCTCCTTCTCTATTGAACTATTTAAAAGTTCTTTTCACTCCTAATTACGTACAGAGAATGCCGCATTTCAGGCATTCTCTTGAGTGAAAGTGATTTGCAAAGCAAATCTAGAACTTCTTAGCGAAGCAGCCTTTGCTGCTGAGCTGTTTAGAAGTTCTTTTCACTCTATTATAGTTAAAAAAGGACTATCCTTACATAGTCCTTTGTTACTGAAACCTGTCAAAATGTTATATTTGATTCAGACTGTTAATCTGGCCGATGAACTCCTCCACCTGCCGCAGATACTCCCTGTTCCTCCTTGTCTCCCCCTTCTGCATTTCTTTTCTGAAACTCGTGGGCGACATCTGCTTCATCTGCCGGAATGCCTTCGTAAACACCAGCGGATCGTGATAGCCGCATGACAGGGCGATGCTTTCTATCGGAAGAGACGTAAGCTGCAAAAGCTCCGTGGCTTTCGTGATGCGAAAAGTGGTCAGAAACTGCTGGGGTGACATGCCCATGGAATTTTGGAACAAAGTATAAAGATAACTTCTGTTAATGCACACATAGTCCGCCACATCCGTCACTTTGATGGGATTGCAGTAATTATTCTGGATAAACGAGACGGCTTTGCGCACATAAATATTTGCTTTGTCGTCCTCATTGTGCTTCTCAACCCTGCTGCCCTCCGCAATCACCGACAGGAAGATGCCGAGCTGACCGTTTCGCCGCAGATCGTGGGAAAGACCGTACGTGTTATGCTCCATCATATCCTTCACGATCCGGTAAAGCTCCTCCGAGGCCTCCGACTTAAAAACCGGCTGTCTTACGGAAAGACCGATATTTCCCACATATTCCGCCGCCTGCGTGCCGCTGAATCCTACCCACACATAGGTCCACGGCTCCTCTTCATCCGCCTGATAAAAGGCCAGCTCATCAGGCATAATCAAAAAACCGTACCCTGCTTCCAGCGGATACTCTTCTCCGCCGATTGTAAATTTTCCCTTGCCGCTGAGAATATAGTGAATCAGATAATGGGGCTTTAAGGCCGGTCCGAAACTGTGCATCGGCTCCGTCCGGGAAAGGCCGCAGCAGTTCACATACAGACTGCCCGTCTGCTCTCCCGCAAATTCCAGTTTATATGCTTTTTCCATAGGCTTCTCCTATCTATGGCACCGGCGGCGTCAATGCAACCAGCCGTCTTTTCAACATTTTTATTCAGGCTCAGATTCGCGTTTCTAAAGTCCTTTTGTCTCCTGCCTTCCTATATATTTTATTATATTACATATACAATAGTTGTCCACAGAAACTGCCACCTCTTTTTTTAAATCGTAAACTTGTCGTCCCTGCACAGCAAGAAACGCATTGAAAGAAATCAACTTTTTTTATATGATAAAAGTATCAATTGGTGTATGTGATGAATCTTCTTATGGGGGTAGAATAACAAAATCGGATGATGAGAAAAAAAGTAATAGCAGCAGGTCACATCTGTCTTGATATTACTCCGGTTTTTCCGGATATGGAGGCAGCGCATCTGGAAGATGTTCTGTCTCCCGGAAAACTGATCCAGATGAAAGAAGCGGATGTGCACACAGGCGGTTCTGTCGCAAACACAGGACTGGCCATGAAAATATTGGGGGCGGACGTTACACTGATGGGCGGGATCGGAAACGACGCATTTGGAGAAATGATCCTGAACATATTAAAACAATATGATGCGGATTCCGGTATGCTGATCTCTGACAGATTGTCAACTTCATATACCGTGGTAATCGCTGTCCCGGGAATTGACCGGATTTTTCTTCATAACCCCGGAGCAAACAACGCCTTTCAGACAAGCGACATCCCGGAGGAAACACTGGAAGGTGTTTCGCTGTTTCACTTCGGATATCCTCCGCTGATGAAAACCATGTATGAAAATGACGGGGCAGAGCTTGTAAAGCTTATGAGACGGATGAAGGCGGCCGGTATTGCAACCTCACTGGATATGGCTTCGGTTGACGCTGCATCAGAAGCAGGGCAGGCCGACTGGGAGAAAATTCTGAATCGGGTACTTCCCCATGTGGATTTTTTTGTCCCGAGCGTGGAGGAATTATGCTTTATGCTGGATCGTAAGCGCTTTGAAGAATGGCAGCAAAGAGCTGACGGCGGTGATATCACGGAATTTCTGAGTGTGGAAACCGATATCAGGCCCCTGGCAGAAAAATGCATGGAACTGGGCACAAAAATTCTCCTCATTAAGTGCGGCGCACCGGGTATTTATTACCGGACGGCATCCAAAGAAGCCATTCAGCAAATCGGCGGCAATATTGCGCTAAATCCGGAAGAATGGGCAGAGAAAGAAGGTTTTGAAAGCAGTTATGTACCGGAAAGGCTGGTCTCTGGAACAGGCGCCGGAGATACAAGCATCGCCGCTTTTTTGACGGCAGCGTTGGAGGGATGCTCTCTGGAAGAATCCCTTCATCTGGCAGCGGCAACCGGCGCATCCTGTGTTGCTTCCTATGACGCCTTAAGCGGATTAAAAACATTTGATGAACTTCGGGAAAAGATAAAACAAGGCTGGCAGAAGATAAACGCCGGTTAAAACAGGAGGAGGAAAAAATAATGTTAGTAAATATGCGCGATATATTACTTCCCGCAAAGGAAGGCGGTTACGGCGTCGGTTTCTTTAATGCGGTCAATGTCGAAATGGCACGGGCAATCATCGAAACCGCAGAAGAATTACAGGCGCCGGTTATGGTCGGGACTGCCGAAATCCTTCTTCCGGTGATGGAATTGGAAAGAGTAGCCGAATATTTAATCCCGATGGCGAAAAAGGCAAGCGTTCCCGTCTGTGTTCATTATGACCACGGCCTGACATTTGAAAGATGCATGGAGGCATTAAATCTTGGCTTTACGTCGATTATGTATGATTGTTCTACCGCCTGCTACGGGGAAAACGTAGAAAAAGTCGCTGAGATAGTGAAAATCTGCCACGCTGTACACGTTACGGTAGAAGGAGAGCTTGGCCATGTCGGCGACAATGCAGGATCCGGAAAACTGGAAAACCCAAGTGATTATTTTACGGATCCGGAGACGGCAATGGATTTTGCCGCGAAAACAGGCATAGATGCTTTGGCAGTCGCTGTGGGAAACGCACACGGAGACTACACGTTTCCGCCTAAATTGGATTTCGAACGGATTCAGACGATTGCGGAAAAAACAAACCTTCCCTTGGTGCTTCACGGCGGTTCCGGGCTGTCAGACGAAGATTTTCAAAAGGCGGTAAAACTCGGCGTATCAAAAATAAATATTTTTACGGATATTGACAAAGCCGGTAAGCGTGGGCTGGAAGCCAGTATTGCAGCCGGAGAAAAATCTATGATGGGACTTATCCCGTATGAAATTGCCGAAATGAAAAAGGTGGTAAAAGAAAAAATATTGTTATTTGGCTCCGACGCAAAAGCGTGAGCGCCGGTACTGAAAAGAAATAACGATGCGGGTGTCAGACAATCCCGGACAAATGAGTCAGATGCGCGTGTAACACAGCACCCGGCTCATTGCCCGCGGAAAGAAACGGCACCCGCACGCTCTGTAAAGAAAAGCGGATATCACGGTTTTTCCGGCTTATAGTTTTCCACATCTGCAAGCAGTTTCTCCCACGCCTCCTCGTGCTCCACATAGTAGATGGGACATTTCTTACCGCCGCAGTCATAATGCCGCAGAATATCGTCCACGGACAAATGGTATTCCTGTGTCAGCCAGGCAAGTGTATGTACCAGCGTATCATAAGTTTCCTGCGTGAACTCTCCGTTTTCATCCACATAACAGCACTCTATCGAAACGGAGTCCTCATTTCTGGTCGCCACCGCATAAGCCTGCTCCTCTAACGGAATGCACTGGATCAGTTCACCCTCATAGCCGATGATAAAATGCGCGCTTGCCGACCGCTCCTGTGTCGTAGCCAGATTGGCAAAATAACTGCGGTTCTGCGCCGCCGAAGTGCCCGGATTCGCGGTATAGTGCACAAAAACGCTCTTAATTTTTCTAAGCTCCGTTCCTGGTCTGGAAAAATCATTCGGTTCCAGATAATCCACCATAATCTCCGGCGGCTGAATCCGGTTCGCCTCTGTTTTTTCCGACATAACCTCCACAATACCCCTGCCTCCGCTTGGTTTTGTGCTGTGAAGCATACGGTAAACAGCCCCGGTAGTCTGGTAAATCAGAATCAGACACACACCGATCATAAGAAATACAAACAGGCGGTAGAGATTGAGCCGCCGCTTCCTCGCCCTGCGCCGCTTAACAGAATTTACCGGACGCGGATTGCCCGTATAGCGGCGGTCCGGATACGGCCTGGAACGGGCACTTCTCTGCACGGAGCGGACCTGCTCACGGTCTGCAAGACGCATCATGCGGGTATCGTCGGATTCTCTGGAAATTTCCCACAGATCCAGATTCTCCAGGCCGTCCCTGTCGGCGCTGCGCCGGCTTGCGCTCTCTTTGCCGTTTCGTGCGCTCCTGTGTGCACCGCTGCCCGCTCTCTTCTGCGAGCCGCCGCCATAAATGACGCTTATATTGTCTCTTGCGCTTTTCCCGCGCGCACTTCCTGACCTGCTTCCCGTTCCGCTCTGTTTTCTGCGTCTTTCTACGGCATATTCCGCCCTGTTCCGCGGGACACTTCCCGCGTCGCTCCTCTGTGCCTGTCCCATGTGTTCCCCTCTCTTTTGTACTTCTCACACTAACCTCCATGTCACTGCTTTACCGCGACACAAATCCGTGCGGAGAATGCCGTATTTCAGGCATTCTCCTGCGTGAAACTTAGTACTTCTTAGCGAAGCAGCCTCTGCTATTGAGCTTTAGAAGTACTTTTCATGCTATTGTAGTACGTCAATCTTTAAAATTTCTCTAAAAACCGACATGCTTCTACGCTTTTATATATTAGAGCGGGGAACTTAAGAAAAAGGTTACATAATTCTTAATATTTTTTTATTTTTCACTCTGCTGACGGCGTCGAAAGATATGTCTCCACCGCCACATGCAAATCCGACAGCCCTTCCCGGAAAGTCTGCGCATCCTCATAACCCGCATTCTGCAATCCGGAAATATTCTTTTCCAGCTCTTCTCTGTAATACACCTTCATATCGGAGTCTGCCCCGGACAAGTTCCTGATTTCCATGCCGATCTCATCCACATTCCCAATCGCATAAAACAGCATCGCCGCATTAAAATACAGCATGTCCTGATCTTCTTTCGTCATATAATCAGTGCTCATCTCATAATCGAACCGCAGAGAATAAGGTTCCTCCATCGTCTGCATGGAAAACCCGCCCACACGACTCAGCGTGGGTGGCAGGGGCAGAGCATCAATCAGCGCGCCCACCTTTACATGATCCCCTGCATAGGGGGTCCGGTTCGCAGTCATGGCGTCAAACAGCGCCTCCCGCCGCTCCCGGTTCAGGCTCAAAATAACCACCTGACCTGTAATCCCTTTCAGCTCTTTGTCAATGAACGTCATTTCCTTCTGGTATTTGTCCTTCACCTTCCCATCAAAATCTGCCCTGACGTAGACATAGCAGCCAGAATACAGCTCATCCACATTGACCTCCTGCGGCTGGGAAGTAATCGTCACAATCTGCTCATTCGGCAGATAATCTGACTTGCCTTCCTCTTCCTGCACATCCGTTTCGCTAAACGTATGGTCATCTATGATATAAGTGGTGTCGTCGTTCGTATCTGTGCCGGGCACACCTTTCGCTGCCACATCTCCCGCTGCCGCCTCATCTGCGCCGGGCAGATGGTCTGGCATGGCCTGATCTTCGGATGCCGCCTCCTCTGCCGGCGTATAAGTATGCTCTGTACGAAAGCTGCTTTCATCCGGCTGCCCCGTGACAATAATATGCTCGTCCGGCAAGTAATCCGCCTTTTCTTCCGTTTCAGACCCGCCTTCCATGATCTCCTCGTGACCTGCAATACCCTCCTCTGGAATATAAATATCCTCATGCGATAAAACACCCTGTCCCGCAGGCGTATAGGTGTGCTCTGTCCTCGAAAGCGGCTCCCCCAGATATGCCCGCAGCAGATAATTATAGCCATAATCACCGACGGGCATAACCTCCCGCCCTTCATCCACCAGCTCCAGTGCGTCTTTGAGCGGCATTCTGGAAAACCGCCCCACTTCCTTCTGCGCGGCAATATGATATATGATAACCTCATCACTTTCTTCCCCAGCCACACAGCCGCTGATGCCGCCGATACTTGCTGGCAGCGGTATCTGCATATCCGCCCCCGTAACCGTCAGGCCCGCCTGCGCGTCAACCGGCATCCCGTGAAACCGTGCGTCTCTGGTAAAGACAAAAAGACATGCCGCCGCTATCAGAACCAGGGCGCCCACCGCAGCCGTGCAGAGAACCTTTGGCTCCTTTACGATAAACTGAATCCGTTCCTTCACACGCCTTCCGCTGCCGGTCATGGTCGTCGCCGTGCAGATCAGATCCGACACACGTCCTTTTCTCGTGATAATGGAGAGAAGCGTCTCCCCATAGGAAATTCTTTCCCCTTCGCCCAGCATTGCCAGAGCGCCCTCGTCACAGGCCAGCTCACAGTCCCGTTTGGAGCAGACCGCAGCGACCCATACCAACGGATGAAACCAGTACACCGCCACCAGCACACTGCGAAGAAGCGCCCATACGCTGTCCCCGTGCTTTTTGTGGACAAGCTCATGAACCACCACATGCCGCAGTCTTTCCGTATCACCGATTACATCCGCTGTCAGATATACCGCCTCATGTCTCGGAAACCCGTACAGACAGGGCGAAGAAATCCCTTCCGCAAGATAAAACGCGGGCAGGCGGCATTTTTTTCCGGATAAATACCGGCTCTTTTGTCTCCCGGCGAAATCTTTTCCATCCCACAGGTCCGCTGCCGCCCTTACCTCTTCCGGCAGATCAAAGGGCTTTCTGGTCTTCCTCAGCCGCCGGCTGAATACAATATTGGCAGCCAAAATCCACACACCCACAATAAACGCGCCAAGTCCCCAAAAAAACCATAATACATCCAATCGGGAAAACCCTAATCTTCCCGCCACAAACACGGCAGTCGGTCCGTCCTCAGGCATACCCTCCAGCGTCTCCCTGATCTCATCTGTCGTAAACAGGCGAAACAGGATACTGCCCGAATTTACCGTTATCTGAACAGGCTCCTCCAGTCGGATAACCTCTTCCAGCCGCCCGGTTAAACCACTCTCGTCCTCTTCCACCAGATCCATCAGGCGGAATCCGGACAGCGAGCCCAGATCAAACTCCGCCGAAACCGGAATGATCAACCGGAGCGCTGCCAAAAGCCAGAGCGCATATTGCAGTCTGCTGCTGATTTTTCCGCGGAATACCCGCCGGATCAGCAGAACGCATAATATCAGAACCGTTGATGTAATCAATATCTCTTTCATGTCCGCCTATCCTCCATCTTTCCCTTATGACTGCCGCTTTACCGCAGCCGGTTCTTATCTCCCCCGCTCATTTCCCGCTCTCATGATGTCCCGTTCTGTTTTTTCGCGCCTGTTCCAGAATGCCATACAGCTCCTGTATCTCCTCCTCCGACAGCGCCTGATCTTCCACCATGGCGTTAACCATCATGCCCAGACTTCCCCGGTATACTTTCTGTAAAAACCCTCTGGTTTCCTGCATGGAAACTTCCTCCCTTGTCACCAGCGGATAAAAGATCTTCGCCCGTCCGCCGTCCCTGTGGGCAACCGCCCCTTTCTTTTCCATGCGGGAAAGCATCGTGATCACAATATGCTTATCCCAACCCGTCTCTTTTCCCAATTCATTTTTCAATTCTGTGATCGTACTCTCACGCTCCCAGAGCAGATTCATAATTTTCCATTCCCCGTCTGACAAACTAACCATGTCGTCTCCTTCCTTTCTTCCGCGCTTCTGCCCCTTTTAACCGATCCTCTTACGGCGCGCAAAGTGGTTCCGGTGTTCCTGCATCCCGCTATTATTATGTATCTCAATTGGCATATTTTGGTATACGAATGTATACCTTCCGCTTCTATCATACATGCAAGGTATACGCCTGTCAACCCTTTATGGCGCCAATAAAAAAGATCCACTGTACAAAAAACAGGAAACCCGATCCGGATCTCCTGCCTTTTATTTCTCTATTTCTTTCTTTATTTCCTTACTGTAGATAGCGCAGGCTGCTCTGCTTACCTCAAAAGCCTTCGCTGTACTTGCGGTAAAGCTCTTCCAGCTCCGCCTGATCCTGCTCGGACACATTTTCCTGCAAATACGCCTTGACCTCCGACAGGGAATTGCTGTCCACGCCGTCCCCCACAATCTCCATCACATCGGAGAGTGTGTCGCTGTCCGCATAACGTTCAATGATCTCCTCTGCTTTCTGTTTGTCGCCCTCATCCATGCCTTCTACGATCTCTTTGGCTTTCCCGGCCGCCTGCGGATCGCCAACACTCTCAAGCGCCTGTTTTACCGCCTGCTCCATCACCGTTTCGGAAACCTTTTTTGTCACGGCATGTTTCACTGTTCCCGTCAGCGCCCCGCTGGCAATGCCGACTGCCAGGGCAAGACCGGCTCCGAGTAAAAGTCCCAGAAAGATCACCGGAATAAGCCCTTTTTTCTTCTTTCTCCTGCTCATTTTTTCTCTCCCATATGCACAGTCTGTTCGGGCAGTTCTCAAAACAATACCCTGTCATTTCGACAAACCTGAAAAATCAATATGCCCTGCCCCAGTAAACCATCTTCTTCGCCGGCTTTCCGCAGCACACACAGGTGTCGCCAACCTGCTCCTGCTCAAAAGGCATACACCGGCTGGTAACTGCCAGCTCTTCCTTGATCTGATCCTCACAGGCCTGCTCACCGCACCACATAGCTTTCACAAAACCGGACTTTTCCGCAAACAGGCTGCGGAAAGTCTCCATGTCCTTCGCCTCGTAAGTGTGCTCCTCTCTGTGCGCTCTGGCGCGTTCCAGCATTTCCTTTTGCATCAGGTCGAGAATTTCTCCGGCCTTTGTTTCAATCTCATCCAGAGATACTTCAATCTTCTCTCTTGTATCCCGGCGGCAGATGACGCACTTTCCTGCCTCAATGTCCTTCGGCCCGATCTCCACGCGAATCGGAATACCGCGCATCTCCTGCTCGGAAAACTTCCATCCGGGACTCTTGTCGGTGTCGTCTACTTTCACGCGGAACGCACGCAGTCTGTCCTTTAGTTCATAGGCCTTATCCAGCACACCTTCTTTTTTCTGCTGAATCGGAATCACCATAATCTGAGTCGGCGCAATCTTAGGCGGCAGCACCAGCCCGGAATTATCGCCGTGCACCATAATCACCGCACCGATCAGACGGGTTGTGGTTCCCCATGAAGTCTGATGCACATGTTTTAAAGTATTGTCTTTGTCCGTAAACTGTATGCCAAAAGCTTTCGCAAAACCGTCGCCAAAATTATGGCTGGTGCCGGACTGCAATGCCTTTCCGTCATGCATCAACGCTTCGATTGTATAGGTGGCAATCGCTCCCGCAAATTTTTCCTTGTCCGTCTTGCGGCCTTTGATTACGGGAATGGCCAATACCTCCTCACAGAAATCAGCGTAGACGTTTAACATCTGAATCGTCCGCTCTTCCGCCTCCTCAGCAGTAGCGTGAGCCGTGTGCCCCTCCTGCCATAAAAATTCGCGGCTCCGGAGAAACGGTCTTGTCTCCTTCTCCCAGCGCACTACCGAGCACCACTGGTTGCATACCTGCGGCAGATCACGGTAAGACTGCACCGCATTTTTATAATAATCGCAAAAAAGCGTCTCGGAAGTAGGTCTGACACAAAGTCTTTCCTGCAAAGGCTGCATACCGCCGTGCGTCACCCACGCCACTTCCGGCGCAAAGCCCTCCACATGATCTTTCTCCTTGTTCAACAGGCTTTCCGGAATAAACATGGGTAAATACACGTTTTCTACACCCGTTGCCTTAAACCGGTCGTCCATCTGCCGCTGAATCAACTCCCAGATCGCATAGCCCGCCGGCTTAAATACCATGCATCCCTTAATGCTGGTGTAATCCAAAAGCTCCGCTTTTTTCACCACATCCGTGTACCATTGTGCGAAATCATCCTCCATCGCCGTGATCGCTTCCACTAACTTTTTGTCCGCCATACTTTCCTCCCTTTCCGAAGCGTATGCTTCTGACTTTACTTACTTGCAGGCATGCATCCTGTCTGTGACGCTTTCTGACTTCACCAGCCTGCATAAGCAGACTCACGATGCTGCGCATCTTTCGTTCGCGTTGCTCGTCATAAATTGTCACTGACACTCTTGCATGCAGGCATGCATCCTGTCCGTGCCACTTTCTGACTCTGCTTATGCGCGCAAAAAACCGCCGGAATTTCTATCCCTAAGGGACCGAAATCTCGGCGGTACCACCCTGATTAATGCATAAATTGCATTCTGCTCCTCATACCGTTATCGCCGGTGTTACGCTGCGCTCCTCACACAGGGCTCCGAGGCCGGTTCCGGACAGTTCCTGTAAAAGCCTCTCACCACCGGCTCTCTCTCTGCAACATTTCCCATCCGTACTATTCTCTTCTTCGCCACGTTTCACTATCACGCCAGCCTGTCTGGCTGTATTTCCATCCATTTTAGCCGCATGAACCGGTTTTGTCAACCGTTATTATTCTTTCATCCGCGCAAGCTGCGCACGAAGCTGTCGGATCTCTTCTTCCTTCTCCGCTACTATCCGTTCATGCTCTATGCGGTTCTGTTCATATTTCAAGCGGTCCTGCTCTATTTTCTTTTCATAATTGCGTTTATCCTGTTCATGCTCGATCCGATCCTGTTTTATCTTCCTCTCATAATTGCGCAGATCCTGCTCGTGCTCGATCCGGTCCAGTTCTATCTTCCTCTCATAACTGCGCAGGTCCTGATAATACTCCTCCCGGTCGAGGCACCTTTTGCGCACCAGATCGTCTGCGCTCATCCGGAATATGGTTTCTGACGCTTCCTGCAAATATTCATCTCTGGCTGCCAGCATTTTCATCTCCCCCCATGTTCTGGCCTTAAACAGCATGGCCCACTCGTGAATATGATACTTCCTGTCCTCCTCTGTTGCCAGATCTATCCGAGATAAGTCTACCACATGTAGGGTCAGACTGTCACTATATTTTTGATGATTTTTGACGTTTATCAGTTTATAGGACGCGTAAAACTTTTAAGAAACCTGTTTCGTCTGCCTGCTCTTTTCCCGATACACATACTCTCCCACGCCCAGCAGCAAAAACATAAAGGGCGTACAGCAAACCTGCTGGTAACAGAAAAAATTATATGCCATATAGGAAACCGCCGAAGCCGCCACGCCCACCAGCAGTTCGTCCTGCTGCCACGCCCGCAGATATCTTTTGACAGCCGAAACGAAAATACCTATGTAGAAAAATACCCCGAAAATTCCCGTATTAATCAATGTGGTCAGCCATTCGTTGTGAGGGTTGGTAAGAATTTTATCTCCCCAGAGAAGATGCGCCTCCTCTCCGTGAACAGCCGCCACATAACTGCTAAAACAGTCAGGCCCTACGCCAAAAAGCTTATGCAGTATGCTCTCCCCGGCAAACACCCTGACGGCAAAGCTCCAGATACGCCCCCTGCCGTTCCCCCATGTATCATTCCAGTTAAAATAGGACACCGTACTGAGCGCTTCGCCAAAACTGCCGGATAAGGCCCCTCTGCTCTGCAAAATAATGAGCATAACCATCATTATCACAAATACCGCTGCCGCAAGCGCCACCGCACGGCCAGCCTGCTGCATCCGTCTGACAGGATACGGCCTGTTTCTCCTCCCATAGAGAAAAACGCAAAGAAGCAGGCAAAACCCCAGAAAAATCCAGGTAATGCTGCCGTCCAGAATGAGAGCCGTTATAAAATCATACGCTAAATCCGGATTGGGATGAATCTTCATCAGAAAATGCATCACCTTGCCCGCTGCAAAAAAGAGCGTACATACCTCCACAAACCGATTCAGCGTCTCCCGCTTCTGTATACACACCAAAAAGAAAACCAGCATAAAACCCGCCAGTGCAAAATAAGCGCTGTCACTGTTCTGCGTCACCAGGGACGCGAACCCCACCGCCGTATAAATGCCGCCTAAGACCCTCCACAGCGTTTTTTCAGCAAGGAGAAACACCACCACGCCAACGGGCAGCGCCACCACAAGATAACTGGCATACCACGTCGCCTGCCCTATGGTGGAAAGAAACTGCGCCATCTGATAGCCCTGCAATCCCTTATAATATCCAATCGGGTCGATCAGCATACGGTGCAAAACCGCGATCAGAAAAACCAGAAAGGCAGATCCGCAAAAAACCGCCAGAATCCCCCGGTAATGCCTGCCAAACCGGGACACCGCCAGATACACAAGCACAAAGCCAAGCTGCGACATCCATCCCATATTCCAGCCAAAACTTCCCCACAGCGCATCCTCATAAAAACCGCCGGACACTACCGATACCGTCATAAAAAACAGATACGCCAGCACACAAAAATCCGTAGCTGATATCGACTCTTTTAAACGTCCGGCGAAATCCGCCGCAGACAGCTTCCGCTCCCGCCGGTTTTTATACATCCGCGCGCACAAAAGAACCGCTCCCACTGCCAGAAATATGGAAAACCCGGTCATCATTACCATTTTGTACGCCGCAAATTTCGCATTGCCGATCTGGTTATAACCATCCTTCGCGTAAAAGGAAACCGCCACGCACATTGCCGCCATTACCGCCGCAGTTATGTATTCCATCAGCATTTGGGGCATTCCCTGCCCGGATGCGTCTTTGACTCCCTTTTTATTTTGCGCCTTTTTCACCTTATTGCTCATATTTGAAAATACCTTCTGTCCCCGCTTTGTTTTGTGCAAACTCCAAACCTGCGTCAATTTTTACTCCGCACTTCCGGTCCGCCTTCGTCCGGTCCCGGACCGTTGTCTTCGCGACTTCTATGTTAATACACATCAAGAGGTTCGTCAAATTCTTCCTGTTTTTCCTTCAATATTTCGGAAATAACAATAAGCGCCAGCGGTCCTTTCACGATACCGCCCACGCCGAAAAGTTTCATTCCCGCATATATGGAAAATAAAATCCACACAGGCGATAAACCGATTTTATTTCCGATCAGCCTTGGCTCCAAAAGTTCCCTTGCAAATGCGCAAATACCATAAAGCGCCAGACATACCGCCATGCGCACATACGCGCCGTTTAACAACTGCCACACCGATAACGGCACCAGCACAATGCCCGTCCCGATAAAGGGCAGCATGTCCAAAATTCCGGCCAGAATCCCCAGAAATACGCCGCCCTCCACCCCCGCAAGGCCGAGGGTCACACTGCAAAGCACGGCAATAATCAAAAGAATTACGCCCTGCGCTTTGAAAAAAGTAATCAGGTAAGACAGTACCCCCTCCGTCACAGTCCAGAGAAACCGGAAACTTTTCTCCTTCTTTACCCAGTCCACCATCTTCGTATAATCTTTTTCAAACAGAAACACCGCGATACATGTGATTGCCAGAAAGCCCACTGTAGCCACAATCCCTTTAAAGCAGCTATAGGAGGAGGAAAGAATCTGCGGCGCTAACTGTATTTGCACATTTTCCATAATGACCGTCATCTGCTCGATCACATAGCTCTCAATCCGTTCTCCTTCCCAGCCGAAGCGTCCGTCCAGCCTGCCGCAGCACTGGTGGAAAAAAAACGCCGCCTGCCGCTCCACCTTCTCGCAAAACGCAGGCAGACCCTGAAGCTGTCCTATGCCAAAAGTCAGAATCGCCCACACAACCCCGCACACAAAAAGCAGAACCGGCAGCACAATACCCGCCGCAAGAAATTTTTTCTTAATGGGAATCCTTTTCTGAATCCGGTCCAATACAGGATACAAAAGTGTAATCATTGCAAATGCCAGAAAAAAGGGAGCCGCCAGAGGAAACAGATACCGGAAAAACGCCCACACCAGTGCAGATACAAGGCATCCCTTCGCCAGTTTGTTTTTCCAAAGATGCCCGATCAGGTCGCTTCCTTCCCCAAATACCATAAAATTTTGTCTCCTCCCGACTCTGCTTATACCGCAAAAAGAAGCAGGAGGGGTTCCCGCTTCTTTTTTGCTGATGCTTTTCTCTTATTATTCGATTTTTCCCGAATCTTATACTTCAAATTCTTTACATTTGCCATACAATCCGTTCCCGGTCCTACACGGCATTTCCGGATTCAGCCTGCAAAATGCCGCGCCCTCCGGCCGGATTTCAAACTGCATACGCTTCCCCGTTTTCGGATGGGTAAACGCCAGACGGTACGCGCAAAGCGCAGTCTCCCGGATGCCCAGTTTCGCTGAAAGTTCGAGCGCCGCCTCATCTGCATACTTGCGATCCCCCAAAAGAGGCATTCCCGCATGTGCCATCTGCACACGGATCTGGTGATGACGACCCGTGTAAAGACAAACCCTTACGAGCGCACACCGCAGTCCACTCCCCCCTAAACCGTCATCCGTCCCGTCCTTCCCCGACAATCCCGGCTCATTCCCTTTTTCCGGAAACAGCTTCTCCGGGAGAGCATCCTGCAAAATTTCATAAGACAGCCGGGCCTGTTTCGCCCCCTTCACCTCCGGCGGCACGACACGGGATATATTCGTCTTACCGTCTTTTAACAGATAATCAGTCAACTCTCCCTGCTTCTCCCGGTTTTTCCCGCAGATCAGCGCAAGATACTCTTTTTTCATCCCTTCTCCCGCCGCCTGCCTGCTTAAATCTGCTGCCGCCGCTTTGTTTTTGGCAAATACCAAAATCCCCTCCACAGGCTGATCCAATCGGTGGATCACACCCACGCAGGGGGTTTTTACGGCGCCGCCGTCTCTCTTTGACGACAGATAATTAAATATCTCACTCACCATATCCGCCTGTCCGACCCGCGCCGTCTGGGTGGCTATTCCGGCAGGCTTATGGCAGACGATGACATCATTATCCTCATAAAGAATTCTGTTTACATACATAGCTGCCTCTATTCCTCAGTAGCGACGAAAAACACCCTGTTTGCTTTCGCGTCAGATCTTAAACCGGTATCCGATGCCCCAGATCGTTTCGATATACTGCGGTTTCGCAGTATCAAACTCTATCTTCTCGCGAATCTTTTTGATATGCACGGTAACGGTGGCAATATCGCCGATGGAGTCCATATCCCAGATCTCGCGGAACAGCTCTTCCTTGGAATACACATGGTTCGGATTCTCTGCAAGGAAGGTCAGAAGATCAAACTCTTTCGTGGTAAAAATCCGCTCCTCGCCATCTACATAAACCCGTCTGGCAGTCTTATCAATTTTAAGACCGCGGATCTCTATGATATCATTGACCTTCTGGTTGCTGCCCACAAGCCTTTCATATCGCGCCATATGTGCCTTCACTCTGGCCACAAGCTCAGAAGGGCTGAAAGGTTTTGTCATATAATCGTCCGCGCCAAGACCAAGCCCCCTGATCTTGTCGATGTCGTCCTTCTTAGCCGACACCATGATAATCGGGATATCCTTTTCTTCCCTGATCTGCTTGCAGACTTCAAAACCGTCCACTCCCGGCAGCATCAGATCCAGAATCACAAGGTCAAAGTTCCCCGAAAGGGCTGCCTCCAATCCTTTGTCCCCGGTATTTTCAATCGTCACCTCAAAGTCACTCAGCTCCAGATAATCCTTCTCTAAATCCGCAATTGCCTCTTCGTCTTCCACAATTAAAATTTTACTCACTGTCCTGTCCTTTCTCCCGGCTTTTTTCCGGCCCGCTAAACCATTTCCTTATTACAAAATGCATACAGGTTCCTTCGTTTTCCTTACTGGTGGCCCAGATGTAGCCGCCGTGGTCTTCTATGATCTTCTTTACGATAGACAGACCGATTCCGCTGCCTCCCTGGGAGGAATTGCGGGATGCGTCCGTCCGGTAAAACCGCTCGAATATATTCGGCAGATCCTTCGCCGCGATGCCCTTGCCGTTGTCCTCAATCTCCACGCGGATGGAATCTACCTCATCCAAAATACGAATGTCTATAATACCTCTCTCTTTATCCAGATACTTTATACTGTTGCCAATGATATTATTGATTACCCGCTTAAGCTGCTCCGGATCGGCAATGATCTGCGTGGACGGCTCCACCAGATCCTCATAATTTAACTGGATGTTCTTCGACTCCAGATCAAGTCCCACTTCCTCCACACAGTCCCCGAAATAGTCCGCCACATTGATCCGGCGGAAATTATAGGGAATCCGGTTATTGTCAATGCCGGAGTAAGTTGTCAGCTCGTTAATCAGACGGTCCATGTCGTTGGCCTTATTGTAGATGGTTTTGATATACTTATCCATCTTTTCCGGCGTGTCCGCCACCCCGTCCATTATGCCTTCCACATAGCCCTTAACTGCCGTGATAGGCGTTTTCAGATCGTGGGAAATATTGCTGATTAATTCCCTGTTCTTTTTCTCGTGCTCGAACTTTTCGTCTAAAGATTCCTTCAACCGCAGCCTCATGTCTTCGTAATTGCGGTAAAGCTCGCCAATCTCGCCCTTTTCCTCCGTCGTCAGCATATATTCCAGATTGCCCTCAGCGATATTCTGCATCGCTGTGTTCAACTGGTTGATCGGTGTGAAAATGCCTCTCTGTATTCCTCTGGTAAGGAGTATACTTGTAAAGACAAGAACCAGAATAAAGGCAAGCGTCATCCTGTAAAGTGTCTTTCGGGAGAGCAGGGAATTTATACTGGTAACAACGAAAAAGCTTCCCTCGCTGCCGTCCAAAAAGCGAAAATCCACCGCTTTCACAAGCTTTTTAATATCGCTGTAGTAGTAACCCGCCTCCGAGCCGGGCATTTCATTGCCGTGCTCCGGTAACGCCGGAAATATTTTCTTAGCGGCGCTGTTATTGCCGGTATAAAAAATCTCATCGCCCTTTCTCACTATGATATAAGAAGACTTATCTTTCAGATCCGACGTCACCTCATCCAGATAAACCGGATCTTCCAGCCGGGACGGGTCTTCCTTGATCTGCTGCCGTACCTTCTCCAGCACTTCCTCCGATATACGGCTGTAATTTTCTATCGTGTATATATAAGAAGCGTTATCCCGGTCAAAAAACCCGTAAGGCGTTTCTGTATCTTCTATATTGCTGCCCACCAACAAAAGCGCGATGCTTGTCAGCAGAAACGGCAGCAGCACCATTGTCAGTGATGTGATCAGAAGCCTTGTCCTGAATTTCACTTAAAAACCCTCTTTCTTCGTTCCACCTATACATACATGGTTCATGATTCATGATTAGTACGGAGAATGCCCGTATTTTGGGTATGCTCCCATGTGAGACAGAGTTGCAAAGCAACTCCTGGAAACTCTTCTCACATTATGATACCACAATTTACAAAGTTGGAAATAAAACATCTACGATAATCTTATAAAAAATTTATAAATTTCAAAAATCAGATTGACATGTTGTTCCGATTTGCTATAATAGATATAGAAATCAGTAATGATTCCTATTTTGAAAATATGAGAGATCTGACGGATCAGGAGGAATTGCCATGGCGGTGAAATACAGTCGGCAGCGGCAGCATATTTATAACTTTCTGATGAACCGCAAGGATCATCCCACCGCAGACGTTGTGTACCAGAATGTCAGGCGGGAATATCCGAATATCAGTCTGGGAACTGTCTACCGCAATCTGACCCTTCTCGCCGACAGAGGCGAAATTATGAGGTTACAGGTAGGCGACGGCGCCGATCACTTCGATGCGGACACCTCCCGGCACTGTCACTTTGTCTGCTCAGACTGCGGTGATGTGAGCGACCTGCAGCTCGATGGTATGGACGAGATGCTGATTAAGGCCAGACATTGCTTTGCGGGCAGAATTGAACGGCAATCTACCTGTTTTTACGGAGTGTGTGAAAAATGTCTGGATAAAACTTCCAAAAACGGGAATATGTGTAATTGACCGGTATGCTGTTAAACCCATAAATTCAGGGTTAAAATATCAAAAAAGAAAAGGAGAACAAAGTATGAAATTTGTATGTCAGGTATGCGGTTATGTTCACGAAGGAGATTCTGCACCGGAGAAATGCCCTCAGTGCAATGCGCCGGCTGAGAAATTTACGGCACAGAGCGGCACGATGGAGTGGGCCGCAGAGCATGTAGTAGGCGTTGCCAAAGGTGTCAGCGAGGATATCATGGCTGATCTGAGAGCAAACTTCAACGGCGAGTGCACCGAGGTTGGTATGTACCTTGCTATGGCGAGAGTTGCACACAGAGAAGGCTATCCCGAGATCGGCCTGTACTGGGAGAAGGCTGCATGGGAAGAGGCAGAACATGCCGCTAAGTTCGCGGAGCTTCTCGGTGAAGTAGTGACCGACTCCACCAAAAAGAATCTGGAAATGAGAGTGGAAGCCGAGAACGGCGCAACCGCTGGTAAGTTTGATCTTGCAAAGCGCGCTAAGGCTGCCAATCTGGATGCGATTCATGACACCGTACACGAAATGGCAAGAGATGAGGCAAGACACGGCAAAGCATTTGAAGGTCTGTTAAAGAGATATTTCGGTTAATTGCGACATATCTATGAAATACAAAGGAGGAATGTGATATGAAAAAATATTTCTGTAATCCCTGCGGCTATACTTACGATCCCGAGAAGGGTGATCCGGAGCATGGCATTAAGCCCGGCACGGCATTTGAGGATCTTCCGGCAGACTGGTGCTGCCCCCTCTGCGGTGTGACTAAGGATATGTTCCAGCCCTGCATTGACAATTACAACTAAATATCACATAAGGAAGGGCGTCCTGTATCGGGCGTCCTTTTTATTTTTCTGTTTTATTCCGGTTTTTCCGGGCATACTGTATAATATATCCCCTAAAAGTTTGTTAATTCCGCCTATTTACAATTTGAAAAGCGACAGATATTATATTCTCACGAAATATCAATTATTTGTTTCGCTGAGAAAGGAGGCTCACACGAAAAACAAACGACAAACTAACAGATGTGTTGTCAGGGGATTCTGCATACAGGGGAATTGCTGTTAATCGGATTGATTTGAAAATCATTGATTATTCTATTTTTCAGTCATCAAAAATGATTAAGGAGGACACGAGATTATGCAGCAGGTAAATGTTAAATTCAATGATGTGAATCAGATCAGAAGGTTTGTAGATGTAATTGATAAGATTGATTCGTGCTTTAATCTGGGGGAAGGCCGAAGAGTCGTAGACGCCAAATCTATCCTTGGCGTGATGGCGCTTGATCTGACCCGTCCGCTCCAACTCACTTACGATTCGGACGACGAGGGAATCAGGGAGAAATTAACTCCCTTCATATATGGCTGACCATGCAGGGCAGGCCGAGACGGCCTGCCTTTTTCATTTTATAGGAATTTCAAAGCCTTCTTAGAGATATCCGTTATCCTTAAGCCACTGTACAGATCGCCGCAGCGCCTCAATCGTTTTTGTCTCCACCACGCACCGGCAGCCGTTCGTCTCTGCCAGCCCGATGCGCTGTGCCAGATCAATCTCCCCGGATCCTAACGTCTTATGATTCCCTGTTCCCTTCGCATCATGAATATGAAAATGATACAGCCTGTCTCTGCGCCGCATCAGAAAATCCTCGTCCACATTGCCGCACGCGTGGGAATGTCCGATATCCCAGGTCAGCGCAAACATTTCGCTCTCCAGTAAATAGTCGATCGCTTCTTTCTCAAAATCCTGATAACCGTCGGTATTTTCAATACAAATCTTTACGCCGGAGTCTTTTGCCGTTTTCTCACACATTTCCCGAAATCTATGTATAGCCCCCATATACGTCTCCCGGTATTCTCCAAACAGACGCACTTTTCTGTCCGGCAGCGTGACAAAAATACCATGATTCATGTGCATATTTAAGAGCGGTGCACCAAGCGCAGCGGCCGCTTTAATGGCCCGTTGTGTCGTCTCCATGTAAGCCGCCGCCACAAGCGGATTAAAATCGCAGACATTCAGATTCTCATCCAGGTGAATAGTAAAATAAATCCCGTTTTTCCGTGCCAGCTCTCCCAGATATGCCGTTTCCTCAAGCTTCGGAATCTGGTACATCGGAAAATTCATATTCAGCTCCACAAACCGTAAGCCAAGCTCCCTGCACAGAGCGATATTCTCCTCCAGGTCTTTGTTCTCAATCAGTGTCGGCATTCCGAAATCCATTCTTATTTTCCCCTCTCTGCCCGGTGATATGCCTCAGGCTGTCCCGCCGCCGGTTTATATTCTCTTTACAAACAGTTTATTTTTCCTTCATTGCTTTTCTGTTATATTAGTTGTATAACATATATAAACAAAGAAACAACTACCGGCTATGAATCGAATCCGGCAATTCGGTCATACTGATAGCAAATCGGGCATATCCGATTACGGAAATGCATCGCATTTCCCGAAAATGTATCATATTTTTAATTATAATACAAAGAAGGAGTGATTTCTATGTTAAGACCTGCATTATTTAACAACCGTACCTGCAAACCCGCATTCTTCGATGACCCTTTCGACAGAATGTTCGACGACACCTTTAAAAATTTCTGGGGAAACAATGAGCTTGCCACCTTCGACGCCTTTAAAACCGATGTGATCGATCAGGGCGACGGCTATCTTTTACAGGCGGAGCTGCCGGGCTTCGATAAGTCGGACATCAACATCGACTTAAAGGATAATCTGTTGACCATATCCGCCTCCCACAAGGAAGAGAAGAGCGAGGATGGCAAAGACAAGTACATCCGCAGAGAGCGGTATTACAGCTCTTACTCACGGAGCTTCCGCGTAAACGATGTGGAACCCGGCGACATTGACGCTTCCTACAACAACGGCATTTTGGAAGTCCGGTTCCCCAAGAAGGAGCTTGCCGCCAAAGAGGAAGTAAAAAGGATCGAAGTCAAATAAAGATATGCGTATAACGGCAGGGCGGTATTTTTCATCCGTCCTGCCGTTTTGATTGCGCCCGTCACATTGTCGCGAGCCGCCCAAAGCTTCTACCACACTTCCTCCACCAGCTCTAAAAACTCTGCTTTATAGATGTCCTTTAAATCCAGCTTTTTTACCGTTCTTCTGACATTTTCCACAGACGCGCCCTCCGGATACTTGCTGTGGGATGCGAGCAGCCCAAATTCCGCCACCGACGCCGCAAACAGAAAATCGTCGGAAGGATTTTCGCGGTAGCTGTCATATCCGATCGGATACTCTGAAAGCTCGCTTTTGTTTCCTGCGGGCTTCTTATAACGGATGCTGATCGTCAGCCACTCCTTATATTTCTGACCGGCCGCAGGCGTTTCGCCCACTCTCTTTTTATATTCGTTCCCGTATTTTAAATCCTCAATTTCACGCGCCGTCATACCGTGATGCAGCGGCTCCCGCAATATGATCTCGTAGAGCGCCGTCACGCTGTGCCCGGCTCCGATTTCCCCGCCGTCCTTCGTATCGTCGTGAAAATCCTCTCTGTCCAGCACTCTGTTATCGTAGCCCAGAAGCCGGTACGCCTCCACCAGCTCCGGATTAAATTCCACCTGAAACTTCACATCTTTGCAGACTGTCAGAAGCGTGGCCGTCATCTCCTCCGAAAGCACCTTTTTCGCCTCCTGCATACAGTCTATGTAAGCATAGTTGCCGTTTCCTTTATCCGCCAGCGTCTCCATCTTATTGTCTTTGATATTGCCCGTTCCAAAGCCCAGTACCGATAAAAAGATTCCCGATTCCTTTTTCTCGCTGATCAGTTCTTCCAGTTCCTCCTCCGTGGTCATGCCAACGTTCAGATCACCGTCCGTTGCCAGAATAATGCGGTTATTGCCGCCTTTGATAAAGTTTTCCTCCGCCAGCGCGTAAGCCGTCTCGATTCCCCTGCTTCCCCAGGTGGCACCGCCTGCCCTCAGTCCGTTGACCGCCTTCTTAATTTTGCGCTTTTCACTTCCGTCTGCTCCCTCTAATATCACCCGGTCCTCCGAAGCGTAAGTCACAATGGAAATTCTATCCTTCCCGGTAAGATTTTCCGTAAGCTGTAAAAAGGATTCCTGCAAAAGCGGCAGCTTATCAGGCTCGCCCATGGAACCGGACACATCCAGCAAAAACACCAGATTGGACGCCGGCGCCTGCTCATAACTGATATCCTCCGTCTTCAAACCGACCATCAAAAGCTCGGCCTCCTCATTCCACGGACAGCGCCCGATCTGGGTTGTCACCCCGAAAGGCTCCTGTCCCACAGGTTCCTTATAATCATAGGAAAAATAATTTAACATCTCCTCAATCCTGACCGATCCCTCCGGCAGACTCTCCAAATCATATCCATCACGAATCAAACGGCGCAAATTGCTGTAAGAAGCCGTATCCACATCCGCGGAAAAAGTCGACAGCGGCTGTGCCATCACGGAAAAGAATCCCTGCTCTTCCCACTTGCTGTACTCCTCCGGATTTTCGTCGTATTCCACTTCCTCCTCAAACTCATAGCAGGAGCCAAGATAACCGTCCGGGACATCCCCTTTTGCATACAGTTTCTCAGGCAGATCCTGCATGTCCGCGGTCTCCATCTCCCGTTCGGCCGTTGCGCCTCCATCATAGTTTTGTCGAGGCGTTCCGGCGATGTCAGCGTAGCTCTCCGCAGCGCTTTCTGCCTTCTCCTCAGACGACGCGCCACCTGTTTCACCGGCAGCATTTCCCGGCGTACCGTCCTCTGCCATGTCTGCCGGTTCAGAAGACGCTTCCACATCGCAGGCCGCACCATTTTCCACCGACGCGCCGGACTCTGCTTCCGATATCTCCTCCGTTACCCCTGCCGGTTCCTCCGTCCAGGGCGCCGTATCAGCGGCCGCTGTATCCTCTTTTTGGCCGCACCCTGTAAGCAGCATGATTCCCGTTATACTCATTGCCAGCATTCTTTTCATTTTCTTTTTCATCCCTTTTCCTCCATTTCCAAGCCGTTTCCGCTCTGGTCCTCCCCGGGCATCTGTTTCGTGCCCTTCTGCTTTTAATACCCTTCGTGGAAGAAAAAGGTTGCAGCACTGTGCCGCCAAATCGCAAAAATTTCAATGCGCATAAATATATCCACAAGAAAAAAGCCTTTGGCCTTCCTGACCAATGGCTGTTTTTCTCACAATCATCCTTCCTTTTTCATCTGTTCCAGCAATTTCCGATACCCCGCTTCCAAAAATGTCTCCAGGTCTCCGGCGTCTCCACGGATCACATACTTTTCTCCGCTTCCGGTCTCCACATAGGCGGCCCATCCCGTTTCTTCCTGCGCCACCTGAAAAGTTTCCCCCTCAAAAATATGCACTCTCGTATCAGCGCGCCCACAGAAGTCCGGCTTTTTTGTCACCTTTTCTATCGTAATATTCCCTGCATCTGCCATATCGCCATCCTGTGACCCGTTTTCTGCAAAAGCCGCCTCCTGGTCCTCTGCCAGACTTTCTTCCATATCGCTATGTTTCCTCTGCTGCCCGTTCCGTTCCGTTCCCGTCGTTTCCGGCTCTTCCTTAAGCACATTTTCCCCGTTTTCCGAAAACGCCGTCGTATCGGAAGCCGCACTTTCTGCCATCGGCCCGGCCGTGTCTTCCGCTTCGGCCACCGCCGAAGATGCTTCCATATCCGTCTCTGCAGACGCCGTCTCTTCCGCAGCTCCCTCTTCTGCGGACATCTCTTCCGGCATATCCATAGCTGCACCGGCCGCCGGCATTCCTGCGTCCTGGTCCTCTCCGGCAGACATTTCCGAACTCCCCATTCCCATATCACCGGAAGGCTCCACACTCATAGCCATATCTCCGGACTTCATTCCCCGCATCATCAGTGACACGGACACCAGAATAAGCAGCGCCGCCGCCGCAGACAGCGGGTATGCCCACTTCCGGATGTTGAAATGCCCCGCATATTTTATTCCCCCGGCAGGAACTGCCGTCTGGACGGAAACCGCCTGTTTCCGCCGCGTTTCCGATCCCGCCGTCTGCACCGCAAGCTCCCTGCGAATCCGTGCCTCTTCCTCGCGCATCGCCGCCTTTGTTCTTGCGATCAGATCCGCAGGCGCGTGTATCTGTTCTGTTTCCTGTTGGTACCGTTCTTTATATTGATCCATCATCTATGCGTTTCCCTTTTTCCCCGTCTCCGTCTTCCGGCATTTCCTGCGCCATATCGCCCGGACCGTCTCTGTCTTTCTGTCCCATATATAGCGATCCGGCGCCCTCATGCTTTACCTGACAGTTACCCCGAATCTTCCAGCATTTCCTTTAACATCTCTCTGGCCCGGTGAAGCTGTGATTTGACGGTGCCTTCCTTCTGTCCTGTCTGCCCGGCAATCTCCGCCACCGAAAGCTCCTCGTAATAAAACAGATGTACCGCCAGCCGGTATTTTGGCGGGAGCTTGGCCACCGCGCTCCTGACAGGTGACTCCTCCGGCGGCTCGTAAGCCTCCTCCCCCGGAATCCGTTCCTCGTCCTCGATATAATCCACATTTTTGTTCCAATACAGATCAAAGTGTTTCTTCGCGCAGTTGATCGTCACCCGGATCAGCCATGCCTTCACATGCTCCCACGATTCCAGCTTATGCACGTTGCTGACCAGACGGACAAAAACCTCCTGAAAGAGATCGTCCGCATCGGTTCTGTTTTTCATCTGTGACAACGCCAGACGATACACCATATCCGCATAGCGGTCTATCGCAGCCTCCGCCGTTATCCGTTCCTCTTTTGTCATATATGACCTCTTCGCTTAAACCTGCCCGTGCAAAGCAGACAGGTTTCTCTACCCTTAATACCGCTCACCTGCTGAACCGGTTTCATTTTTTAAATCGTTTCTCCCTCCACCATCCGGTACGGCAGTATCTTACAGGGCGCAGACTCTTCCTGACAGCTCCCCTCCTGCTTTCGTATGATCAGTTCAAACAGAAGGGCAACCGCCGTCTCCGCCACCTTTGTCACAGAATTTGATATAGTCGTCAGACGAGGCGTCACATAGTCAAGAATATCAATGTTATCAAAACCAATAATCCCGTAGTCCTCTCCTGCCCTTTTACCTGATTTTTTCAGCCGCCTCATAATTTCCAGCGCAAATTCATCCGCTGAACAAATAAAGGCCGTTTTCCGCGGCCCCTCTAAAGCGCTCTCCACATGCCCAAGATAATTCCAGTCAGATAAATACGAAATCTCTATCCCTTCCTGTTTTTCTGTGGTTTCTTGAAATCCCCGCAATCTCTCCCTGTGTACATAAATATTTCTCTTTCCTGCATCTTCCATCGGCGGACAGACAAAAATCAGTTTTTCATACGCCTTCTCTATCATCTTCGCGGTTACATCCGCCATCGCCTGTCTTTGATCGATCCCCACAAAGGGAATCCCTTCGGCAATCATATTATCTACCGACACAAGCGGAATATCCAGACTATGTAAAAAATTTTTGTACGCTTCACCCTCATTGACGGAGGAGACAATGATCCCGTCCACGTGGTAATCTGCCAGCCGGGTTAACTGGCTTTTCTCTGTTTCCTTATCGTTATCATGCAGGGTGATATTTACAAAATAACCCTGTTTGCCCGCCTCCGCGCCGATTATACTTAACAGCTCCGCAAAATAACGGCTTTTCACATCCAAAACGACAACGCCAATATTAAAAGTCTGTCCTTTTACAAGCCCGCGCGCCAGAAGATCCGGCCGATAATCGTTCTCTTTGGCCACCCGCAATATCATTTCCCTTGTATCCGGATTAATACGTCCGGCTCCTTCATGCAAAGCGCGGTGCACCGTGGTTCTCGACACACCGCATATCTGCGCCAGATCTTTTGTCGTAATTCCCATATGACTGCTCCTCTGTATTTACGGCTTTCCCAGCCCGCTGCCTTTTTTCTTCTTTCGTCTTCGGCTTCGCTCCCGCAGTGCACGCTCGAAAAGCCTTACGGCTTTCCTCGCTCGCGGGCTTCGCCCTATGAATCCGTAATCCGAAAAAAGTGTCAGCCCGCTGCCTTTTTTCTTCTTTCGTCTTCGCACTGCTCATTGCCACCGCATACATTGTAACATCATTTATGGAAAACATCATCTGTTTTATTTCTGAATTTCTATACGGATCATTACAAAGGACAACGGCAAAATCTCCGTAATTACGCGGTCTTCCCGTAATTCTACCGCCTCGTATTTCTGCGGCTTCACCGCGGTGTGGTCTTTTTGGTTTGTCATCTTTTTATCCTTAGCGGACAGACAGACCGATTCCGTCACGGAAACCGGCATCATTCCCTGCATTTCTATCTTTACCTCTTGCCTGTCTGCTTCGCTTCGGTTGACAAGAAAGATCACAATTTCCTTCCGATCTGTATTCCAGACAACGAGCTGATCCAGATACGGCACTTTGACAAATCCTTCACAATCATAAGAATCACATTGGCACTGGCTCTGCATTACCACCCCTCTTGCGTAGTTCGCAAAATAATAAAAAGGATAATATATCGTTTGCAGCCACATCTCCCCGTCTGCATCCGTCATAATGCAGGCGCTTACATTTGTTAAAAGGGACTGGCAGGCAATTTTAACCATATCCGCATTCCTGAGCATGGCCATCTGCATACCCGCAAAGAGCAGTGCGTCCTCCATCGTATAAATCTGCTCGCTAATCGGAGCCGCAGTCTGCCATGGATTTTTCTCCACTTCTCTGTTGACGGCATTTCCCGGCACCGCCCAGACGCCCCACTCGTCTATGCTGAGCCGGATCTTCCTCGCAGAGCGTTTTTTCTGTCTGATAACCTGCACCGCTGCCCGGATTGTTCTGATATACTCCTCCATGTCAAGCGTCTGTGCCAGAAATGCCGCAGTTCCCTTTTCCTGCCCGCCGTAATACTGGTGCAGCGCCAGATAATCTATGACATCGTAAGTCTCTTCCAGCACCTCCAAATCCCATGCCGGATAGGATGCCATCGTGGAAAGTGAGCTTCCGCAGGCAATCAGCTCGATACCGGGATCCAGGAGCTTCATAACCTTTCCCGTCTCCGCCGCCAGACGCCCATACTCTCCGGCACTCTTATGTCCCACCTGCCAGCTCCCGTCCATCTCATTACCAAGACACCAGAGTTTCACCCCATAAGGCTCCTCTACACCGTGGCTTCTGCGCAGATCACTGTATTCCGTCCCCGACGGGAAGTTACAGTACTCCAGATACTGCAGAGCCTCCTCCATCCCTCTGGTTCCCAGATTTACCGTAAAAATGGGCTGCACCTGCGCCTTCTTTGCCCAGTGGATAAATTCGTCCGTCCCAAAAGCATTTGTCTCTATTGCTTTCCACGCGAGATCAATTTTTCTGGGGCGCCTTTCACGCGGTCCCACACCGTCCTCCCAATGGTAAGCTGACACAAAGTTTCCGCCCGGATAGCGCACCGCCGTTACACCCATATCCCTGACCGCCTGCAGAACATCTTTCCGAAAACCTTCCTCATCCGCGCAGGCATGTCCCGGCTCATACACACCGTGATAAATCACTCTTCCCATATGTTCCAGAAATGATCCGTACAGCCTGCTGTCAATCCCACCTGCGATATATTTTTCATTACATACGATATGCGACTTTAACATAGATTTCTGTCCTCTCTCAGCCATATTTATTCCATACATCCGCAAATTTTCCCTGCATCTGCAGTACAGGGCGGTTATGCTAACCTTTCAATCCGGAGCTTGCCATTCCCTCCACAAAGTATTTCTGCCCGAAAATATAAAGCAGGAACATCGGCAATAAAGAGATCAGCGCACCGGCAAAGGCTGCTCCGTACTCGATGGTATTCTGACCGATAAAAAGCGCAAGCCCGTTTGCCAGTGTCCTCATTTCCGTGCTGCTGGTCACGATCATTGGCCATAATAAATCATTCCACGAACCGTTCACACTCAATATCATCAGCGTAATAATGGCAGGCTTTACCTGCGGCAGCATGATTTTTCTGAAAATGCCAAACTCCGACAGTCCGTCAATCCGCGCAGCCTCCGCAAGCTCCTTAGGCAGTCCCGTAAACGCTGCCCTCATCATAAAAATAGAACCGGCCACCACGACTCTGGGAATGATAAGCCCCCAGTAGGAATCATACATTCCCAGCTTAAATACCACCAGAAAAAGTGGCACCATGATGACCTGAAACGGAACCATCATTGTGGCAAGCGTTAACAAAAACAGTCCCGATTTACCCTTAAATTCATAAAAGGCGTAGGCATAACCCGCCATACTGTTGACAATCACGGCAAGCGCAGTGGTTCCTCCCGCATAAATCGCTGAATTTAACATATAGCGCAGAATATTAATCCGTTTCTGCACATCGACGAAATTCTGTCCCGTCAGCACATGAGGGAAAAATGTGGGCGGCCAGGATATGATTTCTTTTTCCGGTTTAAAGGCGCTAAGCGTCATCCAGACCACCGGCACAATTACCAGAAGCGCAAGTATAAGTAAAACAATAAGAACAGGAATTTCACAGATTTTTTCCTTCCACTTTATTTCAGTTTTCACCGACAATTTACTAATCCTCCTTATTCATTTTGCGGTACATTAACACCGTAACTGCCATGATGATCACAAACAAAATAACCGACATCGCGGATGCATATCCCATACTTGACGCAGAAGAGAAGGCCCGCGAATAAATGTATGTAACCGTGGATTCCGTCGTGTAATTCGGCCCGCCGTTTGTAGTAATATAAATGATGTCAAAAATCTGTAAAGCGCCGGCAAACCTTGTCATCAGAATATACCAGAATGTCGGGCGTATCGACGGCGCCGTTATATGAAAAAACTGCCTTACTTTTCCTGCCCCGTCCATCTCTGCAGCCTCATACAAGGATGCGGATACCTGCTGGATCGCCGTCACGTAAATGATTGCCGAAATACCGAAACTTCTCCACAGAGAAATAAAGGAGACCACAAAAATCGTAAGGCCGGGCGTGTTTAAGAAATTGATTCTGCCAAGCCCTATAGTCTGTAAAACTGCCGTGATAAATCCGATATTGGAATGCAGAATCATTTTCCACATAATACCCACCGCTGTCGCAGAACAGATCACAGGCAAAAAATAAACTGCCCGCAGAAGTTTGTTTCTGAAATTATTTTTTGTCAGAAAGGATGCAACCACCAGCGCTCCGAAAACCTGAAGCGGTACCTCCATCAATGTAAACAGGGCAGTCACTTTCAGACTGTTCAGAAATCTTTCATCATGAAATGCCTCTGTAAAATTCTCCAACCCGACAAAGCTCACCGTGTTCATCGTGATCGGCACCTCAAACAGACTCAGCCCGAACGCCGCCGCCAGCGGAAGCACACTGAACAACATCAAAAGAATAACGGATGGTGCCAAAAATAAATAGGCGCATCTCGACGGCTTATTCCAATATTTTATGATCGCTTTCATTGCCACATCTCCTATCCTTCCACTTGTCAAAACCGGTTATGATAACAGTGGAGGAGTGTTGTTTCTCACTCCTCCGCCTGATAGCACTTTAATAGTCCGCCGTAATCTTATCTGCCGCTGCCTGCGCTTTTGTCAATGCATCCTCCACGGAGCTGCTGCCAAATGCCACGGAATTAATCATCTCCGGGATTACGTCCCCAATGACCGCATTGATTCCGGGAAAGCTGGAATCCACGATAAAGTCTGTCGGTGCATCCGGATTGGCCGCAGACATGGCGCTCAGTTTTGCACTGGCTTTGTAGGCATCTTTCTCCTGTACGGAATAGGTATATGCCGGAAAACCGTTCGCCAAAGACCACTCCAGAGCCGGGCTGCTGCCCTCCGCATTTTCTGTATTCCACCACTGGATAAATTTGTATGCTGCCTCTTTCTCCACATCACTGGCTGCCGTCGTAACAGAAAATCCCAGCACTTCAACGGAGTTCATATCTCCGGCGTCGCCAAGCGGTATCAGCCCGATCCCATAATTAACGCCGGCCGTATCAAGTCCCGCCGTCACCCACGGACCGCCTACCGTCATACCGATCTGTCCCGCGCTGGCCATGGAATCCGTATCTGCCTCCAACGGGTTATCCCCATTTTGTACCAATGTCTGATACATATTCAGAAATTCCGCATAACCGTCGTTATCCTCAAAATTTGCCTTCCAGCTTCCGTTTTCATCTGTGACAGCCAATCCGCCAAACCTCTGCATAATATGTGCGATCTGATAAGCGTAATCGTAGGAAATACCTGAGCCGTATACATTTTTGCTCTCATCAGTCAGTTTCTGTGCATAATCCGCCCACTCGTCCCATGTGGACGGAGGTGCCTCCGGATCTAAACCTGCTGCCGTAAAAAGATCCTTATTCCAATACATGTAATACCCGACAACCTGAAACGGCACAAAATAGAGATTGTCACCCTCCGAACAATAGTCCAGATAAGACTGGATAAAATCCGCTTTATCCAAGCTTGTCTTTTCAAACACATCGCTGATATTCTGCAAATAATCTCCATAAGTAAAACGATAAGCGCTGGGGCTCAAAATCATGGTTGGCCCCGTTCCGGCTGCAAATGCAGTGGATAACTGGCTGTCAAAATCCGGGGAAATATCCATTTCCACCGTAATTCCATCTGTGTTCTCCGTGTTATACCGGTTGACCAGATCTGTAAGCATATCACCGTCGGCTCCTGTAAAACTGTTCCAGAATGTAATCTTTACAGGATCTCCAGGCGCCGTCTGATTCTCCCCTTCAGGCTGTGTCTCCTTTGCCCCGCCGTTTTGCGCGGCCGCTTCTCCCTCTGCCCGGGATGCATCTGCCGTCTTTTCCGTACCACCGCATCCGGTAAATAATGATATGGTCATTGCTGTCGTTAATAAAATACTTACCGCTCTCTTCTTCATTTTCTTCCCTCCATTTTAAAAAATATCATATGCGTACACGTGTACATTTTTTATTTAAAAAAATATGTACGCCTTGTGCGTACACGTGTACATTAAAGTGATAGATACATAATATGCTTCATAAACCGACTTGTCAAGACTATATGTCTAAAACCGTCATATTTAATTATTTTCTTTTTTCCTTTTTGTCTATTATGCACGAAAACAGTACCTCATATGCTTTGCATTTCGCATTCATCCTGCTCGTCAGAAACCGGTTTTGGCGATTCCGCATGCAGCATACTTTTCTCCTCTTCCTTTTCTGCTTTCTGACCCTGCTTATACGGCAAAACGGGAGTGCTTTTCAGCACTCCCATTGGCACACTTTCATATTTACACAGCCGTTTTCTTTAAAAACAACGCCCTCTTTCTCCAGAAGTCTCCTCTGCTCCGGCCAGTGCGGCGCAGGGCGTCCTGCATGATTTACGACCCTGTGGCACGGATAGTTTCCGTAATATCCGGCGCAGCTTAAAATCTTTCCTACCAGCCTCGCATTCTTCTCCCTGCCCACCAGCCCTGCTATCTGCCCGTAAGAAGCCACTTTTCCGGGCGGAATCTCTTCCACCACGGACAAAACCTCATAAACCGGAAGTTCCTGATCCGCTCCCGTCCGCGCCGGACAGAAAACCTCCGGATATCCTGTACCGTCACCAGACCGCATACCTTTGTCCCTCACACTTCGGCAGATTCACCGACAGCTCCCGCCTAACATGGGTATCCGCATAAGCCTCATCCGACTTATTGAAATAATCATACTGGCCGCCTTCCGTGTCGTCCCATGTCACGTCCACGTTATAATAGCCGTCATCCAGCCCGACAATATTCCAGGCGTGGTCCTGTCCCGCGTAGCCCGTGCAGTAAAAGCAGGGAATCCCCGCCCGCTGCATCAGATACTGATAAGCTCTGGCGTAGCCCGCGCACACGCTCTTCCCGTCCACCAATGCGCTGTAGGCGCTCTGGTTCTTATCCGCGCCCTTGTCATACTCCACCCGCTCAATCAAAATGTCATGCAGCCGGCTCTCTTTCTCATAAGGACTCAGATTTTGTACCTGCGACAAAATTTCATTGGTGATATTATAAAACGTCTTTGAGGACACGGTAAGCTCCTCCAGCGTCATGTTAAACTCCAATTCCAGTTCCGCACAGATTTTATTCTGGTCATACCGGCATGTAAATATCGTATTCAGCCAGAAAAGTTCGGGATGGTCATTGTATACCGCCATAATCACATCCTTAAGCTCCGACACCGGCACCGCCTCAATAGGCACAAAAGCCGCGTTGTACGCGGCTGCATTGGCATAAATCTGTCGATAAAGATGCTGCCCCTTCGGATCCAGCATTTGGTAATAGGGATAAAAAATAGAATCAAAGGACAGGTTGTCACCCGTCTCGCCATAGCCCAGGTCGCTTGTATACTCGCCGCCTTCCGCGTCGGGCAGTTCTTCGGATTTCTCTGTGATGGGCTGATAACCGGATTTACCACTGACCGCCTCAGGAACGCTCACACCCGATTCCGCCGGCGGCTCATAACCATTCATACCCCTGACGCCCCCGCTGCTTTCCTGATCGGAAACGCTTCTGTCCGGCTCTTCCGGCTGACGCTGTACGATCTGTCCTGCGCCGGGTTCCTCCTCTTCCTCCGACAGTCCGATCTCGTCCGTCTGCTCTTCTTCTGTCTCAGAGGACGCATCAGACGGTTCATCAAAAAGCGCCGGCTCTTCCTCCTGCAAAGGCTCCGCCTGCTCATCGGACGCCCCGGACTCTTCCCCCTGTGTGGGAAAACCGTCCCCCGAAAGCAGGGAGGAAAGCGTTTGCGTAATTCCCGGATTTACGGCGGACATTATAATGAGCGCACACAATAACGCCGCCAGAATTCCTATGCCCGTTATGATATTCTTAAGTATCTTCATATCGCGCCCCTCAGCTAAACTTTAAAAAATTCCGCTCTGCACGGTTCTCGTGCCTCAGGATAATGGCCGACGTTGCCGGCAGAACCACCCGGACCTTTCCCGAAATAACAGGATACTGTTTCGGCTCCGTGGAATAGCCCTCCGCCGTCGTAAGCATCAGGCAATTCAGCGCGCACTCCTTCGGAATGCCCAGATACCACACCGACACTTCCTTTTTGATCTCGTAATCGTTATTATTGACGAGAATCACCGACTGTCCCTCCCTGTTAAATCTGCCGTAGCCGATCATATTGTAACCAGCATCCAGATACTCGAGAGAACCCGTCAAAAACTCTTTATTCGTTTTATGAATGCGGATGATTTCCTTATGGAATGCAATCAGTTCCTTATCCTCATGCCCCCAGGGATATGTCCGCCTGTTATCCGGATCTGTGAACCCGCAGACACCCGCCTCATCCCCGTAATAGATGGTAGGCGCGCCGGGCCATGTCATCTGTATCACGACAGCCTCACGCAGCACCGCCTTATTGACACCCGTGTTCGCCGCCTCCGGACCAAGCGTATTCGTCCGGCCTACTTTATGGTTGGTTCTTGTGAGGAACCGGGAATGGTCGTGGTTGGACAGCTCGTTCATCGCCACAAACATGGACGGCATGGTAAAGGCTGCACAATGATGCCTCATAGCCCCCCAAAAACTGTCCGCGTTGCCCCGCATATCCTCACGGTAATCGTCGCTGTGTTTCTGCATACCCGTCAAAAACCAGGTTACCGGCTCCATGAAGGCATCATAATTCATGACCGTATCCCATTCCTGACCCTGCAGCCAGTCCAGAGGACTGCCATAATGCTCCGCAAGAATAATCGCATCCGGGTTGGCCATCTTAACCGTCTTGCGAAATTCTTTCCAGAAGCTATGGTTAAACTCCGGCGTGTGGCCCAGATCCGCCGCCACGTCCAGTCTCCAGCCGTCCGCATTGTAGGGCGGAGACACCCATTTTCTGCCGATATAGAGCACATAGTCCAGAAGCTGTCTGGAATTTTCATAGTTCAGCTTCGGCAGCGTATCATGACCCCACCAGCCGTCATAGGAACCGTTGTAGGGAAATTTATGCTCGTCATGGAATTGGAAATAATCGTGATAGGGACTCTCTTTATCAATATAAGCGCCCTTTTCATATCCCGGCGCGTTCTCATAGATGCGCTCCCTGTCCAGCCATTTATTGAAAGAGCCGCAGTGATTGAACACGCCGTCCAGAATCACTTTCATGCCTCTCCTGTGCGCTTCTTTCACTACTTCCGCAAAAAGCGCGTTGCTGGCTTCCAGATTTTCCTTGTTGGAAACACGGTCAATATACCGGGTGGCGTAACGGTTCTCCGTCTGATCCGGCTTTAAAAGCTCACCCTCGTCATGCACAATCTTGCCGAAATGAGGGTCAATATAATCATAATCCTGTATGTCGTACTTATGGTTAGAGGGCGATACAAACAGCGGATTAAAATAAATCACGTCCACGCCCAGATCCTGTAAATAATCCATCTTGTCAAGCACGCCCTGCAGATCGCCGCCATAAAACTCGCGCACGCCCATAGCCGCCGGGTACTTATCCCAGTCTTCCACTCTGACCGTTTTATCACCGATATACTGATATTCGTTCGTCAGCACGTCATTGGTGGGGTCGCCGTTATAGAAACGATCCACATAAATCTGGTAAAATACCGCGCCCTTCGCCCAGTCCGGCGTTTTAAAGCCCGGAATGACGTGAAAATTGTAATACTCGTTGGTATCCTTCGTGACGCCCCGTCTGTCGTAATAACAGGAGAGCCGTCCCGCATGCACTTCAAAATAATAACTCAGCTTCTCGTCCTCGAGCTGGACCGTATGAGAATAGTAATCAAAGTACGCATCCGATTCCGTCTTAAACATGAGATGCTTTTCATTCTTGTATACAAAAAACACTTTATCAATATTATTTTTTGCAGACCGGAAACGCACGGTAACCTCACCGTAGGCGCTCGGCTCCGCCGGAGATACATAATCTCCGGTTATATCCGTGAATAAAGCCTTCCTGTTAAAAACCGGACGCATTCCCGAAAAATACTGCTGATTCTTTTCTGCCTTCTGAAATTGATTGATATCCATAATCAGCCTTTCTTTGAAAATTATAGCAATATATAGTTATTTTATCCTATATATTATGGATGCGCAACCCACAATTCTTCGAACACAGGCAGTCTGTGCCCGGATTGAGCGCGCAATAAAAAAGACAGTCGTTAAACTGTCTTTTTTAGAGAAGGTATTTCTTTCTTATGGGGTATAGCAAAAAACTATATAATGTATTGGGGGGTTACAAGTAGTATATTAGCATACCCCCTGCCTGTCTACAATACCAAGGATTCACAAATATTACAATTTTGTATACCTGATTTTGTTCAATATGCACAAAATCACTGCCGTCCCATCAATTCACCGGGTTCTTCGGGCTGCGGATAACTGATATCGAAAAGCGACTCAAACTCTGCACGGTTGATCTTTTCCTTTTCCAGAAGGAGCTTCGCGCACTTATGCAGCACACCCTCGTGCTCCATAATGATATCTCTCGCCTTCTGATAGCAGTCGTCGATAATCGTTTTTACTTCCCTGTCGATCTCCCCGGAAACAAGCTCGCTGTGGTTCTTGGCGTGAGCCAGATCTCTTCCGATAAACACTTCGTCGTCATCGTCGTCATAATTGATCACGCCAATGCTGTCGGACATCCCGTAGCGGGTTACCATCCTGCGGGCTACCTTGGTAGCTTTCTTGATATCGCTGGACGCTCCCGTGGTAATATCGTCAAAAATAATCTCCTCCGCGATACGGCCGCCCAAAGACACCATAATATCCTCGATCATCTTCCCCTTTGTGAGGAACATTTCGTCCTTCTCGGGAAGGGGCATCGTGTAGCCCGCCGCTCCCAATCCCGTAGGAATGATAGAAACCGTGTAAACCGGACCCACATCCGGCAGCACATGGAAAAGAATCGCGTGACCTGCCTCGTGGTAGGCCGTGATCTTCTTTTCCTTCTCCGAAATGATGCGGCTCTTCTTCTCCGCGCCGATTCCCACCTTGATAAACGCTTTCTTGATATCCTCCTGCCGTACAAAAGCCCGTTTGTCCATCGCCGCGTTGATAGCAGCCTCGTTTAACAGGTTCTCCAGATCCGCTCCGGTAAAGCCCGCCGTAGTCTGGGCAATCTGCTGCAGATCCACATCGTCGCCGAGAGGCTTATTCTTCGCATGTACTTTTAAAATATCCTCTCTGCCCCGCACATCCGGGGAAACCACGGTAATTTTCCTGTCAAAACGCCCGGGACGAAGGATCGCCGGATCTAAGATATCCACGCGGTTTGTGGCCGCCATCACGATAATGCCCTCGTTGACGCCGAAACCGTCCATCTCCACCAAAAGCTGGTTTAGGGTCTGCTCCCTCTCGTCATGGCCGCCGCCCATACCGGTACCGCGGCGTCTGGCCACCGCATCAATCTCATCTATAAAAATAATGCATGGCGCATGGCGTTTCGCTTCCGCAAACATATCGCGCACACGGGACGCACCCACTCCGACAAACATTTCCACAAAATCCGAACCCGAAATACTGAAAAAGGGCACATTCGCCTCGCCTGCAATCGCCTTGGCAAGAAGCGTCTTACCCGTGCCGGGCGCGCCTTCCAAAAGCACACCCTTGGGGATTCTCGCGCCGACCTTGGTAAACTTGCCCGGCTCTCTGAGAAACTCCACAATCTCCTGCAGTTCCTCCTTTTCCTCCTTTAAGCCGGCCACGTCTCCCAGCGTAATCCTATTTTCTGCCCCGATGGTAAGTCTGGCCCGGCTCTTTCCGAAGTTCATCATCTTACCGCCACCACCACCGGCATTCTGGGAATTCATCATCACAAAGAAGAACACGCAGACTACCACCACGATCAAAATAGGCAGCACACTGTTTAAAAACCAGCTCTCCTCCGGCACGCTCTCCACAGAGCAGTCTATGCCCTGCTCCCTGACGATACGCTCCATCTCCGTCACGTCCGTCACATAGAGCACTTTTTCCTCACCGCTTTTAAGTACCACCTTAAGCGAACCTGTCGGCGTATCCTTGTTCGGACAGATCGTCACCACCGCGACTTCATTTTCCTCCATCTGTCTCTCAAATTCGCCTCTGGTGTATCCGCTTCCAGGCACCCGCAGCGTTCCCACCCAAACGGTAAACAGCAGCAGGCAGATAATAATCACAAAATACAGATAAAAACTTCTACCACTCTTGTTCATGCAGTCATTCCTCTACTCCGTTCTTCTTGCAGGCAGCGCAGGAAACACACTGACCTGTAGAAACATTCACTCGAACTTTACGACTCCGATATAAGGCAGGTTGCGGTACTTCTGATCGTAATCCAGACCGTATCCCACCACAAATTCATCCGGAATATTAAATCCTGTGTAATCCACCTTCACATCCACCACACGCCTGTCCGGCTTGTCTAAAAGCGTACACAGCCTCACATCCAAAGGCCCTCTGCTGTCCAGCATGTCAAGCAGATAACTCAGCGTCCGTCCGGAATCCACAATATCCTCCACCACGATTACATGCTTGTCCTTAAGAGGCTCGTCCAGATCCTTCACAATCCTGACTACGCCGCTTGATTTCGTGTCCCCGCCGTAGCTGGATACTGACATAAAATCAATGGACACCGGCACAGAGATCCGTTTGGCCAGCTCGCACATAAAAAAGCTGCCGCCTTTTAACACACATACCAAATGCACCTGTTTTCCGGCATAATCTCTGGAAATCTGATCACCGATTTCCTGAATCCGCCTGTCAACCTCTTCCTCCGTCAACAATACTTCTATCCGTTCCGCCATGGTCTCCTCCTCTTACGCGTACTTCCAAAATACGCCTTGTGCTTTTTTCCACCTTATACTGTCTGCTAACGCGGTAGCCGGGTACCCACAGAATATGGGCGCCGTCCGCCAGAAGATACATGCTGTCCCGTTTCGCCTTCGGGATTTTTTCATTAATCATGTACTGCTTTACAGACTGGGTATGAAGTGCGTCGTCTATGGTAAGATAATCCCCGGGCCTTCTCGTCCGCAGAGATAAAGACGTAGTTATTTTATCATAATCAAACCATTTCGTATATCTGTTTTCGGGAATATTTTGCTCCTTTCTGTAGAAAAAGGACGCTGCCGGAAGAAATGCAGCCTCCCACAGAATAAAAACAAATCCCTCTGCATCCGGCACGTCAAACTCTGCCGCTTCACCCGGAGTAAGTGCAGACGGTGCAATGCAGATCTCCGGCAGGTTCCCCGAAAGCACCGCCGGACTGTCGCGATACACCTGCTGCCCCGGACCGGCCGCCCGTTCTTCCCTGCGCCTTAAAAACAGCGTATCGTATTCCTTGACAGCTCTGATTCCGTAGGGAAGAAAAAGCTCCTTGCTGCCCTCCTTCTCCGTAAGCTCCATTAATCCCGCAATATGGCGTGCGGTAATATCCTTTCTGTGGGGTGTCATTCTCTCCAGCGCGCGCAAAAGAATACGCTTTCTCATCACCACATCCTCCGCGCGAAACCCGGTCAGCCCTATTTTGATCTCCCCGTACAGATTTCCCGTCTCTCCGGCGCCTTCCCCCGTGTCATTCCCGCCGGATCTTCTTTCCACATCCTCCTGCACACAGGCATCATAGCGCCTTTGCGTTTCTCCGGCCAGATAGCTCTCTGTCTCCGCCAGCAGATCCGCCAGCTCGCACATATGCGAAACCGCGCCGCCGCAGATTTCCCGCTGCGCATAAGGCAGTATGTGATGCCTGATTTTGTTGCGGGCGTATCCGTCCTCCCCGTTTGTGGCGTCCTCCTGCCAGTCCAGTCCTTCCGCCTCCAGATAGGCTTCAATCTGTTCCCGTCCCACACATAAAAGAGGCCGGATGACCGATTCCCTGACTGGCCGGATCGACGAAACGCCTTTCAGGCCGCTGCCCCGGAACATATGAAAGAGCATGGTTTCCGCCCTGTCGTCCGCATGATGCGCCACCGCGATTCTGCATCTGTCCCCTGCCCGGATTTCCCCGAGCACCTCCTGAAACGCCTGATAACGGAGCAGACGTCCGGCCTCCTCCGGTGACAGTCCGTGCGCCGACGCGTAACCTGCCATATCCACTTCCCGCAAATAGAAGGGAATCCCCCACAGACCGCACAGCTTTTCCACAAAAACGGCGTCCTCTCCGGCCTCCGCGCGCATTCCATGATTCACATGCACCGCTGCCAGCCGGAACGGGATCTCCTTTTGGAGCCGCATCAGCAAATGCAACATACAAACCGAATCCGCGCCGCCGGAAACACCCGCCGCTACGCAGTCCCCCGGCTGCACCATTCCATGTACATTGACATATTGTTTTACTTTCTCAAACAGTTTATCCTTCATGCTTCGCCTGTCCGCCTGCTGCCCCGGCTACAGAGAACCTTCCTGATCCCAGATTCCCGTTACAAGTACCGTCATATCATCCCGGATCCGCCCCCGGCTCTGCCCGATCGCATAGGCCAGAATCTGGTTCGCTATTTCTCCCGGATTATTGTATTCCATCCTGCCGATAATTTCCGGCAGCGCCTCCTCACCGATACCTTCCGACAGTGCGTCGAGCACCCCGTCCGAAAGCATAATCACATAATCCCCGCTTTGCAGCGTCCGATTCTGTATTTCCGGCGCAAGCTGTCCAAACACGCCCAAAGGCAGATTTCTTGAGGAAAGCCTGTCCACCAGACGCCCTCTTTTGATATAAGTGCTGGCCGCTCCCACCTTCATAAACTCGCAGGTTCCCGTATAAAGGTCAATATCGCAGATATCCAGCGTGGACATAACCTGTTCCTGTCCTGACGCCGCCATTGCCCCGTTCACCATCTGCACCGCGGGTTCCTTGCCAAATCCCGCCTCCAGAAGACGCTCCATCATCTCAATCACGCGACTGGATTCCCGACAGGCCTCCTCTCCGGAGCCGACGCCGTCCGAAAGCATAATCAGCAGTCGTCCCGTATCCGATTCAAAGAAGGAATAGCTGTCCCCCGACACCTTTTCCGTCTCCTTCACCGCCTTGGCAAAGCCCGTCAGCAGGTGATACTGCGGTTCCTCCAGAAAATAGTATGTGTTATATTCCGCCGCAAGATAAACCGGTGTATTCTTCGCCGCGCAGAGTCTGCGGTTCATGGCCACCGATATGTAATCCGCCACATCCTCCGTGGAAATATATTCCGTCTCCCCGAAGCGTGAACGCCTTCCGTCGGCCTGCCTCATGACAAGGCTGATCTCCCGATGGCCGTCCTCATGTTCCAGCTCCAAAAACTCTTTAAGTATAATACCGGATTCCCGGAGCATGGCCGCCATCTGCTTATACCGCCTTTCTCCCATAGGACGACAGCGGCAGGTTTCTCTCGCCGTCACCGCCAGAATATGCGCCATCTCCTTTAAGTGCTCCGCCAAAAGCCCCTGACTCTCCTGCAAACGCCGCCTGCAAAGGTATTCCTGTCTGTCCGCAGGATCCTCCCCTGCAGGCTCGTCCTTCGTCTGCATGTCCTCAAACAAATCCGCCAGATCCCGGAAAGACTCCGCATAAGCCAAAAGCTTTTGTCTCCCGTACTCCGGTATCATATCTATTCTGTCTTCTTCCCCTGCATTTCCCCGTCTTTTCATCGCACACCGCCTCCATATATGTCATACAGCCTGTCCGGATAAGGCCAAAAAGCCCGCAAAACCCGTCTTACACATATATATGAAAAGCTGATGCGTTTTATTCCAAAAATCGAGTAGGAGAAAATTTCCCCTACTCGCCGTTTAAAATCAACTTATTTATATCCTGTTGTGCTGCCTCCGCCGGCAACTGCCCCAGCCGGCACAAAACACCCGGATTTATTTTTCATCCTTAAAAATAATTTCGCCCTCATACACCAGACCAAGCTTCTCCTTCGCCACTTCCTCGACGAATTTCTTAGTCTGCGTATATTTTCCGTACTCCTCAATTTCTGCGGCTCTCGCTTCCTCCGCCTCTATTTCCTGAATCAACGCCGCTTCCCTGTCCATGTAAAACTGGCGCTTCTCCCGAAGCTCCACACTCTTAAAGGTAACCACGAGCATCATCATCAACACTACAGTGGTAACTAAAAGCATGGCCAGCCTGTTCTGACGTCTTTTACGATATGCTGCTTTTCTTGCCATGCCCTTAAACTTTCCCTTCTCCCCCCGCGATTAGCGTTTACATAAAACCATTCTAATGGTTTTTATTATAGCCGTCAACCGTTTTTTAATAAAATCTTTACACTTTTTCAATTTCTTTCCAAGGCAAAGAACAAACGTTTTCCCCGCAGAAATCAAGCATTTCAGGGGTTTTAGCACAATTTGTAGGAGACGAAAAACAAACCACATGATCTTGTGTAGGCATGTTGACATAACATTTATGAATGCATCCCTGACAACCACTTTATAAAAAAACATACCGATCGTGGCGCCCAGAACCGCAAACCAACGAAGCGTTCCGTCGTTCTCCCGGTAGAGCATATAGAAAACGCCGATCCCGCAGGCCAGCCAGAACAAAAAATCTTCCATTGACATGAAAACTGTCCCATGCCGGAAAAGCCTGCGAAGCACGCGGATCCAGTCATAGATAAAAGTGATAACCAGCCCCATAATAACGGAATGTGTAAAAAAAGTAAGCTCCTGCACGATCTCCCGGCTCATATCTTACCCTGCTCCCACGTTATTACTTAAACAGTCTCGCCAGCAGGGATTCGCCCTTTGTCCCATACCCCGCGGTTTCCGAGTAAGTAAAACTATCAATCCGTCCGTCGATATCTACTTCGCCTTTATCAAGAGAAAGCCTGCTGACATGCAGCTCCCCGCCACGTATCATCAGCATTCCCTGCTCTGTCTCCAGCAGAATCTCATTCACGTCGAAGGAAAGCACATCGTTTACACCCGTGAGTGCACAGGTTCTTCTGCCCGTAAGCATCAGCTTATGCGGCCGTTTACCGCCGTTATTCAGATCTTCCATACACGCCCTCCTATACCATAAGTATGGTACTGATTCAGTGTATGTCTGCTCTTTTGAAAATATGTCTCCTCCGTAATCTATGTGAGATAACGGAACAGCTCCTTCGCCTCTTCCTTGCGCACTGTCTCCTGCACGTCGAGGACTTCCACCTTCACTTCCTTATTGCCAAACTGTATCGTAATTACGTCCCCCGCCTTTACATTGGCGGACGCTTTCGCGGGTCTGTCGTTAATAAGAACCCTGCCCGCGTCACAGGCCTCATTGGCCACCGTGCGGCGTTTGATTAATCTTGACACCTTCAAATATTTATCCAGTCGCATGTTTACCTCCTGTTTGTTCCGCTTTTTTCACCGCGTTTTTTGTTCATATAGAAAGGCCCGTATGCAGTGCATACAGGCCTCATCTGTCTCCGAAAATTCAATTATGCGTTAAGCATATCCTTTAAAGCCTTACCAGCCTTAAACTTAGGAGCCTTGGATGCAGCAATCTTCATAACAGCGCCGCTCTGGGGATTTCTACCCTCTCTGGCTGCTCTCTTGGAAACTTCAAAGGTACCGAAACCAACTAACTGTACCTTGCCGTCTTTCTTCAGCTCGTCAGCAACTACGTCCGTAAATGCCTTTAAAGCCTTTTCTGCATCTTTCTTAGATAAGCCTGCCTGATCAGCCATTGCTGCTACTAACTCTGTCTTGTTCATTTGAACTCCTCCTCTTAAAATGAGTTATCGTATTATTTTTAGGTCTCTCTCGAAAACCGTCTATACATATTTATATCTGCTTTTACCTGGCATGTCAAGCAAAAAATGCCTTTTTTACGGCATTTTTCGGGTTTGCACGCATTTGTTTCTCCCTGTTCGACCCATATTTATAAAATAGCGGCTTATTGTCAGAAAACTTACTCGTATTTCTCGATTAAATCATCTATTCGATCTGCCAACGCCTGTTCCTGCGGGATTTTCATGATTCTGGACACATCGCTGATCCGCAGAAGCAGCGCGGATAAAAGGGATTCTGCTTTTTCTTTGTCGGTCTGCTGTTTGCAGTCTTTTAACGCCTCCGCCAACTCGCAGATCGCAGCCGTATCCTGTTCAAATGTACTACCCTTTTCATAGTGCTTGTCTATTTTCTTCAATACTTTGACCGCTCTGGTCAGCGACGGGAGTTCTTTCGGGATCTCCTTTAAGGGGGATTCCACCCAGTCCTTATCCTTCTTCTCTTCTTTTTTGATCTCCTCCCAGTTCACGAGCACCTCATCGGGCGTATCCGCGTTGCCCGTGCCGAAAACATGGGGATGCCGCCGCACCATTTTGCGACTGACCTCGTTTACCACATCCTTCATGGTAAAAAGACCCTCCTCAGAAGCAATCTGCGCATGCATCACCACCTGTAAGAGAACGTCCCCCAGCTCTTCTATCATATTTTCGGGATTGCCGGTCTTATGATAAATCCGGATCGAGGCAAGCAGCTCTGCCGCCTCCTCCATCATACAGGGTTTTAAGCTGTCGTGTGTCTGCACCCTGTCCCAAGGGCAGCCGTTCTCGCCGCGAAGTGCCGCGATGATTTCCAAAAATTCTTCGTAAGTGTATTGTTTTTCGGACATGTGTGCTCCTTCTTATTTACTATACTATGAATAATGCCCCCGACATGAAATGACATAAACGATATCATTCTGCACAAAATAAACAATTCGATTCGTCTCATCTATGCGCCGACTCCAATATCCGCTCAAATTATCTTTAAGTGCTTCTGGTTTTCCTCTTCCCTCAAAGGGCGTTCTTTTTATTTCCTCTACTAATATATTAATCCGTTTTAATGTTTTTTTGTCCTGTGTCTGCCAGTAAAGATAATCATCCCAGGCTCTATCTTCCCACAGCAGCCGCATTAATCTTCCACCTCCGTAAGTTCGTGCTCCTCAAAATGTGCCTTCCCTTGCGTAACATCCTGAGCAATTTCCTCTAAATAACGCATATTGCTTTCAGAATAAAACGGATCTACACTGACATCAAAAGGGATCCTTTTTTCACGACTTACTTTTTTTGCAAAAATAGTAAAGGCTGTCGTCATTGACATTCCTAATTCTGAACACGTCTGCTCCATACTTTTTTTTAAATCTGCATCCATGCGAAAATTTACATTTACCGCCTGTGCCATATTTAACGCCCCTTTCTGTTTGCTAAATTAATTATATACGGATACAATAAAAATCGCAATTACTTTTCATTACAATATCATTACAAATTAAAATGAAATTATCCGCATAATATATAATCAGCGCCCGACTAAGGATATATCCCCCATCGGGCGCAATCTGCTTTCACTTTGTATATGTACTCCGTTTTTTACTTTTTAAACAGGGAGGAAAACCACTTCCGGATCGGATGGGCTTCCTTGGTAATCACAACAGTCTCCTCTGTCAGACCATCATCTGTATCGCCGTTCCCTTCTCCGGTTCCATCGGTATTTCCCGTATCAGTACCGGGCTGTCCGCCGCCTGTGCTGCCTGTGCCATCCCCCGGATTTACGTTACCGCCTCCTGTGCCATCATCCGGATTACCGGTTCCTCCGTTGTTCTCTCCTTCGCCACCGCCCGGATTACCGGTTCCTTCGTTATTGTCTCCTTCGCCGCCGCCCGGATTACCGGTTCCTTCGTTATTGTCTCCTTCGCCGCCGCCCTGGTTACCGTTACCCCCGTTATTATCCCCCTCGCTGTCATCCGGTTTCTTGTCGTCTTCGTCTTCACCGGGGTCCGGTTCCTTGCTCTTTTCCAGCGTAAAGCTGTAATCCGCGCTCTCAGCAGCTATCTCGATCTTCTCGGTTATCGTCACATAGCCTTCCGCCGAAATGACCACCTTATGTTCGCCGTAGTCAAGCTCTACCGGTTCACTGATATCTGTTTCCTTTCCGTCTATGCTGACTTTGGCCTCCGCAGGAGAAACCGAAAAGCTCACCATCCCGGCAGGCAGAGGCGGCGTTCCCGTCGATCCGCTGCCGGAATTATTATCGTCGTCATCGTCTTTATTATTATTGTTGCTGCCGCTGCTTATCTTTTCCAGCGCGGAGAAAGAATACGTCTCATCCTGCTTGTTGTTCTCCAGATAAATTGAATATGTCTTTGTTTTATAACCGTTCTTTTTCAGGGTAATTTCATGCCTGCCTACGGTCTTTGTGAACCTGACGGGGGCAATGCCCACATAATTTCCGTCCAGATATACCTCGACGTCTTTCGGAGAGTCGATATATACCTTGTTATTACTGGAACTTCCCAGCGCGTTCCCGCTTACGCTGGAATCCGTATCGTTTCCACTGTCCGGTTTGTTTTCTATAGAAGTCTCCAGAGTATCCTGCCATGGAATCCGGTCGGCAGTCGAGTTGCCGCTGATGGAATCTCTGTCGTCATCCTTGCGGCTTTCCTCCAGTTTAAAGGAAATGGTGGCATACTCCGAACCTACCTGAATATGTTTCGTCAGGGTATCGTATCCGTCCGCCTGCGCCTGAATCTGGTGAATCCCGTACTTAAGCTCTACAGCCTTACTGATGTCCACAGGCTTGCCGTCCACGCTGACTTTGGCGCTTTCCGGCTCCACCGTGAAAAGAATTTTTCCTATGGCGTCTTCCGCCACTTCCAAATCGCTCACGTCAAGCACCACTTCCTTGTCGCGCTCCACCGTGATCTCTTTCACACAGCCCACATTGTTGTTGGTAAGCACTACCTGATAGCTTCCCTCCGGCACCGTGAGAAGCATGTCCTCTTTGATCTGGCGGATCACACTGTTACCCACCTCAATCCAGCCGCCGAGAAGAGGCTGGTCATTTTTCAGACGCAGATACCCGTGTCCCTTGTCCACGCTTACACTGTAAATCTTATGGTCAATGCCGGAAATGGTGACCACGTCCTGCGAAACCACTTCTCCCGTCTCCACACGACGCCCTTCTGACAACACGACAACACCGGCAGGCAGGGAATACATCTGGGAACCGATGCTGGCCGACCTGTTGGCGCCCGCCAGGTCGTAATTGCTGACCTCATTGCAGACCCACGCCTGTGGGGAACGCTGGATGCTGGCAAGTTTTTTCTTACCCTTTAAAAAAGTGACATCCACCACATCCCCCGCCTTGATCTGGGAAATGGTCATGGGACCGTCGTGTTTATCCTTTACATAGGTAGTTCCGTCATAGTACAGGGTATACTGTTTCCCTGTGTCCATATTGATGAGAGACACCGCCTTGTTATTCAGATCCGTAGACAAGACAACCGCCGTATCCGCAGAATCATAGCTTCCCACAGTGGAAAGCGTAAAGCCTGTGTCCACCACGTCCTGTTTTCCGTCTTTATCCTTGGCCTTTCCTATGTTGCTGGCCTCCGAAGTGCAGCCTGTCAGAACGAGCGCCGCCAGTGACAACACCGTAACCGCCTTGGAAATTCTTCTGTGTATTCCGATCATTTTTTACCTCCATGATTCCGCATCGCGGAATCTCAAAATCCACGGACGAACAAGTTCGTCCCGGAGAATGCCTGTTTTTCGGCATTCTCCCGTATGAGAGTGATTTGCGAAGCAAATCTGATACTTCTTAACGAAGCGGCTTCTGCTGCTGAGTTTTAGAAGTACTTCTCACACTACGCAGGATGGAAACGCACTCTTTAAAAAGAGCTGTTTTTCTCTCTCCTGTGCAAATAGCTTCTCTGTTTTTTCCATATTCCGCCCGGGAATCCATGCCTTGCCGCTGTTATAATAAAAGTTCACAATTTTCCAGAACTTCTCCGGATAGGCAAAGCGAAAATACAACTGTCTGTTATCCCGTTCGCTTAAAGGTCTCACTTCATTATACCCCGAAAGGAGCATATCACCAAGCGGCTGCGACCAGTTATTTTTTTCCAGGAGCTTGCGCATAAACAGATACAGATCCCGGACCGGATAATCCCTGATGCATTTCTCGAAATTAACGAGTATGCTGCCCCCTTCGGTCTGTATGATATTATGATACTGGTAATCGCCGTGGCACACAACTGAGGCGGCAAAAGAATCCTCCTCATAGGCATAATAACTCAATTCCCCCGTAATTTGCAAGGCAATATCCATAAAATAGTCATAATGTTTCATCAAATAAATTTCAAACTCGGTCTTCTGGCTCTTCTCCCGCAAAAACTTCCGCACCTTTTTCAGCTCGCGGTTATGCTTTTCATACTCGCTCTCCACGTGAAAAACAGGCTGTTCCTCCAACATTTTACAGCCGGAAAGATTGCATACGCCGTGAAGGCGCGCCAGCGTATTCACCGCATGACGGCACTCCTGCGGATTCCGGTGATCGCACTCCCTGCCCTCGCAGTATGTCTTTACAATATAGGCCGTGCCGTCCTGATCGCGGACAATCAGCTCATCTTCCTTTGTCCGCAGAATCGTCTCCGCCCGCACCACGCCGCTTTCCCGGATATGATTCAGCAGAAACTCCTGAAAGGCGACCTTCTCCGCCGGGCCGCCGTATTCTTTCATAATGAGCAGACCCCGGTCCGAATCGCAGAGAATGGCCCCGCGGCCCTTCCATGTACGGCGCACCTCTATCTCATAATTCTCTAATAAACTGACAGCTCTGTCATTCACAAAAATACCCCCCGCCTGACTCTGACTGTTACATCTTATGAAGGGCAGGGGGTTTTCATTACACTTCTTTATACAGTTTCAAAAGATTCTCTCTCGTATTAAGAGACGGATCGTCAAGCACCCTTTCTAAGAGCGCGGACAGCGTCTCCCCGATCTGCCTTCCGGGAGACATCCCTTCGGCAATCAGGTCATTTCCGGAAATGGCCAGATCTTTGAGCGTAACCGCATCCTTACGGGCCGAAATTTCTCTGTACAGCGCTTCTATGTAGGCTACCTTTTCCAGCTTTTCCTTTCGCATGTAATCGCTCTGGGCCGCAATATCCGCGCGCCGAACGGTAAAAATCATGGAAAAAATGTCTTCCCCCATGCGGTTGACGGCCCGTCTGACACCCGCCTCCGTAGGCGCGATATCATAATCGTGATACAATACCAGCCTGGTTACCTTGTCGGTGGTATCGTTGTCAAACTTTAAACGCCGCATGATTTTTCTGGTAATTTTTTCTCCCTCAACAGGGTGTTTTTTATTGTGGGTCGTCCCGTCCGGGTCAACGGTCAGAGTCTGCGGTTTTCCGATATCGTGAAACAGCATACCCAGCCGCAGCGTTTTATCCGGCCCCACCCCTTGCATCGAATGCAGAATATGTTCTCCCACATCATAACAATGGTGCTTATGCCTCTGCGGGGTTTTCATGCAGAGATCAAATTCCGGCAGAATCTGCGCCGTGATACCAAGCTCGTATGCGGTCCGCAGGTAATCGGGGTGGGGCGAAGTCACCAGTTTCACAAGCTCCACCTGAATCCGTTCCGCGCTGATTTTCTGTAAATTCGGCGCAAGCGCCCTGATCGCATCGCCGGTCGCATCCTCAATCCGGAAACCCAGCTGGGCGGAAAACCGCACCGCCCTCAGCATACGCAAAGCGTCCTCCTCAAACCGTTCCTTCGCGTCCCCCACGCAGCGGATCACCTGCTTTTCTATATCCGCCAGCCCGCCGTAAAGGTCCACAAGCCCGCTGCGCACATTATAGGCCATGGCGTTGATGGTAAAATCACGCCGCCGCAGATCTTCTCTTAAACTGGCAGTAAAACTCACCTCCGTGGGATGCCTGCCATCCTCATAAACGCCGTCGATGCGGTAGGTAGTGACCTCAAATCCTTCTCCTCCCAAAAGAACCGTGACGGTTCCATGCTTAATCCCCGTGTCCACGGTTCTCGGGAAAAGATATTTTATTTCCTCCGGTTTGGCCGAAGTGGTGACGTCCCAGTCATCCGGCTTTCTGCCGAGTATGGAGTCACGGACACAGCCACCCACCGCGTACGCCTCATACCCCGCCTCTTCCAGCGTATTTATGATGTTTTGTACTTTGTCGGGCAGTTGTATCTGCATAGAAAACTCCTTAGTCACTTTTTCCGGGTCACCGTTTATCCGATACCCGGCCCTCTGAAAATCTGATTTACATCTTCGAGGTGGAGATCCGGCTCCTCGTCCTTAGCGAGGGAACTTACCAGACTGTCCATCTCCTTTTTCGACATGACGCCCCGGCTTCTCTCCACAAACTCCTTCTTCTCATCGTCCGTCATATCCACAAAGCGGTCCATAGCCGCGCGGTTAGTCGCAAATGCCAGCCCGAGGCCGACAGGTAACGTATTATAATCCATTTCTTCCACCCTTTCCTGCTTTTTGTCCGAACCATATCGCCGGAATGCCTGATGCCGCGGCAATCCTTTTCCGGCTGAATCGTCCTACAACCAGCATGTACAGCAGTGTGAAGAAATATTCAGTTCACAGACAGTTTTCGCATCAGTTAAGCGTCGCAATGCCCCGCAGTCTGATATCTTCGCAGGACGCGCCGACCAGAATTTCATAGTCGCCCGCATCCGCAATAAATTTGTGCAGTTGAACATCGAAATACTTAAAGTCTTCCTGTTTCAGAGTCACAGAGACTTTTTTCGAGCGTCCTGCACCCAGCTCTAACTTGGCAAAGGCTTTCAGTTCCTTATCCGGCCTGTCCACCTGCGCTGCAATGGGTGCAATATAAATCTGCGTGATTTCCGCGCCCGCCCGTTTTCCGACATTTTTAACCGAGAAAGTTAACTTAACATCCTTCCCCTTCTCTGCCTTCAGCGTAAGACCACTATACTCGAAATTCGTGTAAGAAAGCCCGTGCCCGAAGCAAAAAGCCGGCGCCAGATGCTGTCTGTCATAATGACGGTAGCCACAGTATAAGCCTTCCTCCAGCGTAATCTTATCCCACGCGCCCGACTGTCCGTTTTTAGCCGTCGCGCAGTCCTCATACCTTTGCGGGAAAGTTTCCGCCAGCTTTCCGGAAGGATTTACCTCGCCGAAAATAATTTTTGCAAACGCGTTTCCCGTCTCCATACCCGCATAATAGCTCCACAAAACCGCCTGTGCCTTGTCCCGCCAGGGCATCTCCACGGGGGAACCGCCCACAAAAGTGATAATGGTATCTTTCCTGACCTTCAAAAGCTCCTCAATCAGAAGATCCTGCTCGTAAGGCAGCTTCATGTCCGATCTGTCAAATCCCTCGCTGTCATAATCGTGATTCAAACCGCCCACGAAAATTACCGCGTCGGCATCCTTTGCCAGAGCAATCGCCTGTTTGAACAGCTCCGGATTCTTCTCATGAATCTCCGCCTTATCCCGCTCTATCTGTGCAAGCCTCTCCTGCTCGCCCCTGATGTGCTCCTCGTTTTCACCTGATTCATTTCTGACCGGCTGTCCCACCGTGCTGTTTTTCAGCTCGTCCAGACTTGCCGCCTGCCAGTTCGTCTCAAACGTCTTCGGTTTTTCCGGTACATAGTAACCCGGCGCATACGAAACCTTTGCGCTGCCGCCCAGATACATTTTCAGACCTGCCAGCGGGGAAATCTCATAAAGGGCTTTGATCTCCGCACTTCCGCCGCCGTCGGAATGCACCTTGGCCGCGTTCGCGCCGATCACCGCAAGTTTTTTGATCTTCTTCGCTTCCAAAGGCAGCGCATGGTTCTCATTTTTGAGCAAAACCATGGACTCTTCCGCCGTGTGCAGAATCGCCTCCCGGTGTTCCGGCAAATTGTACGCACCCTTCGCTCTGGTATCTTTCTTAGCGCCGATCATCTTCAAACGGTACATCATACGCAGCAGATTTCTTACTTTGGCATCCACCGCGTCCTCGGATACCCCGCCATTTTTTATGGCTTCCTTCAAAGGATTTGCCAGCTTGTACTCGTCAAAATCGGGGAATATCGACATTTCCAGATCCATGGAACACGCTGCAGCCTCTTTCGTGCCGTGCACAGCGCCCCAGTCGCTGATCACCGTGCCGTCAAACCCCCACTCCTCCCGCAGAATCCGGTCTAAAAGTGTTTTGCTCTCACAGCAGTAAGCGCCGTTTATCTTATTGTAAGCACCCATAACGGAATAGGCGCTACCCTCCTGAACCGCAGCCTTGAACGCGGGCAGATAAAGTTCATAAAGTGTGCGCTCGTCAATCGTCTCATCCACAAACAGACGGCCCGTCTCCTGTACATTGGCCGCGAAATGCTTCACACATGCCGCCACGTCGTTTTCCTGCACACTCTGTATAAAAGGCACAACAAGCGCTGCCGTAAGCGCCGGATCTTCGCTCATATACTCAAAATTCCGGCCGCAGAGAGGATCCCTCTTGATATTGATGCCAGGCGCCAGAATCACATCCTTGCCGCGCCCTCTGGCCTCCGCGCCGAGTACATGTCCCATTTTCCGGGCAAGTTCCGGATTCCATGAGGAAGCCAGCGCGCTGTTGCTTGGAAGATAGGACACCATGTCATCCTGATTGCCGGCGGGAATCCATCTGTCATCCATAAACTCCGCACGCACGCCCATAGGCCCGTCCGAAGTCTCAATTGCCGGAATCCCCAGCCGCTCCACCGCACCGGAACGGAAAAGAGACGCGCCGTGAATCATGGCAATTTTTTCGTCCAGCGTCAGTTTCTTTATGATCTTGTCAATCTCTTTCTCCCTCTTTTTTTCCGTTTTTTTGTCATCCTTTTTCAACATATCGTGGTTTCCTCCTGTCTGTTTGCGCTTAAACATCTACAAAAGCGGCGGCACATCCATATGGACATGCCGCCTGTCTGCTCAACTTCCATATTAAGGTAAGTATAACGGGAAATTCCCTCAGTTACAATTCCCTTTTTATACTTTATCAGAGGTAATTTTTTATACTAATCCCTCTCCGGAATCCACACCCGCATCTGGTTCAGACCCCGGTTGCCCCATGTATAATACGGAACAAACGTTACCTGACAGGGCTGTGCTTCTTCCCTGATAAAACTGTATAGCGTCCGGCTTTCCGTCTCCCGATACCCTTCCGCGTAAATTTTCTGAATACCGGACAGCTCATCGGGCAGATATTCACTGACCGTCACCTCTCCGTCCCTTTTCAGACTTAAGGCAAGAATGTCGTTCTCATTGTCCACGCCCTCCGCGCAGTAGATCAGCGGCCCGCGCTGCAGCGCTGCCTTCCCCGTATTTGCGGAAACGCGATGGCTCGTGTATACACGCTTTACCGTCAGATCAAGCTCCACCGTAAGCACATCATCCGCAGTATACTCCCTTCTCAGATAAGCATAGCCGTCCCGGATTTCAAAGTCCGGCTCCTCTCCGTTCAAAAGAATCTTCGTCTGTCCGCTCCATGCGGGAATACGGATTGCCAGAGGCACTTCCATGCTGTTTTTTCCCTCCTGCGGCGCAAAGCGGTATTCCAGCCTGTTGTCATAGGGATAATTTGTCCGCAAAGTTACCTTCCCGCCAAACCGGTTGCTCACATCCAGCGTCCCCGCAATAAACAGATTCGAGTACAAAGCGCCCGGTATCACATGCCATGCATATTCCGCCACCGAACCTAAAAGCCTGGCCACATTGGGCGGGCAGCAGGCGCAGGCAAACCACCCGGGTCTGACAGGCAGCGCGTGCTTATGGGTCTGTGCCTCCCCGGAAATGCCGGGCAGAACCTCCAGCGGATTTACATAGAAAAATTTCGTGCCGTCAAGCTGCATTCCTGCCAGCACACAGTTATAAAGCGCCCGCTCCATCACGTCCGCATACTCGCGGTCATGTTTCAGGTAAAGCATTTTGTTGGCGAAAAAGATCAGGCCGATGGCCGCGCACGTCTCCGCGTACGCCGTATCATTTGGCAGATGATCGTCCTTCGTGAAAGCTTCCCCCTCATAGGCAGAGCCGATGGCTCCCGTCACATACATCCTGTGCTGTGTGATGTTGTCCCAGAGCGTCCGGCAGGCATTGGCCAGCTCCCTGTCTCCCGTCTCCATCGCCGCGTCCGCCATGCCCGTGTAAAGGTACACCGCCCGGACGGCATGTCCCACCGCCTTGTCCTGCTGCCGTACCGGCGCGTAATTCTGCGCGTACTCTGTATCTTCGGGATGATTCCCCCAGACCCGCCATGGATTCTTTTTCATTTCCTTCTTATAATAATCGGGATCTGCACCACGCACATTGATAAAATGCAGAGCAAGCTCCTTGTATTTTTCTTCCTTGGTACTGCGGTACAGCCGCATCAGCGCAAGCTCGATCTCGGGATGGCCGGGATACCCTTCCGCCCCTTCCTCGATAAAATGACGGTAAATATGATCGGCCATATCGCACATGATCTCCAAAAGTTTCGCTTTCCCCGTGCACTCCGCGTAGGCCACCGCCGCCTCGATCATATGCCCCGCACAGTAAAGTTCGTGGGCCTCGTGAAGATTCGTCCACCGCTTCTCCGGCTCCTTCACCGTAAAATATGTATTGAGGTATCCGTCCTTGTGCTGCGCCTCACCGATCAATTCGATGATCTCATCGCATCGTTTCTCCAGATCCGCATCGGAAGACTGCGCCAGAGAATATGCCGCGCCCTCCAGCCACTTAGCCACGTCGCTGTCCTGAAAAACCATACCGTAAAACTCTCCGTCACAGCTTCCGGTTTTCAGCTTTTTCGCCGCCATACGGAAGTTTTCGATACAATGGCTTTTCTCCGCACCCTCAATCTGGTCGTTCAGCGCCCGCTCCTGATAGGGCAGCACCACATCCCGCACCAGCTTCTCATATCTGCCGAAAAACCCCTCCTCCACCGTAAAATCTTTAACCAGCTTTAAATCGCCCATCCTTTAGCCCTCCATCTTAATGTCCGTCTCTCAAAATGCAGGCATTTTGTCAGACCTTTCCTTCCTGCTATTTTCTGTTATATGTATTATATTCTGAAACAGTGCTCATTAAAATGGATAATTTTCGTTTCTATTTGTAATATTTTCCGTTTTAATCATTGATTCTCTTCTGGCATACCAGTTTATTTTCCGTCCCTGTACTTTGAAGGCGTACATCCGTAAACCTCCTTAAAGGACTTTGCGAAATAACTCATCTCCTGAAATCCGCAGCTCTCCGCTATGGCAGAAATTTTGTCCGTGGAAAGCTGTAATTTTAACGCCGCCTGCTGGAGCCGGTATGATTTCAGATAAGCAATCGGCGTCGTGTTGATTGTCGCGCGAAAACAGCGAATACACTCGCTCGTACTGATCGCGCAGGCGGATGCAATATCCTCTATCGCAAGCTCCCTGCCGTAATTTGCCTGAATAAAGGTCAGCATCTCCCTGATTCTCGCGTTGTCCCGCTGCGCCTTGCCAAAAGTCTTTTTGCTGACAACCGGCTGGTTTTCCGAAAGCAGCGCCACAATCGCAGACAATTCGTTACGAATCTGTATTTCATAACCGAACGGCTCCTGCTTCGCCGCCTGCCAGAGTATACCCAGACAATCCAGAATCCGTTTTTGCCATAAGATATCCGGCGTCAGATAAAAGCCGGGGAAGCTCTGGTTTTCCATCAGGGGTTTTATGTATTTCTGCCAGATAATATTGTCCGTGCTGCCGCTGACCGCCCGCGGATGAAACACCACGGAATGAATCTCACAGCTTTCCCCATCTGACAGTGATGCGGCGTGCAGGATATTGCTGTTGATAAAAAATCCCTCCCCCGCCCGGAGCAGGCGACTGTCAGCGCCCGTCTCCACAACCGCCGAACCCTCCGCAATCAGACCAAGCTCCAGTTCATTGTGCCAATGCCATGTGATTTCATCTTTTGGCATCAAATCCTGATAGCAGGCCACCGGAAACAGATGCGTTCCATGTTTCCGCAGCTCCTCCCCCTGCATATTCGTCTGTACACTGCACGGTAATATCATATAAATCTCCTTTCGGATCGTTGCGCGATACGACGACGTAATTTTTAAATCTGTGTCTGTCATATCAAACAAATTTGTGGCGCCCCAGCACAAATTTATTTTTGGGAAAATAACGCGGTTTTGAAAATATAATCATATATTATGCGCCAATATTCCTAACAATGTTATATTTTATGATGATATAATCATATCACAAGGTAACACAAAAGAAAAGGGCGCACAAAAAAGCCATATTTGATGCGTTTCGCAATTACCTAATATAAACCGGTAAGAAAGGAGAAAAGATTATGTATAAGGTGAATATCAGAACAATCAAAAACACAGGGAAGTTTATCCAAATGGTAGAAAACAGCCGCGGCAGCGTCTTTTTAAAGCTTCCCGACGAAACGCTCTGCGATTTAAAGCAGAACGCGGCGGCATTACAGATGCTTCAAATGATCAATCCGAAAGAACTCTGGCTGGATCTTTTCCTGACAGATGTGCAGGACAGTTATCATTTCATGGCTTACATGGTAGGAGCGGGGGCTTAACGGCCCCCGTTTTTACATGCAGCCCCTATACGGAATATGACCGCTGTCACATTTTCTTTACTTGATTTCCGCAATCAGCCCATGTTCCACACAATAATGGTAAACCCCGTCGTTCGCCGCATGGCCGCAAATATCATCCGCCACCGCTTTTAACTCATCCGACCCGTTCTCCATAGCCACGCCAATACCTACCGCCTGCAGCATATCTATATCATTATTGCCGTCTCCGAAAGCAAGCGCCTCCTCCTTTTTCAGGTGAAAATGCGCAAGCACTTTCCCGATCCCGACCCCTTTTCCGCTGTCCGCCGGAATAATATCTACCGCCCTGTCCCACCAGGCCGTTATTTTCGCGTTTTTCACACCCCGCAGCAGCGCCGGATATTCGCTTTCATATCCGCCGCACATAATCTGGTAGACCTCATCCTCCGCGATCATTTCGTCAAATTTTTCGGAAACATCCACATCCAGTTTGGCAAGGGAAAAATAATCCACCAGATCCTTATCCCTCCCGTTGGCTGCCAGCTTTTTCGGCGTAGCAGCCGATACAGGTCTGTTGATCGAGGCGGCATTTTTAACGATCAATTTCGCATCTTCGGTGGAGATGGGATTTTTATAAATCACCTGCTGCCTGTCATAACAGTACGAACCGTTAAAGGTAAGAAAAATATCCGGTTCCCATCCCTCAAAACGGGGCACTGTCAGCGGCGCCCTTCCTGTCGAAAGACAGAGAATGATATTCCGCTCTTTCAGCCGGATTAATGTCTCCAGCGTTTTTTCCGATATTTTCCTGCTGTTAATGTCGATCAGCGTACCGTCAATATCAAAAAAGATAATTTTAATGTTTTCCAGATTCATATGTATATTTCCTCCTCCACAGTGCTACAATTTGACGCATTTCTCTCGTTTTGGATAATTCTTGTTTAAACCTTGGATAAACCTTGTTTAATTTCACAATTTTAAACAAGCCATCACTTCAATATCCAATTAGATTTCTGCTGATTTTCTGAGTCTTTGTCAATAATACCTTGTTTTTTCAGCATTGTAAGCATATTACGAATCTTGTTTTCTTTTTGAACATCACTCAGCACATCCGGTAGCTTATCCCAAAGCAATTCCCGAATATCTTTCTTTTTTGCTTTTCCATATTGCTTTATATACTCAATAATCAGGTCTTTATAATACTTATCATCAAACCCTTTATTTTTAATGTAGCTCGTACTTTCATCAATGCTTTTAGCCGCTGATGCCGACAAATACAAACTCGTCAGCCTTCCCTCAACTAACTTCTGGCTTCGAAGCCTGTCTACATCTTCTTTTTCTATCGACAAACCTTTTTGTATCCGGTCAAGCAAAAATACTGTCTGCAAATCTAAATCCTGATGGTCATACAATATATGCATATAACTGTCATTCAGCGTTTTTCCATAAATTGTCACTTCCACCTGTGTTCCGGAAGAAACATTGTAATCCGGCATAGGAAAATATTTTGCTTTCTGAATGTTGTATGCCCGACGGATTCCCAACGTTGCCGTATCAATCATATGAAATGCCGCCATAGATTCCGCCAATAATTGATTCCTATAAAATGGCGGGTTATAGCTTGCTACCAGAACATTCTCGATTTTCTGCGGAATAAAATCACCCGGATTGGTAAATTTGAGCCTGTCCTCAAATTCATTGACATAAATTCTGCCTCCTAATTGATAATTTGTATGGGCAATACAATTATTGAGCAACTCACGCATCAACCAACTATCATATTGTTCTGTTTCCATCGGAAACAGTGTCATCTGATTCGGCATATATCTATAAGTCAGATTTCTTACCTTTGCAAACACCTTGTCTACCACATTAATAAACGGGATCTTGAAAATGGCATAATCCTTATCCATATTGTCTGCACCATACAATCTCCACATAATGCACGGCGCAGACTGAAACATATAATCATAATCCGAATTGCCTAGCAGAAGCATCCCTGCGTGCGTGATTTTACCATTAATCATGAGCTTCATCTTTGTCAAAAACTGCTCATCAGTCATGGAATCCACTTCTTTTGAAATATGTTCCTGACTCATTTTTTCTTTGTACTTCTCTCTTGCCAAAGCAACCGCATCTTTATCTAAATGTTCTATGATTGCCTGTTCCAACACTTGTTTTGACCAGTCTCTACGTTCCTGTGAACGGATTGCATCTATCTTATACTGTTTTAATGGTACAAGGCTCTCTCCCGCGCGCTCATAATAATTTGTTCTCCAGTCAGTTGGTATGCCTGTCGCTGCCGCCGGAATCTTAAACATAAGCACGCGATACTCTTTTTCCTTTACGCTTGGAAATATCTCAATAATATCATAAAATGTCATGCCATTGGCGGTATCTCTTGAAATTTCATATTTAAAACGCTCTAACAAACTATTGTCACCTTTTTTGTATGCAGTTCCTACAATCCTCTTTGTGTTGGTTGCCCGCTCCTCACCAACACCAAAAATAAGCCAGCCATATTGCTGCTGACGCAGATTTGCTTCGTTACTTATTGCGGAAAAATATCTGCCGATTTTGTCTGTATCATAACTGCCTTTAGCCTCTTTAAACTCAACAATTTCATATTCCCAGCGGTTCATAAGAGTTTCAAGTATTTCGTAATATTCAGCATCTCTTTTGGATTTATCGTAGTCAAAATATGACATTGAACAATCACCTCTATAATTTATTTTTAGCTTTTCTGGTTTTCTATAAAAGGTATTGACACTTTCAGGTTTCATAAATGGAATTCATCAAATTCCCGGAATATATGTCCTGCGGTATTCGCTGGGCGGACAGCCCTGCTGTGCATGAAACACCTTACTGAAATAGAACACATCCGAAAATCCGGTAAGCTGCGCGATCTCAGCGACCGGTTTATCCGTTTCCTTCAATAGCTGCTTCGCCTTACGCAGCCGCAATGTCCGCTGGTACTCCCGGATTGTCTGCCCGGTTTCCTCCTTAAACAATGTGCCCGCATATTTATAGGAAAGACCGCATACCGTTTCTACCTCTTTCGCCTCAAAACTGTCTGCATAATGCGCCTGAATATATTCCTGTAACTTTTTGACATAACCATTTTCTACCGTGTCACCGGAAGCGTTTTTTGCACATTCCAGAAAAATCTGCCACAGCCTGACCGAGGCCTGCGGTATGTTTCCGTGCACATGCGCTTCTATCATCTTCTCAAAATCCTTCTGTATCTGTCTCTTTCGCTCACAGTCTGTCAGCTTCGGGAGCGTGATATACTTTTCGTTGTCCTGCGGATTCAGACAGACTTTCGTATCGTAATACACATTGCCGGGAAGCTCCTCCATCCGGGTGTCCGGCTCCTTACAGTAAAAATGCGCATAATACCAGGCCGATCCCTCCTCAAAAGGTTTTTCTCCCCAATGATGCACACCGTTTTTTAGGAAAAAGAGGCGGTGCGGCAAAAGTTCATAGCTAATACCGTCCTCCACGATTTCCATGGAACCCCTGAGCAGATAAATCGCCACGTGAAAAGGCGCTGTCCGATCCGCGTGCATCATTTTCCCCAGCGAAACACTGTAGTCGGCCTCGCAGATAAAAGGCATGGCGTTGCATGGAATTTTGAGTGCATGTCTTTCCACCATCTTATCTCCCGGAAAAAAGTTTAAGACAACTATGCCTGATTTCCGCCGCTTACAGAGAAAAAAGGCATTCGTATACAGTCTATGATAACATAAATGATTATAAATGGGGAAATTAAGAAAAATTATTCGCCCGGAAACATTGACAATACCCCAGTGAATGTTGTATTATCATAGTTGTTTATGAAACGAAGCGTGGCTCAGTTTGGTAGAGCGCTGCGTTCGGGACGCAGAGGTCGCAGGTTCAAATCCTGTCGCTTCGACTGACAAAAAGACGAAAACACCGGACTCATGGAAAGTCTGGTGTTTTCTTTTTGCCTTGAAAGCTTTGCAGATGCAAAGCCTTAATAAATCAATAAAGACCTTACACCTTAGATATTTTGACTTAGTTACCTTTTTCGTTTGGTTCTGTGACTTCTAAGAGAATACTATCAAATTCACTCTCCAGATCTTCTCTCTTATCTTGTGGTACAAGTTTCAACAGCTTTCTAACGAAAACCGTTATTCTGTTAATATATCGTAATTGTTTATCGGTCATGTTTTCAACCTCACTCATTAGATCACCTTCTTTCGTTGGTGATATTATATCATAGTGTAAAGCCTTTATTCAATTATCAATGTGTAATGTCCACTTCTTACCCGATCCGTTACTTGCTCCCAATCCCCTGTCAAAAACTGCTGCCGGTTCGGTTTCTTTATTTTTATCTACGCTCAAAATTCTGAAAGTAACCTATATATGATTTCCAATATTATACTATTATTCGTGACCTATAAACGGGACATTAACCTCTCCCACACAAGTGAATTCTCCCAAATACAAGCATTACCCTGTAAAGCCATCTAAAATAAAAAGCATAATTCAATCAAAAACGGACACCCTGAGAACATGAAAAACAATCAGACATCCGACCGGTTTTACTTTTATGTTCTCCTCTTTTTTGCTGCCGCTTTCGCGGGCTGGCTCTGGGAAATATTGCTATTCCTTTTTACGGAACACGCCTTTATTAACAGAGGCGTATATGAAGGGCCATACCTTCCGATTTATGGGGCGGGAGGACTTTTGCTCTGTATACTGCTTTCCCGATTGCGGAAAAGACCGCTTTGTGTATTTGTATTGTCCATGTCCATCTGCACACCTCTGGAATATCTGACCAGCTTTTTTCTGGAGCGCAGATGGGGTGTGCGATGGTGGGATTACAGCGGCCATTTTCTAAACCTGAATGGACGGGTCTGCCTTTTGGGCGCGGTCGTTTTCGGATTCGGCGGAACCGTTCTGGTCTGCCTTTTCCTGCCCTTCTATGAAAAACTGTACACCCGGATTCCTGCCAAATGGCGCAAAACAGCAGGGCTTTTTCTTTTGCTGGTATTTATCGCAGACGGCGCCAGATCCGCCATGTACCCGAACACGGGAACCGGAATTTCTTATTCATCGGATAATTCTTCCCTTTTTCGTTAAAATGTTGGGATGCAGCCCCCTTTTCTCTTGTTTTTTCCTCATAAAAGGTGTATTCTTATGTAGCAAATTTTAGTTGGAGGTTTGTTATGGAAGCATATGAAGTATTAAGAGATTTGGCGATTATTATTTTCGCCGCAAAATTTTTCGGGGTAGTTGCCAGAAAATGTAAAGCGCCTCAGGTTGTGGGGCAGATCGTGGCGGGACTCCTGATCGGTCCCTGTGTGCTGGGCTGGGTCGCTCCTTCCGATTTTATCACACACATGGCAGAGATCGGCGTCGTGCTCCTTATGTTTGAGGTAGGACTGGAAACGGATTTAAAAGAGCTGATCAAGACAGGCCCTATCGCCCTTTTGATCGCCTGCGCGGGTGTGTTTATTCCACTGGCATTAGGTGCGCTTTTATATATGGGGTTTTACGGCGTCGCGCCCTGGGGCAGCGAAGAATTTTTCAAGGCTGTTTTTATCGGCACCATTATGACAGCCACCAGCGTCAGTATTACCGTAGCCGCTCTACAGGAATTAGGTAAGATTAAAAGTAAGGTTGGCACGACGATTGTCAGCGCCGCCATCATAGACGACGTGATCGGCATTATCGTACTTACTTTTGTGATCGGATTTAAGTCCCCCGATTCCCACCCGGGCATGGTCGTTTTAAAGACCATCATTTTCTTTATTATTGCCGTAACAGGCGGTTTCGTTGTGTTTAAACTTTTTCTGGCTCTGGATAAACGCTATCCGCATACGAGGCGTATTCCCATTGTCGCTATGGCGTTCTGCTTCGCTCTCTCCTATGTGGCGGAAAAGTATTTCGGCATCGCGGACATCACGGGAGCCTACATAGCCGGTATCGTGCTCTGCAACTTAAGCGACAATACTTACATAGAACGCAAAGTGGACGTAAGCTCCTACATGCTTTTCGGCCCGCTGTTTTTCGCCAGTATCGGTCTGAAAACCAACTTTGACGCAATGGACTCCACGCTGTTTATTTTCTGCATCTGTTTCGTGATTGTGGCGCTGTTTGCCAAAATCATCGGCTGCGGACTGGCTGCCAGACTCTGCCGTTACACTTTCTCCGATTCCCTGAAAATCGGCGTCGGCATGATGACCCGCGGAGAGGTGGCTCTGATTGTGGCACAAAAAGGACTGGCGGCAGATTTACTGACTTCCGATTATTTTATGGCGGTGATTTTGCTGATTCTGTTCTCCTCCATCGCAACGCCGATTATATTGAAATTCCTTTATAATAAAGAGGAAATTAACAAAAAATAAGAATTGATTGTAAAAGAATTGCTTATGTTGCAATGTTTTTGTTGGTTGTTTTTCTGATTACTGTCATAACACTTTTTATCATTTGACAGACGCAGACCCGACAGTCTGATTTCAAAAAATTACGTGCTGCAAAACACATGAAAAGTTTTGCAGCACATTTATTTCTGCGGGCAGCGAGCCAAGTGACTGCCTGCAGACATTTGACTTTACAACACTTTTGAAAGCTGCGCTTCCAGCTCTTCCGGCGGTACCGCTCCCACGATATTTTCGACCGGTTCACCCTTCACGAAAATCTTCATATTGGGAATATTCATAACGCGGTACATTCTGGCGAGTCCGTCCTCCTCGTCTATGTTGCATTTTCCGATCTTTACCTTACCGTCATACTTCTCTGCAAGCTGCGCAATGATCGGCGCCATCATCTTACAGGGGCCGCACCAGTCCGCATAGAAGTCCACCAGAACAGGAACCTCCGACTGCAAAACCTCACTCTCAAAATTTTCGCTTGTAAATTTGTACTCCATGCGCTTTTCCTCCTTATCTTTGTCTTTCTATCGTTTTGTTTCTATATCAACCGTTTTCAATCCAAATGCCTTCTCACATTATCTTTCAATCACATATTTGCAGATCGGATTCCCTTTCGAGGAAAACCGCTCCTCATACTCGGTCATCACGTTTCCTTCCATCATTTGGACGTTGTTGTGGAGATCCTCTGTCACTTGAAGGATTTTCCATCCTGCCGGTTCCAGCTCCTCCAGCGCAAACTGAAACAGATCATGGTTGTCCGTCTTAAATTCGATCACACCGTCCGGTATTAGTATCTCATCATACCGCCGTAAAAATTCACGGGAAGGAAGTCTGCGCTTCGCGTGCCTGTCCTTCGGCCACGGATCGGAAAAATTCAAATAAATACGGTCTACTTCGCCTTTCGCAAAAACAGACGTGATTTCTTCCGCCTCCATACGGATAAAATAAAGATTCGGCAGGGGATCCGCCTCCAGTTTTTGTATGCCCCGGATCAGTACGCTGGAATATTTTTCAATTCCCACATAATTGATATGGGGATTAAGCCTTGCCAGATCCATAATAAAACGACCTTTGCCCATGCCGATTTCTATGCGGACGGGATTATCGTTTCCGAAGACTTCATGCCATTTTCCCCGGCATTCCTGCGGATTATGTATCACATAATCACAGGCCGCTATCACTTCCCTTGATCCTGTTACGTTTCTTAATCTCATACTTTTACCTTATTTTCTTCGTTTTTCGCGCCGCCTGCTTTTCTTTGGCACTGGGTATATTTTAACTCATTTTGTATTTTTTGTGAATACACTACAGTTTTTCTTTCAAATAGTGTATGATATGTTAAGACAGACTCATAATTTATAGCATATATCATATATTTGTTATCATAGAAAGGTTTTACCGCATGTTATTTAAGAAAAGAATCAGGTTTTTGCAGTCCGGGCGGATCGCGGCATTGCTCCTTACGCTTCCTCTGGTTTTTGTAAGTTCACTCCAAAGCGGTGTCGTTTTCGCCGCAGAACCGGCTACTTTTGAGGAAATGCAGGCAGAAGCAGAAGCCCGGAAATTACTTCCGATCCAGTCAAACGAGATCGACAATTGGCCTGCAGGTCCTCAGGTAGGTGCACAGTCTGCCATCCTGATGGACGCCAATACAGGCGTTATTCTCTATTCTAAAAATATTCACGAGCGTCTCTATCCCGCCAGCACAACGAAAATCATGACCGCACTTCTTGCCATGGAAAAGGGCAATCTGGATGACACTGTAGAATTTAGCCATGAGGCTGTTTTCAGCGTACCTTCGGACGGTTCCAATATGGGTATGGACGAGGGAGAATCCATCTCGTTAGAGGAATGTCTCTACGGAGTTATGGTAGCCTCCGCCAATGAGGCCGCCAATGCCGCCGGCGAATATATTTCCGGCTCTATCGAAGATTTTGTGGCATTAATGAATAAGCGGGCGGAAGAAATGGGCTGTACCGATACCCATTTTACCAATACCAACGGTCTCCATGATCCCGACCATTACACAAGCGCTTATGATCTCGCACTGATTTCCAGTCAGTTTTTCCGCAATGAAATGCTTTGCAAAATAAGCAATACCCCGCGCTATCACTTTGAAGCTACCGCCACCCAGCCTGACGATTTTTATAAAAACAATAAACACAAGCTGGTTAACGGTGAAATTCCCTATGAAGGTATTTTAGGCGGAAAAACAGGTTATACTGATAATTCCAGACAGACTCTGGTGACCTGCGCGGAGCAGAACGGAATGCGTCTTGTCTGTGTTGTCTTTAAGGAAGAAACCCCGGATCAGTTTACTGACACTGCGGAACTGTTTGACTATGGCTTCCACAATTTCCAGGTGCTCAATATTTCAGAAAACGAAGAAAAATACAACATAGAGTCCACAGGCTTTTTGCAGATCGGAAATGATGTTTTCGGCAGTTCAAAGCCCATTCTCTCTATTGATACCGATAGCTATGTGATTATCCCGAATACCATTTCTTTTCAGGATCTGGATTCGGAAATTGATTACAGCCAGTCGGATGAAAACCGGGTGGCCGGTATCGAATATTCTTACAACGGTATGTATGTAGGTAGCGCATACCTGAATCTTGTTACCGATAATGCTTCTTCTTATGAGTTTGACACAAAAATGACTGCTACGGATGTCAGTGTGGAAAAGACGGAAACAGAAGCCGAACCGTTACAGGACACGATTTTTATTAATATCAAAAAAGTGCTGGTCATTATTCTGGTTCTCGCCGCCATCGTTATCACTATCTTTATGGTGCACGCGTTAATCACGAACGGTAGAACCGCCAAGCGCAGAAACAACCGTATTAAGCGCAAACAAAAACGTCGCTCGCGTATGCGCACGGATTTTGATGATTTTGATTTTTAATAAATTTAAAAAAGAAATAGAAAACTCTTGACCTTATACTAACTATACCCCTTACACTTATCTCAACAAACAGGGAAAGGAGGCACATTTCTATTGAACATCAACGAATTGGAACGTCTGACCGGAATCACCAGACAGAATATCCGTTTCTATGAAAAGAAATCTTTACTTCACCCGAACAGAAACCCCGAAAACAATTATCGGGAATATTCGGATGAGGACATAGCTACACTCAAAACGATCAAGCTTTTACGGAAACTGGATTTCTCATTGGATGATATCCACAGCGTCCTGTCGGCTGAGATACCGCTTCACACATTGTTAGAGCAGCATC
>CARQVR010000004.1:0-11171 GCA_949051815.1 uncultured Lachnospiraceae bacterium
GTGCCTGGCGGAGTTAACTGTAAAGGTAACGTACATGGGTTTCGGTTCGACATAAGGCGCACGGTTTTGGATTTACGGCATCATCTGCCGATAAACCCGTTCCAGGAAATCAGAAAAAAGAAATGGTTTGCAGAGCAGAATCGGAGTATTCCTTCGGAACTCCTGAATTCTGCCCGCGTTTTCTACACAAAGCGCTTCGGAACAGAAGAAAATATGACAGGATCAGATTACGAAAACAGCGCGTGGCCGGAGCTGTCGGACTGCACACTCTGTCCAAGGGAATGCCACGTCAACAGAAGCGCCGGAAAAACCGGTTACTGCGGACAGACCGCAAGGCTTACGGCTGCGAGAGCGGCCCTCCATTTCTGGGAAGAGCCATGCCTGTCCGGCACGAACGGTTCCGGCGCTGTTTTTTTCAGCGGCTGTAATCTCCGCTGTGTATACTGCCAAAACCATGAGATCGCGCAGGGACAGGCAGGACGGGAGATCACATCAGCCCGCCTCTCCGATATTTTTCTGGAATTACAGGGTAAATGCGCGCACAATATCAATCTCGTCACACCCGCCCATTTCGTCCCCCAGATCATAACCGCATTGAGAACAGCAAAAAAACAGGGCCTTTCCATCCCTGTTATTTATAATACCTCCGCCTACGAAAAGCCGGAAACGCTCCGTATGCTGGAGGGATTGGTCGATATTTATCTCCCCGATTTAAAATACTGCGACCCGGATCTGAGCGGACGCTATTCCCATGCGGCCGATTACTTTGATACGGCGGCCGCTGCCATCGCCGAGATGGTTCGCCAGGTCGGCGCTCCCGTCTTCGCAGACGGGGAAGACCCGCTGATGCGGCGGGGCGTCATCGTCCGCCATCTGCTTTTGCCCGGCTGTGGCAAAGACAGCCGGAAGGTTCTGCGTTACCTCCACGAAACTTATAAAAACGACATATATGTCAGTATTATGAACCAGTATACGCCGCTTTCACATGTTTCCGGCATTTCTCCCCTGAACCGGCAGGTGTCCGGCGAAGAGTACAACCGCATCGTTGACTACGCCATCCGGATCGGCATTGAAAACGGCTTTATCCAGGAGGGCGAAACCTGTTTAGAAAGTTTTATTCCCGCTTTTGACTGTGAAGGCATCTGACCGTTAACGGCGCCGGGCTCTTTCACAGCTCCACTTTTCTCAGATAATAGCCGAACTCGCCCGGCTTCGACTCCCTGCTTCCGCACTCGAACGCTTCAAAGCCGAACATCAGCGCCACCATCTTCTCCCTTTCATAGAAAACGCCGGGAACTCCCAGATAATACACTTCTCCCTCTTTTCCCAAAATCACATGGCGGTAATTATAGAATCCGTGCAGCAAAAAGCTGTTATTTACCAGATGCTGGTATTTCCCTGACATGATGATAAAATCCTTCGGCGCAAGCTTCACATAGACGCGCTCGTCGCCGTAAGGATGAATATTATCGTAAGTGTCCAGAATCTGCTCCCACTTATCTTCTTTCAGCCCTTCTATGACAAGGGCATCCGCCATCAGCGGTTTCTGCGTCCGTTCCTGCGCTGCAGCGTTTTCCCCGGCTTCCTGACGCTGCACCACGATGCGCTCTATCTTTTTCGGCCGTTCCTGCGCTGCGGTTTCCTGCGTGGCTCCCTGTGCAACTCCCTGCCCGGCCACAGCCTCTTCCCGTCCCACTGCTGCCGTCCCGGAAACCGACGCTCTCCCCGCACACGCCCCGGCTCCTTGTGCAGTTTCCTGCCCGACTCCATGCGCGGCCACAGCCTCTTCCCGCCTCACTACTGCCATCCCGGAAACCGACGCTCTCCCTGTATACGCTCCGACTTCCTGCGCGGACCCTTGTGCAACTCCCTGCCCGGCTATCTGTACTGCCACAGCCTCTTCCCGCCTCACTGCTGCCGTCCCGGAAACCGACGCTCTCCCTGTATACGCCCCGACTTCCTGCACGGCTCCTTGTGCGGCTCCCTGCCCGGCCACAGCCTCTTCCCGCCTCACTACTGCCGTCCCGGAAACCGACGCTCTCCCTGTATACGCCCCGGCTCCTTGTGCAGTTTCCTGCCCGACTCCATGCGCGGCCACAGCCTCTTCCCGCCTCACTACTGCCGTCCCGGAAACCGACGCTCTCCCTGTATACGCCCCGGCTCCCTGCTCAGCCCCTTGCACAGTCCCTTCTACAGTCGCGGGGTCCTCCCGTCTCGGCACTGTCGACCCTGAAACCGACGCTCTCCCCGCATACGCCCCGGCTCCTTGTGCGACTTCCTTGGCGGCCCGCTCCTGTCTCACGGCCTCTTTGCTGGCCCCCTCTACCAGATAACCGCCCGGCAGCATGATTTGCAGTCGAACCTGTTCAAGTGACTCCGGCTCCTGCCTTTCCCACATACCGCCGCCTTCCCGCACCATGATCCCGTCCGTCTCTTTCCAGTCGGAACCACTGTAATAACGCACCGGATATTTTCCGTTTATGGAATGGGGTACATTTTTGACCACCAGCGAGAGACTGCCGTCCTTGTCCCGTTTCTCCACCTTGAGAAATCCCGCACTCCCCAGACGGTCTCCGTCTTTATATAAACCCAAGTATATGATTTCCTTCTGATACATAACAACCTCCATTCCGGAGCGCCGGGCCACGTGACGGCGCAAATCACAGATTTATAATTCCTCTGTTCATATATATGCGCCTCCTTCCCTGCATAGAACCGAAATTTTATTTCCGCGAACAATGAACAGGCGCCGCTCATTTTTCATTCGCTCTGCCGCTTCCGGCTCCACCTGTGACCGCAAAAAGGACTGCCCGTAAGGCAGTCCCGCGCAGTCATATCCTTAAATCCTCCGTTCCTGTAAACGCAGATCAATAATCCAGCGAATCCAGATATCTCATATAATTTACTACCATCAGCGCAATCTTGAATGTCAGCGCATCATCAAACACGCGGATATCCAGTCCCGTGCTCTTCTGTAGTTTTTCGATCCGGTATACCAGCGTGTTGCGGTGTACATAGAGCTGTCTTGAGGTCTCGGACACATTAAGGTTATTCTCAAAAAACTTATTGATCGTTGTCAGGGTTTCCTCATCCAGCTCCGCCGGTACATTCGATCCGAAAATTTCTTCGATAAAAAGCCGGCACAGGTTAATCGGAAGCTGATAAATCAGGCGGCCGATCCCCAGCATATTATAAGCCGTCACTTTCTTCTCCGCATAGAAAATCTTACCCACATCGAGAGCCATCTTAGCCTCTTTGTAAGATTTCGACACTTCCTTAAGCTCTTCTACGATGGTCCCGTAAGCGACACGTACATTGAGCATCGCCTCCATGTTCATCATGTCCGCAATCGTGTCGGCAATCTGCTCCAGCCTCTCATAATCATCCTCAGGGTTGAGAGCCTTAATCAGGATCACATTACTCTCATCTACCGCTGTAATATAGTCACCGACCTGCGCCGTGAACATACCGTTCAAAAGCTCCATCGCCGTGCCGTCCTTCTCCTTGTCCGTTTCAACCAGAAACACCGCGCGGGGAACGGCCGCTTCGATATGCAGCTTTTTCGCTCTGTTATAAATATCCACCAGAAGCATATTATCCAGCAGAAGATTCTGGAAAAAGTTATTGCGGTCGTACCGCTCCTTGTAGGCTACAATCAAATGCTGGAGCTGGCTGACAGCGATCCTGCCGATCATATAAGTATCTTCGCTGCCGCCTTTAGCATCCAGAACAAAAAGCACCTCATCCTCATCCAGAACCTTAAGAAGATGATGGATCCCGATCACCTGACTATCGGCTGGAGAATCTACAAATCCCGAAATCAACGACGGGGAAATATCGTTTGTCTCAAAGGTCGCCGCGATCTCCTTTCCTTCCGGATCCCATACCGCGAGGGATACCTTGGAAATCGCTGAAAGCTCCTCTATACTGGCCTTAATAATCTGACTTGAAATCATATATTCCTCCGTTATTTATAACAGGCAGTTGCGAAACCCTTTAAAGGTTATGCGCAATTGCCCGGGTATTTATAATGCACAAAGGAGAGGGATGCTTACGCCTCCCTCCCCTGCAATCATTTCTTTTAGTTCGTGATTGTCTGCTCTGTCTCTTTGTCAAATACGTGGATCTTCTCAACATCGAAAGCAAACTTAACTGTGTCGCCGGGTCTCGCCGTTGTACGGGAATCCACTCTTGCGGTGATCGGGAACTCAGCCAGATCGAAGTATAAGTAAACTTCTGCACCAAGCAGCTCGTAAACCTTAATGGTAGACTCGAATACGCATTTAGCAGTCTCGATAAACATCTCGGAATCATATACATCCTCAGGACGGATACCGAATGTAACGGTCTTGCCTGCATAACCGCCGTCGAGCAGCTTCTTGGACTTAGCGGGCGGTAACGGAATCGTCTGACCTGCAACCTTAAGGTTTGCGGTATCGCCGTTTTTCTCAACAACCGCATCGAGGAAGTTCATCTGCGGGGAACCCATGAAGCCTGCTACAAACAGGTTCTGGGGCTTCTGATATAAGTTCTGAGGGGTGTCAACCTGCTGTACCACGCCGTCCTTCATAACAACGATTCTGGTACCAAGGGTCATAGCCTCTGTCTGGTCATGTGTTACATAGATGATGGTGGTGCCCAGTCTCTGATGCAGCTTGGAAATCTCAACACGCATCTGTACACGCAGCTTCGCATCCAGGTTGGACAGCGGCTCATCCATCAGGAACACCTTAGGGTTACGAACGATTGCACGACCCATAGCCACACGCTGTCTCTGACCACCGGAAAGAGCCTTCGGCTTACGATCAAGGAGAGCCGTCAGATCAAGAATCTTCGCTGCCTCTTTTACCATCTTGTCGATCTCATCCTTCGGAACCTTTCTCAGCTTAAGACCGAATGCCATGTTATCGTACACGGACATATGCGGATACAGAGCGTAGTTCTGGAATACCATTGCGATATCTCTGTCCTTAGGCTCTACATCGTTAACAACTCTGTCACCGATCTTCAACTCACCAGAGGAGATATCCTCCAAACCAGCGATCATACGAAGGGTGGTAGACTTACCACAGCCCGAAGGGCCTACGAAGATGATGAACTCCTGATCTGCGATTTCAAGGTTGAAATCTTTTACCGCCTCGAATCCGTTAGGGTATACCTTGCAAACATTTTTCAAAGATAAACTTGCCATGATAGCCTCCTAATTTTAATTTTTATTTTCTTCTCACCCGTGGAAACCGCTTCCCGGACGATTAATTCTGTAGATTAGTATAACGGACTTTTGTCCCCTTTGCTATACCACTATTCCACAAAGATTTTGCTTCACATTGTAGATTTTGCTTACTTTATTAAGTTTTTTTTAAGGCACACGACAATTTGACTAAGAATGTACCGCTTTCCTGTGCATATTGCCTAAACGCCCGTCTATATACGGCAGAGCGTCAGACAGCCGTCTGCTGTTTTACGCCGTCCGGCATCCTTTCACCTCATATCCGGCCTCCGTCACGGCGCTGTCGAGGATCTCGTCGGCAATTTCGCTTTCCATCGTCACCGTCGCCTGTTTGTTCTCCAGACTGACCTCCACGGCCGTCACCCCGGCAACGCCTTCCAGCGCTTTCTGCACATGCGCCTGACACTTCCCGCACATCATTCCCTCCACATCCAATACTTTAACCATACTCTCATTCTCCTTTCTTTTTTCCTGCCTTTTTTCTTTATTACCTTCTTTACTGCTTTCTTTGCTTTTTTCTCTTCTGTCTTCTTTACCGCTCTCTCTGTTGTCTTCCCTGTTGTCTTCCCTGTTTCCTTCTTTACCGTTTTCTCTTCTGTCTTCTCTGTTTTCTTCTTTACCGCTCTCTTTGCCTTTTTCCCCGCTTCCTTCCTGGCTGCTTTCTCTGCTGTCCCCTCTGTCGTCCGTTCGACGACCGGCTCCACAGTCCGCTCTGGTACACGATACAGCGTTTTCTGCGACGCCTGCCGCATAGCCGCCCGCCTGCCGCGCGAAACCGTCTGTCAGGTCCGGCATCGGAACCATATGCGCCCTTCTGTCTTTCGCCGTGCCGCGGACAGAAAACAGATTCAGGCGCAGGGCGTTCGTGACCACGCAGACGCTGGAAAGGCTCATGGCCGCCGCCGCAAACATGGGATTCAGCGAAACCCCGGTAAACGGTACGAGCACGCCCGCCGCAACGGGAATGCCGATGCAGTTGTAGAAAAACGCCCAGAACAGATTTTCATGGATATTTTTCAGCACCTGTCTGGAAAGGCGTACCGCAGCAGACACATCTGTCAGTTTTGATTTTACCAGAACGATGTCCGCCGCGTCCAGCGCCACATCCGCGCCGGCTCCTATGGCTACGCCTACGTCCGCTCTGGTGAGAGCAGGCGCGTCGTTGATGCCGTCTCCCACCATGGCTGTTTTTCCGTATTCCGAAAGCCGGCGGATCACGGCTTCCTTATCTCCCGGAAGCACATCCGCCACCACCGCGTCAATCCCCACCTGCGCGCGGACAGCCTCCGCCGTCCGGCGGTTATCTCCCGTCAGCATAATCACATGGATTCCCATGTTTTTCAGCTCCTCCACCGCCTGCGCGCTGTCCGGTTTCACCACGTCCGCTACGGCAATCATGCCAAGCAGGGCGCCGTCTGTCGCAAAATAGAGCGGCGTTTTTCCCTCTTCTGCCAGCGTTTCTCCCTGCCGCAGGAAGGATTGTGTCATCAGCCCGCGCTCCGAAAGCAGCGCAGCCTTTCCGCCAAAAGCGGGTTTCTGTCCAAGCGTTCCCTCCACGCCCCATCCGGGAAGCGCTTTGAAATCCGCCGCTTCCTCAGGCACGATCCCCTCTTCCTGCGCCCGCTCGCAGACCGCCCGCGCCAGGGGATGCTCACTTTTCTGCTCCAGAGACGCCGCCACCCGCAAAAGCGTCTCCGCAGATGCGCCGTCCGCAGGGCAGATATCCGTCACACGGGGCTTTCCTTCCGTCACGGTTCCCGTTTTATCCAATACCACGAAATTCGTCCTGCCCGTCTGTTCCAGAGCCGTCGCATTCTTAAAGAGAATCCCCTGCCCCGCGCCTCTGCCGTTTCCTACCATGATCGCCACGGGCGTGGCCAGCCCGAGGGAGCAGGGACAGCTTATCACAAGCACGCTGATCGCGTAGGATAACGCCTTGCCGACGCCCGCTCCCGCAAGCAGCCATACCACACCCGTGATAAACGCCAGCGTGATAACCACCGGCACGAACACGCCGGACACCCGGTCCGCGACCTGCGCTATGGGCGCTTTTGTCGCTACCGCGTTCTCCACCATGTCAATAATCTGGCGCAGGGTCGTGTCCCTGCCCACCCGCGTCGCCACACAGGTGAGGGCTCCGTTCTGGTTCAGGGTCGCCGCGCTGACGCTGTCCCCGATCCCCTTATCAACCGGAAGGCTTTCGCCCGTAAGCGCCGCTTCGTCCACCGCGCTCTCTCCCGCAATCACCTCACCGTCCACGGGAATGCTCTCACCCGGTTTCACGATAAAGGTATCTCCCGCTACGACCTCCTCCGCTTCTATCGTTATCTCCACGCCGTCCCTGATCACATGCGCGGTTTTCGGCGCAAGATCCATCAGGCTTTTGACCGCGTTCGTCGTTTTGCCCTTGCTGTAAGCCTCCAGCATCTTACCTACCGTAATTAACGTAAGAATCATGGCTGCCGACTCAAAATACATGTCATGCAGACAGTGTAGCGCCGTTTCCATATCGCCCGCGCCGTATGCGCTGCCCATGCCGAACATCACCGCCGCGCTGTACACAAAAGCCGCCGCGCTTCCGAGCGCCACCAGCGTATCCATGTTCGGAGCGCGGTGCATCAGTCCCGCAAAGCCGCTTACAAAAAACTTCTGGTTAACAACCATCACAAGCCCCGTCAGAAGAAGCTGATACAGGGCGATCGCCCACGGGTTTCCGGCAAACCCTTCCGGTACGGGCCACCCCCACATCAGATGCCCCATGGACACATACATGAGGGGGAGTAAAAGACACAGGGACGCAATCAGTCTGCGGCGCAGCTTCGGCGTCTCGTGATCCGCAAAGGCGTCCTGCCCGCGAACGCCGGAGCTGCCGCCCGCCCCGCCTGCGCCTTCCAAGATGTCCGCACCGGCTAAAGCCGCACCGTACCCGGCCTTCTCCACCGCCCGGCATATGGCATCCGCCGTGGCTGGCTCCTCATAGGAAACCGCCATATGATTCATAAGTAAGTTTACACTAACCGTATCGACGCCCGCCACCCCGCGCACCGCCTTTTCCACATGCGCGCTGCACGCGGCACAGGTCATCCCTGTCACGTTATATTTTTCTGTTTTCATGTCCGCCCTCTCTATCACTCTCTGTTTCGCCCGTCGGGATCATGCAGGCCTGCATTTCCGTCAGATATGTTCCGTCAGATACGTCCCTGCCGGCTGTCACTTAAGCTTTTTCATCAGCTCCACGGCTTCCGCAAGAACTTCCGTGTTCCCCTGCTGTACGCCTTCCGCCACACATGTCATCATATGCTCTTCCAGCATTACATAGCCCAGACTCTGGAGCGCGCTCTCCACCGCGCCGATCTGTATCAGCACGTCGCCGCAGTAGCGGTTATCCTCAATCATGCCCTGAATCCCCTTTAATTGTCCAATGATCCGGTTGATCCGGTTCTGTAAATTTTTCTGTTCTACCGCATTTCTGGGCGTACTTTTGTGCCGACAGCAGGCGCATACATCGCCTGCGGATGTTTTTTCCCCGCTCATATATTCTCTCCTGTTTTCTATAATCTACACAGATATCATATACCCCAGTGGGGTATATGTCAATTGTTTTTTGCTGACGGTTCTTACATTGCGACTTGCGCTGCACACAAAGGCCGGAGACGATTTCCCGTCCCCGGCCTGTCATTTTTCATATGTAAAATGTATATACGCGCCTGCTCTGTAAAGCCTCTGGTATAATCTGCCTTAATTGCACGTATGTCTGGCACTAGCCCTTCACCGCTCCGGCAACCATGCCCTTGATGATCTGCTTGCTGAACGCGAAGTAGAAAATCACGATAGGAGCCATGGTAATGAGCATAGCCGACATGATCTTCGGATAGTCCGACGTGAACTGGCCTGTAAACTGTTTCAGTCCCAGCGGCACCGTGTAAAGCGCCCTGTCCTTAATCAGGATCAACGCGAAAGAGAACTCGTTCCAGCAGCTAAACACATTGATAATCGCAACCGTCACCAGAATCGGCTTACATACCGGAAGAATGATGCCAAACAATGTCTTGGAGAACGTGGAGCCGTCGATTGCGGCCGCCTCCTCAAGCTCCGTCGGAATGCCCTTCACATAACCCTGCACCAGAAAGATCGACATGGGCAGCGCAAACGAGACATACGGCAAAAGAAGCGTGTACCAGTGGTTGGAAAGTCCCATTTTGGAAAAGATGATATAAATAGGAACCATCAGCGAATGAATCGGAATCAGCATTCCCATGAGGAACATCACATACAACGGCTTATTCAGCGCGAAATCAATTCTCGACAGTATGTAACCCACAATAAACGCGATAAACACAATCAGCAGAACTGCCAGAATGGTCGTCCTTGCACTGTTAAACACTGACTGCATCAGCCGGTAGTCCTTGTTGGACAGGATTTTCGTATAGTTTGCTATCGTCGGATCCTTAGGCAGACCCATAACATCCGCGTTGAACACCCTCTTTTCCTTCAACGAGGAATAGAACATCCAAAACAGCGGGAAAATACAGGTCAGCGAAAAGAACCATAAGAAAAAGTTAATCACTACCGTAAGCACGCCTCTCTTCGCACGGGTGCCTGCCGAATTGTCTTCTACTTTTGTCATTTTCATTTCTTTAGCCATAGCAGATCCCCTCCTTTACATGTTAGCCTTGCGGGCTTTGGCCGCCAGTTTTCTTTCCTTCTCAATCTGTTTCAGATGCTTTGCTTCCTGACGGTCATAGCTGTCTGTCATAAAGTAGTTCATAAGAATCTGGGAGCCGCCGATTACTGCCAGCGCCAGTACGAAAATACCGACGGAAATACAGGAACCGTAGCCTAAGTTTGACTGCTCGAAGGAAACCTTATATCCGTACATGGCCATAACCATGGAGGAATACCCGGGACCGCCGGATGTCATAACGTAAATATTATCAAATGCTTTCATGTTACCCGCCACACAGAGGGTAATACACACAAGCAGAGTATTCTTAATCAGGGGCAGCACAATGTAGCGCGCGCGCTGGATTCCCGTCGCGCCGTCAATTTCCGCAGACTCCAGAACTTCCGTGCTGATGGAAGAAACCGCGGAAAGCAGTATTACCATATAGTAACCGATGAACTGCCAGACCAGCGGAATGGACACCAGCAGCATTACCAGCTTCGGCTCGTTGAGCCATACCTTCTGCAAGTCCTCCCTGCCAATCTTCTCTAAAAAGTAATTCAGCAGGCCTCTTCTGGAATCGTAGATCATCTGCCAGATAAAACCGATGCAGACCGCCGAGATCGTACTCGGGAAAAAGCCAAACGTTCTGTGGATGCCCTGCAGCTTGGTTACTTTAGAGTTAATGAGAAGCACAACAACAAATGCCAGACCAATCTGTCCGACGATACACACGATCACCAGAAAGATATTGTGCCAGAAAGAGCTCCAGAACACTTCGTCACTGAATAACTGCGTGTAATTTGCAAAACCGCTGAAGGTTTTGACCGGCCCGCCCTTCCACTCAAAGAAACTGTAAAAAAGAGCTGCTACAAGCGGTGCGAATACCGTGAACACATACAGCGCCACGGGCACGGCCAGGTATGCAGCTACTACCCATTTTTTCGGTTTGATAGATTTCAGCATAGATTCGCCCCCATTTCCTTTTAATGCTCATTTTTAATCCCCATCTGAGACATACCCCAAAAGCGAAACGAAGACGTCTTCTACCGCTTCGCCACGATTAAACTTACGCTTAATCAAAGACCCTTACAGGTAAGCGTCCGCCCGGGAGAAATCTCCCAGACGGCGCATCCTGTTTTTCATTCTATTATATGTTTCATAACCTTCTCAACTAAATTTTGCTGAGCATGGTGCCGGGCCTGCGTAGCAGCGCCAGCAATTGAGCAACCAGTTCTTCACTGTCCCGCCGAGCCTGCGTAGCAGTGCTCGTAATTG
>CARQVR010000004.1:11271-126937 GCA_949051815.1 uncultured Lachnospiraceae bacterium
AGTAATCAGTTCTCCGGTTTTCCTCCGAGCCTGCGTAGCAGTGCTCGTAATTGAGTAATCAGTTCTCCGGTTTTCCTCCGAGCCTGCGTAGCAGTGCTCGTAATTGAGCGCCTGCGCTCAATTTGTTATTGACCTAAGTATGCTTTGTATGCAGCCTGTGTATCTGCCGCAACGGTTGCGGGATCTTTGTCGCCGTTAACCATTTCCTGCATCTCTGTGTTCAGTACGGACCAAACGGAACCGTCTACATAAGAGTCGTAAATCTCACAGCCCTTGGTGTCCACATAGGAGAAGTTGTAGAAGTCCTGTGTGTACTGATCGAATGCGGAGAGATCCACATCGGAGCTGCAGAAACCAGCCAGCGCGTAGTTTGCGCCTACATATTCGGAGAATGCAGGACCTGTCATGTACTGGCACAGATCGATACAAGCCGCCAGCTTGTCGGGATCCTGAGCTGCCTTTGCGCTGATTGCCATACCATATCCAAGACCGATGTTCTGGAACTTCTCATATTTGGTAGAATCCGCTGCCTGAGGCAGAACCGCAAATTTTGTGGTGTCCTTCTTCGGATCGCCTTCCAGTGTCGCCTGAATGTAGGAAGCATCCCAGTTACCGCCGATGAACGCAGCAGCGTCGCCGGAGATATAGTACTCACGTGCATCCTCGTTGTTGATCGCATTAAAGTCTTTGTTAAAGATGTTTGTGTCGTGGAAGAGGCGCTGTGTCTCTGTCAGAGCCGCCACAAAGTTCGGATCCTCAAAGCTGCCCGTACCTGCGATGATATCCGCAAACCACTGTGTACCCGTGTACTGATAACCAAGGCATGATACGAAGCAGGAGTTCAACTGCCACTGACCGGAGTTACCGAACGCGATTGTGTCGATACCCTGACCGCTGAAATACTCCGCTGCTTTCTCAACGTCAGCCCAGGTAGTCGGGAAAGTATCAAAGCCAGCCTCCTTCCACATAGCAGAATCATAAATCACCACGGTACAGGTACCGCCCGTCAGTGCCGGATATGCCCAATACTTGTCGTTCGCGGTGAAGGGGATCATATAGTCCATCTTGTACTGATCCGCATAGGGAGAGTTTTTGATGGAATCTGTCAGATCATACATAAGTCCCTGATTAGCCCAGCTGATAGTATTCATACCCTGCAGCAGGAATACATCCGGAAGATCGTCCGCCGCCGCACGGGTAGCGATCTGTGTCTTGTAATCGTCGTTTGCCAGCACTTCCTCATCCAGCGTAATGTTCCCGTGCGCATTCTGCCAGTTAGCAAGGCATGTTCTGAATCCGTCAGAACCACCGTTTCCTTCCGACTCCTCAGATGTAGAATAGTGCATGATGGATATGTTTCCGCTGTAAGCCAGATCGCCGGAAGCAGGAGCTGCATCCGCCGCAGGAGCCTCTGTCTCTGCTTCCGTTTCTGCCTCTGCTGCCGGAGCTTCCGCCTCTGCCGCAGGCGCATCCCCTGTTGTCTCCGCTGCCGGATTCGGATCGCTGCCGCAGCCTGCAAGTGAGGCTACCATTGATGTCGCCAATAAGATACTAACCACTTTTTTCTTCATACTTTTTCATTTCCTCCTTTAAAGATTAAATATAGTAGCGTTAACCGAATGCGTTTTACTTAAACGTTTTCGTAATGTTAGTCTAGCACATATTTCATATAATGGCAACCACTATTTTCACTTTTTTTATTCAATTTTTATATCTTTTCCCTTTTTCCTCATTTTTTCTATCTCTATTTTCATAATATTCGCCTTAAAAACGATAAAATTGCGTCAATTTATTCCATTTTTTCTAAATGGTTTTCGTTAACGCAGTTTTTATAAAAATCGAGCGTCGGAACGCCCGATTCAGAGAATGCTTCGCACTCTCCTTTAATGATTTATGCTATCGCGCTTTCCTATAAAGAACAAAAAAGGGACGGTATCGAATCCGTCCCTCTGCCTCTTTCGTTATTTCCTTTTCCTTATTTCCTTTCGTTATTCCGCCGCCGTTTCATTCTCTCCTGCAGGCGCCGCCGCTTCTCTGTCCTTGTAAAACGCAAGCTGGTTCTTTCCGCGCTTCTTCGCTTTGTATACTCCCTGATCGGCCGCTTTATAAAGCGTTTCAAAATCATTGCCTTCCTGCGGAAATACCGCCACTCCGATACTCGCCGTGGCCTTATATTTTACATATTCACCGGCCTGAAAATTCTTAAAGAAAACCTCCATCTTCCTGGCTTCTTTCAGGATAGTCTCCTCATTCACAATGTCCTTTAAAAATACCATGAACTCATCGCCGCCCACACGTCCTATGATATCGCTTGCTCTGAAAATCGCTCCGATCTGGATTCCAAGAGAACGCAGCACCTCATCGCCAAAAGCATGTCCCATAGTATCGTTGATCTTCTTAAAATTGTCGATATCAATCATGAACATCATGCCCTGCTTATTGGGATTCTTCGCCATGTAATCCTTAATCTTGCGCTCCGTGGCAAGTTTATTATTCAGTCCGGTCAGAAGATCGGTATCCGCCTTGTCTTCTAACTCCTTCTTCTTGTTATTGCTCCGTATCTTACCGATGATATTGATTACCATAACCACACAGAAGAATATAGCGATCACAAGTGCCAGCGCGAAAACCATATCTCTCGTGTTCTTCCTGATGTAGTTCGCCTGTCTCTCCGCATAGGCCTCACTGACACCTAGGATCAGACTCCAGCGGTTCGTCCCAAGGGGCACGGAAGTCAGTACCTGTCTCTGCTTGCCCGTCTGTATATCCACGCTTCCTCTGGAGCTGTTACTCAGACGATTGCGGATCGTTCTGGCATTTTCTTTATTCTCCGTCTCTATCCCTGAAAAAATATTTCCGCCCTGCACGCAGGCGTTCGTCACCGCACCGCTCACGCCCAGTATATTTCCTTCCAGATCCACCACTACAAGAAAGCTTGCGGAATCATAACCCGACTGCAGCAGCATATCGCCAAACCGCTCCATCGGATAGTAAAGCAGCAGATAGCCTTGCTCCGCGTTCTGACCCACACGCTTCACCACGATAACGGACTGTTCTTCTTCAGTATAAACATAGGGAAACTCCCCTGCAAGCGCCTCCCCAAACCAGGGCTCCTGCCCGACGTTAACCGACGCGCCCGTCTGGTCCATCGCCTGTCCGTCCGCCGCGCAGTAAAGGACTTTCTCCACACCGGCACACTTCGCCGCAATCCCGAGCACATCCGTCACCCGGCCGCCGTCCTCCGTCCCTGTCCTCTCAAAGATTTCCCCGACTGTCTCCCCTACTTTTCCTACTTTTTCCAGCTCATGAAGGAATCGTTCTCCGTATCCCTCCGTCGAAGCAATCAGCGTCTTGGAAACCGACGCTTCCGCCTCCTTATTGCTTTTCGCTGAAAAGCTGAGCAGCATGGCAATAACAACCACCATCATAATGCCAGTAGGAACGAGCCACTGTAATACACTAGACCTGTTTTGATTATCCATCGATTTCCTGATTCCCCTCATCAATTCTCAGAGAAAAGTCCAGATCGGAGACTTCCTCTGTTTCCGGCTCCAACTTCTTAAAAATACCACTATAAATCCACGCGGCCCCGTAAGCCGGCGCAGAAATACCAAACAGGAAAACAAACAAAACCGCATAATTTGAAAAGTACGCGATCACAACCGGCAGTATATAGCACCCTACCATCAGCAAAGTCTTAGGCAGATTGGCAAAAGCCAGTATCATCGCATTCTTGAGCGTATTCTTCACCGTATTTTCAAATCTGGCCTGCAGCGGGAACACATAAACCGATATCATCACAAGCACAACGGCCACCGCCACTACCGCAATCACGAGCGCTTTCGGAAAAGTCAGCCCCGAATAGTTAAAGATAAACGAATCGCCCGCATAAACCACGATCACCAAAAGCATCATAAGCCATATGATCGTCGCCTGTTTGAAATTCTCCTTGAAGGACTTAAAAAAACCTTTGATCAGATATCCCTCTTCACCCCGCACAATCTTAAGCAGTACATAATGCATGGCCGTAAAAGCTGCCCCCGCGGTTATCACCGGAATGCAGCACAGCATCATTAAAAAATTCATAATCATCAGATCCGCCACACGGTTTAAAAACCGCATGAAAGGACTGTCCATATCCAAAAATCTACCCACGTCCGTCACTCCAAAAATTTCTCAGTTACATACAATTATATATCACCAGAGCCCGAAAATCTATAAAAAACATAAAAATATGTAAAAAAACAAACCTGTTTAAATTTTATACTTCGTGCTGACCTGCTGATACTGCATATTGAGCGTCTGATACATCTTCAGGATTCTGGCGGTTTCCTTCTTCACATGAGCCATCACCTCATCATAAGAATCAGCCAGCACCATAACCGGCTGTCTCTTGAAACGCTTCCTGGAAACTTCCTCATTCAGCAAGAGGAGCACCTGCTGCTTCGACGCCGCCTCTCTGTAGCTCCTCTTGTTTATAAGGGCGCTGACTGAGTCCCCCACCTGCAGCACACTCTGCGGAAGACTGATCTGCTGATCGGTCAGGCGTTTCGGATAGCCGTTCCCGTCTCCCCTCTCATGATGCGCCAGCGCAATCGCTGCCACCTCGGCATCGACCTTGTCCTCCAGCTTCTCCTGCGTAATGCGCACATGGGTGCGGACATGCTTGATCTCCTCCGGTTTCAGTCTGCGGGGCGCCTGCAAAATGTCCTGCGATATCCCAAGCATACCGAGATCACGCAGAAGCGCCGCGTAATAAATCATTTCTCTCTCGGAATCCGGCAAAAACAGACGGGCGGAAATCTCCCCGCAGATGCAGATCGTAGTGACAGTATCAAGCACCGTGCTCTCTCTTGCAAACCCCATACAGTAAATCAGCATATCCATGAAGGTCTTTTTATCTTCGTTGGAAAAGATCATGTATTCTGTGATCTCACGCAGTTCTTCCTTATAGGAGCCATCCTTGAGTTTATCCAAAATGCCGTATTTTGCGTCGCACTGATAAAAACGCTCAAGCCCTGCAGCGGAAAGCTTCGTGCCCGCCTGTTTCTGAAACATGCGGGGATCAAACTGCGCCCCCATCGTATTGGAGTAAATGTCTATCTTCTCCGCGATGTTGATATAGGCCGCCACATCCTTATAAGCGTAGTCAACCGTCTGCAGCTTCTCAAAATCCCTGCAATGATACATCAGCACCTTGGCCATATCCGGCACCGGAGACAGATATTTAAAGAACAGATAGCCGTAGATGGAATGCGCCATGCTGTCTCTCGTCTCGTACTGCAGCATATCGTTGATTCTGGTCTTTTCCGTCTTATACGCGCCGATATCATGCATCGTCGCAACCATAACGATATCCGCCAGCTCAAACTCCTCGTACCTGTTTTCCTCCTGAAGCATCTTATAAACGATGTAAGCCACCCTTGATCCATGCTCCATCAGCGTGGGATTAATCAGCTTTAGAATATCCCTCATTAACAGATAAATATCTTTGCTCTTAATATATTCCATAACTTTCCCCCGTCCCAGACTCAGTTAAAGCACAAACTCCATCGGCGTATAGATAATGCCGTCCCTTTTCTCCTGCGGCCGCAGATCCCGAAACCCCAGCCTGTGATAAAACGCCACGCCATAGGGGGAAGCGTTCACTGTCACGCGGCTCTCCTGCAGCTCCGTCAGCAGGTAATTCGACATATACTGTATCAACGCCCGCCCGATGCCCCTTCTGTGATATCTCTCATCCACAAACAGTAGAGAAATATGAACCCTGTCGCGAAGGGTGAGCATCCCTACCATTCTTTTCCCGTCAAGCGCCACAAACATCTGGTAGGCGCCCATAACAAACATTCTGTAAAGCGTAGAATCCGTGATAAAATTCTCGAAGTTCCTGATCCCTTCAGGCGTGTAGACGTCCGCCTCAAACTTCATAAAAGTCCGCCACGCTAACGACATGGCGTCCTCCCACTCCTCCCGGTATGCGCTTCTGATCTCATACGGTATTTCCAAAACAATCAGTGACTCCTTTTCTGCCTTCCTATCATTTTATCGTACTTTCCCCAAAATTACAACCTGTTGCCGGGATTTCATATCCGGGCACAGATGTCCGGGTTACTGTTCACACAGGACTTTGCATTTACGGCAAAATCCGTAAGAAAATAATTCAGGAGCGCAAAAATTCATACCAGCACCAGTGTCATGCACATTGGCCCGTAACAGGAAAAGCCCCGCAGATCACTCTGCGAGGCTGTCAGATCAGCTGTTATAAAATTCCGCAATGCGAAGCGCCTTATCCGGGTAGTTTTCTTTCAGGTACATCAGATACTGTAATGCGCTGCCTTCATACTTATGTACGTCTCCCACCAGTCCGACCTCGTAGCAGCCCCGTATCACATTGATGATACAGTCGTCTGTGTGATCCTCTTTACAATCCTTGCACTCCTTTAATATGTGCGCGATACCCGCTTCCAGCTCCACCTCGTCGAACACCTTAAAGTCTGTCGTGGGAATATGTTCCATTCCCTTCGGAACCAGTTTTTTCGGCTCTCTATTATAATCGCTGATACACTGTTTTCCATATCCTATGATACAGTTGGTTTTCTGGCACTGCCCGCAGGCGCTTTCCTGTCTGCAGCAATTTTCCAGATCCTCTCCCACCAATCCGGCATTTAAGCCTTTCTTATGATCCTCTGCCATGTCCCGTACCTCCATATCCCTGATTGCCTGATGACACGTATCATACTATAGCACAAATGCCCTCCCACAGGCAATATATAAAGAGTTTAAATTTGCTGCCATGCCGCACACAAAACACCCCGCAGCCATATGGACGCGGGGCGTTTCGTTTCCTGATTTTTAAATCTCTGCGTGTCAATCCGCCGCAGGGTAATTACTCTGTAGCCGCGGGAGGTTCAGGTGCTGCCTCCTGCTTTTTAATCGTAACGGTGTCAATGGTAGCCGACTGGTTCTCCTCTGTTCCCACCTTGACAATAACCTTGGTGATAGAGCCGACAGCCTGGTCTGTTGCCGGTTCAAACTTCGTTCCTTTAGTCGTGGTTTCGCCTTCCGTCTTATCCGGTGTCGCCTCTACCACTATGGAAGCCGTGTTATACCCCGGGTTCTTGCTCAGTTCTACAACCTTTGCTTTGATTGCCGCAAGCGCCGCAGCCTGATCCGCCACATAGTCAATTTCGTTAATTGCCTGTGCCGCTGTGAGAAGCTCTGCGGGTGTCTGGAACTCTGCGATCGCAGTCAGTGTGGTCTCGCTGATTTCCAGCGTGAAGTCCGTTTTATTCTCAGCAGTCTCGGGTGTCTCTGCATCCTTCAGATGTAATGTGAAGGAGATTTTTCCGTTTGCTGCCGCACCGTCTGTCGGTTTCGTCAGCGTAAAGAGATCATTTTTACCTTCTGCATCCTTCGCAAAACCATCCACGGTAACCGCCGGATTATTGTCGATCAGCTCATTCGCCTTCTTCAATACCAGCTCCTTTACCTTCGCGTTAAACGCATCATCCGATGTGTGAGCCGCTACCCATGCTTCCTTGACAATCGCTGTCAATGCTGCCGCGTCCAGACCGGTTGTAACCTTGTTCTTACAAGCATCTAAATTGTCTAACATTGCAAGAACATATTCGATTTCGCCTGTCGACTCCTGATACCCATTCTCAGCCGGTGTCTTGGACAGATCTCTGACTCTCAGTTTAAAGGTGATAGAACCCCTCTCCGTGGTGCTGGGCTTCGTAACCTTACCGAATCTGCCTGCCGTGATGGAAAGATTCCTGGTAACCGCTGTTCCCAGTTTCGCTCTCACTGCCGCTGCAAATTCCGCCGCAGTGGTATCCGCTGTCACCTTGAGCAATACCTTATTCTCCGCATCTTTGATGGTCGTATCCGTGCCGTCAGCGCTTCCAAGACTCAGATTATTGATCGCCAATATAATGCTGTTCACATCTGCCTTTTCAGGAATCACAAACTTGTGGTTGTACAGATCCTTCGTGCCTGCCGCGGTGGTCTTAACGACAACGGTCCACTCGCTCGCGATCTTCACGGTCGGCGTCGGAGCAGGTGTTTCCTCACCCTCCGCTGCGCCTTGCGCTCCTGCGCTGTTATTCGTAATCTCCACGGTAACAGCCGCACCCTTGATGGCTTTGTTAACTTCATTTCTGATATAGGACTCAACTGCGCTGTTAATCCTGATGATTACTTCCTCATATAAATTGCCATCATCGTCAACATAATATCCGTTCGCGTCCGTGAGCTTTTTCGTGTATGTCTCGATATCAGACTGCAATTTCTTCTCAGCCGCATTCAGCGCCTCTGTGACTGCCTGATCCGCTGCGCCTGCATCGCCGGGCAGCTTAATCTGGAAGGTCAGTTCATCTTCCTTCGGGCCATCTGTGCCGTAGCTAAAGGCAGCCTTCACATTGACGGTTTTGCCCCAATCAAGCTTCTTGGAGGCTGTAAGCTCCGTATTGGCCGCATCCGCTGCAATCGCCGCTGTAAGCTTCGCCTTGTCAAGCGTAATGTACATCGGGTATGTTGCAGGCAGATTAATGCATTTCTGACCTGATACGGTCTCATAAGACATATATTTCTTATCAGCCAGATCGAAGCTGACATAATCCACGTCTTTGCCGTTTACGCTTGCCTTGATGGTAATATCTGTGGTTTCCGCCACACTCAGTTTGCTCTTAAAGCTAAACGGTGTATACTTTGACCAGTTTGCCGGTGCATTGTAATCGGTATCAGCCACGGTCCACTTGTTGCTGCCCTTATTTACCAGAGCAACCTTGCCCTTGGCCGTAGTCTTGTCTGCCGCTTTCACGGTGATACTCGTCTTGATACCGTACTTCTCATAAGCCTCGCGTTTTGCTGCATCGCCGGTTGCGGTTGCAATTGCATCCCGATAAGCCTTCGGCGCGTTCCGGGGAACGATATACAGATCTACCTTATGGCTTCCTGCCGGAAGGTTTGCCGCCTCTAAGTAGCAGTCGCCGTATTTATCATAGATGGGAGTAAATCCAACCGTGGATACAGCCATGATAGCTGCCACGTCTACCCTTGCTTTACCCTCCAGAATCGTGAGGGCAGTTACTGCCTTAGGGCCATCCAGTACGGGCGTTGCCGTTACCTTATATTTGGTCTTATCCTTCGTGTAATCCTTAATCGCAATGGTCAGCTTCACATCAATATATTTGGAACCATTATTGATGCTGATATAGCCGATACGATCATTCTTGTTCGCATCATCCGCGATCTTATCGAGCGCAGGCGCATTCAGGTCACCAGCAGGCGCGGTAAGAGGAAGCGCATCCTTTAATGCCACGTACATGTCATAATTATCGTCATACTTTACCTCGAAATAATCGGTAAAGCGGTTCTCCTGTCCGTTGATGATCGCATTCTTTGCATAGTTGCCGTTTTTATCTGCCTTATTTGTAAAAGTTACATATCCGTTGCCGGAATTATACTTGATATACGCGCCGTTACCTGCCTTGAGCGCCAGCGTGTAGTTGCCCGTTGCGCTTAAGTTCGCAGCTTTCGCCTTCGCAATCTTGACCACAACCTTTGCGTCCTTGTACTCGGGCTTAAATACACCGTTTTCCAGGGAACCGACAGTGGCTACCAGATTGTAATTTCCGGACTTGCACCACGTATTCACATACAGGTCAAAGCCATCGCCCATCACAATCGGGAGGGGTTTATCGAGATAACTGCCCTCATTATTCTTAAATACATTCGCGATATCCGTCGGGTTCTTCTTGGTCTGGTCGATAGACAGCATCACATACTTATCCGTAAAGTCATCTGTCTTGCCGCCCTTTACGGTATAGTATACGTTTCCTGCCCCGGTATTCTGCGTGAGCTTTGCCTTCGTGGTGATCTTGGGCGCCTTCGCATTCTTATCCGCCACAAAGTCATCGTTGTGCAGTGTGTAGACAACAGGAGCAGCGCTCTTGTTTGCCTTATCCTTCAAAGTAATCACTGCGTCAGCCGCATTCGCCACAATTGTCAGGCTGTCGCCATTTTGACCGTTTACTGCCTTGCCAATCTGTTTTGCACCCTTATAGCTGATGCTGTAGTTAGCAAGATAGAAAGGCACGTAAGTGGTCACATCGCCTTCTGTAACTGCCTTGACAACATCCAGCTTAAAGTAATTGTTGGTGCTGTTGCCGTTGTAGTTGATGGTTGCTGCGCCGCCTCCATGCAGCATATCTGCGTCGCCTAAAGCAGAGGTTTTATATCTGGAAATCACAAGGAGCGGTGATGCGGAAACCTGCCCAACCTTTGTAAGGGTCAGCGTGGGAACCGGCTTCGGCTTGCTGCCGTCCTTCGGGGTTGCTGTGATCTTCACCTTGTTCGCTGCCTTAAGTACCGTTAAGCTGCCATCCGGGTCAACAGCCACGCTCTTTGCGCTGCTGGACTTGAATGTCACAAGTTCAGGATTGATAATATCCAGAGAGCCATCTGTCAGGTCATATGTCTTTTTCGTCGTCTTTACGCCGGGAGCGAGTACCGCTACTTTAAACTCCCCGCTTCTCACTGTTGCTTCAATCGCGCCGGTGGAAGCTGCCTTAAGTTTCGCTGCATCTTCGCCGCCGCTTACATCAAACACAGCGACTTCGCCCGTCTGCAGACCTTCGCTCGTAATGGTAATCGTCTCTGTGCACGCCTCTACAGCACTGTCTGCATAGTCAGCCGCGGTTACCTTGACTTTAAACTGATTCTGCGCGGTCTTAGGCGCTACGACATAGTTCTTATTGATGTTTACCTTACCGTTTTTCGCAACGGTCACGTTCGCTTTGAGCGCAGGGCTTAAACCTGCAGCATCTTCGCTATCTGCCGCTACGATCTCATAAGTCAGTTTTTTAGCCTTCGGCGCATATTTCTTGTTTCTGCTGACATTATTTAAATCTGTCGTAACGGTAAAGGATGCCGGCTTGTTATCCGCCTTATATACCTCAAGCGGTGCGTCAGGATTGATCGCCTGAATGCCGTTTACTACGGTCAGCTTCTGGGTAGCTACCGCGCCATATGCAGAATCCTCCGCATCAGCAGTCACCTTAACGCCCAGATTTTTATACTTATCCAATGCGTTGTTGCTGTAAGAAGCGCCCTTAGCGTTTACGATCACGGCATTGCTCAGTTCGTCGTACTTCGCATACAGGCCCATATATACAGCGTCATATCCCTCAGGATTTTGCTGGTTTATCACCTCTCCGGTGGAAGTGTTCACGAAGTCTACCTTCACACTGCTGTAGGAAGTCAGCTTATTAAAGTTGGGAGTCGCTGCGACCACGTCTTTATCCTGACCGGTGATCAGGGTGGTGGTGCCCTTCTTAAGACCCAGCTTCACTTCATAGTAAGGGTTCTTGGTTGCAATATCCTCAAGCGCTGCGCTGCCGCCCTCAATGGTCGTTGCCGCCGCACTGGGATGGCCATCCGCCGCAAGCGTCTGTAATAAGGTTGCTTTTACGGAGAAACCGCTTAACAGCGCACCCTTATCTAACCCTGCCGCAGCATTTTCCTGTGTAAACTCCATTACCGGAATCTCTAAGAGACCGCCTTGTGCATCAAGCTTTTCTTTCGCCTGATACAGGTTATTGTTATCGTTATTGTTATCGTTATTCCAAGCTGTGGCTGCTGCTGTCAGCGCAGCAGTGATCGCTGCCTTCTGCGCGTCGGTTACACCCTCCGGGAATACCGGACTCTGGGGAACCGTAAGCTCCACCTTATAAAAGATCTTACCTTCGACCGGATTTACGACCTCTTTGGGAACGCCAAGCTGCACTTTGACTGTCTGATCGGTAGCTGCCACCAGTTTTACGGTGGGATTCTTGCCCACTATCGTAGCATCCTTGGTGGTAACCGTCACAACGCCGCCTTTCAGCGCATGATCCACGTTGAGAGCCTCTTTCTCCGGCACTGTCAGGCCGCTCTCATCTACGATGATAACCTTGGCCGCATCCGCCGCGCCCGTCATGGCAGGCTTCGCCGTAATCACAAGAACGCCGTCCCTGATCGTTGCCGCCACTGCATCCTGAGCCGCTTTGATCGCTGCTGCGTCCGCTTTCTTTGCGTCGTCCGCAGGCACTACCTTAGCCGCAAGACCGGTCATGCCGGCATTCGCGGTCTTGACGGTCATCTTATATTCCGCCTTTGTATCTACCGGAAGTTCAACCTTATTGTTTTTTATGCCTGTAAGGCTCACCTCAGCCGCAGCCGCGGTGGTCTTTACCTTAAAGGTGCGGGTGGTTCTTGCCTTATCGTTTAAAGTCAGCTCTACAGTCAGTACCTTATTGTACTCTGTGGAATCAAACTCCAGTGTAACTACATCGTCCGTAATCCGTGCGATGGTAGCCGCAACAGCGGAGCCGTCCTTCACCTCTGCGTTAAACAGGGGCATCACACTTTCGCCCTTAAGAAGCCGGGCCGTAACTGTGGAAGCGTGACCTACATTGTAAACATTGTTCCTATCGGGCGCTACTGCATCTTCGTCCTCTTTTACAACCAGCTCATACTCGTCTGCCGTTTCGACAGTTACTTTCACATCGCCGGTTATGGTTGCGTTGAATACATAGATGCCGCCTTTGGCCGTCACAGCCTGCTCTTCAGCTTCGCCTACCTTGTAAGATACCTTGGAGATCTTAGTGGTATCGTTCTTTGTCTCGATGATGAATCTGTAGGTGGAATCCGCAGGCACGCTATTATAGACATCTTTTGCGTCGTCTGTCGCATCGCTGGGTGACTCCGGATCCTGCCTGCCTGCCGCAAGCACCTCTGCAGTTACATTCGTCTTGTCATAGTTAACCTCAATAGCAAAGGTGTCACGCGTGATGGTGATCTCCTGCGCATCTGACAGCGCGCCGGCTGCGATCTGATACTTGTAGCCCGTCTCTGTCTTCTCAGGCTCACCTGCGATATCTGCGCCACCGTCGGTCTGTGCCGTGACAACCGGTTTCGTAACCGCATCTACCGTAAAGGTAAGGAACCCGGCGCCGGGTTTTACGGTATAAACATCGTCCTCCTCACCTGCTGCGATCTTGTCGTCTGTCGTCACTTCATAGTCGTACTCGGAGTTGAAGGTAACGGTCTTCTCATCCGTCACTTCGGTCATCTTCGCGTACACATTGACCTTCACCGCTTTGGTTGTCCAGTTTTTGCCTGCGTGGCCCTCACTCTCGGCAATGTCGCCATCATCAGTACCGCCGAATGCCACGGAAAGGCTGGCCAGATTACCCACCTGATCCACATACTTGCCGTCTTCAACCAGTATATTTTCCGCTACAAACAGATTTTCTTTATATGATGATACAGTCTCTAAATCAGCGCCGCCGTCGCCCTGACCCTTGTATACTTTATCATATACAGCCTCTACCTGATAGATTTCATAGCCGGGTCTTTCTGCCGCGCTGAAACCATAAGAAGCGCCATCGGTCGTTTCGGTTTTTCCGGCCAGATTTGCTGTGCCGCCGGTTTTCTTAACTTCCACGCTGTTTTCGGATACGGATGTAAAGTCAACCTTCTTCACCGTGTCCTTCGTATCGTCCAGCATAGTCTTTGCGGTGATCGCAATCGTGCCCGCCTTGGTCAGACCGGCGAGATCGATCATGTAGTGTGCGGGGATTGTCTTTTCTGCATCATCCACCGTCTTCTTCGTCTCAGGAACCGCCACAACCTGAACAGGCGCAGCCTCTCCGCCCGTCGGTGTGAAGGTCGCAGTCACATCGCCGTCACCGAGCGCCTTATATTTGGTTACATCTACCATCGCGGTGAAGATCACTTTCTGACCTTCCGTCGCGCTGCCGCCATTGTGTACGGCTACCATCTCGTCTGCCTTGTACAGCGCATCCGCATTGGTCACCTCGCCAAATGTTACTGCACTCGCAGGATCGCTGACCGGTGCGGAGACAGTAATCGCTGCCGCATCAGTAGCCTCTACCACAATCGTGATATCCTGATCCTCGTTCTGTGCCGCGCCGTCCAGATCTGCAGGCTTAAAGGTGTAGATCGGGGCTGCGCCGTCCGCCTCATCCGTATTGGATGCGGAGGTAAGCAGCTTCGCATCACCCTCGCCAGCCTTGACGGATACGCTTCTAAGCTTTTCGGTGCCGGTGTCTTTCTTAACCACGAAAGAAACATCTTTGTCTTTGTCGATAAATTTGATTTTATCAGCCAGACCTGCCGCCGTGATTTCCTTGGTGGTATCAGCCGTGACCTTATTATCTGCACTCTTAGTAAGGTATACCTTATAAGTAGAGCTGTTGTTCTCAGCTTTCAGGGTATACGCCACATCAACGGTATTTACAATGATTGTGACATTCACATCATTGACCATTTCCTTAGTGCCGTCAGCCGCTGTAACTTCATGCATCAGATCGGACTTAGGGATTGTGTAGGTGCCGTTTGACGCGGTAACCGTTTTTGCCGCCGACTCCGCTGCATCTGCTCCCTTCGTCTTATACTGAATGTCACCTAACTTTTTGCCCGCAACGGGATCCAGCTTGAAGGTGATATCCACATCCTTACGCATCTTGCCGCCGGAAACGCAGCCGTTGGTGTAAGTGATCTTAGCGGATGCAAGATCTATGGTTGCACCTGCCTCCGCGCCCTCAGAGGTATCAGGCTCTACCGCCGTGATCGTCAGTTCGGAGGGAATCAGCGCATCGGGCGTTGCGGTGAGAACTTCTTTCTCCACCTCGTCCGCAACTTCTTCCTCATCCTCAATGATCTCTGTCTCTTCCTCTACAGGAATCTCCACTTCCGTGTCATCCGGAACTTCGGTCCCGTCGTTCTCCTCCCCAGGATCAATAACGGGTGTATTGTTATCGTCCGGATTTTCCCCGGAAGTATCTCCTTCCCCGGATATTTGCTCGTCGTCTGTGGTGTCAGAATCATCCTGATTTTCGGATTCATCTGCATCCGCCACAATTTAGGAGGTGTCCGCCTTAAAAAATCCTCGTTTTTCGTTTGTTCAGTATTTATGCAGGTTTCCGGAGTTTCTTCACGGAATTTTACGCGCAAATTCGTGTGAGAACAATTGTAATTTACTCAAAACCACCCGATTTGTCGCTAATTTGTTATTAATTAAATTTTTATTAAATCGTAAAACCCGCATGAACAGGGCGATGGGAACGGTTCCGGCCAAGAGAAATCTGTCACTAATCTGTTGCCAATGCGGAAAGTGCGGGTGTTATTGTTTGGTATGACGTTTGGATGGGAATTGACGGGAGAACGCATAATGGCGGGTGTTATCGAACGCTTGGACGATAATTGCTGTCGCTTATGCCATACCCTCTGTGTCATAGCAGTTTACGGCGGTGACACGCGTTTGAAATCCGGCGTTTCCGGGAGGATGCATAACCTGTCGCGGGCGCGAACCGGAAAACGAATCGTGTAGAATACCTCTTTCTATTTCTCGCCAGGAGGCAGGCGCAAAACGATCCGCCGTTGGCAGACGCAGGCAGGGGCGGATTCGGGAATTATCCGCGCACCCGCATATCCGCAATATCCGGAATTATTCCGGGAAACTTCTTGCACATTTTTGCGGACTGTGTTATCATAAGTACCCGTGATATACTAATTTGGCGTAATGCCACACATCCTTGCTCCTTATAAAATGAGGGGCCAGAGACCAAAAGGAGGTAGAGAAGCATGAACAAGTATGAGTTAGCCGTTGTTGTCACTGCTAAGATTGAAGATGACGAACGTGCCGCTACGCTGGAGAAGGTGAAAGCTCTGGTAGAGAGGTTCGGCGGAAAGATCACAGAAGTAGACGACTGGGGTAAGAAGAGGCTCGCGTATGAAGTACAGAAGATGAAAGAGGCTTTTTATTACTTTATTCGGTTCGAGGCTGAGAGCACGGCTCCCGGCGAGATTGAGAGCCGCATCCGCATCATGGATAACGTCATCAGATACCTGTGCGTCAGACAAGACGAGAAATAGAAAGAGGTATTCTATATGAATAAAGTGATACTGATGGGACGTTTGACAAGAGACCCCGAGGTGAGATATTCTCAGGGTGAGAACGCGACGGCGGTTGCCAGATATACGCTGGCGGTAGACCGCAGATTTAATCGCAATAACGATGAACAAACGGCAGATTTTATTACCTGCGTAGCTTTTGGGAGATCGGGCGAGTTCGCTGAGAAGTATTTCCACAAGGGCACGAAGATCGCAGTCACAGGGCGCATCCAGACAGGAAGCTATACGAACAAGGATGGCGTCAGGGTGTATACCACGGAAGTGGTCGTGGAGGATCAGGAGTTCGCGGAGAGCAAGAACGCTTCCCAGCAGGCAGGCAATGATTATGCGCCCGCAGGCAGAACAGGATCCGCACCGATGGCGGCTGGGGATGGATTTATGAACATTCCCGACGGAATCGACGAGGAACTGCCGTTCAATTAAGGTAATGCGCAAAGTGCGCTGGATTGGAGGTTTACTATGGCATTTAATAAATCAGACAGGCCGGACTTCCCTAAGAAAAAGGGAGGTATGCGCAGAAGAAAGAAAGTCTGCGTATTCTGCGGCAAGGATAATGTAATCGACTACAAGGACAGCAATAAGCTTCGCAGATACATTTCCGAGAGAGGTAAGATTCTTCCCAGAAGAATCACCGGAAACTGCGCGAAGCACCAGAGAGCGCTTACGGTAGCGATCAAGCGCGCAAGACATCTGGCTTTGATGCCTTACGTTCAGGATTAAGCTGAGCACGATATGAAACTTACGGAAACCGGGTGCCCAAGGGTATCCGGTTTCTTGCGTGCGTAAGCGGCCACAGCCGGAATGTATGCCTGTATACCCACATTATGTCATTATTCCGCGAAAAAACTCTATATATAGATGTGGCGGTATTTGGCAAAAAATGCTATACTAATGCGAGAAGAACTTCTAAGCACTCGTAGCAGTGGCTACTTCGTGTAGAAGTTCTAAGTCTCGCATATGAGAAGTACTTCTACAGCTCAGTAGCAAAGGTTGCTTCGCTAATAAGTACTAAATCTCGCGTAAGAGAAGTTGGGGATTTTACATGGAAAGATGCCGGGATGCGGCATTCTGCCCGAGTGGAGAAAAGCAGTTTTAAGAGGAATAAAATGAAAAATACGGTAAAATTAAAAGGGAGGATGAAAACGTATCTGCAATCCTCCTTATATCTGGGATTTTTACTTGCGGTTGTGGATATTTTAGTCTATATGCTGGATTATCGGGCGGGGCTTGTGGTGACCGCATTTTTAATTTTCTATTTCGCGGTCGTAACGTCCATGATGCTGTATAATAAGCCGATCATTATGAATGAGCTGATCAGCTTTGCAACCCAGTACGGACAGATTCAGAGACGGCTTTTGCGGGATCTGGAATTGCCCCATGCCCTTCTGGATGATATGGGAAAAATTATCTGGACAAATATCGCCTTTGAACGGCTTACCCATCAGGAGAAGGGCTACCGGAAGTCGGTTACCACCCTTTTCCCGTCGATCACGAAGGACAACCTTCCCGGACGGGATGGCGGGGACGAGATCGAGTACCGGGTAGAATACGAAAACGGCAATTACATGGCGAAGCTGAAAAAAATCTCTCTGAAAGAGATGGCGGAAAACAGTGACATCATCGAGGCGAAGGGCTATGACGGTTATCTGATTGCACTCTATCTGTTTGACGAGACGGCATTGCAGATCGCCTTGAAGGAAGTGGACGACCAGTCTCTTGCGGTGGCGCTTATTTATCTGGATAACTACGAGGAAGCGCTGGAGAGCGTGGAGGAGGTCAGGCGTTCTCTACTGATCGCCCTGATCGACCGGAAAGTGAATAAATACATTGCCGCACTGGACGGCATTTGCAAAAAGCTGGAAAAGGACAAATATCTGGTCATTATGCGAAAGGAAGCGGCGACCCATTTACAGGAGAGCCGGTTTGATATTCTGGAGGATGTGAAGACGGTCAATATCGGTAACGAAATGGCTGTGACCATAAGCATCGGTATGGGCCTGAACGGACTCTCCTACGCGCAGAACTACGAATTTGCGAGAAACGCCATAGATATCGCGCTTGGCCGGGGCGGCGATCAGGCGGTGGTGAAGGTGCCGGAAAACGTGATTTATTACGGCGGCAAGAGCCAGCAGATGGAGAAGAGTACACGCGTCAAAGCCAGAGTTAAGGCACACGCCCTGCGGGAAATTATTTCCGTCAAGGACGAGGTCTATGTGATGGGCCACCGCATGGGGGATGTGGACAGCTTCGGTGCGTCCGTTGGAATTTACCGCATAGCGGAGGCGCTTGATAAAAAGGCGCATATCGTTTTAAACGACGTGACTTCTTCCATGCAGCCCATGGTGGAAATGTTCCGGAACAACGAGGACTATGCGGAGGATATGATTATTAACAGCCAGCTCGCATTAGAGACGGTTGGAAACAACGCGGTGCTTGTGGTGGTGGATGTGAATAAGCCAAGCATTACGGAGTGCCCCGAGCTTTTGAAGCGCTGTAAGTCCATTGTGGTGCTGGATCATCACAGACAGGGCACGGAAATTATCGAGAATGCAACGCTTTCTTATATAGAGGCATATGCGTCCTCGGCCTGCGAAATGGTGTCGGAAATTCTGCAATACATCAGCGATGACTTAAGGCTCCGGTCCGAGGAAGCGGACTGCATGTATTCTGGCATCATGATAGATACCAACAACTTCATGACAAAGACGGGCGTCAGAACCTTCGAGGCGGCGGCATTCCTCCGCAGAAACGGCGCGGACGTGACCCGTGTGAGGAAGCTGTTCCGGGACGATGCGGCGGAGTACAAGGCGAAGGCGGACGCGGTCAGTCAGGCGGAAATTTACAGGCGTTTTTATGCGATATCCGTTTGTACGGGCGAGGATGTGGTCAGTCCCACCGTGGTGGGCGCGCAGGCAGCCAACGAGCTGCTCAATATCAAGGGCATACGGGCCAGCTTTATCCTGACCCGGTATAACGGAATGATCTACATCAGCGCGCGCTCCATCGACGAGGTAAACGTGCAGGTTATTATGGAGAGAATGGGCGGCGGCGGCCATCTGAACATAGCCGGGGCGCAGCTTGAAAACGGCACCATAGAGGAAGGCATTGCAAGTATCAAGAGAACGCTTGACACCATGATAGAAGAGGGCGAACTGAACGCGGATTAAAAGAAAGGAAGCGAAATACCATGCAGATTATATTATTGGAAGATGTAAAGACACTTGGAAAAAAGGGTGAAATCGTTGATGTCAGCGACGGCTATGCGAGAAATTTCGTGCTGCCGAAAAAGCTGGGCGTGGAGGCGAATGCGAAGAATAAGAACGACTTAAAGCTCCAAAAAGCCAACGCGGACAAGCTGGCAAAGGAACAGCTTGAGGCGGCGAAGGAACTGGCCGGGGTGCTGGAGACGAAGGAAGTGATCCTGAAAATGAAATCCGGCGAGGGCGGCAGGGCTTTCGGTTCGGTTTCCTCTAAGGAAATCGCGCAGGCAGCCAAAGAACAGTGCGGTTTGGAGTTAGACAAGAAGAAAATACAGCTTCCGGAGCCTATTAAGGCGCTGGGCGTTTACGAGGTGGCTGTGAAACTGCACCCGAAGGTGACGGGAAAGCTGAAAGTAAAAGTGACGGAAGCCTGAAAATGCGGATCGCGGTGTATGAAGGGGCAGCTTTGTGCGGTGCATGAGGACGTACAGAGGCGGCTTTAACGGTTAACGGAGGTCGATTTTGGCAGAGGAGACACTACTGAAAAGAATATTGCCTCACAGCATGGAGGCGGAGCAGTCCGTCGTCGGCGCCATGATTATGGACAGGGAAGCCATTGTGGCAGCCTCCGAGATCGTGCTGGGAGAAGATTTTTATAATAAACAGTACGGCGTTCTGTTCGATGCGATGGTAGAACTGAATGACGAGGGAAAGCCGGTGGATCTGGTGACCCTGCAGGACAGGCTTCGGGAAAAGGACGTGCCTCCGGAGGTCAGCAGCCCTGAATTTATCAGAGACTTAATTACGGCGGTGCCGACGTCGGCGAATGTAAAGTACTACGCCGGCATAGTCGCGGATAAGGCGGTGCTTAGACGGCTGATCCGCCTGAATGAAGAGATCGCCAACGACTGCTATGTGGGCAAGGAAAGTCTGGACACCATTCTGGAAGATACCGAGAAGCGGGTGTTCGATCTCGTGCAGAGACGGGGCGGCGCCGAGTTCGTTCCCATCCGTCAGATCGTGATGAACGCCATGGATAACATCGAGCGCGCCTCCCACAATAAAGGAAATGTGACAGGGGTGGCGACGGGCTTTCTGGATCTTGACTACAGAACTGCGGGACTACAGCCCTCGGACCTGATTCTGATTGCGGCCAGACCGTCCATGGGAAAGACGGCCTTTGTCCTGAATGTGGCCCAATACGTCGCCTTTAAGCAGAATAAAACCGTGGCCATATTCAGCCTGGAAATGTCCAAGGAGCAGTTGGTGAACCGCCTGTTTTCCATGGAATCCCGTGTGGACTCCCAGCATCTGCGGACGGGTAATCTGACGGACGCGGAGTGGGAAAAGCTGATCGAGAGTGCGGCCCAGATTGGCAAATCCAATCTGATCATAGACGATACGCCGGGTATCAGCATTTCGGAGATGCGCTCCAAGTGCCGTAAATATAAGCTGGAGCACAATCTGGAAATGATTATTATAGACTATCTGCAATTGATGTCGGGAAGCGGCCGTTCCACGGATTCCAGACAGCAGGAAATTTCCGATATCTCCCGCTCCCTAAAGGCTCTTGCCAGAGAGCTGCACGTGCCGGTGGTGGCATTGTCACAGCTTTCCCGTGCAGTGGAGCAGCGGCCTGACCACAGACCCATGCTTTCGGATCTGCGTGAGTCAGGCGCAATCGAGCAGGACGCGGACGTGGTGATGTTCATATACCGCGACGATTATTATAATAAGGATACCGAGCGGAAAGGCATTGCGGAAATTATTATAGCGAAACAGAGAAACGGCCCGATCGGCACAGTGGAGCTGGTCTGGCTGCCGGATTATACGAAGTTTGCAAACTTAGCCAAATAGTCCGGCCAGACAGAAACTTACGAAAGAGACGACCCATAACCGGGCGTCTCTTTTTGCGCGCATAAGCAGAGTCATCAAGTGTCAGAGACAGGATGCGTGCCTGCACGCAAGACGGACTATGACACTTGATGACGAGCAACGCGAACGAGAAATGCGGAGCATTTCGAGTCTGCTTATGGGAACATGGTCTGAATAACCTAAAATACTTAATACAGGGGAGGAGCGTACATGAATGATACCGTTTATTATATTTCAGAGGCATCGAAGAAGGTGGAGGTGGAGCCGCATGTGCTCCGCTACTGGGAGGACGAGCTGAAACTGCCGATTGAGCGTAATGAAATGGGGCACCGCTGCTATTCGGAAAAAGACATCGAAACGCTATGCCGCATCAGGCAGCTTAAGGAGCAGGGATTGCAGCTCAAAGCCATACGGATGGTGCTGCAGGGCGGAGGAGCGGAACTGTACGGCCGGAAGTATGTGCCCGACGGGGCGTCAGACGGTGCAGAAGCAGGGGGCATAGATGGCGGTGCCGGAGTAAAAGCTGCGAATGGCGGCCCGGGAATAAGAGCCGCGGATGACGGTGCAGGAATGAGGTATGCGAATGGCGGCCCGGAGCAGAAAGAGCCGGATGACGCGGAGGAAAAAGGCCGGCAGCCCCATCAGGGGACAGCAGAATATCCGGAGGAGGAAAGGAATCCGGTTGAAAAAAAAGTGGAGGAATTGGTTATGAAGAAAGCAAGAAAGTATATGGTTACTATGTCCAAGGGAAAGGAGACGGTTCTGGAAATGCCGGAGGAAGGGCAGGAACTAAAGGAATACGAAGAGCCTTTAGACGCGGAGAAAGAGAAAAAGGCAAAGCGCCTGCAATATCTTTTACAGCACATGGTGACTGATGCGGTCAAAAACGCCAACCGGGAAATGTGCACAGAAATCAAGGAAAGTATTTTAAAGGAGCTGGATTATCAGTTCCGGCAGCAGGAGGAGCGGGACGAGGAGCGGAAAAAGCGCGATGAGGAGCATTACCGCAAAATCGACGAAATGATAAGCCAGCGCCGCCGTCCGGGAGAAAAGTTTATAAGAGGCAAAAAGAAAGAACCGCTCTCCCAAAAATGAATACACATTTCCGGGAGACGGTCCCCTCAATCATTTGCCGGAATTTCCATTAGCCCTGAGAAATAGCACCTGTCGGGCAAGCGCCTGCACAGGAACCGCAGTCGATGCACTTAGCGGGATCAATCTCGAACTTACCGTCGCCCATGCTGATCGCGCCAACCGGGCACTGAGCCTCACAAGCACCACAAGCTACACAAGCGTCACTGATTACGAATGCCATGACCATATCCTCCTTATGTCATAAAAATGGTTGTTAGCAATATAAGCTGCCACGTTCTTATTTTAATATAAACGGAATTAATATACAAGTAGAAAAATATAGCTTTTATGCAGGATATGTCTTGATTTTCACACCATTGCCAGCTAGAATAAGATTGGACATAAATGCAAGGCGGGCAGGGAAGAGACCTGTTTTCAAAAATACGTTATAGGATGAGATTGTTATGATGAGTGGAATGAAAAAAATGTCTTTATTTAGAAAAATGCGTAATAATATTCTGGTGCTGGGCGCCTTTATTCTTGTTATTGTATTCTGCGCCATGATCCTGCGCGATACGCTTTGGCGCAACACCAACCAGATGGGGCTGGCTCTGGTGGAAAACTATACTGCCGCTGAGGAAAGCGGCATCCGCACATGCGAAGCCGTTCTGGAAATCAGTGTGAATTACATTGAGCAGCGTGAGAAAGAAGACATTACGATTGATGAACTTCGGGAAGGGCTTTACCCCTTTATGGATGGACTCATCAAAGTTTATGGCGAGGAAAATATCCAGATCTATGGTAAGGCTTTTAACGCTACAGAGATCGTATCAAACAATCCCGAGCTTGAAGAACTTTTTAAGTATAACTTTCTGGAGTCGGGCTATTATCAGGAGGCGGCTGCCGCGGGAGGGGAAGTCTATGTCTCACCCGTTTACACCGATTATATGACAGAGCTGCCTGTGATTACCATGTGTAAGGTGATTCCCTCGACGGGAAGTTATCTTGCCGTTGACCTGATGCCCTCTTTCTTTAATCTGGAGAATGAGGATCTGATTCTGCCGGATGAGTCGTCCTTCTATCTGGTGGACGAAAAAGGCGGACTGCTGTATTATGAGTCCTGCTGGGACTATGAGCGGGATGAATTTCAGGAATTGGTGCACAGTTACATAGAAAGCGCGGTTTGTAACAGCAGCAATCATGTGCTGGAGAACCTGCGCCCCATGGATGGAATCGTCCGAAACGTTTATTTCCAGCATCTGGACAATGGATGGATTGGAATTTTAACCATACCGAAGGACAGGATTCTGTCTGGCACCGATACTTTTTACTATATCATTGCCATACTCATTGTGCTGGGTGTTGTCGTGTTCCTGCTGCAATTAATCAGGGATTACGGAAATCAGAAACGCAATCAGACGCTGCGGGAAGAGAAGGAGAGAATGGCTGCCCAGACGAGGGTTTACCGAAGCGCTATGGACAGCACGGCCCGCGCATGCAGGGCGATTTACTATATTAATCTGAAAGAAAATTCCTGTGATACCGTATACCCGGATCGCGAAGAGGGAACGCCCAGAGAAGACTTTGACGACATGGTGGCGCAAAGCTTTGAAAGCGGCATTATCATGCAGGAGCATGTGGAGCTGGTCAGGGATTTTCTGGATGTGGCGAATATCCGACGGCAGCTTTCCGACAAGGATCATATGGAATTACAGTTCTTGAGAAAGAAAACGGATGAAGCGGGATATGAATGGTGCTCGATTGCCATTACGGTTGCCGAGATGGAGGACGGTGAGCTGTCCGCTATTACCATAGCGATCCGCAGCATCGACGATATGATCCGTCGCGAGGAGGAGCAACGGGAATTGCTGGCGCAGGCTGTAGAGCGCGCGGAGGCTGCAAACCATGCCAAGAGTGACTTCCTTTCCCGGATGAGCCATGATATCCGCACACCTATGAACGCGATTCTTGGTATGACTTCCGTGGCGACTATGCATATTGACGAAAAAGACCGCGTGCTGGATGCGCTGGAGAAAATTACGGTTTCCGGTAAGCATCTGCTCGGGCTGATTAATGAAGTGCTGGATATGAGCCGCATCGAGAGCGGCAAGGTGAACCTGACGGAAAGCGCCTTTAATATCTCAGATACGATAGAGAGTCTTCTGACTGTGTTCCGTTCCCAGATGGAGTTCAAGGGGCTTGCGCTGAATGCGGGTATTGCCAAGCTCGAGCACGAGAACGTAGTCGGGGACGAACAGCATTTGCAGCAGATATTTATGAATATTATGGGCAATGCAGTGAAATTCACGCCTTCCGGCGGAAAGATCAGCATTCATATTGTGGAGAAGCCTTCCCATATCGAGGGGTATGGCTGCTACGAGTTTATCTTCGAGGACACCGGCATCGGTATGGCGCCGGAGTATATCCAGAAGATATTTGAGCCCTTTTCCAGAGCGGCGGATTCCAGAACGGGCAAGATCGAGGGTACGGGACTTGGCATGTCGATTGCAGTTAATATCGCCCGCATGATGAGGGGAGATATTAAAGTAGAGAGTGAGCTGGGAAAAGGCTCCAAATTTACGGTTATTGTATATCTGAAACTGGATGACATGACAGCCGCCGATCTGGCCGCCTACAACGGGATGCCGGTGCTCGTGGTGGACGATGAGGAGACGGCATGTGAGAGCTCCTGTGAGATGCTTAAGAGCCTTGGTATGGACGCAGAGTATGTGACCAGCGGAGAAGCGGCACTTGAGCGCATTTCAGCGAAGGACAGACCCATCGACGTGATTATTCTCGACTGGAAAATGCCGGGCATGGATGGTCTGGAGACGGCAAAGGATATTCGAAAGACTGTCGGCGATAACATTCTGATTATTATTCAGTCCGCTTATGATTGGGCAGATATAGAGGCCGAGGCGCTGGATGCGGGAGTGGATGCCTTTATCGGAAAACCGCTGTTTAAATCCCGTCTGATACGCGTGCTGAAAGAGGCGCTGGAACCGAATCATGAGGAGAAGGTTTCTCCACTGGAGACGTTCAGCCAGCAGGATTTTAGCGGCAGACGGGTGCTTCTCGTAGAAGACAATGAAATCAATATCGAGGTGGCCAAAGAACTTCTTGGCATGGTAGGCATTCAGGTCGAAATGGCAACGAACGGGCAGTTGGCTGTAGAAGCCGTACAGGCGAAGGAGCCGGGGTATTTTGACCTGATCTTTATGGATATTCAGATGCCTGTTATGAACGGCTACGAGGCGGCCAGGGCGATTCGCGCCTCCGGACGGGAGGATCTGAAAAAAATCCCGATTGTGGCCATGACGGCGGACGCTTTTGCGGATGACATCAAAAGAGCGAAGGATGCGGGAATGAATGACCATGTTTCCAAGCCTGTAGATATTGAGAGGCTGGAAGAAGCGTTGAAGAAGTGGATCAGAAATTAATTGTTCGTTTTACAGGATCTTCATGAAAACGAGCGGCGCTTCGCGAAACTGATCAGGTGAAAAATTTTAAATTAAAAGAAAAGGGGACGGAATCGGTTATCGACTCTGTCCCTTTTTGAATGGCTGAATATGAAACTAATGAAACGGAACCATTTTCTGAATCAGGTGTACGGTCTATGATGCGTGTATGCCAAGCTCCTCCCGGCGTTTGCGCACACCGTCCAGAATGACTTTTTTCTTCTCAATCAGCTTATCTTTGTCCATGGCCGGCACGTCTTTCAGCTTGTATTCCATGCCCAGTTTCTCGTACTTGGATTCTCCCATCGTGTGATAGGGAAGCGCATCCAGGGCTTTCAGGTTCGTGAAAGCGCCGATAAAGTAACCGAGCTGATACAGATACTTGTCATCGTCTGTGATGCCCGGAACAACGACATGGCGAATCCACATATCGACGTGCTTTTCGTTTAAATATTCCGCAAAGGCAAGGATCCCTTCGTTTGGCTGCGAAGTAAGCTCCTTGTGCTTATCCGGATCTATATGCTTGATATCCAGCATAACCAGATCGGTTAATTCCATTAAATGATCCAGTTTCGCAAGCCATTCCGAGTTCGCGTTTTTCTTGTAGGCAATGCCGGAGGAGTCAATGCACGTATGCACATGATTCTTCTTTGCGATGGTAAACAGGTCGATCAGGAAGTCCACCTGCATCAGCGGTTCGCCGCCGGTGACGGTGATGCCGCCGCCATGATAAAACGCCTCGTTTCTCTTATACTGCTCAAAAATATATTCCGGCTCCATTAACGTGCCGCCGTTCATTTCCCATGTGTCGGGATTGTGGCAGTAAGCGCACCGCATCGGGCAGCCCTGTACGAACACCACAAAACGGGTTCCCGGGCCGTCTACTGTACCGAAACTCTCTAAAGAATGGATTCGTCCCTGCATGATTTTTACCCCTCTATTTTGTCAAATTTTGCGAGATTTACCCCTAATGATGTCAATGTCATCTTTAGTTCCGTGTATCTGTCATACATCGATTGATATAGTGTAGAGTTTTTATCTTCGACAATCAGCATCCAATTTTGCACTCTGGAAAATTCATTAATGGAATCCCTGATAATTTCTGCTCCGTTTGGCATAGAGTCACCAACCTTTCTGTGTTATTGTCTGCAATTTGTTTATGTGTTATCCTGTTTCATTAAAAGTGCTTGAGATTATTTATATCATAGCACAGAAGAAAAATAAAATCCAGAAAAAAGAAGCCCTGCGACGTATCGCAAGGCTTCCTGTACCCGTTGGTTTTGACGTGATCAGATACTCTCGTGGAAAGTACGGGAGATAACGTCTGCCTGCTGTTCCGGTGTCAGCTTGATGAAGTTTACTGCATAGCCGGATACGCGGATGGTCAACTGAGGATAGTTCTCAGGGTGCTTCTGTGCATCCAGTAACATATCTCTGTTGAGCACGTTTACGTTAAGGTGATGGCCGCCTTTTGTTGCATAACCATCTAATAAGTTTACTAAGTTATCTACCTGAGCATTTGCTGCCATTGTATTGTCCTCCTGTTTTACTATATTTTATTTTGTATTGTGTGTCATGCACATTCGCAACTTCCGCTTGCTCATTTACGGGCTTTCGCCCTATGGATTTTTGTCAATACATCCATCTGGACGCAAGCTTTCATTTATCTGTTTTGACATCAATCCGCATGACGCAATACTTACTTAAAATCTTCCAACCCGTCCAATCCATCGTGGAGGGTAGGAACGCTGCAGGCCAGCGGAGTGCGGGAGCAATCCGTGCACCCCATGGTCTGCACATTCTTAGAGTTGTCTGCCGAAGCGTCAACGTCCACATTCACATGTCCGACGCCATTCGCCATCCCGGAATCCATCATCTTGATAAAATCATCTATCATTTGCTTATCATCCATAATCAACAACTCCTTCTGCTTCATTTATATCGGAGAATGCCTGTATTTTAAGCATCCTGCGACAGTGTAAACTATTCAGGGAGAATGCGGAGCATTCTCTGAATTGTCGCTGTCAGGCGACAATTTGTTATTTGCTGAGATCTACTTCGATATCGCCTGCAAATACCTGATCCTCCTTGCCAAGTGCGCCCGGAATGATGGTGAAGGTATTGGAGATACCATCCTGTGCATCATTGAACGGAAGCTTGGATACAGAAGACAGGGAAGCAACTGCACCGTGGGTATCACGGCCGTGCATCGGGTTAGCGCCGGGTGCGAAAGGCTGGCCTTTCTTACGTCCGTCAGGTGTGTTACCGGTAGCCTTACCGTAGGTTACGTTGGAAGTAATGGTAAGGATAGAGGTTGTAGGAACACCGTTTCTGTAGGTGTGATGTCTTCTGATCGCGGTCATAAACTTGTGAACGATCTCCTGAGCGATCTCATCTACGCGGTCGTCATCGTTACCATATTTCGGGAACTCACCGGTTGTCTTGAAGTCAACGATGATGCCGTCCTCGTCTCTGATCGGCTCAACCTTCGCGTACTTGATAGCGGAAAGGGAGTCAGCCACGATGGAAAGACCTGCAACACCGGTTGCGAAGTAACGCTTAACGTCTCTGTCATGAAGAGCCATTTCTGCTCTCTCATAGCAGTATTTGTCATGCATGTAGTGGATGATATTCAGTGTATTTACATATACATCTGCCTGCCACTCCATCATATCAAGGAACTTATCCATAACATCATTGTACTCAAGAACATCGCCTGCAACAGGACGATATTTCGGGCCAACCTGCTTCTTGGTTACTTCGTCAACACCGCCGTTCAAAGCGTACAGCAGACATTTAGCAAGGTTAGCGCGGGCACCGAAGAACTGCATTTCCTTACCGATAACCATGGAAGATACGCAGCATGCGATACCGTAGTCGTCGCCGTGTGTCACTCTCATCAGATCGTCGTTCTCGTACTGGATGGAAGAGGTCTGGATGGACATCTTAGCGCAGTACTTCTTCCAGTTCTCAGGAAGTCTTGTGGACCAGAGAACAGTCAGGTTCGGCTCGGGTGAAGGACCTAAGTTGGTCAGGGTGTGCAGATAACGGAAGCTCATCTTTGTAACCATGTGACGTCCGTCAACGCCAACACCGCCGAGGGACTCGGTTACCCATACCGGATCGCCTGCGAAAATCTGGTTGTACTCAGGTGTACGTGCGAATTTGATCAGACGCAGCTTCATAATGAAGTGGTCAACAAACTCCTGAATCTGCTGCTCTGTGAAGGTGCCGTTTGCAAGGTCTCTCTCTGCATAAATATCAAGGAATGTAGATGTACGTCCGAGAGACATAGCAGCGCCGTTCTGTTCTTTTACGGAGCAAAGGTAGCCGAAGTAAGTAGCCTGAATCGCTTCCTGTACGTTGGTAGCGGGCTTGGAGATATCGCAGCCATAAGAAGCAGCCATCTCCTTCATCAGCTTAAGTGCAACCATCTGCTCGGAAAGCTCCTCGCGGAGGCGGATTACATCGTCGGTCATAACGCGGCCGGTAGAATCCTTCTGAGCCATCTTGTCTTCGATCAGTCTGTCAATACCGTACAGAGCTACTCTTCTGTAGTCACCGATGATACGGCCGCGGCCATATGCATCCGGAAGACCGGTAATGATGTGGGAAGAACGGCAAGCTCTCATCTCAGCATTGTAAGCGTCGAAGCAGCCTGCGTTGTGTGTCTTTCTGTGTGTGGAGAAGAACTCGCTGATCTCGGGATCTACCTCGTAGCCGTTATCGGAGCAAGCCTTCTCAGCCATTCTGATACCGCCGTAAGGCTGTAAAGAACGCTTGAAGGGCTTATCTGTCTGGAAACCTACGATGGTCTCTTTGCTCTTGTCCAGATAGCCGGGACCATGGGATGTGATGGTGGATACAACCTTGGTATCCATATCAAGTACGCCGCCTGCCTCACGCTCCTGCTTCTGCAGATCAAGTACCTGTGCCCAAAGATCCTTAGTGTTCTGTGTAGGTTCAGCCAGGAATGCCTCGTCACCGTCGTAAGGGTGATAGTTTTTCTGGATAAAGTCGCGGACATTCACTTCTTTGTCCCACTTGCCGCCTACAAAATCTTTCCATTCTGGTCTCATTTTTGTACCAACCTCCTATTTTAAAATTTTTAATAAAGTAACTGTGAAATGGTTTACATCCGGAATCATGCATAATCCCAGCGCACGACTCTGAATCGGTAAGAATATTATATGCCATGTGTCGAATGGCAGTCAAGACAGCCTTTGTTCTTTTTCTCATACAAATGCCAAAAAAAGAAAGAAAAATTTGTGAAAAATGCAATAATGTGGATTGCGGGTTTTTCTGCTGCCCAAAAAGGGTGCATATATGGAAAAAGTTACGGGTCAAAGCCCGGTTTCCTGATATAATTTATTTCTGTATGCCGCATCGGAAGCTGCTTTCTCCAGATCGCTCAAGCGGCCTGCATCTATTAAAAGACGGGTCAGCTCCGCGAATCGCCCTTCACCTCTCACTTCCCCTTCCGCAAGTCCAATCTCACGGCCTCTCACTTCCCCTTCCGCAAGTCCAATCTCGCGGCCTCTCACTTCCCCTTGCGCAAATCCGATTTCGCGGCCTTTCGCTTCGCCCTCTTTCATGGCCTTCCATTTACTTCGCTCCAGCGCGATCTTGTACAGGGAAGACATATCTACATCGTTGACAAAGTTTTCAAATAATTCAGCCATCTTTCTCTCCTTCACCTGTTCTGTAAATTTTGTGACATCGTTTTCGGGCACGTCCAAGTGTCGCAGCATGGAGGCCGTCACTCTGGCTATAATGCCAAGAAGCTCATCCGTAGAATTTTCCGACAAATTTTTCAGATAGTCTTTCGGCAAATCCAACTGCCGAAATTCCGACGAGTTTTGAAGGCGGTTAATCAGCATCAGCAGGGACAGCTCGTCGTTTTTGCCCACCAGTTCTTCTATGCTGTAGGCGTTCAACTGCACCAGCTTATAGAAAAATTTAGGGGTAAACGGCTCAAAAGCCTCGTCAAAGAAAATCCTGTCCCTGATATTGCACGGGGCTGTCCAGTTGCCGCCGCCCTCATAATACACGATGGGCAGGATCGGCGGGTACCGGAAGTCTCTGGTCTTGCTGACCCCTTTTTTCTTCCGCTCCATCTCCTTTTCATAGTCTTCCCATATATAAACCATGTAGCGGAGAAGCTGCATACTCACATTATAGTCTACTTTCGTCTTGTGTTCAATAAGAGACACAAAATAGAAGGTACTATTTTCTGACATTTTTATACGCTTTACCGTGTCTGAGTTGCGCTCCTCGGTAAACATCGGGACAAAGCGTTCGGTAAGGTCCTCGATATCCTCGGCCCGTATATTTTCAAACAGAGGTATATTCATGTAATTGCGCAGAAATTGGGAGCAGAGTTCGGCGTTTCCGAAAATAAGTTTACTGCCGCTGTCATGAGGTTTGCTGTTGGAAAGCTGTTTTCTTTGTGACGTGGTTTTCTTTTGTTCCATTATAGATACTCCTTTCGATGTGGACAAACCAGAAATGCAGGCTGTTTTGTCAGTGACAGACAATCCGGATGCGGCAGACGCTGCAACCGTCTCATTGATGTGATGTGTTTATCATAGTGGATGGGGGAGGGTATGTCAATGTTTTGTTGTGCAAAATTTGTCACGAAATTAACGGTGCAGTCCCAGGGACGCCGTTTGCCGTGCCGGACGGCTATCCGCTGCGCTGCTGCGCCAATACTGCGGACGGTATCGGAAGCCGCAGTCTGTTCAGGCGGTATACGGTGGTACTGTGGCGTTTATGAAACCCGGCACCGGCAAATGTGCGGAATCTAATCGAAGGTATACGGTGGGTGGCACTGTAGCATCTATGAAACACTGTCCGGTTACCGAAAGGAAAAACGCCCTGGCATAATGCCCGGGCGCTTTTCGCTGTTCTTTTTTCTCAGAATCAGACAATTCTGATTTTGCTTTCATTACAATACCGATCCGGTATCAACCTTCGGATCCACTGCCGCCTGAGGAATCGCTCTTCTTTGTAACAGTAACCGTCGCGGTACCTGTTACAGACTTGCCACCCTTTTCGTAAGTTGCGGTAACTTTAAGGGATGTTTCTGTTTCGTCCTCGCCAACAGTCAGCACATCGGCATCATTTCCGTTCGCATTAAACTTGGTATTGCTGCTGATGTTGTTGCCATCCGTTGCCGCAGCCACAGACCAGGTAACTGTTGCGCCCTGAACTGGCTCATTACCCTCTTTGACGGCTGCTTCAAATTTCTGGGTTTTGCCCTGCTCGACGCTTGCCGTGTCGGGAGTAACCGTCACAGTAATTGTCTTTTCTTCAGTGGGAGGCGTAACTGCATTCTCTATATCCGCTGCAGCAAGTACAGGCGGTGTGATGGTAAAGATTACAGCGTCCGTAGCTCCGCCTTTAGGAAGAGAAATCAATGCGGTTCCCTTCACGTTCTTGCCGTTCAGATTATAGTTGTCACCGGTTTTACCGCCAGCTCTCACAGCCGCGGCATATGCGCTCTTGTCGATTTTGACAACGATTGCATTTTCTCCGTTCTTCAACTCGAAATCCACCCATGCAGGTGTCACAAGCACGTCATTTTTCTCGGAACGATCAGCTGCTACTTTAAATTGCACGGCAGAGATCAGCACTGTGAAAGGTACCTCAACGCTGTATGTGTTATCTGTCGCTGTCACATCCTTAAAGCTGACCTTTTTGTTTTTGTTATCAACCTTGACCTTATTTTTCGAGTCTATAGACTTAGGCTCGATGGTGACAGGAACTGTAATAGCGTTTGCAGCAAGGAATGCCGCCTTATCCTCATCCGATGCCTTTGTCTGTCCACCGCCATCATTTTTATTCAGTTCTTCCCACGCTTTGACATACATGCTGTCAGCCGGAATTACCGTGAGGGTGCCCTCTTTCTTAGTCAGAGTCACATCCGCTGCCTTAACACCATCTGCCAGTTTCAGGGTCACGGTACCATCTGCATAGGATTTTGTTTCATCCAGAGCAAATATGGTTCCTTCTTTGTCCTTATATGCAGCATAAGCCAGTCCGCAGACATCCTTACCAGCCATTACGGTGATCTCAGGAGCCATGTCGTCTTCCTTTACCAGAACTGCCTTTTTAGAAGTCAGCTTTCTTACGGAAGGCTTCACATTGATTGTCAACTGTGTAATAAACTCTTGTTCGGAGCCATCCCTGTAGGTTACCGTATACTTCACGAAACCAATCAGGTTGTTCAGCTTCTTGTCCCCGTCCTGATAATCTTTCACAGCTTTCGTTTCGTCGATCAGGCAGAGTTTACTGTCAGTAAGCTTGAATGCCTCTTTAAATTTGTTTACCGTACCCTTAATGTTTGCGTTCAGGATACTCTTAAATTCTACCTTTTCTACACCGGTTTCTTTGCCTGTCAGAGCTACCTTCGCGGTGTCTTTCGCAGACATGGTGTACTTGTTAGTGAGCTTATAAGACTTCTTCAAAAGCTCTGTCTTTACCGTTACGGCAGTGGAGGTCTTTGTAAGGATGACATCCTTCTTGTCGTTATCTCCTCCTTCTTCACCGATAAAGTCGAAGTAAAGCGTCGCCTTTTTGATCACATCCATATTTGCGGAGAAGTTGACATCAAAGTCTACTGTTTCAACCTTTGAAATCACCTTATTTGCCAGACTGATCTCTTTGTTGCTGTCGCTGATATAACCAAGCAGCTTCTGGGAAGCCTCGTCCGGAGCAGCCGAAATCTTTACTTTTACAGCCTCGACAGGATCAGACTTCGCAATCGTAAACGTCAGCTTCTGCGCGTTTGTATTATTTGCATATAGCTTTGCGCCCTTCGCAACGGTTACCTTCGGCGCTTTCGGCTGGTCAAAGTTCGTGTTGGTGATCGTGTAGGTTACATCCCTCGGTGTGGAGCCTTTCGGATTTGTCAGCTTCACGGTAGCTTCCTTACCACTCATCAGAATGCCTACCGAAAGACTGTTCTTACCGGTAACGATCTTCGCGCCCTTTAAAGTAGTGATCTTGTAGTCAACCAGCTTGCCTTCTAACGCCTTGTCGTCCTTATCTACCGCCTGGATCTTGATGATTTCACCGGTAGGGACAGTCACCTCGGCTTTGTTCTCAGCAGAGAAGTTTACGCCCTGAGGACTGGTAATCTGGAGCTTTGCGCCCTCCACCGTCTCATAGGTAACGGAGAATACTAAATCGGTCGCTTTCTTTTTGCCGCCGTCGGTTGTCACAGCAGACACCTTGACATTATCGACAGGCTTATTCACCCAGATCTCGCCATTCGCATACATTCCGATGTCCTTTTTCTTGCTAAAGGTCAGCGTATAGGATGCAGGCTCGGCAAAGTCACCCTCCTCGAAGTTATCCGTCTTTTGCACATCTTTTTTCAGAACCGCAATTGTTGCCTTGCCGTCTGCGATTTCGTTCACTGCAAGCTTTCCGGTAACATCTAATTTCTTATAGGTACTTTGCTCTTTAGCTACCAGTACGATAGCGCCAAGCTCTTCGGCCTGTGTTATAACCTCATATTCAACTGTCTCGGCCACTTCGTTATCTGCAAAATCCGCAGCCTTGACCTGTACCGCAAATTTGCCGCCGTCAATTGGATCTTTTTCATATCCTTTCAGTACGGTTACCGTACCGTTACTCTTAACACTTACTTTTTTGGCAATATCTGCATCTGCCGCAAACTGTTTATTCTCCAGCTTACCTACCTGATAGCTTACTTTCGCTGTCTTGGGCTTGGCGTCAGTTACACCATCGCTGTTTTTGTCATTGTATACAGGTGTGATCTTCGCTGTACCGGTCTTATTCGCCGCAACATAGATCTTGGGCGCACTAACCGGATCAATCTTGTAGATACCCTGTACCACAGTCACCTGCAGGGTCGCGCTGGCAGGAACTGTTTCCTGCGGAATACCGGTACCTGCAGTCTGGCTTACACGGATTGTATACTTGCCGGGTGTTAACTCCGCATCGGCTGCAAGTGTAACCTTGCCGTCCTCGATTTCGGCTGTCAATAATTTGTCACCATTTTGCTTCTCCGGTGCGTCAACCACTTCAACCTCAACGTCCTCGTCACGGTTGTAAGTTGTATTTTTACCGAAGTCAATGGATGCCACTACCGCGGTCTGTCCTGTATAGAGAGAGGATGCCGCCTTCTCCTTCTTCAGGGAAATCTTATCAGCATAGTAAGGCGCCTTAGTTGCAAGGTTCTTTACGGTTGCAACTTTACTGGATGCGATAAGAGTACCGCCTGTCGGTGGTGTTAAATTGTCAACACCGGTGTCAGCAGGAGGAGTCGTGCTTCCTGTGTCGCCCTCTGCATAAGCGGAAACATCACCATAAGATGTGGTTTCTGCACCACCTTCGTTACCGCCGCCATTTTCTCCGCCACCGGGTGTCTCTTCACCGCCGTCGGGATTTTCTCCATTACCGTTGTCACCATCGCCATTGCCGCCATCGCCGTTGCCATCACCGCCTGGATCTGTCGTGGTTCCTGTTGTGTATTGAAGAAGCTGTACCTCCACATTGAACTTGGTGTCAGTGCCTTGACCAAAGGTAGCCTCTATAACTTTAACGACTTCGCTGACTGTTGCGTTGTTTCCGTTAACCTTAAAATATCTATCCTTACCGTCGGCAGGGTAGGTAACGCCAGTCTTCGGATTCACGGCCGTCGTTTTTACCTTATAATAATACTCTGTGCCTTCCGCGGGCGCTGCGCTTGCTCCCTTGGGAAGGGTCATGCTCAGTTTCAGCGCAATATCCGTCGCGCTTGCCAGTTTTACGACAGGAGCTACTTTTTCGGCCCATGCAGGAGCGGTGGTAGTCACCTTAACCGTTGCAACGACAGGCTTCTCCTGCGCCGTATCACTGTTGTTTTTGATCTCGATTTCTGCTGCGTCAGCCTTCGGCGCCACAGCGTTTGTAATGACAACCAGCTTATTGTCCTTGATCTCCACGCTCTTAACGGAGCCGGATGCGTCTGTCCCCGTCTTAACGGAAGCAACTAACTCATCTTTGGAGGTCTTTTCGCTGGTTGTAAGCGTCAGCGGATAAGATGCCTCTGTGCCGATTATCTGACTGATGACACCGTTCTTTAAACCGCCCACGGTTACCTTTGTGATAACAGGCGCCACTTTAATCGTGATGGTATCTACGGGCGTTGTGTCTTCTTCCGCAGCATACAGCTTCACCTTAGCTGTCTTGCCGCCTGCTGCTGCATCTACAGCAAGTGTATATGTGCCGGCGGGTACTTCTGTTGCCCTCTCGCCTTCACCCTGTGACTCTTTATTCTGTGTGAGCGTAATACCATCCACCTGATCACACTCTGCTTTACCGATCTTGAAAGCGCCATTGCCGCCTTTTAGAGCGGAGAGGGTGTATTCATTTCTGGGAGCTACGGTCCAGGTTTTAGCCGGTGATTCCTTTGCTTCGCCCTGCCCCTCTGTCTTTGGCTCTACCACAGCTTTCAGATATTCTTCCGCCGCGGTTATCGTAATCGTCTGATTTGCATTCAGCGGTTCGCTGGCAGTGCTGACGGTTACAGTTGCTTTGATTTTATTTGCGATTGTTATATCCTTGTCGCCAAGGGTTACCTTGGTCAATTGACATTTTGTTTTCGCATCAATCACAGCAGTCACAACTGTGCCGCTGGGAACAGAAACCTTATTGTCATCTTTAGTAAGCTCGAGAAGCTCCGCGTTTTTAATGGTAGTGCTTCCCTTTTTCACCGTAAGTTTTGCGGTGAACATCTCGTAAGTGCTTCCTTCGCTGACAGCAAATGTGATCTGCGGCATATCCTTCAGACTTGCTTTTACAAGAATATCCGTCGTCAGGTCAGCCATAGGAATCGTATAGGTACCGTTAGCGGCAGCTACTGCGTCCTTCCACTCGGTAACGTTTGCATCTGCGCTCTTGTACTGTACTTTATCGATTTCCTTTGTCTTGGCAGCTTCTTCGCCAATCTCAACAGTCAGCGCAAGATCGCTTGCCGGATCCAATGCAAGCCCGTTTTCTGCAGTGATTGTGTCTGTGCCTGCCTTTATGGTAACGCCTTCTTCGGAACTTGCGTCCAGCTTAATCGTGTTTGTCTTTGCTTCATATACAACGGTAGCGGTAGCAACATCTGATACCTGATCTTCGCCGCCCTCTCCTGCAGCGGCAGTAACCCCAACCGCCTTGATCGTGAGTGTCGCTGCCTCGTCCTTGTCAGGCGCAGTCAAAGTCACGGCTCCACTATACGCGGTACTTTCCTTAGTAGGTGCGGAACCGTCGAGTGTATAATAGAATGAAACACCATCTACTGCTGTTATCTCAAATGTAATACCGCTTGTACGGTTCGGTACACTTGCACCACTGGTTAATGCCGCCTCACCGTTTTTCAGCACGATTACGGGAGCATCCGGCGCTGCCAGCGCCACTTCATCTCCGTTTACGGATACAGTAGGATCAAGAGCCGGATCTTCCGGATCGACTGTGGGCTCCACAACCTCTTCCTCATCAGGCTCCTCTGCCGGATCTTCTTCTACATCCTCAGACGGATCAATAACAGGTGTATCGTTATCGTCCGGTGTTTCCTCAGAAGGATCTCCTTCCCCGGGTATTTGCTCGTCCTCTGTGGTGTCAGAATCGCCGGAATTATCGGGTTCATCTGCATCCGCCACAATTTAGGAGGCGTCCGCCGTGAAAAATCCTGTTTTCTCGTTTACCCAGTATTCATGCGGGTTTTCGGACTTTCTTGTTGAAATTCTGCTTGCAAATTCGTTCGTGAACAATTGCAATTTGCTAAAAACCACCCGATTTGTCGCTAATTTGTTATTAATTAAATTTTTATTAAATCGTAAAACCCGCATGAACAGGGCGATGGGAACGGTTCCGGCCAAGAGAAATCTGTCACTAATCTGTTGCTAATGCGGAAAGTGCGGGTGTTATTGTTTGGTATGACGTTTGGTGCGAATTAACGAAAAAGCAAGCAACAGCAGACTGTCAGCCAAACGCAGACTGCTTTTCCAATGCCTCTAAAAAGACATCCACATTTTCCTGTTTCCAAAATTCTACGAACCGCTCCGCCATTTCCCCCAGATAGTCCTTTTGCAGAACCACTATCTGGTAATAGAACACCCGTCCCTGCCTGTAGTGTTTCAAATACCCCTTCCTGACAAGCCGCGCCAGAAAAGTGGAAACGGTCTGTGGTTTCCACTGTTTATGATACGTCTCGTTTACTCTCTGTGTGATACCCGCCAGATCCAGTTCCTTCTCCGCATCCCACACTGTCTTCATCACCATCTCTTCACAGTTCGTTAAATTTTGAAATTCCATATATGACGTCTCCTCCATCCTGAACTATTTATAGTTTGTGCTTTTTCGCTTATTTCATCATATTTCATCATTCATTTAATGGCAAGCCGGAATTTGAAAAAAATCAACATTTCGTTTAATCCGGGGGAAATGCACCACAACAGAATTTTACAAAATGTAGTCATTATATACACCCTAAAACAATACTCCCAAAAAAGCCCAAAAACGAGTTGCATACGCATAGCAGATACTGTAGAATGGTGGAATGAGACTTTTAGAGAAAACAAGACGCAAATTCATCGGAGACAAGAGCTTTTATAAGATGGTGCTCGCCATTGCGGTTCCCATCATGGTTCAGAACGGCATCACAAACTTCGTGAGTCTTTTGGACAATATTATGATCGGGCAGATCGGCACGGAACAAATGTCCGGCGTGGCCATTGTCAATCAGCTCCTCTTTGTCTACAATCTATGCCTGTTTGGCGGGGTGTCCGGCGCAGGTATTTTTACTGCGCAGTATTTTGGCCAAAAAAATCATGAGGGTGTCCGGCAGACTGTCCGCTTTAAAATATGGATGGTTTCCTTAATTACTTTATTTACCGTCATTCTTTTTCTGACCGCCGGGGATGCGCTGATTACGTTCTATTTGCAGGGGGACGGCACAGCCGAAAGTGCGGCCGCCACTTTGCATTACGGCAGGGAATATCTCCGGATTATGCTTCCCGGTCTGATCCCTTTTATGCTGGTTCAGGTCTATTCCAGTACCCTGCGTGAGTGCGGAAAGACGATTCTGCCCATGAAAGCGGGTGTCATCGCGGTCTTTGTCAATCTGGTTTTAAATTACATATTGATATACGGCAAATTCGGCGCACCGGCTCTTGGCGTGCAGGGCGCCGCCATCGCCACGATTATTTCCCGCTTCGTTGAATGCGGCATTGTGCTGATCCATACGCACCGCCACGCGCAGGATCATCCCTTTATCCAGGGACTTTACACCACCTTAAAGGTCCCTGCATCGCTTATGTTCAAAATTATTACAAAGGGTATGCCTCTTCTTTTAAACGAAACGTTCTGGGCTGCCGGAACGGCGATGCTGACGCAGTGCTATTCTATCCGCGGCTTAAACGTGATAGCCGCGCTTAATATTTCCAATACGATCAACAACGTATTTAACATCGTGTTTATTGCGCTTGGTGAATCTGTCGCAATTATTGTCGGCCAGCTTCTGGGCGCGGGCAAAATGAAGGAAGCGCGGGATACAGATAATAAAATGATCGCCTTCTCCGTATTCAGTTGTGTTCTCATTGCCGCCGTCATGCTCGTGCTGGCACGGTTTTTTCCGCTGCTCTACAACACAAACGCCGAGGCACGGACGCTCGCGGCATACTTTATCATGCTTGCAGCCGTCTTTATGCCCCAGAACGCCTTTCTTCACGCCTCGTACTTTACACTGCGTTCCGGCGGCAAAACGATTATCACCTTTCTTTTCGACAGCGTTTTCATCTGGTGCGTCAATGTAGTAATCGCCTTTATTCTGACCCGTTATACGGGCCTGCCCGTGGTGGCCGTCTACGCCTTCGTGCAGATGGGTGACTGGATCAAATGCGTCATCGGATTTGTGCTGGTTAAGAAGGGGATCTGGCTGCAAAATATTGTCTCGTAACATCCCGTTTACAGAGTATGTTTAAAAAACGCACAGACTATTCCATGGTTATAACATCAAAATAGTCTGTGCGTTTTCATTTTATAGTATGCTAATAGCATATAAATTAAATGGTTATAATATTTAAACATCTTTACTATTTCTATAATATACTTGCAATAATTAATATCTGTTAGTATAATATAACAAAATATTAGTCATACTGTTTCCATAGTATACTTTTGTTTTACACAGAAATACTACCTTATATAATAAGCGGAGGTATCTTATGGCAATCGTAAGCGAGGAAAAAATCATAAAAGTTTTATGGCAGTATAACCCTTGGTGGAGAGCGCCTTCCGCTGTCAGGGACGACGCGAAACCCCAGCGACGGCTGGCATATTACGAAGCGCTGCAAATGCTAAAACACCCCAGCATCCGCCGTTTTATTGTACTCTCCGGTGTAAGGCGGGTCGGCAAGACCACGATTCTCTATCAGATTATTGACAAGCTGCTGGACGAGGGTGTCCATCCGAGAAATATCCTGTACATTTCCTTCGACAACCCGATGTTAAAGCTCGTCAATGTGGAAACTGTCCTATCCGTCTATGAATCCATGTATCCGATTGAAGGAGAAAAATATCTCTTCTTTGACGAGATACAATATACGGATGATTGGGAATTATGGATGAAGGTTATTTACGACAGCAGGAAAGATATCCGTATGGTTGCAACAGGCTCCGCAAGTCCTATTTTAGAAAAAGGAGCCGCCGACAGCGGCACCGGCAGATGGAATGTTCTGAAAATACCAACCATGTCCTTCTATGAATATTGTAAAGTGCTCGGTCTGGAAGATCCTCTGGCCGGCGATATCATACAGCCCTGTGAGCTTACAAACATGGATCATGCCAGACTGGGTGAACTGGTGAGCCGGTTTTTACCTCTGCGAAATCATTTCAACCGGCATCTGACCATCGGCGGCTTTCCGGAGCTTGTACTGTCCAGTGATGATCTGTATGCCCAGCGGATGCTTCGTGAAGACGTCGTAGACAAAGTCATTAAGCGCGACGTATTGTCTCTGTTTAACATTCGCAATCCTCTGCTCATGGAAAAGCTGTTTTTGTATCTGTGCATGAACACCACGGAAATTTTTAGTGCAACCACAGCCGCGAAGGAACTTGAAAATATCTCCGTCTCGACTATCGACAGCTATATTGCAGCTCTGGAAATGTCCAACCTCATCTATCTGGCCAAGCCTGTGAATGTAGGAAGCAGAGGGGCATTAAAAGGAAAACCTAAGATTTTTATTGCCGACGCCGCTATCCGCAATGCGGTGCTGATGATCGACGATGTGCTTTCAGACGAGACTGAACTTGGCATCATGGTGGAAACCGCCGTCTACAAGCACATGGTTTCCTACTATCAGGGCACTCCGGCGCAGCTTGGATATTTCAGAAATGCCAGAGACAATCAAAAGGAAGTCGATGTTGTGGTAGAACTTCCCCGGCGAAAAATTCTCTGCGAGGTAAAATACCGCAACAATTCCCACATACCTGCCTCAGACGCAATCGTGGAATTGTGCAAAGATAAAACCACAAAGGTGACGCACGCCTTTCTGGTTACAAAAGAAATGAATGATTTCGGCATCGCCAAACACGAAACGGCCATTCCGATTCTTCGTGTGCCCGCCATTGCTTTTCTCTATCTTCTGGGAAAGGCCGAGGCGGACAGCAAAATAAATGGCGCAGTCTGAAAGACTGCGCCACACGTTTCAAATCAGAACTGTGCCAGATAGTTCTTTACATTTTCTGTAATACTGCCTCCAAAAACCGCAGAACCGGCCACAACCACATTGGCTCCGGCGTCCAGAACAATTTTCGCGTTCTCCACCGTGATACCACCGTCCACCTGAATATCGAGGTCAAGCCCCATTTCGTCAGCCATCTCCCGTACCCGGCGGACACGCTCCGTCGATTCAGGTATGTACTTTTGTCCGCCAAATCCCGGCTCCACTGTCATGACCAGAAGCATATCCAGTTTCGGCAGATATTTTCTGACCACCTCCACCGGCGTCTTCGGTTTGATCGACATACCTACCCTGCAGCCAATGTTTCGTATCAGGTCTATCGTCTCTTCCGCATCATCCGTCGCCTCCAGATGAAACGTGATGCTGTCCGCACCGCACGCCTTAAATTCTTTCAAATACCGATCCGGATCTACGATCATCAGATGTACATCAAACACAATGTCCGTCACCTTGCGGATTGAGCGGATAAGCGGCATACCAAAGGAAATGGATGGCACAAACACCCCGTCCATCACATCAATATGTAAATATTCCGCTCCGGCTTCCTGCGCCTCTTTAATCTGCTCCCCCAATCTGGCGAAATCTGCCGCCAGAATGGAGGGAGACAATATTCTTTTACCCATAATCAGGTGCCTCTCTATTTTACAAAAGTTTTTACCTTTTCGTAAATGCCTTTTCCGTCCAGACCATACTTCTCTACCAGCGCATTCGCAGAACCGGACTCGCCGAATACATCCTGCATACCGATCCGCAAAACGGGTGTGGGATGTTTCTCAGACAGACAGTCGCACACAGCGCTTCCAAGACCGCCGATCACGGTATGTTCCTCAGCCGTAACCACTTTTCCGGTCTTCTTCGCGGAAGCAAGCACCAGCTCTTCATCCAAAGGCTTGATGGTGTGGATATTGATCACCTCTGCGCTGATGCCGTCCGCTGCAAGCATTTCCGCCGCATCCAGAGCGGAAGAAACCGTAATGCCGCTGGCAACGATTGTCACGTCCGTTCCCTCTCTCAGGAGAACACCCTTGCCGATTTCAAACTTGTAATCCGGCTTGTCGTTAATTACAGGCACAGCCGCACGTCCAAAGCGCAGATATACCGGGCCTTCCATCTCGATTGCCGCTCTCACCGCCGCCTTCGCCTCCACATCATCAGAAGGCACGATAACAGTCATGCCGGGAATGGTCCGCATCAGAGCCACATCCTCGTTACACTGATGGGTTGCGCCGTCCTCACCTACGGTAATACCCGCATGGGTTGCGCCGATCTTTACGTTTAAGCGGGGATAGCCGATAGAGTTACGAACCTGCTCAAAGTTACGTCCCGCTGCAAACATAGCAAAGGAACTGATAAAAGGTACTTTTCCGCAGGTAGCAAGACCCGCTGCAATACCTGTCATATTACACTCCGCAATACCGCAGTCGATATGACGATCCGGAAATGCCTTCTGGAACACGCCGGTTTTCGTCGCGCCTGCAAGATCCGCATCCAGAACTACCAGATTCGGAAAATCTGCACCACACTCAGCAAGTGCATTACCATAGCTTTCTCTTGTTGCAATTTTCTTCACATCTGCCATTAGTTTGCACCTCCTAATTCTTCACCAATCTTTGCAAGATCTGCCATCGCCGTCGCGTACTCGTCATCGTTGGGCGCTTTGCCGTGCCATCCCGCATTGTTCTCCATGAAGGAAACGCCTTTGCCCTTCACTGTCTTACAGATAATAGCGGTAGGCTGTCCCTTGGTCGCCTTCGCTTCCTTAAATGCAGCGTCGATCTGGTCGAAATCGTTGCCGTCGATATTGATTACGTGGAAGTTAAACGCCTCGAATTTCTTGTCAATCGGATAAGGCGAGCAAACGTCGTCGATCTTACCGTCGATCTGCAAACCGTTGTTGTCCACGATCACTACCAGATTGTCAAGCTTTCTGTGTCCCGCAAACATGGACGCCTCCCAGACCTGGCCTTCCTGAATCTCACCGTCGCCAAGCAGCGTGTAGGTTCTGTAGTCCTTACCGTCCATCTTAGCCGCAAGCGCCATGCCTACCGCCGCGGAAATGCCCTGTCCCAGAGATCCCGAAGACATATCTACGCCGGGCGTCTCCTGCATACAGGGATGTCCCTGCAGATAGGAACCAAGATGGCGCAGCGTGGGCAGATCCTCTACCGGGAAATATCCTCTGTTTGCCAGAACGGAATAAAGGCCCGGAGCCGTATGTCCCTTGGAAAGCACGAAACGGTCTCTGTCCGCTTTCTTCGGATCCTTCGGATCAATGTTCATCTCCTCAAAATACAGGTAAGTAAAAATGTCTGCTGCCGACAAAGATCCGCCCGGATGTCCTGCCTTCGCTCCATGTACGGCAGTTACAATCCCTTTGCGGACTTCGTTCGCTGTTTTTTGTAACTCTGATTTGTTCATCGCTGTCCTCCATTTGATTATAATATAGGTGCCATTTTCAGCACTTTTCTTACCATGCACATATGCCGCCCGAACCGCTGTCTTTCTACTATCTTCTCACACCGGCCCGCTCATTTCAACGGCATATGTCGCCTTACACTGATTTTTTATCAGGCAGCTTCCGCTCACTCTCCGGTCTGCGCGCCGTTTCTCACTGGCCGTAGTAGGCATTGGCGCCGTGCTTGCGGAAGTAATGCTTATCCTGCAATTCCTGCGGCGCAGGCTGGATTCTCGCCTGAATCGTCTCCGCGCGGTAAGCCATCTTAGCCACTTCCTCGAGTACCACCGCATTATGCACAGCCTCATGCGCGTCTTTGCCCCACGCGAAAGGACCGTGATTCTTGCACAGAACCGCCGGAACCGCCACCGGATCTTTATCCATCCTCTTAAACTCGTTGACGATCAGAAGTCCCGTATTTTTCTCGTATGCGTCCGCGATCTCGTCTTCATTCAGACAGCGCAGGCAGGGAATCTCCCCGTAAAAGTAATCGGCATGGGTCGTTCCGTAGCAGGGAATGCTTCTGCCCGCCTGTGCCCAGCTTGTGGCATAGGAAGAATGGGTATGTACCACGCCGCCGATCTCCTGATAAGCCTTATAAAGCTCCACATGGGTAGCGGTATCGGAGGACGGGTTGTATTTTCCCTCCACCTTCTTACCCTCCAGATCTACCAGCACCATATCGTCCGGCGTCAGCTTATCATAGTCAACACCGCTCGGTTTGATGGCAAAAATGCCGCTCTCTCTGTCGATCTCACTCACATTGCCCCATGTGAACGTCACCAGTCCATACTTCGGGAGAAGCATATTCGCCTCGTAAACTCGTTTTTTCAGTTCCTCAAGCATCGTTTTTCACTCCTTTTTCAAATTACAACAGGCGGTTACGAAGCGCCTCTTAGTCGATTATATTGTGTATGTTGTATAATCCATTAGCAGACTCTCAAAAGACGCCGGTACTTAGCGAGGTCTTATCAAGCTTAGTACCGCTGCGTTTTTTGCGAAGCGGAAGCGGGTCTGCGTTGGAATATACAATGTACACAATGACCGCCAAAGCATAGCTGCGCTTCGCCATTGCCCGTTAACTCACTTACATAGATTCTACCGCAGCTCTCTCTATTGCCAGCCCTGCGCCGTATACCTTCATAAACTTATTGAAGCCCTCCACATCGGACGCCTTCGGATCCAGCTTCTCGCCCTTCTGACCTGCAAACACTTTGCTGTCAAGGAATGCCGCGAGACTCTCATCCGCCCCTTTATTAATCATGTAGGAAGCAAGAAGTGCAATCCCCCACGCGCCGCCTTCGCCTGCTGTCTCCATAACGCTTACCGGCGCGTTCATCGCTGCTGCCAGAATGCTCTGTCCCACGCCCTTTGTCTTGAACAGACCGCCGTGTCCCAGAATTTCATCCACTTCCACCTTCTCCTCCTGGAAAAGAATGTCAAAACCGGTCTTAAGCGCGCCCAGAGAGGTAAACAGATGCACTCTCATAAAGTTCGCCAGATTAAACTTCGCATCAGGCTTTCTTACAAACAGAGGGCGTCCCTCGTTAAAGCCCGTCACATGCTCTCCGGAGAAATAATTGTAAGCAAGCAGACCGCCGCAGTCATCATCTCCCTCCAATGCCTTGCGGTAGAGATTGCCGTACAGCTCGTTCATATCCACCTTCATGCCCATTACTTCCGAGTATTCCTTAAACAGGTTTACCCATGCGTTCAGATCGGAAGTACAGTTGTTGCAGTGTACCATCGCCACAAGGCTGCCGTCCGGGGTCGTTACCAGATCAATCGCGTCATATACCCTGGAGAGTTCCTTCTCCATAACGATCATGCCGAACACACTCGTTCCCGCAGATACATTACCGGTACGCTGTGCTACGCTGTTGGTCGCCGCCATACCTGTTCCTGCGTCGCCCTCCGGAGGGCAGAAAGGAATGCCTGCCTGTAAGGTGCCTGTGGGATCTAACAGTTTCGCGCCCTCTTCCGTCAGCGCGCCCGCCTGCTGCCCCGCCGTGTATACCGCCGGAAGCACATCCTTTAATTTCCATGCAAAGCCCTTGTCCGCTACCGCCTCGTCAAACTGTGCGATCATCTTCTCGTTAAACTGTCCCGTCGCAATGTCAATCGGGAACATACCGGAAGCCTCGCCCACGCCAACGATTTTCTCTCCCGTCAGCTTCCAGTGGATATAACCTGCCAGCGTAATCACAAATTTCAGATCCGGCACATGCGCCTCACCGTTCAAAACCGCCTGATAGAGATGTGCAATCGTCCATCTCTGCGGAATATGATAGTTGAAAAGCTCCGTCAGCTTCGTGGAAGCCTCCTCCGTAATCGTGTTTCTCCAGGTGCGGAAAGGAACCATCAGCTCATCCTTCTCATTGAAGGCCATATAGCCATGCATCATTGCAGAAAAACCGATTGCGCCCAGTTTTACCAGTTTCTCACCGTACTGTGCCTGCACGTCCTCTGTCAGTTTCTGATAGCAGTCCTGTAATCCCGTCCAGATGTCGTCCAGACTGTAAGTCCAGATGCCGTTCTCCAGTCTGTTCTCCCAGTCGTGCGCCCCCGATGCGATGGGCTTGTTGTTCTCGTCCACCAGAACCGCCTTGATTCTTGTAGAGCCGAACTCAATGCCCAGCACCGCCTTACCGCTTGCAATACATTCTTTTGCTCCCATACTTACCCTTTTACCTCCTTTATGTTTATCCGCAGTGCAAGCTCGAGAATCCTTCGGATTCCCTCGCCCGCGGGCTTCGCGCTATGCATCTGTAATCTGAAAAACTTGTCAGCAAGCTGCCATTTTTTATCTTACATCTGCGCACTGCTCATTGCCATCACGCAAACGCGGCTGCATTCCATCTCAATTCATTTTTAAAATCACGGATATTGGTGCCTTTATCAATGATAACGCTCTCAATACCCATCGCATCCGCCCAGTCTGCCATCTGCTCCACGGTCAGATCGTAGGAGAACGCCGTGTGGTGCGCGCCGCCCGCCAGAATCCATGCCGTAGCGCCAACTTCCAGATTCGGCTGCGGTGTCCAGTATGCCGTACCAACCGGCAGCTTCGGCATAGGCTTCTCCACCTTCTTGCAGTCTACCGCGTTGATCAGCAGGCGGAATCTCGTTCCCAGATCCACTAAGGAGCACGCCACCGCAGGGCCTTCCTTCGCCGTAAATACCAGACGGGCGGGATCTTCTCTGTTGCCCATGGAAAGCGGGCATACCCTGATTGCCACATCGCCGTCAGCTACAGAAGGGCAGACCTCAAGCATGTGCGCCTGCAGGATGCCTTCCTTGCCGGGCACCAAATTGTATGTGTAATCCTCCATCAGAGAGGAACCCTTCGCTCCCTTGATATCCGCCGTCATCAGCTTCATCAGGCGAACCATAGCCGCTACCTTCCAGTCGCCCTCCGCGCCGAAGCCGTAGCCCTTTTCCATCAGTCTCTGGATCGCCAGACCCGGAAGCTGTTTCAGACCGCCCAGCATACCAAAGTGGGTTACAACCGCATGATAATCGTTCTCCACAAGGAATTTCTCGATACCGATCTCCTGCTGCGCCTGCACTGCCACATGTCTTCTGAACTCGTCCGCGTCTCTTCCCTCGTCTATAATCTTATATTTGCTGTAATACTCTTCTACCAGCGCGTTTACGTCGCCCTGTGCAACCGCATCCACATATTCTACCACGTCGTTCACGCAGTAATGGTCAATTTCCCATCCGAATTTGATCTGCGCTTCTACCTTATCACCCTCGGTAACCGCCACATTGTTCATGTTGTCACCGAAACGGCACACGCGCACATGGGAGGACTCGATCACGCCGATTGCCGTGCGCATCCAGCTTCCAAGCTGCTTCTGTACGCGCTCAGACGCCCAGTGGCCCACGATAATCTTTCTCTCAATTCCCATACGGCTCACGATATGGCCGTACTCTCTGTCGCCGTGCGCAGACTGGTTCTCGTTCATAAAATCCATATCAATGGTGTCGTAAGGAAGCTCCTCATTGAACTGCGTATGCAGATGACACAGCGGTTTTCTGAACTCCTTCAGGCCCAGAATCCACATCTTCGCCGGAGAAAAAGTATGCATCCATGTAATGACACCCGCACACTCCGGATCGTTGTTTGCGTCATTGAAAGTCTTGCGGATAGAAGCCTGCCCAAGCAGCGTAGGCTTTAACACTACCTCAAAAGGCAGGTTGCCGGAAGCATTTAACCCTTCCACCATTTTCGCGGAATGATCCGCCACCTTTCTCAGACACTCATCCCCATACAAGTCCTGAGATCCCGTACAAAACCAAAATTTGTAGTTCTTTGCTGCGCTCATACAATACCCTCTCTTTCTTAAAATTTGTTTTCGTCAGCGCTGTGAGACTCGCAGACTCGTGCTGCGCACTTTCTGTCCGTCTTTGGCCGGGCTGTGAGACTCGCAGACCCGTGCTGCGCACTCTTTGTCCGTCTTTGGCCGGGCTGTGAGACTCGCAGACCCGTGCTGCGCACTCTCTGTCCGACTTCGTCGGACGTCTGCTCGTTAAAACCGTCGCGCAAAAACAAATGCCTGCTTCGCAGTCGCTTGTTTTTTCTGCGACTAGGTTTTAAGTTGTACACATATACAATTTTGTATACAGTATTCCTTCACAATTTGCACATGCCACACTGTGCATCCTATAATATAGTCTACTACTTGTACATACAAATGCGCAAGTTGTATGTGTTGTTTTTTTACCTGATCTTCCGCACCGAACTGCGCGGCACCACATCCACCTCAAACTCATAGTTCGCATCATACCCCGGATCTTTAATCATCCGCAGAAGATTTTCCGCCGCCTTACTGCCAAGTCTCTCCATGGGGTGCGGCGTGGAAGCAATCGGCACGTCTCCCAAAATAGCCAGCTCCGAATCATCCACGCTGGCCACCGAAATGTCCTGCGGAACCCGGATGCCGTTTTTCTTGAAAATATCCAGCAATCCAAAGGCCACCTCGTCGTTATAGCAGAACACAGCCGTGCAGTTCCTAAAACGCTCCAGCACCTTTTCGGAGGCCTTTTCCAGATGCTGTTTCTCTTCTGTGTCCACCCAGACGATCTGTCGATCCTCCACCTCAAGCCCGTCGTCCATCATCGCGTCCATATATCCGGAAAAACGCGCCTGCCCCTGTCCGTCGTCCAGTTTAAAAATACCACCGATTTTTTCATGTCCCATGGAACGCAGATACTTTGTCATTTTCCATCCGGCCATATGGTCGTTGATGGACACATGCGGAATTTTTAACTGCGGATAAAAACTGTTGATAAAGATCACCGGAATCCGCTTCTTGCGTATCTCCTGATAGAGCCGCAGGTTTGGATTGGGAATGCCGCTTTTCGTAGGCTCCACAATCAGCCCCGACACCTCGTCCCGGCTGATAATATCCTCCAGAATGGTTTTTTCCCGTCCGTGCTGGTTATTGGTAAAAGCAATCTGTACCGAGTACCCGGCCTCGAGAAGCACGTTTTCTATCCCCTGTATGGTCCGCGGAAAAATATAGCCGTCCACATAGGTCGTCACCACGGAAACGCGCATCCGTTTCGTCAGATTCGCCAGACGGTTGTCATTAATGTAGGTACCGCTCCCCTGAATCCGGCGGATCACCCCCTCATTCTCCAAAACGCCGATAGCATGTCTGACAGTCTGACGGCTAACCCCGAACATCTCCTTGAGCGTGTTTTCCGAATACATCTTCTGACCCGGAACCAGCTTTTTCGTCTCTATCTGCTCGTTGATCCATCCGACCAACTCCATATATTTAGGCGTTGCTTTCTCCATCGCACACTCCTGTCACACTTTGTTATACACCCGTCTCCGCAGCTTCCTGCCTTTATTTAAACGCGCAGAGAGCCACCCTTTCGGGCAGCCCTCACACATTAAGGGCCGCGTTTTCCCCCGCTGTCCCTATCTGCTATGTATCTTACTGTCAGATCATCAGCCTTTCTTTCTCTTGGAAATAACGTCCACGGTTACCGCACCGAGAAGAACCGCACCTTTCACGATCTTCTGGATATCTGTAGACCAGCCGTACAGGGACATACCGTTATTCAGAATACCCATAATGAACGCGCCGACTACCGCACCCATGATCGTACCGGCACCACCGGCTACCGCCGCGCCACCAATGTAACAGGAAGCGATGGCGTCCATCTCGAAACCGTCGCCGGCCTTCGGGGTGGAAGAAGAGTTACGCGCGGACAGTACGATACCTGCTACCGCACTCAGAATACCCATGTTGGTGTACACCCAGAAGAACACTTTCTTCGTGTCGATACCGGAAAGGTTTGCCGCCTTTCTGTTGCCGCCCAGCGCGTAAATCTGACGACCCGCCACCGTTTTGCTTGTAATAAATCCATACAGCGCGATCAGCAGAGCCATAATGACAAGCACGAACGGAAGGCCGTTGTACTGCGCCAGCTTAAGGAAGCAGAACCAGATGATAAAGAGCATAACTACTATTTTCAGTGCAACCTGCCACAGGGGATTGGTCGCAAAATTATATTTTTCTTTCGTCCTGATGCTGCGGATCTCATTGAGCACCAGCGCCACAGAAGCCACAATCGCCACAGCGATACAAACCAGATCCAGCGTGCCGTCCCCAAAGCTGATTTTAGCTGTGGGCAGGAAGCCTGCGCCCAGATATACGAAATTGTCCGGATGAGGGCCCTTGGTCTGCGCCTTTAAGAGCGTGTATGTAAGGCCGCGGCCCATCAGCATCGTAGCCAGCGTCACAACGAAAGGCGGAATATCCAGATAAGCAATGAAGAAGCCCGCAAACATACCTACCAGAAGGCCGATCAGCAGCGCAACAAAAATCGCTACCCACATATTCAGCTTATAGTCGATCAGAATAATACCTGCCGCCGCGCCTGTAAGCGCTACAACAGAACCAACGCCCAGATCAACGTTACCGGTCAGCACGCAAAGCAGCATACCGATGGCCAGAATAACCACATAACCGTTCTGCATAATAAGGTTGTTGATATTAGCCGGGGAAAGGTTTTTCCCGCCTGTCATAATGGCAAAAATCACATAGATGGCAATAAGCGCCAGAAACATGCCGTACTGTTTCATGTCAAGATTAACTACTTTTTTCTTCTCATTCATTTCCATCACCCTTTCTATTATGTGCCATAATACACTGCATAATTTTTTCCTGTGTCAGCTCCTCGTGATTCAATTCGCCTGCAATCTGTCCCTCGTTAATCACGTAAGTTCTGTCGCAGGTACCGATGATTTCCGGCATTTCGGAGGAGATAATGAGCACCGCCTTACCGGCCTTAGCCAGTTCATTTATGACACAGTAAATTTCATACTTCGCGCCCACGTCGATACCGCGGGTAGGCTCATCCAGAATCAGCACATCCGGCTGCGTCAGCATCCACTTCGCCAGAACCACCTTCTGCTGGTTACCACCTGACAGAGAGCCAACGACCTGCTCGATGGAAGTCGCCTTGACATTGATCCTCTTCTTATACTCTTCCGCCGCAACGATCTCGTCATTTCCGTTAATCACGCCGTGCTTGGAAAAGAACTTCGGCCGCGCCGCTATCGTCATATTTTCCTTGATCTCGCCAATCAGGTTCAGACCGTACACTTTTCTGTCCTCGGACACATACGCGAGCTTGCTGTCAATCGCCTGCTTCACGTTTTTCATTTCCGCTGCTTTTCCGTTGATCTTAACGGTACCGGAAATCTTCTGCCCGTAGCTGTGCCCGAATACGCTCATTGCAAACTCGGTACGCCCCGCGCCCATCAGTCCGGCCAGACCCACTACCTCGCCCGCTCTCACACTGATGTTAATATTTTTCAAAACCTGACGCTCCGCATCGTCGGGATGATAAACATTCCAGTTGCTGACTTCAAAAATGGTATCACCGATCTTAACGCCTTCACGCATCGGGTACCGGTTGGTCATTTCACGCCCTACCATGCCTTTAATCACACGGTCCTCGGACATGTCATCCTTCCCCTTAATCAAAGTCTCAATGGTCTTACCGTCACGGATAATCGTTACGGAGTCAGATACATATTCAATCTCATTTAACTTATGGGAAATAATAATACAGGTAATTCCCTGTTTCTTAAGCTCCAGCATAATATCAAGAAGCTTTTTACTCTCCTCGTCATTCAGTGCCGCTGTAGGCTCGTCGAGGATCAGAAGTTCTACCTTCTTAGCCATCGCCTTCGCAATTTCGATAAGCTGCTGCTTACCAACACCCAGCGAGTTAACCGGCACATTGACATCCTCATGTTCCAGACCTACCCTCGCAAGCATTTCCTGCGCGCGCTGTCTGGTCTTCGTCCAGTCAATAACTCCCTTTGCCGCCAACTGCTCATTGCCAAGAAACACATTCTCCGCCACTGAGAGAAGCGGACTCAAAGCAAGCTCCTGATGGATAATAACGATACCCTTTGCCTCACTGTCCCTCAGATTGTGGAACTTACATGTCTCCCCCTTGTACACAACATCGCCGGAATATGTACCATGAGGCCAGACGCCCGAGAGAACATTCATCAGCGTAGATTTTCCCGCGCCGTTCTCACCGCAAAGAGCATGGATCTCCCCGCGTCTCACTTTCAGATTTACGTCATCCAGCGCCCGGACACCTGAAAATTCCTTGACAATGTGGTTCATTTCCAAGATGTAATCCGACATTTTCCCAACTCCCTTCTCCATCTGTTTTTCTTGACAGCCCGGTTCCAACGGCATTCTGTTTTCGGGAAGCCGCATGGTTTCAGACTGTTGAAAAAGGGCGGCCGCAAAACTGCCGCCGCCCTCCTGAAAACTTATAAAAATTACTCAGCTAACTGCTCCGCTGTGTAGTAACCGCCCTTTACAATGATTTCCTCATAGTTGGACTGGTCGACTGCTACAGGTGTGCACAGGTAAGAAGGAACTACAATCTTACCGTTGTCATACTGCTCGGTATCGTTGATCTCAGGCTCTGCACCCTCAAGCACTGCCTGTACCATGGTAACGCACTTCTCAGCCAAGAGACGGGTATCCTTGTAGATGGACATGGTCTGCTTGCCGGAGATAATGTTCTTGGTAGCCATCAGCTCTGCATCCTGACCAGTGATCATAGGCCAGTTCTCGTCGGTGTAACCAGCGCCCTCAAGAGCTGCCTTACAGCCGTATGCGAAACCGTCGAAAGCGGTAGCGCAGATGTCAAGATCCTCGTCAGCGTAGAAACCTGTCAGATAGTTCTCACAGTTCTGCTGAGCGGTCTCCTGAGACCATCTTAAGATACATGTATCATCGAAAGAAGTTCTGCCGGACTTACAAACAAGTGCGCCGTTGTCAAGGTAGGGCTGCAGAACCTCCATCAGACCCGCGTAAAGCATGTGAGCGTTGTTGTCATCAGGGGAACCCATGAAGAACTCGATGGTCTTCGGATCCGCAGGATCAAGACCTGCATTTTCCTCAATGTACTTACCGATTGCGGTACCAACACCCTTGTTATCAAAGGTAGCATAGTAAGAAACTGCATCTGTGTTCATCAGCAGACGGTCGTAAGCGATGATCGGAATACCTGCTTCTTTCGCCTGTGCCTCTACGTTTACAAGCGCGTCAGAGTCGATAGAAGCGATAACCAGACAGTTAACGCCGGAAGCGATCATGTTCTCAATCTGGGAAACCTGTGCCTGTACATCATCCTCTGCGTACTGAAGGTCTACCTCGTAGCCAAGAGCCTCGAGCTGCGCCTTCATGTTAGCGCCATCGTTGATCCATCTCTCGGAAGACTGGGTAGGCATTGCCACGCCAACCTTCTTGCCGCCAGTTGCTGCAGGAGCCTCAGCCGCATCTGCTGCGGGAGCTTCCTCTGCATCTGCTGCGGGAGCCTCCTCTGCTGCTGCAGGAGCCTCCGCTGCGGGAGCCGTTGTCTGTGCCTCACCGCCGCCACAACCAACAAGCATGGAAGCTACCATTGCTACACTTAAAAGTGTGCCTAAAACTTTCTTTTTCATGTTCTCTTTTTCCTCCCTTTAAAATAGTTGTTTCGCACAGTCAACTTGTCTACACGCGCCCGTAAGTTGTACACTATACAATTTGCCAATTTTTTTTAAACTTTTTGCTTTTAAAGAATCAGTAATTGGAACTTTTTGCTTAACCAGCGCTTAATATACAAATCATTCTGTACATTTTTACCACCATCTTCTCAGATGATATTTTCATTATATCTATATGGCAATATATTGTCAATCTTTTTTATTCAGCATTTACATACATCTTGCGCAAGTTGTATAGTGTACAACTTGCAAACCGGGAAAAATAAAAACACCCGCAGGCTCCGTCTCTCTCTGCGGATGTTTCTACATTATACTATATATACCGTGCCGCCGCCAGGTTTCCTGTCCTGTTTCAGATTTTAAACTCGCTCACCAGACCTTCCACGTCTCCGGTAAGTATGAGCAGTTTATCCATGGCTTCGGATACCTCTTCCAGATTAGCGGACTGTTCGGCCACGACCGCACTGACTTCATTGATCTCCGTCACATTTCCGTCCGCAGCATCTTTAACGGTTCCCATGCTCTCCATGGCCTCTCTGATTCTGTCACTCAGAACCTCTACGCCGCTAATGATATCCTCCACATTATTGTTGACCTCATCCGTACCCTCTGTAATAATCTCAAAGCTCTCTCTCGCTTCGCCCGTCATCTGGTTGCCCTTCTCAAGCTGTTCGAGGCTCTCCCTCAGCCGCGCCGTCATCTGATCGGCCTGTTTGCTGACAGCCTCGATCATCTTCCCGATATGAGCCGCAGCCGCCTGAGAATCATCCGCCAAATCCCGGATCTCCGTAGCCACTACCGCAAATCCTCTTCCCGCTTCTCCGGCTCTCGCCGCCTCAATGGATGCATTCAGGGAAAGCAGATTCGTCTGGGACGCGATGGAAGAAATGGACGCCAGCGCCTCCGTCATACCCTTCGTGTTTTCTCCGAAAGAAGCAAATACGCTCTCCATTTCCCGCATAGAACGGTTGACCTCCTGCATCTGCTCTACATAGGCCACGATTTTCTGCATACCGTCTCTGGCATTGTCTCTCGTCTTACCTGCATTTCCGTGAATCGCCTCGGCATAGTCAGCCACTTTTCCGGCTATGTTCCCCATGTCGCCGATCTGCTCCTGCGCGCGGCTGACTTCCTCCTGCTGTTTCTCCAAAGCAGCCAGCATCCCGTCCACCGCATCCGCAATCCGGGTACCGCCCTGCGCATTCTCATCCACACTGTTATTGACCGTCGCGGTAGCCATTTTCAGCTCCGCCATATTCGCCGCCACTTTGCTGATCAGGTGCACCAGGCTCCCCTTCATCTTATTGAAAGCCGAAGCCGCGCGTCCTGCCTCGTCTCTGCCCTTTACTTTGATATCCTCACCCGTCAGATTTCCCTCTGACATAACAGTAAGACTTTTCTGGAGCTGTATAATCGGCGCAGTCATGCTCTGTGTCAGAACAAACGCTGCCGCTATGACTATAATTGCCGTAACTACAACGGCCGCCCCGATCATGGTGAGCGTGCGCCTGAAATCATTCTGAATCTCATCGACGATCAGCTCACTCCTCGCTATCTCGGAAGCCAGAAGCATTTCCGCACTGGAGCTGACAAAACTCATACCACCGCTCATGTCCTGCGCAGCGTTCAGGCCCGCAGCAGAATAGGCTGCGCCACAGGCGGCCTGCAATTCACGGAAAGACGCAATAAATTTCCCGGTTTCGGACGCAAACTTATCATACTGGTTGCGCATTTCCGAGTACTCCGCCTCCTGAGGAACGTTCTCTCCTACCTCCGCCACATACTGTTCCATCGTGTCAATCACTTCCACATGTCCGCTCGAAGCGATATCCCCGCCTGTACTGCATTTCACGACAACAGTGCGCCCCAGATAGGAAGCGTTATCCTTGACGAAAGTCACCTTGCTGATGCTGTCAAGGATCTGGGAATACTGCGCGTTATACTGACTGGCCCTGCTGATCACCACCACCATCAGCGCTACAAGCACAATCAGCGTACCCAGAATGCAGGCATTGATTTTCAGTCTGATGCCCGCCCCCTTACCGCTCTTCATCTTCATCTGTTTCTCCATCTGCATCCACATACTCCTTCTTTATCAGTTTTTTCGCCGAAAGAATCAGGATTGCGCCGCCTGCCGCCACAAAGACAACAATCGCAGCCGCAATTAATATTCTGTCGTTCCCTGTAGTTTCCCCGAATCCCCGTATCAAACCGTAAGCCAGATACAGCACATAAGCCGACACCAGTATACGGAGCGTAAGACCGACTTTTGTATCGCCTCCTTTTCCACTCCTTTTTGTATCTCCGCCGCCGGATGCCTCTTCCGTGTCAGACGGCCCCTTTTCCATTAAGTTTTCGCTCAACTCCTCTTCCTCCGTCCTGTTCCCCGAGCCTATCCTTCAAAGCATGCCGTCTGCTCGGACAGATGACTTACCACGCCGGAAACCTGATTCAGCGCTTCTACAATGCCCTTCATATTTTCCGCAAGCGCCGCCGTGTTATCCACTACGCCGCCGACGCCCTGTGCGCTCTCTCTTACATTGCTCGTAATATTCTCATTCGATTCAGCCACCGAGCGCATCATTGATCCGATGTTCTCCATGGAATCGCGCATTTCGCCCATCATCCGGTCTACCGTAATAGAATCGTTCAGGTACTGCTCGCCGGTACGCTCCAGAATCTCGTAGTCCGGCATTACACGCTCATTAATGAATTTCACCAGGCTGCCCGCGTTCTCCGCCAGCGTCATAACCGCTGCCACCACGCCTGCGGAAATCTGCTGGATATTTCCGGCCGTCTGCTTCGAGCTGTCTGCAAGCATACGGATCTCTTCGGCCACCACCGCGAAGCCCTTACCGGCCTCGCCCGCTCTCGCCGCCTCTATGGACGCATTCAGCGCAAGCAGATTCGTCTTAGACGCAATGCTCAAAATATCCGCCGTCAGATTTCCGATCTTTTCAATCTGTCTGCTATCCTCAATGGACGCGTTCAAAGACACATCAAATTCTTTTATCATGCCATCCGCCGTAGCGCGGCTTTCCTGTGCCAGCTTACGCAGCTCCTCGGCGCGGCTTCGGATCTCCTCCGCAAACTTCGTGCCGTTTACCGCCTGATCCACCATGTTCCCGACGGAAGCCTCCGCCTCTCTGGTATTCTCGCTGACATAGCCGACCGTAGCGGACACTTCCTCCATGCTGGCGGCCAGCTCTTCCATCGTAGCCGAGGTATCGCTGGCATTCTGGTTCGTCTCCTCCACCACTTCATTGACATGGAGCTGCTGCCTGTTAATCTCATCGCTGCAGGAGATCACCCCGCCGATCACATCCTGCAATATATCCAGAAATTCATTGACACCCGTGGCCAGTACCGCAATCTCGTCCTTCGTCTGCACAGGCACTCTCTCGGTAAGGTTTCCTTTATTGTTATGTATGTCTTCGATCATTCCGTTGATAACCTGAGCGATCTTCTGAATCGGCATTACAATAATGCGGTGCGCAATGACCATAACCAGAACCGCCGTCACAATCAGAAGTACAATGACCGAAACAATCAGCACATAGGAACCATCCGCTTTTCCCTGCAGATACACCTTGCCGGCGGCAAGCTCTGTGTCAGAAAACTCCAGCAGATCGTTCATGCTGTTGTCGATGGTATTATTTAACATACCGAGATTATTAGCAATCAGGTTATTGGCGCGTTCCTTGTCACCCGACCTGCTCAGCTCCACGATATTATCCACATATGTATCGAAACTGGCAAGTCGGCCCTCCAGCGAATCGTAAACTCCCTGCGCTTCCTCCGTGTTAATCTTCGCCTTATAGGCTTCCATGGATTCCCACATCTGCGTCCGGCTCTCCAGAATATCCTCCGCGCGCTTATCCATCGTCCGCAGCAGCTTGGCGTTCACATGTGCATACACATTCATATACATGTCCAGATAGTCCTCGTAGATACCATGGATCAGATTGATCTTTTCTACCTCATTGTTCATAATATCCTGACTGCCCTGAGAAATCGCCGTCATGCTGTTGGCCAAAAGTCCCAGCGAAATAATGGAAATCAGTGCAAGCACAATGATGGCAGACGCAAATTTAAACCCAATCTTCTTCATGTATCTCCCTCCCAGACATATCATTTCAAATATAGTATATTTTGCTATGTATCTGTTTTGTATCCTGCTAAGTATACCATATTTTGTTGCACAAAGATAGACCCCTCTCAAGAATAATTATGACATTTCCACAAAGGAATGCGGCTTTCAGACGATTACTTCTCTTCCTCCGGGTCAGACTCCGCGAACCGTTTTTCCAAAGCCGGATATCAACCGGCTTGCATTTTAAGCAGGCGGTCCCACCGAAAGGCGACAGGATATATCTCCCGCCTCCTTTCGGCTCTGTTTTTTGCCTTACCGTTATTTTCTTTATGATAAGAGACACTATTTTACCGCTTCACTGCCCACACGGTTAACCAGAGGCAGCCCGTTTTCCAGCGCATAGGCATTTTCCAGCGTCACTTTGGCAATCGCCTGCATCGCTTCCCTCGTGAAAAATCCCATATGCGAAGTGATCAGCACATTCGGGAAGGTCATGAGTCTGGCCAGATTTTCATCCCGCATAATCTCATTGGACTTATCCTCATAGAAAATGCCTTCTTCCTCCTCATAAACATCCAGCCCGACGCCGCCGAATTTACCGGCCACGAGTCCGTCAATCAAAGCATCCGTGTCAATCAGGGCACCGCGGGAGGTATTGACCAGATATACGCCGTCCTTCATTTTTGCGATTGTGTCTGCATTGACCAGATGCTTTGTCTCCGAGGTAAGCGGACAATGCAGGGAAATCACGTTAGATCGTTCCATCAGCTCCTGCACCGACACATATTCCACGTCCAGATCTTTGTTTGGATAGGGGTCGTAAGCCAGAACTTCCATGCCAAATCCGTTGCAGATGCGGATCATGGCCTGCCCGATTTTACCCGTCCCCACAATTCCGGCTGTCTTTCGGTAAAAATCCACGCCCATCAGTCCATGCAGACTCATGTTAAATTCTCTCGTCCGGTTATATGCCTTGTGCGTATAGCGGTTCACGGTCATAAGCATCGTCATGGCAAATTCCGCCACCGCCTCCGGGGAATAGCTCGGCACGCGTAGCACCTGAATTTTATCCTCAGCCGCCTTCACATCCACGTGATTGAATCCCGCGCTTCGCAGGAGAATTGCCTTTACATGCATGTCATAAAGCTGCTTAATCATTTCGGCGTTCACATAGTCATTTACAAAAATGCAGACCGCGTCAAAGCCTTTTGCAAGGGAGACGGTCTCCTCATGAAAAGGCACCTCATAAAAGCGGATTTCAAAGCCATACTCCTTGCCCATAGGCTCAAACCAGATTCTGTCATAGGGTTTCGTACTAAAAAAAGCAATCTTCATAAATTTTCTCCACCTTTCCAAAATGTATAGTATAGAGTATATACAAAAAACCGCCTTGCCATCCAGCGTCAGCGGTTATCTGCCTCATTTCCGAATTTTAGTTCTCTCTGGAAGTCAGATTTTCGAAAAAGCTGCCGATGCTTTCCTTAATGCTTTCCAAAAATCCTTCTTTCGCACCCTCTACAGCGCTTTCAACCGCTTCCCCTATGGCTTCATCAGCCTGTTCTACGACGTCGCTAATCTTCTCGTCGGCCTGCTCCACAACACCGCCGAGCTTTTCGTCCGCCTTTGCTACCGCTGCAGAGCCGTATTCGTCGTACATGTCCTTCACCTGATCCACAAGCTCTTCCGCTCCGGATCCGATATCCTCTATGGCAGGCTTTTCACCGTCGCGCATCTGTGTAAGAGCAAGACCCGCCACGCACAAAATCGCCAGCAGACACAACACTTTCATAAATTTTTTCATATATCACTCCCATGTCAGAGCCATTTACTGCGATAACACGCGTCGGAAATCTGGAGTTTTCCGAAGGAATACTCCGTTTCCTGACTGCGATCAAGGCATATCAGAGTCTCTGACTCAAGCCAACGCTTGTCTCATGTCACATTCTGCAATACAAAACGGTATATATCTCCGTAAACATCCTCCCTGTCGGCCTCATTCAATATTTCATGCCTGTCTCCGGGATAGAGCTTTATCTGCACATGCTCCATGCCAAGCGCTTCAAAGGAACGGAACACCTTCTCCACGCTTTTTCCGAAGTCACCTACCGGATCATCCTGTCCCGATACGAACAGAACCGGAAGGTCTTTTGGCATCTGCGCAAGTTTCTTCTCATCGTACAAGTTTAAGATCAGGCGCATCAGCGTCTGGAATCCATTGGCCGTGAAGACGAAATCACACAGCGGATCCGACTGAAACGCCTTTACATTCTCCGGATTCACGCTGACCCAATGGCCGGAATCCCCCGGCCCTGCCTGAAATTTCAGATTATATACGCCAAAAAGCGCCTTGTCCATGCCCCTGCATACATATTTAGAACCAAATACCGCACTCAGAAAAGAGGCCTGCAGCCAGCCAAACCGTACCGCCCGCTTCGACTGCATACCGGTTCCCATAATCACAGCCCCGTCGATGCCGTTTCCGTAACGTATCAGATAATTGCGCAGGATAAAAGAACCCATACTGTGCCCCAGAATAATATAGGGAATGCCGGGATACTGTTCCTGCATCATCTTTTTCAGTCTGTGCTCGTCGCGCACAAGCACGGTGGCGGCATCCTCCTTGCAGAAATACCCCCGCAGTTCCCCATCCTTCACGGACAGCCCGTGTCCCAGATGATCGTCACCCACCACCACGGCACCCTTACCGGCCATAAAACGCGCAAATTCCTCGTAACGGCCGATATGCTCCGTCATACCATGTATAATCTGTAAAATACAGATCGGTTTCTCTGTCTCCGGGAGCCACTTAACAGCATGAAGTTTATGTTCGCCGTCCCGCGAGCCAAAGTAAAATTCCTCTTTTTCTATCATATTTCTCCTTATATACAATCAGCAGATCTCCGCGCCCGCCGGCATAAAACGCTCCGGCGTCATAACGGCCAGATTTCCGTCTTCGTCCGCCGCACTCAAAATCATTCCCTCGGACATCTGTCCCGCAATCTCTCTTGGTTTCAGGTTTACAAGCACCATAACGCGTTTTCCGATCAATTCCTCCGGCTTATAATACTGCTTGATCCCCGAAAGGATCTGCCTTGTGCTGCCACCCACCTGTATCTCAAACTTCAAAAGTTTTTTGGACTTCGGAATTTCCTCGCAGGAAAGCACAAGCCCTACCTGGAACTGGCATTTGTCAAAATCATCATAGGTAATTTCCGCTTTCGGCGCAAGCTCCACAAATTTTTCGTCCATTCCCGTATTGCCGTCAGCTTCTCCGGCCTGGTCCGCACTCTCTGCATCCTCTGCCGCGCCCGCCGCCTGCTTTCTCCCGGCAAACATAGCTTCTACCTTCTCCATTACTTCTGCCAGATCCTGTCTTGCAAAAAGAATCTCCGGCATCTGCGTCACCTGCGTTCCGGAAGGATAGAGCGCGGAAGCCGCAGCCGTGTCATGGTCAGCCGCACATTTCTCCAACACCGAAAAATCAATTAACGGCGCGTTCATCTGCTCCGAAATGCGCTTCGCTGTTTCCGGCATATAAGGCTCCAGAAGAGAGGCACCCACCATAATCGCATTGGAAAGATGGTAGAGCACCGTAGCCAGTCTGTCCTTCTTGCTTTCATCCTTTGCAAGCGCCCAGGGCATCGTCTCATCAATATATTTATTGCTCCGCTTAAAGAGCGCGAAAATTTCCGTAATGGCGTCCGCTACCCGCAGCTCGTCCATCTTTTTAGCAACGCGGCTGTAAGTGTCCGTCAAAACACCGGCCAGATCTGCATCCACATCCTCAGCGCCTGCATCCACGCCCGTGTTTTTATTCTCAACCACGCCTCCAAAATATTTATTGCTCATGGAAATAGTCCGGTTCACCAGATTTCCCAGCGTATTTGCCAGATCGGAATTCATGCGCTCCACCATCAGATCCCATGTGATCACACCGTCGTTCTCAAACGGCATTTCATGCAGCACAAAATAACGCACCGCGTCCACGCCGAAGAAATGGATCAGATCGTCCGCATAAATCACATTTCCCTTGGATTTGCTCATCTTGCCGTCACCCTGTAACAGCCATGGATGCCCGAATACCTGCTTCGGCAGCGGCTCGCCCAGCGCCATCAGGAAGATCGGCCAGTAGATCGTATGGAAACGGATGATATCCTTGCCGATCAAATGCAGGTCTGCCGGCCACAGCTTCTTATACTGATCGCCGCTTTTCCCTTCCGCGTCATAGCCGATTCCTGTGATATAGTTGGTCAGCGCATCCAGCCACACATAAACCACATGCCTGTTGTCAAAGTCTACGGGAACCCCCCATGTAAAGGAAGTTCTGGACACACACAGATCCTGTAATCCCGGCAGAAGGAAATTATTCATCATTTCGTTCTTGCGGGACACCGGCTGGATAAACTCCGGATGCTCATTGATATGCGCGATCAGCTTGTCCGCATACTTGCTCATTTTAAAGAAGTACGCCTCCTCCTTGGCGGGTTTCACCTCCCTGCCGCAGTCGGGACATTTCCCGTCCACAAGCTGGGACTCCGTCCAGAAGGACTCGCAGGGGGTACAGTAAAGACCCTCGTAGGAACCCTTATAAATATCCCCCTGCTCGTATAATTTCTTAAAAATCTTCTGCACCTGTTTCTCGTGGAAATCGTCGGTGGTGCGGATAAATTTATCATACGAAGTGTCTAACGAATCACAGATCCGCTGTATTTCTCCCGCCACCTTATCAACATAGGCTTTCGGAGTAACGCCCGTCTCCTGTGCCTTTAATTCAATCTTCTGTCCGTGCTCGTCCGTACCTGTCTGGAAAAATACGTCATAGCCGTCTTTTCTCTTAAAACGGGCGATGCTGTCCGCCAGCACAATCTCATAGCTGTTGCCGATATGGGGAGTACCGGAGGTATAGGCAATCGCCGTTGTAATATAATATTTTCCCTTTTTCATAACACGCTTCCTTTCCGCTTTCCTTCTATTGATAAAGTCTATCGTAAAGGGGCGTGATTGTCAATTCCTACGGGGCTCAGTAAAACAGCTTGCCGTTGCTGCCCTTTATCACGGCTCCCTTCGGCGCATTTGTGATATAGTAGAGAGCCACCCTGGCATTATAGCCATTGGCGTAATACCTTTCACTGAGAATCTTTTCATAGTGCCCGCCGCCCTTTATTTCAAAAACAGGATCCGATCCGGCGTGGTTTCCCTCGTTACAGGTGATGCATACAAAGGCGTAGGCTGACGGCAGATCCTCTGGAAGCGTGTAGCCTTTGGAAATTCCTGCTTTCTGCGGTATGACACCGATTCCGCCATCCGGCTTCTTAGTCGCCGCATCGGCAATGTCTGCACCCGTCCCCAGAAGAAGCCGGCCGTTCACCCACGCAGCCGCCCCTGCGGAGAGATTGTCTGCGGAAGCGGCCTGAATACTGATGGGCTCCGCGCCTTCCGCGTTCTCTTTTACAAGCTGCCCCTCCGGCGTCTTATATAGCTTCGTACCAGACGGCAGCCCGTAGGCTGCAGGATCCTGCGGAATAGACTGGCTGACCGCAATCGTCTCCAGAATGGAAGCAAAGTCCAGTGTGAGCGGGTCTATTTCCTCTCCGGCAGAGGGTTTTTTGTGAACCGCGTACACATTATCGGCGCTGGTCAGCGGTATGCCCGTATCAGACCGGCTCAGATAAGTCTGCATAATTCCAAGCTGCTTTGATACCCGCACTTTAAACAGGTCAAGCTGATCCGCCAGCATATAGAGATCTTCGGCGTCGAGAACCACACCGCCTTCCCCGTTGTCGTAGCAAATAGCTCCCTCAGAATGCAATTCATTCCGGGTGGCGGCAGGATTTTCCGCCGCCGCTGCCACCATACCGACGCTCACTGCCAAAGTCAATGTCATTATTATAGATACTATTTTTTTCTTCATTGTTACCTCCCTGTCACTTTCTTTCTGTCATTGTTCCTCATGTTTCTGCAAATATATTCCTTTTCCAACCCTGTCCGGTACATCTGGCAGCGCACCGACGTTCCTCCCCGCAGTTTCAGCTCTGATGGTTCTTTCAGCCCTCTGTCTGGTACATCCGGTGATACCTCCGGCTCTTCCGGTTTTGACGGTTTTGGCGGACTCTGCGATCCTCCGTCCGGTACATCTTACGGTCCCTCCGGCTCTTCTGGTTTCGTCGGTTCTTCTGCTCCTCCATCCGGTACATCCGACGGGCCCTCTGGTAATTCCGGTTTCGTCGGTTCTTCTGCTCCTCCATCCGGTACATCCGACGGTCCCTCTGGTTCTTCCGTCCCTCCATCCGGCACATCCGTCGGTCCCTCCGGCTCTTCCGCTTCTCCATCCGGTACATCTGACGGTTCCTCCGGTTCTTCCGATTCTCCATCCGGTACATCTGGCGTTCCCTCTGGTTCTTCCGGTTTCGTCGGTTCTTCCGGCTCTCCGTCCGCTTCGGCCTGGTCTTCCTCCAATCCGGCCGCCCGGCCGTTTCCACACACACAGTAGAGAAGGCTCGTATCTCTGTCGTCTCCGTCTTCCGGTTTTGCCTCCAGCACAAAGCTGCAGTCCTCTACTCCGTCCCCAAAGCCACAGTCAATACAGCTTTTCCTGTGATGTGCGCCGTCCTCGCAGGAATCGTACCTGTAAGCGTAATGCTCCTCTGTAAGTGGTTCATAGCCGCCGCAAAACGCCGTATCCTCCAAAAGACATCTGCTGCGATGGTTTGTCTCATCCACCGCTTCAAAAATCACTACATGAGAGGCTTCCCGTTCCCACTGATATCCGCATACACATCTGTAACGCCTGCCGGAATATTCCGCGCCCTCATAACAGATGACATAGTCCTCCTCACCCGATACACTGTGCGTACATTCCAGATCAAAAGCGTCTCCGCAAATGCCGCAATGCCTTGTATGGGTTTTCTCATTCACGTTCCGGTATTCCCATTGATGGGCATGTGTGTAGCGGATCGGGTCAAATACATCCTCCGGAATGGTGGAAATCTTTTCATACAGGAGAAGAAAATCCGCCTCACAGACTGCCGCCTCTCTTTTTCCCTCCCGATAGACCAGATTCCCGCGCGAGGACACTCCCGGCCGCACGGCAGGCCGCTCCGCATCCATTCCTTGCGGCTCCTGCGCCCGTACCGTCGGCGATGCCGCACACCAGCCGAAGACCAGCGCCAAAAGCAACGCCACTCCCTTTATGACCCGCACACCGCCGCCACAACTACGGCCCGCTCCTTTTCTTATGCCAAAAGCGGCATTCCTTCTTCTCTCGTCTGTAACATGTTCCATGCTGCCCCTCCTTTACCTGTCAGTCTGATCCTGATTGGGCATCAGATAGAGCGTGTTTGTCCGGCCTTCGTAGCGGTAGGAGAGCGTTTCCGACGAAAGACCATCTATCTTTTCATTGATCTTCTGATTCAGCTCCTTACTCATTTCCTCATTCTTTTTCTGCATATCCTCCAGCGCCTTGCGAAGCTCCTTTTCCAGATCGTCCATATCCTTTCCAAGCCCGTCCAGACGCTCATCCAGCTCATTTAAATTTCCGGTTACCGTCGTCTTAAGACTCTCTTCCACTTTGGACAGTTTATTCCAGAGTTTCTCATCCTCCCTGCGAAGCTCCCTGACATGCGCAAAGACGTCCGACACATCAGAGCGCACTTGTCCCAGCTCCGTCCGGAGGTTCCCGATCTGTCCCTGAATTGCAGGTATTTTTTCCCGGTCAATCACCTGCACCGTATCCGACAAAGTCGCAAGCTTTGACTCCAGCACTTTGACATTCTCAGTCACAGTCCGGGTTTCCTTCTCCAGAACAGTGAGTTTTTCCGTCACCGTCTCGGACACCTTAGTTCCTCCTTCCCGATATTCCCTGACGATCTCCGACACCTCCTTCCGCACCTGTTCCAGCGCCTCCTGTAATTCCTTCACCTTCTCCGACAGGGAATTGGTGTTCGTGAGGTACTCCTGCCGCAGTTCCTCTCCGGACGCCTGAGACATATATTCCTTCATCTTTTCCTCGCTTGTAGCCGCAACAAGCCCCTGCGCCTCCTGTAAGGCAAGTACATCCTGTGCCGTCTGCATAGCCTGCGCTTCCTGCAGCTCCCGCGCTTTCTTCGCCGCGTCCTCCCGCTTTTTTTCCTGTACACCGTATCCCCACCACAGAAGCAGTGCGATCACCACCGCTGCGGCAACGCCTGCCGCAATAAGGAAAAACCGTGGAAACTGCCCTTCCTCTCTATCCGGATTCTCCCTCCACTCATTCAAATAATCTGACACTTTTGTCATAAATTCACGCATATTCTCTTACAACCTCCTCTTTAACCACCCGGGCCGCGGGCGGCGATACCTGTTCGCGCGGCTTGCATTACAAGCCTCCGCATTTGTCCATGTGCTGCCGTTTTCGTCAAATAATCAGTTCGAACGTTCCTCCAATCTTTTTCATCTTTTCCCATTGGAATTTCCGGCGACCCGCCGCAGACCCGTACATAGAAATAAAAAGAAGATACAATGTACGGAATAAAGTATACTTTAATCTTTCCAAAGATTGTACGATTACCATACCAGATGCATCAACCGTTTACAATACCGGAATGTTGCACAAGCTTTTGCACAAAAAGAAGCCCGCCTGCACCTGTAAATCCGATGCATACGGGCTTTTTATACACCAAACGAAATATCGTTCGCCGCATTCTCCTCACTTTTTATATCTCTGTGACGTTTTGTACCATCCCCCAAATATATATACCGTCCGGCACGTCACGAAACCATACGCGCCCCGGCAGTCCCTCAGTATGTCAGGATCTCGTATCCGTCCTCCGTCACCGCCAGCGTCACTTCCCACTGGGCGGAAGGCTTTCCATCTTCGGTGTAGACCGTCCAGCCGTCCTCATCGTCAATGTAAATATCCGCTTTGCCCATATTGACCATCGGTTCAATGGTGAATACCATTCCCGGTACCATAAGCATTTCCGTGCCCTTGCGTGTCACATAGCTGACAAAAGGTTCTTCGTGAAACTCCAGCCCGATGCCGTGGCCGCCAATCTCCCGCACGATGGAATAGCCGTTTTGCTTCGCGTAATCATTAATGGCCTGCGCCATATCTCCGAGAAAATTCCAAGGCTTCACCTGCGAAAGACCCACGTCAATGCATTCCTTCGCAACCTGCACAAGCCTGCGCGTCTCCTCCGGCACATTACCCAGCATAAACATGCGCGAGGAGTCCGAAAAATACCCGTTATATATGGTAGATACGTCCACATTCACGATGTCGCCGTCCTTTAACAGGCGGTTCTCGTCGGGAATGCCGTGGCACACCACCTCGTTAATGGAAGTGCAGACGCTTTTGGGAAACCCGTCGTACCCCAAAGGCGCGGCGATCCCGCCCATTTCCTTCGTCATATCCCGGACGATCCTGTCAATTTCCTCCGTGCTCATTCCGATATGAATCTGCCGCTCAATCTCATCCAATATGGCAATATTCAATTTGCTGCTTTCCCGAATGCCCTGTAACTGTTCCGGCGTTTTCAGGATATCATGGCGGGGAACCATATGTCCCTGCAGCTCATAGCTTTCAATTTTTTCATCCATCGACATATGACATGCCTTATACTTTTTGCCACTGCCGCACCAGCAGATGTCGTTTCTACCGAGTTTTTTCATAAATATGTCATCTCCGTTTCTTTTGCCTTACCTATTGTAGCACATCGGGGCGGGAAATGGGATATCTATGGTGTTATTTTTTGCTATTCAAAAAAAACAAATTACTTTCCCACTTGACACGCCCTCCCAAAGGCCCTTATAATACTTACAAAGTATATTACTTTCTCGACAACAAATATTCGGTGTGTTCTAACTTCCGCACCGGAATCCAGTCAAACCGGTATCGCATTACGGTTTTCAAATCTATGTTTCAGAATTTCTATGCTTTTAAATCAACCAACACACAATTTAAAAGCGGGAGATTCCTGGCATACACCGTATAAGCGCGCGGCGCAGATACCGATAATGCATATCCGGATTTCTCCTGCAAAACAGGAGGAAACGTATGGAAATCAAAAAACTATGGAAAAACGAAAGCACAGAAAGCGGAGGACAATTTATGGCTATGAAAGGCGGAAAGGGCTATACCATCGCGGATATTGAGGCATTGCCAGAGGGCGAGCGGGCGGAGCTGATCGACGGGGAAATGTTCCGGATGGATGCGCCGACAAGGACACATCAGAAACTTCTCATCGAGCTTGCTTTTGCAATTAAACTTTACATCAGAAACAAAAAGGGAAACTGTGAAGTATATCCCGCGCCGTTTGCAGTGTATATCAAAAAAGACAAGCGAAACTATGTGGAACCGGATATTATAGTTATTTGCGATGAAGACAGGCTGGAAGAAAAAGGCTGTCAGGGCGCGCCGGACTGGGCGATTGAAGTCGCGTCTCCCTCCAGTAAGAAGATGGACTATGAGCGGAAAGTGAAACTGTACCGCGAAGCGGGCGTGCGGGAATACTGGATCGTGGACGCGAAAGAGGAGACGGTCACGGTATATGATTTTGAGCACGGGAAAGAGGCGGCTCGGTATGCCTTTCACGAACCGGTGAAAGCGGGTATTTTTGCGGATCTGTGTTTGAAGATTTCAGAACTGATCGCTGGCTGAGAACTGCTTTTTGATTGTAATAAAACAGAATATTAATTAAGATAAAAAGCGTCCCGCCAGCCGTTTCCGGCCTTCGGGACGCTTCCTTAAATCTGTCCGATCCGGACACTTTCACTTTTGATTGTTTTAATTGCTATTGCAAATTCACAGTTCCTGTCAGCTTTCAGGCTCTGGCTGCTGCTCTTCCGTAACATCAATCTCACTGATCGTAATCTCCGCCTTGTTCGTCGTCAGGTTTTTCTGCTGAACAACAAGTTTGATCGTTGCCTTGTTGTTTTCAATCGTCAACGGCTCGCTATCGGCCCTCACAACCTCGAAATCAGGAGATACACCGCTCGCACCGTTTGCCGCCGCAAGGACAGCGGTAGAAACGGAATCCCATGTACTGTCAGTCTTGATCGTGATCGTTTTGCTCTCACCGGTCGCCGCAGCCTTCACCGCAGCCGAGATTGCCGTCTTTAATGCCTCGGTAATCTCTTTCTCCTCAGGCTGAACAGGCTCCCCGCCTTGCTTTGCGGGAATGGTAAGGTTAATTTCCACTGTAGCGCTGTCCTCACCCTTAGTAATTTTAATCGTAGCTTTTAGATAACCAGCAGTACCCGCCTCCGCTTTAAGGTACTCAATCTGCTTCTTATCGCTCTCAACGTTAATCGCATAAGTAACCGCATCTGTGGCGTTTACTGCACGCTTAACCTGACTAAGTAAATCTCTTTCCAAAATCTCTTCGGTTCTGTTGTCACTGGTGAGCCAGTCGGGCTTATTGGTAGCGTCATTGATTCCCTTTGCCCATGCCTCTACCGCTGTTTTCACCTCTTCTACCGTCATGTCCTTAGGCATAACAGGCGTCACCTTTACCGTCACTTTGACGGACGCAGCCTTCTTGAGATGCTCCTCCCACTGCGCTTCAGTCATTTCCTTACCGCCGTTTTCGAAGATACTCTCATACTGGCTTCCCTTCGGCGAGAAGTAGATGGTTGCCGGGAATGATGTCTTGTTCTTCCCTAATTCCTTCATAAGCGTCAGCGTTATTTTGCCATTCTCCATGCCCGGTTGAATCCAGACATTATTGGTAACTACCATAAAGTTACCGGCAATCTCAACTTCCTTATCACCGGCCATGATCGAAAAAGGCTGTGTGGAAGCGCCTACACGGTTCTCTATGGTAAGCGTCTCGCTGATGCCATATTTAACGGATGCTGCATCCTTAATTTTAACCGTGATCTTAACGATCTGGCCTGTCACGCCCTTATTGTCATAGTAATCCCTGTCTGTCGTCGCAGAATATACAAGATAACCGGTCAGATTATCCTTATCCTTGGCAAGCGCCTCCGCATCAACGCCGGATTTAATAACGATCATGCCTTTGCTCTCATCAATCTCAAACTTGGATGTAAACTCATTCTCCGCACCCTTGATATTGGCATTCAAAAGTTTTGTAAACTCTAGGTTCAGGTCGTCAACCGGAATGCTTGATTTACCTGTCAGAACCGCACCCGCATCTTTTAAACCGATGGTATAGGATGTGGTCGGCTTGAAGGTAAACTTCTTCACCTTATCCACTTTAACCGTAGCTGCTGCGGGTACTGTGGATGCCGTAAAGTCGCTGTCTTTCTGGCTGCCCACCGTCACCTTCAACGCATAGCTGCTCTGGTTGAACTTAGGAGCATCGCTGTTAAATGACAGCTCAATGGTTCCTTTCTTCGTGTCCGCATTGTAATCCTTGATCTCATAGGTTTCTGCAGAGAGGCCGGTCGCAAATGCGGTTAAGTCAGCGCGGTTCTTATCGCTTAACTTGTTCCAGTCAACTTCTACAGCCGCCGCCAGCTTACCGCCGTCTGTCGTCGCGCTGGTAACTAATGTGTCAGGAATCTTGCTAAGTTCGATCTTTACCTTCTGCTCTTCCTTTGTTCCGACAGGATGAAGCGTATTAAGTGCTTTCGCCCCAATCTTCGTACTGCTGCTTCCGAGAACGTCCTTGTTTTTGAATACATACTCGACAGGTTTTGCCGGGCTTATGGACTTGTCTGTCAGTGTAATCTTAAACTCCTGTTTGTCGGAGGTAAGATACGCCTTGTTGCCCTCCTGCTGTGTCTTCTTACCACTCGTGATCTTAATATCAAAGTTTGCGTAATCGGGCGCTGCCTCGTAACCGCCTGCTTCCTTTGATACCATTACTTCCGCCACCAGTCTGGATACGGCGGAGCCATTGTACTCTACGGTTCCGGTAACGGGGTTTGCCGGATCAACTAATGCCTTGGCATCCGCTGTCCATGTGCCATTTTCGCCGGGTACCGCTTTGGAAATTTTCAGCGCCAGCGTTTTGTCCTTCGTGCTGTCAAAGATCACGTTAAGGGAAATCTCCGCTTTTGCCTTGCTTCCATCGTTAGCCGTCACGGTAAGTTTTGCCTTCGCAGGCTTCACTACGGAAATCTTACCGGTCGCACTGACAGCTACGTTCTTTGCGCTGTTTGACTTATAGCTTACGTCGCTATCCGGAACAGTCGCTTTTGCCAACTCGTCTTCTGTGTATTCTTTATCCTTTGCTACGCCGCTCTCCGCGGTAAACGCTTTCACCAGACCACCGGTAATCGCAGATGCCTCTACATCTACCGCATTCTTGCCGTTAGCGACTGCCACTACCTTGTAGCCTTCCAAAACGCTCTCTCTGGCACTGGGTGTTTCACCCTCACTATTCCCACCACCTTCCGGAGGCGCTGGTGTATTATCTTTGTATACCGGCTTCACGATTGCAACCGTGCTCAGATCCGCGCCCACGTTCGTGATTGAAATCACGTCACTATAGGTAGCCTCTGCTTTGCCGATAAACTTGGAACCGTTCGGACCGTTGTCTACGGTCGCTTTAATCACGAACTGGTTATCCGCCTCGTCTGCCGCCACCACATAATCCTTGTTGACGGTGACAGTACCATTCTTCACGGTTACCATGCCGTACAGGGGATCCGTAGAAGCAAACTCTTCGCCCTGTGCATTTTTCACGATCTCCCATGTTACCTTTTTGGTCTTGGGAGCAACTGTCTTGTTTTTTCCGGTTTTATCGCCATTATAATACGCAGCCGCTTTCAGGGTCGCCGCTTTCTTCACCGGCTTATATACGCTTGTGCTGGGAACCGTTACGCCAAGAGTGTCAATACCTCTCACCACCGTAACAACCACCGTAGCTCTGGAAGCATACATTGAGTCAGCCGCTTTCGCCGTCACCTGTACGGTATGCTTGCCGACCGCTGTCTGATCCGTTGCGCTTGCATAGATCTGACCCTTTTCTATTTTCAGATCCTTTAATGCCGCATTACCCTTATGCGTAATATCTACGATATCCTTGCTCACAATATCTGTGTATGTCGTGGTCTTTGTAAACTGAGGGGTCGCGATCATAGCTGCTGTCTGACCGGTATAAACGGTAGTCGTGCCCTTTTTCAGTTTCAGGTTTACTTCCCACGCGGGAGTCTGTGTCGCAAAAGGTCTTGTGCCTGTTGTGAACTTAACGCTTCGCGCTTCCGCAACCAGATTGTCATTGATATTAGCCTCTGTAACGGTTGTACTCTTATCTTTTACATGTACAAGGGCAACTTCCACATCGTACTTCCATGCGCCGCCGTCACCGTAGGTTGCCTCATCTTTAGCAACCTTAATTTTTACATCCTGTGCAGCGCCGTTTTTAACAATATACTGTGTAGCGACCACATCTAAAAGATTCGCCGGTCTGCCTTCTCCTGCCTGGGGCGTCACTTTTACTTCGTATAATACCGCGCCCTTTTCGGGAGTATCGATATTTTTCGTGCCCAGTGTCAGCGTCAGGTCGATATCGCTGGCGCTCTTTAACTTAACGGAGGGCTTCGCCGTAGTGCTGCTGATCAGCGCCTTGGATGTCACCTTAATTGTTTTGCTTACATCTGCGCCATCGGAAATCACTACTTCCGCAGTTCCTGCATCCTGACCGGTCTGAATCATCAGAAGGCCGGTCTTTTCATCAAATTTGGGTACATCGACAATCACGTCTTCTTTGGTTTCGTCTTTTACAGATATAATGAGTCTGGAGACTTCGCCGTTTGTGGTAACTTTATATCCCTTTACCGTGTCGGTAGTCTGATTCACGCTGTTCGGAGCGGAAATAGAGGATATCACCTTGGATAACTGCAAGGTATAAGTCGCGCCCAATACTTCTTCCGCGTCCTCGCCTTCTCCCTCTTTCGCGTACAGCTTCAAGGTCAGCTTCTTTCCTGCAACCCCTGTCGCGTTGGCGAGATCAATGGCAGCCTCCGCTACCTCAATGGTAACGACTTCTTTGCCCTCTACCGGAACGACAGCCCTGGTTCCGTCGAGAAGCTCCGCTCTGCTGATTTTTACAGCCCTTTCCTCTGCGCCCTGCACTATACCCGCTCTGTACAGTTCATCATAGCTTACGTTGTAAATATTCTTTACAGACGCTACTTCCTGGCCGTTCTTGTCATATAAGCTACGCGCTTTGTATAAGCCGCGCGCGGTAACGGTGATCTCCACGTCGCCCGTCATCTTTACGTTAAACTCCGCCGCGCCCTTGGTAACTTTCACGGCAGGGCCTGCTGTCTCATCCACCGTGTAAGATACTGCCGTCAATGCACAGTTGGTCTTCTGTGTCACTTTAACGGTCACAGTCTGACCCTGCGGGATCTCATTAAACTTATCCTTCGCCAGCACTTTTCCGTTTACACTTACAACCGTGTTGACGTTATCTGTGTCACCTGCAAGCGTAAGGCTCTGCGTCACCGCTTCTTCCGTAACGGTAAACGTTTCCCCGCCATCCGGAAGCGCATTCGTCAGAACGGTATAGGTGTAAGCCGTAGTATCACCGGTCTTTTCTTCTTTGTCTGCATCAATTTGTGTACCGGCAGCATTTGTAACCTTCGGTGCGAACGCGCCTGCCGCATTGATGACGAAAGAAACCCTCTTTGCGGCTTTTGCAACCACGTATTTGCCCTCTGTCTCCGTAACCGCCGTCCCGTCAACTTTCACGCCGCCGAGTGTCAGATGCTTCACTTCCTCACCCAGTTTGATCTCTACGGTATTTTCCTTCTCCGTACCAATCGCGTCAGTTCCCACTGTGACTGTCGCAGGGGTTCCTTTGGTCATGGTCAGTTCGTACTTGGCAGAAGTCGCTACCATGGCATTGCCAGCCGGCTCTTCCACTTTTGTGAGGGTCGCTCCGACAGCCTTGATGCTCTCGTCGTTGATCTCGTAGCCCGTTGCCGCCTTGAACGTCAGAACCACTTTCTCATTGCGGGATACCGTCTTATCGCCGTCATTCTTTGTGGTGCCATTAATGCCGTCCTGATCCTGAGTGCCATCAGGCATGGAAATTTCCACTGTAGCGGATTTCTTATCGCTGCCCTCCGCCATCGCGAATGTAAATGCGTAGCACTGTGTCTCGTCCAGATCCGCCGTCATGGTAAGCGTCGCGTCAGCTTCAAGACTGCTGATGGTATATGTGCCAGTCGTATCCGGTTTCAGCTCTTCGCTGCTTGCATCTGTAACCTTAGCTACTTTAAAGAATGCAGCCGGCGCAAGCTTGAAGCTTACACTGGATCCTTCCTTCACATCGCTGATTTTCCACTCGCTGTCATCTGCGCCCAGCTCGGGTTTTGCCGCAGCTTCGTCGTTAATCTTGATGTCCGTAACTTTAGCTATTTTCTCATTCTTAGTAAACGTAACCGCATACGTGGGAATTTTCTCCGCCGTAACAGCAATCACAACATCGCCGCTTACATTAGGAATGGTGTATGTGCCGTCTGCCCCTGCCACGGGTGTTACCGCTCCACCACCTACTGTACAGGAAATCGTGGTAATCTTGTGGGTGTCTTTATTCGCGTCTTTCACCTTCGCCGTGAAAGTGAGGGTTTCCCCAGCATCGATTTCTGTCTCGGGAGTTGTAGTAACCTCCAATACACTGTCTCCATCCGTCTTGTTTACGGTGATGGTGCATTTCTTCTTTTCCGCGGTTACTTTGATTCCGATGTCAGCCGTCAGGTTTTCCTTCGTAATCGTATAGGTAACAGCGCCATTCTCGTCCGGGTTGCCTGCTGTAGGCTCTTTCTCGGTAGCATCATCTCCCACCGTATATTTCGCGCCCTTTACCTTATAATTTGCCTTCGGTGTTACCGTGAAGGTAAAATCAGCCTCTCCGGTTACTTTGCCTTCGCCAAGGTCGATCTCATATCCTTCCTTATTCTCAGTAACGTCAGTTACTGCAAACTCTGCTGCCACGGGCGCCTCGTCACCCATAACGGAAGCGTCGGTATCCTGAACCGGCTCTTCCTGCTCACCGGAAACAGATTCTTCCACATCCTCCGCGGGATCAATAACGGGTGTATCGTTATCTTCCGGCGTCTCCTCGGAAGCATCTCCTTCCTCAGGTATTTGCTCGTCGTCTGTGGTATCGCCATCTTCCGGATCTTCCCCGTCGGCTGACTCCTCCACATCTTCCGGTTCGGTACTCTCATCAGCGTCTTCGGAAGTTTCATTTTCTTCTACTTCCTCTACGTCGGGAGTGGTCTCAGCCGTAGCTTCGATCGCTTCCTCTTCCGCTGCCAGAACCGGCAATGCAGTCTGCGGTACGGTTGTCAGTACCACATCCGGCAGGAAATATTTCTTAATATTTTCTTAATTTTACTTTTTCCTGTAAACACTGGTGTTTCCGCCCGTTCCCGCCAGATCCGCGCTTTTTATTTCGTTTTCATTTCACTTGTTATTGCGCAAAAATCGTCGATTTGTCGCTAATTTGTTTCCAATTCCTTTTTTAGTCATTTGCAGAAGCGCAGAATATACAGGCGCGGAAACGATTCCGGCGAGCCAAAAATTTGTCACTAATTTGTTGCGAATGACATCTATTACAGTTGTTATTTTCGTTTTTTCGTTCTTGACATTTCGTTCTACTGCCCTCATAATAAATACAAAGCATATACATTCTACTGACAACAAATATTCGGAGCTTTCTTACAATCGACTCCGAAATCATAAGAAATCAGCAATTCCGGCTGATTTTCCAGTCTCTATTTCAGAATTTCTATGCTTTTAAATCAACCATTACAATTTAAAAGCAGGAGATTCTAAACCGCCGCAATACCGTAACGGCGGATGGGCAAATACCAGAACAATAGTCCCATTTTCTCCTGCGGAACAGGAGGAAAACTATGGAAGTCAGAAATTCACAGCACCGGTATGAGCCGGAAGAAAAGGAGCGATTCATGGCAATCAGGGGAGGAAAAGGGTATACAGTCGCAGATATAGAAGCGCTACCGGAAGGAGAACGGGCGGAGCTTATCGACGGGGAAATGTTTCGTATGGATTCCCCTACCCTGACACATCAGGATCTTCTCATACAGCTTGCCATAGAAATCGGCCTTCATATCAGAAAAAATAAGGGAAACTGCAAGGTACTTCCTGCGCCTTTTGGCGTATATATCAAGGAGGACAAGCGAAACTACGTGGAGCCGGACATTTCCGTAATTTGCAACAGGGACCGGCTTGACCAAAAGGGCTGTCACGGCGCGCCGGACTGGGTAATTGAAATCCTCTCTCCCTCCAGCGTGAAAATGGACTGTGTCCGGAAGCTAAAGCTATACCGCGAAACCGAGGTGCGGGAATACTGGATCATTGATGCAGAAAAAGAAACGGTTACGGTCTACGAAGAAGCGCATTGGGACGAACCCGTGCGCCACTCCTTCTCCGACCGGATTCAGGCCGGAATTTTTGAAAATTTATATCTGGAGCTTTCAAAGCTGGATATCGCCTGAGTCGCTCTTCTCATTTGTAAAACCGTCCGGCGAAGCGCACTTGCATTTTCGCGGCCGTGAAACGGTAAAAGACCATCGGAACAATGAAGCACGTTCCGATGGTCTTTCCTTATTCTTATAAAAGCATCTGCCCTTTTACAACCTTCTTATTTCTCAGTTCGCCGCATTTCTCTTCTTTCTCACAGACATAACCACACTCTGAACCACAAGGAACAGGCAGAGCATAGCCGCCTTTGTAATGCCGGTCCACCACGCTTCATCAAATCCGATGGATGATACAATATTCTGGATCGTACTCAGGGAGAGTACACCAAAGAAAGTACCAACCACGTTACCCACACCGCCTGTCAGCATGGTGCCGCCGATAATGGAGGAAGCGATTGCATCCATTTCAGCACCGGCTGCATTGGAAGGAGAGCCGGAACCCACATGCAGGAAATAAATGAAGCCGCCGATTCCCGCCAGAAGACCACAGATCAAATGGGAGAGGAATTTCGTTCTCTTCACGTTGATACCGAGCATCAGTGCGCTCTGTTTGTTGCCGCCTACCGCGTAGAAATTACGTCCCATCTTGGTCCAGCGCAGCAGTGCAAACATCACGATTACTACCAGAATAGCAATCAGCACGCCAATCTCCACATACGCGGGCACATAGATACCCTTTTTATTGATCGAGCCGAGCCCCGGCACATTAATACGCGTCGTCTTAAGCGCAACGAACGCTTCGTTCGCCACATTAAAGGGGGAACTGTTCACTACAGTGGTCATACCTTTCGCAAAGAACATACCCGCCAGTGTAACGATAAAGGGCTGGATATCCAGGTATGCCACCATGAAACCCTGAAACGCGCCGAAGGCAAGCCCAATCGCCAGCGCAATCAGAATCGCACCAAAAACATTGCCGCCCTTATAATCGAGATAGACTGCACAGCACATGCTCACCAGAGCGGTCACGCCACCCACGGAAATATCGATTCCGCCGGTAATCATGACAAGACTCATGCCGCAGGCAAGGATAATGAGTGCAGCATTGGAGTTTAAAAGCAGAAAAAAGGTCTGTGGCTTTAAAAAGCCTGCGCGTAAAAATACGACAGCTCCTATATACATCAGGAAAAATACGATGACCGTGATCGTCAGGAGCAGATTGGTATCGGTCATGCCCATCAGCTTTGCGCCAAGACCTTTGCCCGCAGACGCGTTATTCTTATCTGTCTTTGCCATTTCACGCCACCTCCTTGCTCAGTTTCATCTTTTTGGTAATCTTATCAAAATACTCTCTCACTGTAGGCGCGCTGACAACTACCAGCAGAATAACCACTACCGCCTTGTAAGCGGGAAGTGCCGTTGAGGAAACGCCGAACTTGTAAAGTGTCGTCGTCAGGCACTGGATTACAAATGCGCCGATAATGGAAGCCGCCATATTGAACTTACCGCCGGAGAGCGCATTGCCTCCAAGAGCAACTGCAAGGATCGCATCCATTTCAATATCCTTCGCGATAACGGAGTAGTTGATAGAAGACACACGGCTTACCTTGATCAGTCCCGCAACCGCTACGCACAAGCCAAGAATCACGAAGGTCATTACCTTGATCAGCTCAGGATTCAGACCATTTAACTTGGAGGAACTCTGGTTGATACCAACCGCCTGCGTATACAGGCGCAGATTTGTCACTTTCAGGACAATGCCGATCACGATCATACATGCGATTGCGATAAAGCAGGGCGTCGGGATCGGGATCCCCGGAATAAATCCGCCAAAATAAGCAAACTTGGGGTCGCTGATAACAGGAAGCTCGTTGTTGTTAATCCACGCTGCAATGGAACGTCCCGCCGTATACAGAATCAGCGTCGCAATCATGGGCTGGATCTTGAAATATGCTACCAGCACGCCATTGAATGCACCGAAGAGCATTGCCACAACACATGCCACCAGAAACGCGACTATGATAGGCGCCTGCAGTGTTTCCGGACGGGCATTTCCTCCGCAGAGCACCCGCAGAATCACGCTGCCTGCGATAGCGATAGCCGCGCCCACGCTGATATCCTGTCCGCCGGAAGCCGCCGTTACAAGCGTCATGCCAATCGCCAGAATCGCCAGCTCGGAACCGTTATTAATAATATCAATGATAAAGCCGGACAGCACCGGATTCCCCGCACTGTTGTAACCCAATGTAATTCTAAAGAAAGCAGGATCTGCAATCAGGTTGAAAACCGCCAGCAAAAGAAGCGCCGCAACCGGGATAAAACACTGATTTCTAACCAGATTCTTCAAGGAACTCGCACTCGATGTTTTAGCATTTTCATTGTTTGCCATTTATTTGTCACCTCCCGCGATTGTATTCATAACCGTACCCTGATTCAGATCATCGCCTGTCAGCTCGCCTACCGCCTTGCGGTCACGCATGACAATCAGACGGGAACAGGTTCTTAACATCTCGTCAAGCTCCGAGGAGATAAAGGTTACGCTCATGCCCTCGGAAGCCAGTTTCAGTACCAGCTTCTGGATATCGACCTTCGTACCCACGTCAATACCACGGGTAGGCTCATCCAGAATCAGATATTCGGGATGGGTGAAGAGCCATCTTGCCAGAATAACCTTCTGCTGGTTACCGCCGGAAAGCGACTTAATCGGCGTATCTTTGGAAGCCGTCTTAATATTCAGAAGTTTTATGTATTCATCCGCAACCTTATTCGCTTCCGCCTTGGAGAAAGGTTTGAAGAAGCCCTTAAGCACCTGCTGCGCCAGAATAATATTATCGCGCACGGAAAGGTCGCCTACAATACCGTCAACCTTACGATCCTCGGGCAGATATGCAATGCCGTTCTTCATAGCGTCAAGCGGCTTCGCAATCTTTACGTCCTTGCCGCCCATTTTGACTTTTCCACCGGTCACTCTGTCTGCACCAAAGATAGCGCGCACACACTCGCTTCGCCCGGAACCGAGAAGACCGGTAAAGCCGTTCACCTCGCCCTTGTTGATATGGAAATCGAAAGGCTTGATGCCCGCATTGCTGACAAGACCTTCGGCCTCCAGCACGGGAACTGCGTTCTTTCCCGCATCGAACGTCTTAACTTCGCTCTTGATATCTGAAAGATCGTCCACCTCTTTACCGAGCATCTTGGAAACAAGCTGCACACGGGGCAGATTCTCAATCTCATATTCACCTACCAGTTTACCGTCTCTCATAACGGTAATCCTGTCGCAGACCTCGTATACCTGCTCCAGGAAGTGTGTTACAAAGATAATGCCAACGCCCTTGGCGCGAAGATCCCGCATCAGTTTAAAGAGCTTCTCCACTTCCTGTTCATCCAGAGAGGAAGTAGGCTCATCCAGAATCAGAACTTTACATTCCATGTCAACTGCACGGGCAATCGCGATCATCTGCTGCACCGCCAGAGAACAGGTGCCAAGCTGCTGCGACGCCCTCGCAGGTATCTGCAGCGATTCCAGAATCCTGTCCGTATCCGTGTTCATTTTTTTCCAGTTCTGCACCGCGCCCTTGGTACGGGCAATAAACATATTCTCAGCCACTGTGAGATTCGGGCAGAGCGTGATCTCCTGATACACGGTACTGATGCCCATATTCTGCGCATCCTGAGGCGAATGAATCGCAACCGCGCCTTCCGTGCCGTCTAAGAAGATGTCTCCGTCCTCCTTGCCGTAAACCCCGGTAAGAACCTTGATCAACGTCGATTTCCCGGCGCCGTTCTCCCCCATCAGTGCATGGATTTCACCTTTACGCAGTGTAAAGTCCACACCCTGCAGGGCGTGCACTCCGGGGAAGATCTTGTGAATGTTTCTCATTTTTAATACAACATTTCCTTCCACTCTCAGGTCCACCTCCCAAAATTATATAGTTTTCTTTCATAAAAACGAGCGCGGGCAGGCTTTTCCGCTGCGCCGCGCTCGTCTTATACATTATAGCATATTTTTTATCGTCCAGCAATTGATTCACTCGAAAGCCTGCGTCTTCGACGCTCCCTGTTCGACTTCGTCGAACGCTTTCTCGTTAGTGCTGCCGGAAATCAAATGCTGCTTCGCGCCGCTTGATTTCCTTGCGCAGCTACTAGATGCCGTAGGTATCTACATCTTCCTGAGTGATGGTCTCTGCATCGAAGCCCTTCTCCTCCATGATGATTACCTTCTCAGCAGGCGTACCGCCGCTCTCAAGGGTCTTGATAACTTCATCAATATAGGAAGACTGGAAAGGATTACACTGTCCATCGTAGTTCCAGTTGCCTGCAAGCAGCTCTTCCAGAGCCCACTTGTTGCAGTCAAAGCCCATTACGATAACGTCCTTGCCTACGCCGTGAGAAATGTTAGCTGCATCCAGAGCTGCAACAGCGCCCTTAGCCATATCGTCGTTCTCAGCGTAGATTACGTTGAACTCTTTGCCGGAGCTGATTACAGACTGTACAATCTGCTGTGCATTCTCTGCATTCCAGGAAGCTGTCTGCTGCTCAACCATGTTCCAGTTAGCCTCTGCCGCTACCTTCTCATCCAGAGCTTTGGTACGACCCTGCTGTGCTGCGGAACCCATCTGACCCTGAAGGTGGATGATGTTGTAGGTCTCAAGACCCTGACCTGCCAGCCAGTCTACTGCAGTCTGACCCTCTTTGTCCATGTCGGACACGATGGATGCTGCGTAAAGAGACTCATCAGCGTCGATGGTACGGTCAAACAGAATAACCTCAACGCCTGCTGCCTGCGCATCCTGTAAAACGGTATCCCAGCCTGCTGTATCAGCCGCGGAGAGAAGCAGATAGTCAACGCCATCCTGAATGAACTGCTGTGCTGCCTTCACCTGATCCTCATTCGCATTACCTACTGCAGGGTTACCATATGCGAAAGATGCGGAATAGCCGTTCTCCTCAGTGAATGCTGCCTTCAGATCTGCGTCGTTCGCGGTACGATAACCGGACTCACTGGGGTCGTTGTTGATGATACCAACAGTAATCAGCTCGCCGCTTGCTGCAGGTGCCTCAGCCTCCTCAGCGGGTGCCTCTTCCTCTGCTGCAGGTGCTTCCTCTTCTGCTGCAGGTGCCTCTTCCTCTGCTGCAGGTGCCTCTTCTGCTGCCGCAGGAGCTGCTGTCTCTGCTGCAGGAGCTGCCTCACCGCCGCCACAGCCTGCCAGAGTAGCCATTACCATAGCGCCTGTCAGTAAAACTGCCATTTTTCTCTTCATTGTTTGTTTCCTCCCTTTCATTGACTCCCCCATCCCTGTGATGGGAGAATATGTTTTAGGTGACGGGAGTTCTTGTTTCCCCGTCCCTGAGAACACTTTAGCAAAATGCACGACACTCTTCAACACCCAAAATCATCCTTTTGTGCATTTTGTATGGGTTCAACAATACAAATTTATGTTATAATAAAATCAAATAGTACAAATTAAAAATTTCAGGGTAATTTTTTATGAATTGGTTATTTTTTTATAGATTTTAACGAAGACTTTTCCTGTTTTACCCATATTTCATTTATAGTCATTCTTATCAGAGCAGGGTATTTGTAGGTGTTTTCTTCCGATCAGGGCAAACTTTATGAATAATTTTGATGTAATTTGTTAATAAACCATGAACAAAAAAGGAGACTTTTTTACTATGAACAAGTACGAAACACTTTCGAAACAGCTTACCGAAGTGATTTCCAGGAATTTGAAACAGGGCATCACCGCGCTTCCCACCGAAACCGCTCTGGCCGGACAGTATCAGGTCAGCCGCCAGACCGTTCGTGCGGCCCTCTCGCTTCTCAGGAGTCAGGGGCTGATCGAAAGCCGCAGAGGAAGCGGTTCTTATGCCACGGGGCTCTCACCGGACACGGACCGGAATGTCATTCCCATCCTGATCGCCAGCAGTCAGGAGTATATTTATCCTCATCTGCTCACCGATATCCGCGCCGGCCTCGCCTCCAAAGGCTACCAGCTGCAGGTACTTCCCACAGAGAATGACACCTCCAGAGAAAGGCAGCTTCTGCGCGACCTGCTGGAAGCCCCGCCCAGAGGCCTCATCGTGGAGGGCTCGAAGAGCGCGCTCCCCACACCCAATACCGACCTTTATGAAAAGCTGAAAAGCGCAGGCGCGAAACTATTGTTTCTACATAATCAATATGACGCCCTTCCGGACGAGATCTGCATCAAGGACGATAACTATTACGGCGGATATCTGCTGGCCAACCATCTGACCGGGCTGGGGCACACCCGCATCGCAGGCATCTTTAAGTCGGACGACAAGCAGGGGCCGGAACGTTATCTGGGCGCATTCTGCTGCCTGCGCGACCAGAATGTGGAGTTTTCCGACAGCAATGTCGGATGGTTTCACAGTTCCGATGTTGAGAAACTGGAAAAAAATCAGGACAGCCGGTTTCTCGCTTCTTATATCACGGAACACCTTTCCGGCTGCACCGCCGTCATCTGCTACAACGACGAAATCGCATACTGGCTCATCAAAGAGCTGTCCTACGCCGGCATCCGCGTTCCCCGCGATATCTCCGTGGTCTGTTTCGACAACAGCTACTTAAGCGAACTGAGCAAAGTACGCATTACCACCCTCACCCACCGGCCTCACGAGATGGGCGGGTGCGTGGCGGAAACCATGATGAAGATGCTGCAGGGCATTCCGGTTGTCTCTCAGGAAATCCCGTGGGAGCTTGTACGGAAAGAAAGCGACGGACCCGCATAAGCCTGCCGCCGTGCGGGCGGTTCATCCTGTCAGCCCAGGCACCAGACGACCGGCTCTTCCTGTCAGCCCGGGCACCAGACGAGCAGCTCTTCCTGTCAGTTCCGGCGACAGGCGGGCATCATTTCCTGTCAACCCCGCCCGCCGGCCCGGTACTCCCTCGGCGTGCAGCCCTGCGTCTTTTTGAAGACAAAGCTGAAATAGTGCGGGTCTTTGTAACCCACTTCCATAGCGATTTCGCCAGTATGCATCTGTGTCTGGCGCAAGAGCTTTTTCGCCTTGTCCATTCGCTTACCCGTCACATATTCCACAAAAGTTACCTGCATGGCCTGAGAAAAAATCGCGCTGAAATAGTTCGCACTGACATTGACTTCTCCCGCCACGGAGTTTAAGGAAAGAGACTCCTGTGAATAGTTTTCTTCTATATAAGAGAGCGCCTTTTTCAAAATGCGCTTGCTCTGGTTATCCGACTCCCTGTCGCGAAGCTCCATGGCTTTCTCAATCAGGCCGCAGAGATAATCCGACAGCTCTTCCCCATCGTACTGTCCCTCCGGCGTCAGTCCGTCATCGTCCATAAGCTGCAAAAGCTCTTCCTTATTACATCCCAGAGATTCCACGTAGGAAACCGCTGCAAAATAGACATGCAGCGTCAGATAGTTGCGAAACATGGCCGATTGCAGCGCTTCTCCCACCGCCAGCAGATAGTTCTCCACAAAGTCCGCAATCTCATCCCGCACGCCCTGCAATAGAAAATCCCGAATCAGCTCCACATCCATCTTCGCCGGATCAATATCCCTGATTCTGCCGCTCTCCTCCCTCTCCGGCATAATCTTTCCCATCGTCTCTCCGGTAAAGACATGCAGCTGCGGTCTTAGAAAACGGTATGCAAACAGATGGTTTGCCTTACTGTAGCACTCCGCCAGAAGGCTTAAACGTTCCACAGGCTCGCCCAATGCCACATACCAGTCCAGAAACGTTTCCGCCGGATGACAGATGCGGTCCACGTTTTCGAGACACCTTGCGCCAAGCTCCTGCATCTGGGCCGGACTTCCCTTAATCAGCACACCGTAAGTATTCACATTCCACCGAAAAACGAGATTTTCCGGATAGCGGATAAAGTAGTGCAGAAGTTCTTCCCGTTTTCTGGCAAAGTCTTCGGACTCCATGCCGCGCTTTTCTCCGGTCTGCTTTTCCTGTAAACTGAATAACAAAATATTGTAACAGGGCGCATTTATTTTCAGGCACAGTTTGGCCGCCTCCTCGTAAATATCCTGCACCGGCATACGCCCCTCAAACACCTTGACGAAAAAGTCCGTCCGGGAAAACTGCTCGTACTCCCTGACCTCGCTCTGGAACTTTTCCTGATAAGTCTTCTGTTCCCGTTCCGTCTCAATCTTCGTCTTAAGCTCCGCCAGCACCTTCTGTAAAGCCGCTCTTGTGATCGGCTTCAAAAGATACTGTTCCGCCCCCACCAGAATCGCGCCGCGGGCATACTCGAAATCATCGTAGCCACTGATAATGATGATCTTCATGTCAGGAAATTCCTGATGCACAAGACGGCTTAAGGAAAGGCCGTCCATAAAGGGCATTTTGATATCCGTAAGCAGAACGTCTGGTTTTGTTTTCTGGATGAGTGGCAGCGCCATCTCCCCGTCGCTGGCCTCCCCCACAAACTCATAGCCGTACTGCTGCCACGGGATGTTGTCCCGCAGTCCCTCCCGGACAATACTCTCATCTTCCACCAAAAAAACTTTCAGCATAGCAATCCTCCCTGTCAGAGCAGTTTCCTTCCGTCACAGTCCAATATCCCCAAGTGTTCCCGGTGTTCCCGCATTCCGCCTCTGTCAATAAGTCCTATCCTGCATCAGCTCCTGCGTCACATTCTCTATGGTAAACACATCCTCTTCCACATAATACTTTTTCTCCACCTGCTCATCTGCCTCCAGCATATCTATCACCCGGAGAAGATACTCGCCCTGATTCGGGTTGCACTCTATATCCACATTGATCACGCCGTCCGCCACCATCTCAAGCGCTCCCCGCACCGCGTCGAAAGAAAGAATCATAATGTCGCCGCCCACGCCCACCGTGCGGCCAGACTCTTTGATCGCCTCTATGGCGCCGAACGTCATGTCGTCGTTATGGGAAACTACCACGTCGATATCCGGATATCTGCGCAGAAACGTTTTCATCACTTCCTTCCCTTTCGTGGATGTAAACTCCGCGCATTTCTCCTCGAGAATATTCCAGTTTGCATGTCTGGCAGCCACAGCGGCAAAACCGGCTGACCGGCCAATCTGGGAAGAAGACCCTTCCGTTCCCGTCAATATCACAATATTGACAGCCTGGCTCGATATGCCGCGTTCAACCAGTTCCCGCTCCAGCCAGTGCCCCGCCTTCTCGCCTTCCTTCTCAAAATCACTGCCCACACAGGTCACATAAAGGCTCTCGTCCTCCACATCCACATTACGATCCATGAGAATCACGGGGATGCCCGCCTCCTTTGCCTCCTGCAGCACCGTCTCCCAGCCCGTCTCCACCACGGGAGAAAAAATAATATAGTCCACCCGCTGGGAAATAAAGCTGCGAATCGCTTTTAACTGATTTTCCTGCTTCTGTCTCGCGTTGTTAAAAATCAAAAAATATCCGTTCTGCTGTGTAAACGTCTCCTGTACCGATTCTGTATTGGCCGTCCGCCAGCCGGATTCGCTGCCGAGCTGCGATACCCCCACCACAATCCGGTTCTCCTGCGTGATATGGGTCTCCTCCTCGATATCCGTAAAAAGCCTGCTGCCGTAGATCAGAAGCGCCATAGTCATAACAGAGAGCAGCCCGATCACTATCAAACTGTAAGATCTTTTCCGAAACACCGCTTTCCCTCCTCAAACACTATCCTCTTTTTCCGCCGCGTAAGACACCGCCGGAATCACAATCTCCACGCATGTGCCTTCTCCTTTGACAGAGTCAATCGTCATACCGTATTCCGCACCGAAATTCATGCGGATTCTCTCGTTGACATTGGCAAGTCCGAAACCTTTTTCCGTCTCCTTGCACGGTTTCTCAATTTCTTTTTGCAGCTTATAAAGATCTTTCTCTTCCATGCCCACGCCATCGTCCGCCACCCGCAGCCTGATCCGGTCTCCTTCCATCCGGCCCGTCACCGTGATGCTTCCCCTGGCGCGCTTGTATTTGATACCATGATAGAGAGAATTTTCTACCAGCGGCTGGAGCGTCAGCTTCAAAATCTGATATTGATAGAGCGCGGGATCAATCTGAATCTGATACTCCAGAATGTCCCGATAACGCACCTGCTGGATTTCCAGATAGCTTTTAATATGAAGCTCTTCCTCCTGAATCGTGATATATTCTTTTCCCTTGCTCAAAACCAGCCTGAAAAACTCCGACAGTGACATCACCATATTTACTGCCTTATCGGAATCGTTTCCCTCGATAAGCCACACGATGGTATCCAGCGTATTATAAAGGAAATGCGGATTGATCTGCTCCTGCAAAAGCCGCAGATCCGCCTTGCGCATTTTCCGCTCGTCCTCCTTAATCTTCGACACAAGTCCTTCCAGACTCTCCGTCATCAGGTTCACGCTGTCCGCCAGTACCGCCACCTCGTCCTGCGTCTCCACCCGCGCTCTGGCCGAGAAATCTCCCTCCGCCACCTGCTCCGTCACTCCGGAAAGAACCCTGATCGGCCTTATGATATCCGTCACAATCATCACGATCAGCACCGCCACCATAAGAACCAGCAGCGCCAGCAGTATACCGCAAAAAATGGTAAAGCTGTGCACCTTCACGTTCAACTGGCTCGTCAGGTACTCCATGCTCTTCGTCTGGTAATAGATATAAGCCTGAATGTTATCCTGAATCAGCTCCGTCAGGATATATATATTATTGTCAAGCATCTCAATGTTGCTGTCATACCCGATATCCGTTTCCAGATTCGTCCGTATATCGTCCACACGGTCCTCTAACGTGTCGATGTTGCGAAGGAGAATTTGCAGTCTGACACGGCTCTCGTCATCTCTGGTAATGCTCATCAGGTTGTTGAACTCACTGCGCAGTTCCTCGAGATGCTCGTACGGATCCACAAGGCTTCCGTCGTTCCCCACCGTATCAAAGGTCACAAAACCAACCACCAGCTTGTAGAGGCTCTCGTCCATCTCCTCTTTAAAATTGAGATTATAGTTGTTCGCCACTGTCAGATTCCCCACAATCGCGTCGTAAGCGCTGCTGTAGTTATGCAGGGCATAGAGCAGGTAAAGCACCATCACCAGAAAGGGCACCGCTACCATAACCGACAGAAGAATCAGTTTATATTTGATGGAATACTTGACTTTTGCAGGCTGCATACACGCTTCTCCTTTATTTTCTCATTTTACCAACTTTTCCGCAAAAGATAAATTCATTTTTCATTTTTTTATGAATGCAGGTTTGCAATTCTGTGCATAAAGGTGTATTATATTTATAAGTATGCTTTTCTGGTTATATCAGGAAAATACATTGATTTTAAATACTGATGAAAGAAGCCGAAATGAAAGAAAACTCCGTCTTTGCCACGATTTATGAGAATATCTGCCGGGACACCGGAAAGCAGAACGAATCCGCCAAGCTGATTGTCGTGGTTCGTTTATTGACGCTTTCTATGCTGATTCAGTCTCTGATCTGCTGTGTGCTGGTTTCCATCACGGGACATATGGGCGCACTTGTATTTTCGGTGGCTTCTCCCGTTTTATTTCTGGCCGTTTTCGTATTGTCATACCAGTGGAGCACCTTTGTGTCTTACTGTATTTTAAATGTCTGCACGTTATTCTGGACCTGCATGAATATTTACTGCTACGGCTGGGATATCGGCATACAGCACTTTCTGGTAGTGCTTCTGGTTTTTGTTTTCTTCTGCAAATACAGGCACGAGCCGGTCAAGATTCTATATGCCTCGGCTCTGTTCATATTGCGTTTATTCTTATTCCATTACTGCCGTTCCCATGAGCCTGTTATCATCCTTGATGATAATCTGACGAACGCCCTGCAGATGGTCAATACGTTTTTTATCTTTCTGGCTCTGGGGCTGGTTGCCTATCTTTTCAGCTCCACCACGCAGGAAATGGAGGGCAAACTGATCGAGTATAACCGGAAGCTGATGAAACAGGCCAATACGGACACGCTGACCGGGCTTTTCAACCGTCGGCGCACGATGGAGTATCTGGAGAACCTTCTCAAGTCCGCAGACACGCAGATCAGCATCTGCCTGTGCGATATCGACCATTTTAAGCGGGTCAACGACACCTACGGACATGATGTGGGCGACGTGGTTCTGAAAAAAATATCAGAAACCTTCCAGAAGAGACTGCCCCCTGACACCTTTGTATCCCGCTGGGGCGGCGAGGAATTTCTGCTTATCTTCCCCAGACTGAACGGGGACGAAGCCATCACCGCGCTTGAGACACTCAGACAGAAAATCCGGGAAATCACCTTCGACGGCGGCTCCGAAAACTTTACTATCTCTCTTACCTACGGGCTTGTGGAGTACGACTATCACAGCGATATCACCACGCTTCTGAAAGAGGCGGACGAAAAATTATATGTCGGCAAAGAAAACGGACGCGACCGGATCGTATTTTAGCCGTTACAGTTCAGCCAGACCGTATCTGGACAGGCAAATCGTGCTTGCACGAATTTGATGGACAGATATCGGTCTGGTTGCCATTCATTTTTTATCCCCTTCTCTCATATAGTAATACAAATCCTTTTCTGCAGGTGTTCCCTTGAAACATTCCCTCTCTACACGACAATGGACTTTTGTGTTGATTCTGTTTACCGCCCTGAGCGTCGTAACGCTGCACTGGTACGGCCGCACGCATCAGGACACGAAATTCCGCGCTTTTGCCCAGACTTTTTTTCTGGATGAGGTGCAGGCAAATCCCATTCATTTTCATTACACCATAGACAACCCGTCCGCCTACGGCGTGGATGAATCGTCGCTTGCCCTGCCCGTCTATCAGGCCGGGGACGCGGCAAACGAAATGTACGCGCTGTCTCTGGCAAGAAAGGAATTAAGCGGCATTGACCCCGACGCCCTGAATGAGGAAAACCGCCGGCTTTACGAACTTTTGGACAGTTACCTTGCAGCCGCGTCCAATACGGCCGCTTATCCCTATTTTTCGGAGCCGCTCTCACCCTCATCAGGCGTGCCCTCGGAGCTGCCGGTTTTATTTTCCGAGTATCGTCTGGACGATAAGACCGACATCGAAAACTATCTGTCGATTCTCACCCAGATTCCTGCCTATTTTGATGGCCTTCTCATCTATGAGCAGGAAAAAGCACAGGCCGGACTGTTTATGTCCGATCTGACCGCCGACCGGGTGATCAAACAGTGTACGGAACTGTTAGACGCAGACGCTGTGGAGAACGGCACGCATTTTCTGGAAGTTACCTTTCAGGAAAGACTGCAGGGGCTTGTCGAAAAAAATATACTGACAGCCGGAGAAATGGATTCCTATGTGTCCGAACACAGCCGTCTTTTGACCACCTTAATCATTCCCGCCTACGACCGGCTGGCGGACGGCCTTACCTTACTAAAAGGTTCCGGAAAAGCAACCTGCGGACTGGCAGGACAGGAAAACGGCCGGGATTATTATCTGGCGCTTGTCCGTCTGCGCACCGGCTCTTACCGCGACATAGATGAAATCAAGCGCCTTCTCGCCAGAGATCTGCGTCTCAACTATGAATCGCTGCTGGCGATTCTTTCCGCAAATCCGGCCCTCAGAAATATGATTGCGGAGACACCGGCGCTTCTGCCGGAAATGACGCCGGAAGAAATTCTGGCCGATTTGCAGTCAGAAATCGGCGAGATCTATCCGCCCATCCCCGCGGGCCGCGACAACGCGCCCATCCGCTCCAGCATCAAATATGTGGACGCCAGTCTGGAAGCCTACAGCGCGCCTGCCTTCTACATGATGCCGCCCATCGACAATATATGTGATAATCTGATCTGCTTAAACGCGCGCGATACGCAGGACGATCTGTCTCTCTTTACCACACTGGCTCACGAGGGCTACCCCGGCCACCTCTACCAGACCGTATACAGCAAGCGTTATCAGGAACAGGAAAATATCCTTCCACTCGGAAACGTCCTCTATTACGGCGGTTTCGTGGAAGGCTGGGCGATGTATGTGGAGCTGGCCTCCTTCGACAGGGCCATTGAACTGGCTGGGGAATCCCATCCGGAAGCGGCCGCCTACTATCAGGTCTGCCGCCTTGACAGACAGTTCCGTCTGGGACTTTATTCTCTTCTGGATATCGCCATCCACTACGACAATGCCTCTTTCGAGGACGTGCAGAAGCTCTGTTACTGCCTCGGAATCAGCGACCGCGCAAATCTGTCCGCCCTCTATCAGTATATCGCCGAGGAGCCGTGCAATTATCTGAAATATTATTTAGGCTATCTGGAAATTATGGAACTAAAAAAACAGGCAGCCATCCTCTGGTCGGAACCGGACCAGTTGACCGCTGTCTATAACGATACGGCATTTCTATACCGCTTTCATTCTTTTCTGCTGCAAAACGGCCCTGCCGACTACCGGACACTGGCAAAGCGGCTGGCCGCAGGGTGACGCCCGATGAAAAGCCCGTGCGCTCTGTATCCTGTTTAGCAAACGCCATTCGCAGAATACAGGATCAGCCCACTTTATGATGTGCTATCAGTCTTTCGTTTCTCCGGGCGGACATTCGCAGAATACAGGGTCAGCTCACTTCCCGAAAAAATCTCGTCAGCTTGGTGAGGGCGCTTTCGAGCGCTCTCTGCTCCTCCCCAGATAGTTCGCTTAAGACTGCGTTTATCATCTCTTCGTGGAACCGGCGGTGATGGAGATAAGCATTTTTCCCTTTTTCCGACAGGGAGATCAGCACTACCCGCCTGTCCTCCTCGCTTCTGGTTCTGTCCACATACCCCTTTTTTACCAAGCTGTTGACCGCTATAGTCAGTGTTCCCGTGGTGACCTCCAGCTCTCTCGCCACACTGGTCATATTTTTGGAGCAGTCCGGCCCGATTGCCTCTATGACATGCATATCGTTGGCCGTCACATCTTTATATTCCTCCGTCCTGATCGCCCGCTCCTCCAGCGTGTTAATATCGCGGAAAAGCCTGACTAACACTTCGTTCAATGTATTGCTGATATTCATTTTCTTTCCCCTGCTGCGCAAACATGTCTCTTTAATCTCCAAACAGTGTAACAAAAAATAGTTTGAAAGTCAAACTTTATGCATTCTGTTACCCGCCCAAAAGTACTAATTATAAATTTTACTTTATATTTTCTTTCTTTTTTCTTTCGAATTTTGACACATCACATTCACAAATGGCTTGTATAGTATTAATTGTAGTTGAGACAGAGCCGGATCAAAATATCCAGCCCGCAGGAATAAATGATTCAGATTCTTTGGCGGTGGTTATACTACACTTACAATGGAGTCGCCGGTGCTGATTGGGTGCCGACCGGCTTCGACTAACCATAACAGCGGCCCATAAAGCTGCTGTTGACATATATTTGAACCAACATTTCTATCCTTCTCACACACGGAAACGGCGCTCCTTACGGAGCGCCGTTTCGCTTCCCCGCTGCTTCATTCCGGAAATGCCACAACAACTGTCGTGCCTTTTCCAACATAACTGTTTATATCCACTTTGGCATTATGAATTTTAGCAGCGTGTTTCACGATAGAAAGCCCAAGTCCTGTTCCCCCTACTGCCTTGGAATGGCTCTTATCCACACGGTAGAAGCGCTCAAAAATCCGCTCCTGATGTTCGTGTGCAATTCCTATCCCCGTATCTTCCACCGATAAAACTGCCATACCGTTTTCATCCCGTATATTTACAATTACTTTTCCGTTTTCGCGGTTATACTTGATTGCATTGTCGCAAAGATTATAAATCACACTGTATAAAAGCTGTGGTATGCCGTTAATGACAGCCGGAACGCCGGAAAGCTCCAATGCGACACATGCGGTATTTGCCTGTGGCTCCAAACTCTGTATCGCCTTTTCCGCCAATGTGTACAGGTCGATATTTTCCCTCTGCATATCATTCGCACCTTCGTCAAGATGTGAAAGGCTGATAATGTCCTCTACAAGCCGTATCATACGTCCGGCTTCGTCATAGATTTTCCCGGCAAAGGGTATTTTATCGTTCTCCTTTACCATATCGTTTTTCAAAAGCTCCGCATAGCCGGAAATAGAATGGAGTGGCGTTTTTAATTCGTGGGACACATTAGCGGTAAATTCACGGCGCAACTGTTCTGCCTTTTCTTTCTCCGTCACATTGAAAAAGAAAAGTGCGGCTCCTCTCACAATATTTTCAGAGATAATCGGATCTGCGTCAATCTGGTAGCTCTCTCCATGCAGCCGGATCATATTTTCACCCCGTTCTCCGCGCAAGGCTTTGGAAAGGATTTCCTGCAATTCCAGATTACGGCACAAAGACAGCATATCAGTACCGATACAATCCGTGTCAGCGTCTAACAGTTTTCTTGCCGCAGGATTTATACTGATAATTTTTCCCTTTCGGTTCAGAAGAATCATACCCTCATTCATACTGCCCGTAATCGTATTTAACTCGTTTTCTTTCTGGAGGAGTTCGGCTTTTTGCCCCCGTAGCTGCTTTTGCTGGCTGTCTATGCGCCGCAATAAAGGAGAAAGTTCGTCATAGCCCTCATTTGACAGCGGATTATCCAGGTCAATTTCATTCAACGGTTTCACTATCTTTTTCGAAACCTGAACAGCCAATGCAATGGAGAGAACCAGCGCAATCACAAATATCATACAAATGGGCTGCATCATGCCTAAAAGGAGTGTAAAAATAGAATTTTGGGATATGGAAAGCCGCAAAATACTACCGTCATTAAGTTTCAGTGCGGAATAAAACGAACGCTCCATCAAAGTAGCGGAATACCGGCGGCTTTCTCCGTAGCCCGAAGAAAGCGCTTCCCGGACTTCTTCCCGCTCCAGATGGTTTTTCATCTCCGAAGTATCGGACGCACTGTCAAAAATGACATTTCCCTCCGAATCAATCCATGAAATACGGTAATCCTTTACTGTCAGGTCATGAAAATATGCAATGCCCTCATGCGAAACGCCTTGTGCGGCAAGAATCGTCTGCATTTTCAACTGCTCCTGTTCCACATCCGAAAAATATTCATACAAAACTCCCATAATCAAGACGACAGACGCAAGAAAAACGGTCAATGCCACAAGACAGATCGAACGAAAAATACGTTTTGTCATATTTCTCCCTCCATTCGATACCCAACACCCCGTACCGTTTCAATATAACTCCCGCATTCTCCTAATTTTGTCCGGAGTGTCCCAATGTGAACATCTACGGTCCGGCTCTCTCCTATGTAATCAATGCCCCATATCATTTCAAGAAGCTGGTCGCGTGTAAACACTCGTCCCGGGTTTCCCATAAAAGTACGAAGCAGCTTATGTTCTTTCAGTGTCAACTGAATCCGTTCATTGTTTGCAAGTACAATATATGTTTCTAAATTTAATTCCAGATTTCCGATTTTGAGTATTTTCAATTTTTCTTTGGGACTTGTGCGGCGCAATACCGCTTTCACACGGGAAATCATTTCCATCATGCCAAACGGCTTTGCGAGGTAATCATCCGCACCCAAATCAAGCCCTGTTACTTTGTCATATTCGGTTCCCTTAGCGGTCGCCATAATAACAGGTATATCTTTTGTCACCGGCTGCATACGCAGCTTTTTTAATATGGAAATGCCGTCCTCGCCGGGAAGCATTATATCAAGCATAATAAGCTCTGCTTTTTCCTCCTGTAAGGCGTCAAAAAAACTGTCCGCGCAGTCGAAACCTTTGGCTTCGAAACCGGCAGAATTTAATGTGTATATCATCAAATCACGGATAGAACTGTCGTCCTCAACACAATAAATCATAAGTCCTCTCCTCTCTCCTATGACAATATTCCGAATTTAATCATACCATATCACCCATACTTCATCAATGGCGGTATGCTCACCCTTCCTTGTTTCCCGTAAGCGAAAACAAAACCCATTTTGCAATATTTACCGCATGATCTCCGATACGCTCAAAATACTTTGCAATCATCAGCAGGTCTACTGCATACTCGCCGTCCGCTTCGGGTTTGCTGAAAAGTTCAATCAGCATTTCCTTGACCTGATTAAAAAAGGAATCAACAACATCATCATACGCAATCACCGCTCTTGCCATCTGCACATCCTTTTTCACAAAAGCATCAATGCTGTCCGTTACCATCTTAATAACGGCAACCGACATATCGTGGATAATTTGTGTATCGTCGGCAGCGTGGATATTGGCTAATGTGATAATTTCCGCTATGTCTGCGGATTGATCTCCGATTCTTGCCATGTCCGTCACCATTTTCAGCGCAGACGATACAACCCGCAGATCTTTTGCCACGGGCTGCTGCTGTAAGAGCAGTTTCAGGCACATGGTTTCAATTTCGCGCTCCTTGTGATCTATCTGCGCAGAGAGATCTGGAACCGCCTTTGCAAGTGCGGGGCTTCCCTCCGTCAGCGCTTTCGCGGACATGGCAATCGCATTTTCGCAAAAAGCCCCCATCGTAATCAACTCTTTATTTAATAAATCTAACTGTTCATCAAATTTAAGACGCATTATCCAAACCTCCCTGTAATATAGTCCTCCGTCCGCTTATCCTGCGGTATGGAAAATAATTTTTCTGTTTCCCCAAATTCCACCATTTCCCCAAGCAGGAAAAACGCTGTCCTGTCGGAAATCCGGAGCGCCTGCTGCATATTATGCGTCACAATAACAATGGTATAGTCCTTTTTTAGTTCTGCGGCAAGTTCCTCTACCTTTGCCGTCGAAATCGGGTCAAGTGCGCTGGTTGGTTCGTCCATCAGTAAAACTTCCGGTTCTACCGCCAAAGCGCGGGCGATACAAAGCCGCTGCTGTTGCCCGCCCGACATGCCAAGTGCGGATTTTTTCAACCTGTCTTTTACCTCCTCCCAAATCGCCGCCCCTTTTAAAGAACGCTCCACAATTTCGTCCAACGCCGCTTTGGAACGGATTCCGTGTGTTCTTGGGCCAAAAGCCACATTGTCATAAATACTCATAGGGAATGGGTTCGGTTTTTGAAATACCATTCCCACACGTTTACGCAGCAGGTTAATGTCCATATTTCCATAAATATCTTCGCCGTCTAAGCGGATTTTCCCTTTTATATGACAGCCCTCAACCAAATCGTTCATCCGGTTCATCGTTTTTAGCAATGTTGATTTTCCGCAGCCCGACGGACCGATCAGCGCGGTAATTTCATGTTCCTTAAATGCTGCATTTATTTTTTTCAAGGCTTGAAAGTTTCCATAGAATAAATCCAAATCCTCAACCGTGATTTTATTCACCTGTATTTATACCTCCTATCTTTTTCGCCACAAACCCGGAAAGTCCGTTTATCAGAACAACAACCATCAGTAAAACGACCGCCGTTGCGTAAGTCTGCCTGATATACAGTCCCTCACCCGAAATGGAATACATATGGACAGATAAAGTTCTTGCCGAAGAAAAAATACTTGTTGCTATTTCCGCAACGGTTCCGGCCGTAAAGATCAGTGCCGCCGATTCTCCGACGATACGTCCGATTCCAAGAATAACGCCGGATAAGATACCCGGAACGGCGCAGGGCAGAACAATAGAGAATACTGTCCGCAATTTCCCGGCTCCAAGTCCGAAGCTGCCCTCACGGTAACTGTCCGGAACGCTTCGCAAGGCTTCTTCCGTTGTCCGCATGATAAGCGGCAGAATCATAATGCTTAAAGTCAAAGCCCCGGATAATAAAGACAAACCCAGTCCGAGAAATTTTACAAAGAACAGGGATCCGAATAATCCATATACGATGGACGGAATCCCGGAAAGCGTTTCTGCGGTAATACCTGCAATAGAAACAAGTCTGTTTCCCCGCCTCGCATATTCTGTCAGATAAATCGCAGCGCCGATTCCTACGGGAACCGCAAACAGTAAGGATAGCGCCGTTATAAACAATGTATTGATAAGCGACGGAAGCAGGGACACATTTTCGGAAGTATATTTGCTGTAAAATAATTCCGGCGTTATATTTGGGAGCCCTTTTATCAGTATGTACGCAATTATAAAAACAAGCGCAAGCATTGTAAGCAAGGCGGCAAGGCATACGGAAAGAAACAGAAAAAAGGATTCAGGGTCGTGTCTGTATGCGCACCATCGCCGTCTCAGATTGCTGGTCATTTATTTCACCCTCCTTTTGAATAAGGAAACAGACAGATTGATCATAAGAATAAAGACAAACAGGACAACCGCCGTACCGATTAGCGCTTCGCGGTGCAAATCTGCAGAATATCCCATTTCCAGCACAATATTAGCGGTAAGCGTCCGGACGCCTGAAAGCATACTGTCCGGAATGACAGCCTGATTTCCGGCAACCATCATAACCGCCATCGTTTCACCGACTGCCCGTCCGATCCCCAATACAACACCCGCAAAGATACCGCTTTTCGCAGCGGGAAGCACTGTAAAAAACACACTTCTTTCGTGGGAAGCCCCAAGCGCAAGCCCTCCTTCATAGTAACTTTCTGGGACTGCCCGGATTGCCGTTTCCGAAACGCTGATAACTGTGGGTAAAATCATCAGTCCCAATAAGATGGAAGCCGTCAGGACACTCATACCGCGCCCGCCAAAAACTTCCCGAATAAAAGGCACTAAGACCACCAATCCCCAGAAACCGTACACAACCGACGGAATCCCGGCCATCAGATTAACAGCAGATTTCAAAGGCAAATAAATATGTTTCGGCGCGAACTCTGCCATGAATGCCGCTGTTAATATCCCAATCGGTACGCCGGTCAGCAACGCCCCGGCCGTCACATAGAGCGAACCGGCAATCATAGGGAAAATCCCATAGAGATTATTTGCAGGCTTCCATTTTGTACCAAGCAGAAATTTGAAAATACCGATTTTTCTTATTGCCGGAATACCGCTCGCAAACAGAAATATACAGATTAGAATTACCGCTGCTATGGAAACAAGGGCTGTCAGGAAAAAAAGCAGCTTCATTCCTTTTTCTTTTATATGCATCATAATCATGCTCCTTGTATAAAGAGACTCCCGCTTTCACACCAAAGCCCCGCAAAACCTTACTGTAACACTTCATCCCAGGTAACGGCATTGCCCATAAAAATCTCTCTCACCTGTTCGCCTGTCAGACTGTTTACGGGACAGTCATTGTTTACAATTACAGTGATACCGTCCATTGCAATCACAGTGGAAGTCAGCCCCTTTTCAATTTCCGAATCTTTCAATTCGCGGGAAGCCATACCTATATCGCAGGTTCCGTCTATTGTGTCAGACATACCGGTGGAGGAATCACTTTGCTGTATCTCAATCGTAACGCCCGGATTTTTTTCAAGATAGGCCTCTTTGAGCTTTTCCATAACCGGAGTGACGGAGCTGGAACCGGCTATCACAATTTTTCCCGAATCCGTTTTCCCGCTGTAGCTTTCTGCATCCGATACGGAAATATATCCATTCGCTTCAATCACCGCCTGGCCGTCCGCACTCATAATGAAGTCGGTAAAATCCTGCGCCGTATCGCTTAAACTGTCTTTTACCGCAATATTAAAGGGCCGTGCAATCTTATAAGTACCGTCTTTAATATTTTCAATCGTTGCATCGCAGCCTTCAATCGAAACTGCCTTTACGGTATCGTTCATGGAGCCAAGAGAAATATATCCAATAGAATATAAATCTCCGGCAACAGTGGTCATCATAACAGACGTAGCATTTGTAACAGCAGCGGTGTCTGCCGTATAGTCAGTTTTTTCTCCCGCCTCATTCTTCTGTTCGATTCCGAACAGCTCTACGAACGCGCCGCGGGTTCCCGATCCCTCTTCACGGGTGAGTACATTAATCTCTCTCGCCGTGTCAAACCGGGCGAAATCACCTTCCTTCCTGCTGCCGCACCCTGTTAATGCAGACAGCGACAGAACACTCACAAGGGCAAATACCAGGTATTTTTTTGATGTTTTCATTTTCTGATTCTCCTTTGCTTTTATGGCTGCTTGAAGTGACAGCTAAATCATACATGATAAAAATCAAATACAATATCCGCGCATTGTAAAATTGATGTAAAATTTCCAAAGCAAAAAAAGAACGGCGTTCCCGTTCTCCCATGCAGGGATAGAGAAACGCCGCGTCTGCATCGTATTCAGTTTTCATTGACGTCAATTTTCTTTAGAGAAATAGTCCTGCAAGTACTCAGTCAGCACCCGCGCCGCCCTCTTGTGGGACAGCACTCCCGGATGGTTGTTGGAGCCGACGGTTTCTTCTGTGAGACTTGGAAGCTGTAAATAGATGACATTATGATCGCTGCTTTCTTTCATATAGCGGATCATAGCTTCGTTGATCGCAAAGGAGAGGTCGTAACAGAGCATCCCGTAGCACCAGACGATGTGTGCCTGCGGGTTGTGCCTGCGCAGCATATATAAGAAGGAAACGACGGCGTCCTCGAACCGGTTTAAATCCGCTTCGACAAAAGTACCGTCCGGATTCAGGTGCTGCTTGAATGTCCGCCCCGTGACGGGATCGTGCCAGTCCGGCTGCTGGAACGCGGAAGCGTCGTTCGTGCCGAGGTTTACAATCACCGCGTCTGTTTTTCTTGCGGAAAAATCGTAGGGTGTAAAAGCGCCGAGACTTTCGTTTTTAGGACCGCAGCAGAGGCCGCAGAGCTGTTCGTAGCGGGAGGGAATCCGGCAGTCCGGATTGTTGTCCCAGCCGGATAACACGCCCCAGCCGCCTTTGGAAATGATATAGGCGTCCGCACCGAGGGCTTCGGCGGTCATTTTCGCGTAGTCACGACTGTAACTCATGTACATGGGAATCCAGTCAAGATCCCCGATGGCGCCGTAGGTGCCCTCTCCGGAGGTAATGCTGTCGCCCACAAATTCCAAAGTGTATTTTCCTTTGGGAACGGGATAAAAACTGCCGTCCGCCTGAAAGCCGTGGACAATGAGGCAGCAGTCCTCGTCCTCTGTCATGGCCTGTGTTTCTCTTGTTATGCGCACATTTTTAACCGTTTCCCCGTTCATGCCGCGAAACAGACACAGGGACTGGGTTCCGGGCATAAGCATCTGACGGCTTGTAAGCGCCCCGTTGATTTCTACGGTAACCCACATTTCAAGGTTCTGCCAACTGACTTCCAGATCGGCCCAAAGTTCGGAGCCGGACACGTTCAATTCCACCGCGCTTCCGTTAAAAAAGAGCGGCAGCGGACAGACGCCCGAGATCGTGCGGCCGTGTACTTTATAATGGGGGATTTCGTTTAACGCGTATTTTTTCGTATGGTTCATGGGTTGTTCCGCCTTTCATATTTTATTTTTTGCCAACGGCCGCAGGGGCATTTTCTTCAATCATAGCGTCCATATATCCTCTGTCCCAGAGCAGGATGTGCAGCTTTTTCGCGGCCTCCACAGCGGGGGAGGTGAAATACTGGTTTGTCATCACGGCGCCCACCATCCGTTCATAGTAGGCCAGTCCGCCGTAAGTGCGAAGCACTGCCTCCACGCCGACGGGGCCGCTGTAACGTTTGCACTGGACGGCGTAGGTAATGCCGTCCTTTTCCGCCAGAATATCCACGCCGAAGTCGCCGCTGCCGCGGGTTACTTCCACTTCGATAAACCCCTGCGCCCGCAAAAGGTCGGCGCAGAAAAATTCAAAATCATGTCCTTCCAGCTCGTCCATCCGGCTGATACGGCGGTCCCGCCTGCGGCGGAGGAAAAAGTCAATGAGTATGGCAAGGACAGCCATAAAAGCAATCAGTCCGATCAGTGCGGCGAGAACCGTTGTATTCGATTGTCCCATAGAAATCTCCGTTTCAGTGTAAGCATCGCTGTGTTTCATGTCATCATGTCAGGGAAATACCCGGTCGCCGTGTTTTCCTTTGACATGATATATGGTAGCAGTATTTCCATGATTTATCAATATTTGTATAGGGATAAAAGCTGTGTTTGGCGCATAAATTTTATAAAACGTGTATACGGGTTACTTATGGCGACAGTCTTATCTAACATTTCCAATATTATCATTCCGGTTATCCTTTTCTATATTGTGGCTTACGGCATTTCCAACCGCTGCAATGTGTACGAGGATTTTATACGGGGCGCAAAGGACGGTTTTCATACGGTGATACAGATTATGCCGACGCTGATCGGGCTTATGGTTGCGGTTGGCGTTTTGCGGGCGTCCGGATTTCTGGAATTTATCGGCGGGCTTTTCGGCGGTGTGGCGGACAGACTCGGTTTTTCCTCCGAGCTTGTGCCGCTGATGCTTGTGAAAATGTTTTCCTCCTCGGCAGCCACGGGGCTTGTGCTGGACATCTTTAAAAATCACGGTCCGGATTCCCTGATCGGGCTGACCACTTCCATCATGATGAGCTGCACAGAAACCATATTCTATACCATGAGCGTTTATTTTCTGGCGGCCAGGGTTACTAAAACGCGATATACGTTAAAGGGGGCGCTGCTTGCAACACTCGCTGGGATTGCTGCGAGTATTGTGCTGGCGGGGAAGATGCTGGCCTAGCGTTGGGGGAAATCCGGGAATCGGTATCCCGTTCCCGACATATCCTTACAGGGAACCGTTCCGGTGCATCCGGTTGTCGTAATACAGTAAAAACGCCTCCTGGTCTGTGTGACAAGGAGGCGTTTCCATATCTTATGCTATTTTCTCTCCAGCTCCAGAAGCCCCAGTTTCAGCGCTCCCATAATACCCTGCTTGTCATTCAGACTCTGCACCACGATATAGCTGTCCAGATCCTCCAGCTCCTTCGTCTTGATGTAGCCGTTTAACAGTTCTTTAAACTTTGCACGCACCATAGGCAGAAGCTGCGTCTGGTGCATCACACCGCCGCCCAGAATGATGCGCTGCGGGGATACCAGCACCGTATAATCCACGAGCGCCTGCGCGATATAGTATGCCTCCATCTCCCAGACTTCATCACGATCCGCAAGCTCGACTGCTTTCCTGCCCCATCTTCCTTCAATCGCCGGTCCCGCGGCCAGTCCTTCTACGCAGTTTTTATGGAAAGGACAGAAACCTTCATAGGTATCCTCCGGATGTCTGCTTAACAGCACATGGCCACCCTCCGGATGCATCATCCCATGTAAAAGATTGCCGTCCACGATCACGCCCACGCCCACGCCCGTGCCGATCGTAATGTAAACGCAGCTATGTAAGCCCTTCGCAATGCCCCAGGTATACTCGCCGAGCGCAGAGCCGTTCACATCGGTGTCAAAGCCCACAGGCACACCAAGCTCCTTTTTAAAAGCTCCCACGATATCATAATTCTGCCACGCCAGCTTCGGTGTGGTGGTGATATAGCCATACGTTTCGGAGCTTCTGTCCACGTCAATCGGCCCGAAACACCCGATGCCAAGCGCCTCGATCTCTTTTCCCTTAAAAAAGGAAAGGAGTTTTGGCACGGTGATCTCCGGCGTCTCCGTGGGAATGGAAATCTGCTCTAAAATCTCACCGTTTTCGTTTCCAATGGCGCACACCATCTTTGTGCCGCCCGCCTCCAATGCACCTAATATCATTTCACTCCTCCATTCCGGGACATTTCCCGCCCCATTGTATTTATGATATTCAGCCCGCGCCGTATGCAAAACGCGCGTTCATACTTCTTAAGCTGAACGGTTAACCTACGATCTCTCTTGCCACAAACACCCCGCTGGCGGAAGCGTGCGACAGAGAATGGGTCACCCCGCTGCCGTCCCCGATGATATACAGCCCTTTGTGCCTCGTCTCGAGATGCTCGTCGATCTCCACTTCCATATTGTAGAACTTCACCTCCACACCGTACAGAAGCGTATCGTCATTTGCCGTGCCGGGCGCGATCTTGTCAAGGGCGTAAATCATTTCCATAATGCCGTCCAGAATCCGCTTCGGGAGGACGAGGCTTAAGTCTCCCGGCGTGGCCGCAAGCGTCGGCTCGATTATCCCCTCCTCAATCCGCTTGGCGTTGCTCCTTCTGCCCCGCACCAGATCCCCGAACCGTTGCACGATCACACCGCCGCCTAACATATTGGATAGTCTGGCGATGCTCTCCCCGTATCCGTTGCTGTCCTTGAAAGGCTCCGAAAAATGTTTCGCCACCAGGAGCGCAAAATTCGTATTCTCCGTCTGCTTTTCCGCCCCTTCGTAGCTGTGTCCGTTCACCGTCACGATCCCGTTCGTGTTCTCATTCACCACTATTCCGTGGGGATTCATACAGAAGGTTCTCACACTGTCCTCGAACTTTTCCGTGCGGTAAACGATCTTGCTCTCATACAGCTCGTCTGTCAGGTGGGAAAAAATCACCGCCGGAAGCTCCACCCGCACGCCAATATCCACACGGTTTGATTTTGTGTGAATGGCAAGTTCCTCACAGACCTTTTCCATCCACTTGCTGCCGCTGCGGCCCACAGATATGACGCACTTGTCACATTCACAGGTATCCTGTTCGCAGATCACACGGTATCCGTCCTCCATGCGTTCCACGGAGCGAACCGGCGTGTCGAAGTGAAATTCCACCTTGTCCTTCAATTCCGCATACAGGTTTTCCAGAACCACATAGTTGATATCCGTCCCCAGATGGCGCACGGACGCGTCCAGCAGATTCAGGTTATTCTGTAAACACAGCTTTTTGAAATGGGTGCCCGCCGTGGAATACAGCTTCGTCCCCTCGCCGCCGTACTTCATGTTGATCTCATCCACGTAATGCATCAGCTCTATGGCCTTTTTCTTTCCCACATACTCGTGGAGCGTGCCGCCAAAATCGTTGGTGATATTATATTTTCCGTCGGAGAACGCGCCCGCGCCGCCAAAGCCGCTCATGATCGAACAGCAGGGACATTTCACACAGGACTTCACCTTGTCGCCGTCTATGGGACAATGCCGGTTTTCCAGTGCATGTCCCGCATCAAATACCGCTATCTTTAGATCCGTATTGTTCCGTGTCAGCTCGTAAGCCGTGAAAATGCCGCCCGGCCCCGCGCCGATAATGATTACGTCATATCTCATATATCTCTCCCTATAAAACCCGTTTTCAGTCCTTCCCGATCAGCTCTCTCACCGCGTCGACAGCCACCCGGATTGCCATATCCGTATCGTGCACCACCGGGTTTTCCAGCCCCAGCTTCTCCCGCTCCTGATTCGCCACCACGAGAAAACAGGCTCCGGCTCTCACCCGCAGATAGCTCGCCACCGTGAACAGTGCCGCAGACTCCATCTCGGAGGCCAGACACCCAAGCCGCTTCCACGCCTCCCATTTATGCATCAGCTCATAGCTGACAGGCTTTGTCTCCGGCTCGTGCTGCCCATAGAACGAATCCTTGGCCTGCACCACTCCCGTGTGGAAAGCACAGCCTCTCGCCCGCGCCGCCTGCGCAAGCGCGTTTGTCACCGCAAGATCCGCCACTGCCGGGAACTCAATCGGCGCATACTCCCTGCTCGTTCCCTCCATGCGGATCGCCCCGGTGGCAACCACGACGTCACCGCTCTTTACCTCCTTCTGCATACCGCCGCAGGTGCCGATGCGCAGAAAAGTGTCCGCGCCGCAGCGCACAAGCTCCTCCATGGCGATAGCCGCCGAAGGGCCGCCGATGCCGGTAGACGTCACGCTGACCTTCACCCCGTCAAGAGTCCCGGTGTATGTAATGTATTCCCTGTTGTCCGCGATCAGAACCGGATCCTCAAAATACTGAGCAATCTTCACACAGCGTTTGGGGTCGCCGGGCATAATCACATAACGTCCCACCTCGCCTGCCGCCACCTGTATGTGGTACTGTCTGTCTTCATCTTCCGAATAATTCTTCATAGCAATCTCCATTCCGGATCCGTGTGATTTTTCATACGGACACCTTCCTTCTGACATTTCGTCCCTGCCGTTTTTCCTGTCACATGATCTGTTTAAATTATACTGAGTTTCCCCCGCAAAGAAAAGCAAATTATTTCAGTCCCAGAAAAAACTCTGTCCCGCCCACCACGCGCTCCGATATCAGCAAAAGTCTGCTTTTCAAAAACGGCGAGAGCGCATCCCTTGCCGCCTGTGCGTCCGAAACCTCATGATTCCCGTCCGTAAACACCAGAACCACCTTGCTTCTGGCATGAAACTTTTTCAAATACGCAAACAGCTCCTCATACCTCTTTTTCTGCGGGCAGGAACAATACTCCCCAAACGCCCCTCCCGTCGTCAGCATGGCCATCGGCGTCACCTTCGAAGATATTTCCTGTCCCCAGAATACGAGATTGAGCCGCACATTACGAAAAATCTCATTGCTCCGCTTTAACGCCCTGACCACGGCGGCCACCGCTTCGCCGAAATCTTCCTGTTCCAGAGACGTGTCAATCACGATTGTCATTTCCAGATTGCCGCCCCGATAATTTCCGGGCACATGCAAAATTCCGTCCACCCGCCTGGCAATCTGTAGAGCACCTATCTCTGAAATCTCCATGTCCGCATCCTTCCCCGGTTTCTATCTTCTCTTTTTTCCGGCAATATACAGTATCCCCGTCACCGTCACGGCCATCGCCAGCAGAACAATCACAATCCCTGCCGCGTTTCGCATCCCACGGTTTTTGTCCGCTCCCGTTTCCCTGTCTTTCACATTCCAGTCGATATAGGCAATCGCATACGGCGAAAATTTGTCGGTAGAAAACGTGATCGTGTCCGGATTGTCGTCCTCGTCCGCAAGCTGCGCGAATTCCCGGCTGCCGTCTTCCTTTGTATGTAACCGCAAAACATAAAACTGCCGTTTCTCCACCTTTAAGTGTTCCGGCACATCTATCACCACCTGCAATGCCGTCGGAAGCTCGGAAATCGTCTGCGTCTCACCCTGCTTCCTGGCCGTAAGAGATACCTCAAAATACTGCCCTATGCTCATGCCCGGCAGCTTATTCTCCGCAAAGTCTTTCTGTACCTGCGCAGGCTCCTTCCCGTTGGCGTCCTCTATGTACAGATGAATGGCCGCCGGCGCGTTCCCCCGCAGCAGCTCCATCTTCTCCTCCCCGCTCAGGAAATAGTCCACGACCGCTTCAAAATTATAATATGAGACTTCCTGCTCCGCCTCCGAAAAATCATTGTGAATCGTCACCTGCAGATCTCCGGTCTCCAGCGCGCCGCTCATCAGCTCTGCGTCGTTGTTGCCCTTCACAAGCCGCTCCGCCTCCTCCACGGAAACGTCCAGATGTTTTAAGGTACCGGTCAGCCCACTCTCCTGTGTGTGCCCGTCAAAATCCTCCCGCGCCCCTTCGTCATCGTTTTTTTCCGTGTCTTTCTCCTGCTCCGGCTCGTCTTTTTCTTCTTTCTTATCCTGACCGGTTTCGGGATGCTGCCCTGCCGCTTCTGTTTTCTGATCCGGCTTCTTGTCTGTCTGCGCCGGTTTTTCCGTCGTCTGCGCACTGTTTTTATCTTTTGCCGCAGATTCCGCAAAATCCACGGAAATCGTATGATTGTCCCTCACATCGGTAAAATGAAAGGAATCCATCCAGCCTACCGCTTTTCCGTCCACGTACACTGTCTTGACAGCATATCCGCTTTTGGGCGTTATGGTATAGAAAAGGCTCTCACCTTCCTTAACCGTACTTTTCCCCGCAGGCATAATCGTGCCGTTTTCCGAGGATGCGGAAGCGGTGATGGTATAAGTTTGCGGCTGCTCGTTTTTCCTGGAAAACACCGCGGTAAACGTGCGGGAGCCGGTGATGCGGTCCAACTGCATCCTGCTGTCTTTACTGACCGTATTCCCGTTTTCCGTCCAGCCGTCAAACTGATATCCGGCCTTCGCCCAAGCCTCCAGCGCCAGTCCCTCTCCATACGTTACATCCCGGCTTTCCGTCGCTGTTCCGGCATTGGTATCATTGACATTGACGGTAATCCGGCATTTTACCGGCTGAAACTCCGCCACGTACGTCGCGTCGCCGCGCACATTATTAACCGTGTACTGCGAATCCTGAGAGACCCGGTTCCCGTTTAACGTCCAGCCCTCAAAGTTAAATCCCTCATTCGGGGAAGCCGAAATCACGGCGTTATCTCCCTCTTTTACCGTGCCGCCGCCATTCACCGTACCGCCGTTTTCCACAGAAGCCTTCACCCGCAAATTGTAAGTATCGGCCTGCACAAATACAAGCGCCGTCGCACTGTAATTGCTGTCCTGTCTGGAAACCGCTTTCACCACGATGGAGGGGGCGTTTTCATCAGAAGCCACGTTTAAAACCCCGTTCACGTCAATAAAAGTGCTCTGGCTCGTATGTCCGGAAACACTCCACACAACCTCTTTGCTGTAATCATTTACCCCGGCCACATACGCTGTGAAGCTGCATTTCGCATCCCGAAAAACAACCGTAGTTCCGGGAGAAATGCTGACTGACGTAATAAACGGCCGTTCCACGCTGTCATCCGCCGCTTCATCGGAGACGACCTGCGCCGCGCGGCAAGGAATCACCGTGGAAAAAAGCATGTGTGCCAGCAGGATATAGGCCCCGATACGGCGTATGGTTTTTCTTTTCATATTTTTCTCCATTCCGAAGCGTTTTGCGCTGAAAACGCGGGCAGAATTCAGGAGTTTTCCGGAGGAATACTCCGATTCTGCTCTGCGATCAATAGAATTTGTGTCGGTTCATCTGTCTATAGTATAATGCAGATAACCTGATTTGACAAATCCGGTATTTCTCTTCTGCCAAAGAAAAGAGGAAAAGGCTGCGGCTAAATGAGCCACGGCCTTTTGCATGTTTTCAGGCGGTCCATTCTATCGTTCCGCAGGCTATTTTGTTTCCGGCATTTCCGGCCGGTTGGGACGTAAAGTCATCGGGCTTTTCATGTATAATTACAGATCGCCCGATAATCTCCTGAATGCTGAACCTCTTATCATAAAAGACGCCAAACGCATATCCCTGATTGCCAAGAAGGGGCGGCATGTCGCCGGCATGGTCGGGATGTTCCGCATTTCCGGGGTTATAATGCAGTCCCGTATGGCTGAAATGATCGCTGCAATCTCCCGATTCATGTATATGCATGGCGTAGAAGCTGCTGTTTCCGGAGAGCCCGGCATTAGGAAGCCCGAAGATTTCTGCCTCCACCAGCACACCGCCGTAGGAAGTGTGATAAAATCTGACCGAACCGCTTAAACCGGGGTACTGCTCACTGCCGTTTATCCACGCTATGGCGCCCGGGTAATTGCGGATCAGAAGCTGCGTAAAGGCGGTTGCCGGTGTAATTTCATAATTGGGCATAGGATAACTCCCACATGTTTTAAAGTTATTTTATGACGCCCTTTTAAAGTGGTGAGAGCCGGAAAAACTTTTGATATGCAGTGACACCATTCACCAAACTTCGACATATAATACAGTAAAAGTAAAACCCACTTGCGAACCCGATAAGCCTTTGCAAGATATGGAGCAGGGAGCAGAAATGTCAAAAGAAGCAGAATGGGATAAGCGTTTTAACATTGGCGTTGATTCCATCGACAAAGCACACCGAAAGCTGTTTTCTATCGTACACCGGCTGATGGCGTTAAGCAAAAATGAAAGCAGCGGACAATGGGCATGTGCCGAGGGCATCAAATATTTTAAAAACTACGCCATTCAGCACTTCGCGGATGAAGAAGCTTATATGCAGTCGATCAGTTACGCCGGATATGAAATACACAAGCGCCTGCACGACGATATGCGCTTCAAGACTCTGCCGGCCCTCGAAAAGGATCTCACGGCATCCGGCTATTCCGAAGAATCCATCCAGCATTTTATCGGGATCTGCGTCGGGTGGCTCACCGCCCATATCATCATTGAAGACCGCGCCATCGCCGGATTGATTTCCAATAAGTGGAAGACGGATCACACCGGAGAAGAAATGACAGCTCTGGAAAACGCATTGGCCGACACCATTCGGGAGGTTTTCCAGCTTCCCACGGAAATTGTCAGCGAACATTACAGCGGCGAAAATTTCGGCCGGAGTATGATTATCCGGCTGACCTACCTCTCAACAGACCGCGAAGAAGTCCGGGTTTTCATGGCCCTGGAAGAAAGTCTTGTTCTGCGGGCCGTGAGTTCTATCCTGAATGTCCCTTTAAATAAAATGGATCAGCTTGTCATGGCCATCGGCAAGGAACTTGCAATCCAGATCACGGAGCAGGTTGCCATACGTTGCGATCTGGCCTGGCAGTACCAACTGGAAAGCAGTCATTTTATGACCCCGGAACAATTCCTGCAATCTTTCTACGCGGGCGCTTTTGGCTACAGCCTGCTTTTTAATACAGGCTGCGGTTACTTTGCCTTTGTGGTAGATCTTTGAGCCGCGCGGGCATCGGAGCTAATTATCACAGCCATGTCCGCCGCCGTGATCGTTTCCGTGATGCTCCTGTCCGCCGCCGGTCTGCCCGCCGTGGGTGCAGGCATCGATCCGGTCCCGCAGCTCTCCCATGGTCATCCCATGACAGTCCTCAATCGTAACGTTCTCATCGTATTCCAAAAGCTCCAGATAAGTTCTGTATTTCCCGAACGACATTTCATGCCGGTGCGCCTCCTCCCGACAGGAATGGTCGCTTGTATAAGTCAGCGTTTCATATTTCTCCGTAAGGCCGCTGGCATGAATCTCCTCAAAGATCTCCTCCGGCCGGTCTGCAATCACTGTAAAGACCAAAACGGCATTTTCATCCAGATATCCGCTATATTTCCCGTCGTTTAGCAAGCGGTCGATAGCCTGCATATAAGAAACATTTTTCAGCGGTATCTGCTCTATCATTCCTTTGCCATCGTCATTGTATGCTTCCGTTGACACCACTCTGCCGAAACGGTTGACGCCAAGCTCGATAGACGGATTCACGTCAATGCTAATGTAGGAAACCGGCCTTCTGTACACGGAATGCCCGCCAGCCACGATCAGGCACAGCAGCGCAGCAGCCGCCAGCGCAAGGCCCGGAACAAACTGCGAATGGGCACGGCGTTTTCTCCCCTGCTGCCCGTTCAGGTATCGCAATGTTTTTTGTTTCAATTCTTCCGTTGCCTGTATATTTTTCAGGCTGTCCCGAATCGGATTCATGCCCACTCACCTCCTAGCTTTTCCCGCAGCAAAACCTTTGCTCTGGCAAGCCACGTATATACCGTGTTTTCCTTCCGCCCCAGTATGCCCGCAATCTCTACCGCCGAATAGCCTTCATAATAGTATAGATAAATGACACTCCGGTACTTCTCCGGAAGCTTCAAAACCACGTCTAAAATCTCTTCCGCCGTATCGTCAAGCGCCTCCCTCTCCTCTGCAATGGCGTCAAGAGGCACCCACTGCCTTCGCGAAAAATATCTGAGCATATCTTTACAGGCGTTGATTGTAACCCTCGCAAACCACGCCTTCTCATGCTCACTGCTCTCAAAGGCGCCTTCATAAAGCATGTATTTCATATAGACATTCTGAAATACATCCTCCGTGTCGTGACGGTTTTTCAAATGTACAAAACAGATTCTACGCACCATGTCCGCATAAGCTTCCATGGCGAGATTGAGTTCTTCCGCGCTTTTCAAGACTGCTCTCCTTCTGCTCCCAACCGGACAGGAAACTCCTGTACCACATACAAAACCCCGCTGGTCTGCAGCGGGGCTTTGTGTTTTCTCCCTTAGTGATGGCCGGAATGATGACCGGAACCGCCGTGATGGCCGGAGCCACTGTCATGGCGGGGTTCCTCGTGATGGTAATTGTTATCATGGTTGTAGTTATCATCATGATACTCTTCATGATAATAGTAGCCGTCATAGTTACCGTTATCATACGCGCCGTCGTAGCTGCCGCCGCCACACCAGATCATGCAGCCGGTCTCGTAATCATAATAGTAGCTTCCTGCCGCTTCCTCCGCCGATGCCACCATTGTCGTACCGCCAATCATCATAGTCGCTGCTGCCACTGTCACCATCAGCTTTGCCAGTTTCCTTCTCATATCTTTTACCTCCGTTTACTTAATCTCTGTGATGCTGTTTCATAAGTAATACGTCTGGCAAAGCCCATTCCTTTCATTCCCTGAAAAAATTTTTCGCTGCATTTACTTTAATAACAGTATAATGGAGACACAGCGATTTGAAAAGCTGAGATCGCGCCGGATTTCCCATACGCTTGTAATGATTTGACGCAGATCGTCAGTTGATTCCCGTTATGCGAAGCCCGCCCGCAACAGACTTAAAAATAATGTTCGGTGTCGCATCTCCCATTACAATACCCGCCATGGACTCTTCCAGCGCCGAAACGTCTGCCGCCCCTATCGCCGCGCATCTTTCCTCCGTAAAAACAACGTCCGCTCCCAGCGCCATAAAAGCTTCCCTGTCATCGACAGCCTCGCCGTTTACCGCAAGCGGAAAGGCGCACAGATCCGCAAGCGCCTCCATATCTTTATCCGCCACCGCCGCCTGAATTTTTTCCGCAAAAACTGCCGTATCGCCATCCGCCGCTTTCTGCTCCAAATCACTGTAGCTGTTATTCTTTTCTTCCGTCTCACGCTCTGCCGCCGCGTCAGCCTCCTCCGTCGCGCTCTCTGCAGGCACATCCTCTGTCTCAGTCTCATCTGTCCCGGTCTCATCTGCCCCGCTCTCCGGCTGTATCACATCCACAGGCCTGATATCCACTGCCCCTGTTTCCTCCGGCTTCTGCGCGCCGCATCCCACGCATCCACAGACCATAATTCCCACAATTACTAACCATTTCCACTTTTTCATTTTTTCCTCCGCCTGCTCCTTTTCGACAAATTTTACTACATCACGAATTGTCAAATCCGCACCTACTATACTATCTGTCCCCGTTTTTTTCGTCAATTTCACTTCTTCGCATTTTCCTGTTAATTTTTCGCAATCATCCCCAAATTTCCCTGAAAAGCCGGTTGATAAACACTCCTAAGGCTCGATATAATTTATATTAGTACACCGAAAAGCTGATTACTTATTATTCGATATACCAGCATAACAACATTTCGACAAGCTTTTCAAAATACAGCTAAATGGAAAGGAATTGATTGTACTATGAAAATCACAATCTGCGACGACAGCATCAAGGATCTCCTGCATACGGAGAAGCTGTTGTTAAAATATAAATCACTGTATCCTGACAAAGATTTTGAACTGGAAAAATTTTCCGACCCCTCCAGACTGTATCAGAGAATATCAGCGGGCAAGTTGACAGATATTTATATACTGGATATGCTGATGCCGAGACGGACCGGAATCGACATAGGCAACCTGATCCGGACATCCGGCCGCGAGAGCGTGATTATTTACATTACCTCCTCGGAGGATTACGCTCTGGATGCCTACGGCGTGCACGCGGTAAGATATCTCCTGAAACCCATTGATGAAAACAGGCTGTTTGAAGCGTTGGACTATTCTTTTTCCTACGCTAAACTGCGCGTGGATTCCCTGTGTCTGATCAAGACAAAGGCCGGGCTTTTGCAAAGGCCTTATTCCAAGATCGAATATGTGGAAAATGCCGGCCGAAAGCTGGAAGTGCATATGACGGACGGCGAGATACTGAAAAGTCTGTTTATCCGGAAATCTTTTGAGGAGGAGACGAGCGAGATTGCGGCGCAGAGAAATTTCCTCCAGATTCACAAGTCCTTTCTTGTCAATCTGGACTATGTAAAGCAGCTTACCACTGACAGCATCATCATGGAATCCGGCAAACGCCTTCCCGTCAGCCGGGCGAAAGCCGCTAACGTCAAACGGGAATATCTTCTCTTTGTCTCCGGCAATATCGGTGGGGGAATGACATGATTTACGTTAAGAATTTATCTTATATGATGACACATATTTTCTTTCTGGTGTTCGTCTACCTGTTTACGGTACACCGCTATTCCAAAAAGAAGACTCTGGCGATCTGCTGCCTTTCCTTTCTTTTTACGACTGTCATGAATCAGTTGAAGCTGAATCTGGTCACGGAAAGCCCGTTATTTTACTTTTTCGCAACGATTGCACAGATCACCGTCGCCCAGTTTACCGGACTCCTGATCTCAGAAAAGCGTGACAGCAGAACGCTTTTCGTGGGCTTAAGCGCCTCCAACTATGTGGTGACCGGAAGCATAACCGCATCTATTCTGTACATTCTTACAGGCAGCATTGGTCTTGCGCTGGCGGGAAATCTGCTGTCGCATGTGGTCATTTTACTGGTACTGTATTTTAAAATAAGAGATATGATTTTTAAATTCTGCGAGCGGGATCTGGAAAAAAGCAGATGGGAAATCTGCCTGATTCCCGTATTCTTTTATTGCAGTCTTTCCAGCATCGCCTTTTTCCCCTATACCCTTTACGATCACCCCGAAAACATTCTTGTCAGTATTTTTTTAATGATTACCATGCTCGTCTCCTATGTGGTGGTGCTGCGCTATCTGGACAGCGAGACGAAGCGGACGGAAGACTACTGGAAAAACGTAATGTTTGAATCCTATATCAAAGGTCTGGAAAGCCAGAACTATTTAGCCGAGCAGTCAGAGCACAACCTCAGAATACTGCGGCATGACATGCGGCATTTTTCCATGATGATAGACTCCCTGCTGGACCAGAAGGAGTATGCGGAGATCAAAAACATCACCGGACATATCAACGAAGTGGTAAACGAAAATAAAGTGAACCAGTACTGCGAAAACCTGATTGTCAATACGATTCTCATGAAAATGGCAGAACAGGCGAAATCTCTCCGGATTGCCCTTCATCTGGATGTGCTGATACCCAGACAGCTCCCGGTCAATGAATATGAATTTGCCATGGTACTCGCCAATCTTTTGGAAAATGCCGTGTTCAGTGCCAAAAATGCGTCGTCTTCCGAAAACCCCATTGATGCGAAAATACATTGCACCGGTGCGTATCTCCTGATTGATATAGAAAACGACTGTGAACAGGAAATCCATTTCGACTCCATAACAGGACTTCCCAAAAGCAGGCGCGGCAAGGGACACGGCCTTGGTATGCAGAGCGTGCAGGCTTTCTGCGATAAGATGGGCGGAACCATCGACTGTTACTGTGAAAATAACCGGTTCCGTATCATTTTGTATGTGAAATTTTAAAGATATCTGTATCTTGTAACAGAGTGCTCCCCGATTGCCGGAAAACGACTGTCACGGCCTCTGTATCTGAAACGTGTTCTCCAAAAGCAGCCAGTTCGGGCGGAAAAACCGCATGATCTGCCAGTAACCCACCCCGCGCAGACCAAATTCCGGCAGGAGGGCAAACTTAGCCTGATAGCTTCTCACATCCTCAAACCACACTTCATGAAGCTGCCCCTCCCTTTCATACCGGAAAAAGGGCGACATGGCCGCCTCGTCAAACTGAATGGGGACGTCAGCCTCTATGGCGATCCGCACAGCCTCCAAATTGCTCACCGTAGTTGCGCGGGAAGAACCCTGCACGAAAGGCAGCGTCCAGTCATATCCGTAATTCGGGATTCCCAGATCAATTTTAGCCGGATCAATGCGTGTGACGGCATACTCCACAACCTGCCGCACCTTATTGACAGGGGCAACCGCCATCGGCGGCCCGTAAGTGTACCCCCACTCGTAAGTCATCAGCAGAACGCTGTCAGCCGCCTCCCCCAAAAGCCCATAATCTTTTCCCTCATACAGAAGGCCCGCCTGCTCATCGGAGGTTTTGGGCGCAAGCGCCACCGAAACATGATAGCCGTAGGGCGCAAGGAAATCCCTTACATCCGCCACAAAATCAGCAAAGGGAACACGATCCTCCGGACGGATATACTCAAAGTCAATGTCCACCCCCTGAAAGTTCTTTTCCTGAACGGCGGACAGGAGATTGGCAAGAAGATTATCCTTTGCAGCCTGATTGTTTACTACAGAAGTGATCAGAAAATTATTAAAGTTTCCATCCGGCCCGATCGGCGTAAGCGTGAGGACAGGACGCACCCCCTGCATAAGCGCGGCATCGATCATGAAGGTATCGTCCACCGTCGGCGGAACCAGATCCCCGTCCGTGGTAAACCCGTAGGAAAAGACCGAGAGCGAGGAGAGATAGGGAAGTGTATCGTTCAGCGTATCCTGCCGGATAAAAGGGTACGCATAACCGTTCACCCATGTCGGATAAACAGGTGCCGGAGCCTCCCCCGAAGACAGTAGAAGCGCCTGCCCCACCGCCAGCGGATAGGGATAGGAGAGTTGATTGTTATAGATAACGGAAGACACAGAAATCCCATGGCTTTCCGCGATGGAATCTACCGTGTCTCCTGATTGTACCACATAAATTTCCATAGAATATTCCTGCATGGTTTTATTCTATTTTATGCAGCTTTCGGAAGAAAGACCGGAAATTTATGTTATTTCCCGTATTTATCCCGGACTATGGAAACAGGATTTTTTGCAGCTCCTCCGCCTGCCGTGACTCTGCCGCAAAAACATCAATCCTGTGTATGTCGCTGCTCCTGTCCTTGAATGCCGGAAACAGAAAACCGCACTCCGGCTCCCCCGGCTCGTAATCGCCGCTGACCGGACACACCGCACAGATCAGGAACTGGTATACCTCTTCCGATTCCCAAAGACTTTCCTTGTCGTTTGCTTTCAGCGGAACATCGTAGCTGCCATGAAAAAAGTAAATGGCATAGCTGCCGTCACTCCGGTATTTCTGGCCAAATTCCTCATAGAACGCATCCAGCATCGCGTCGTTTTTCAGTCCGCACTCTTTCAGTGCCATGAGAAGCTGCCATATGCTCCCCGGCCGCCTGTCCCCCTCTCCAAAAGCATACTCTTTCAATTGCACATTGGTGTCCGAAAAAGGGATCGCCTTTGCAATGTCAAGGTTTGCCTGCCGGTCTTTTAGTGACAGCTTTAGGAAATGCTTATTAAAGGTGCCGTCAACAAATCCCTCCTCGTCCAGATATGCCCCCGCAATCCTGTCAAAACAGTTGCGTTTCAGGGTCATGCGTCTGGTCAGCTCCAGCATATCCTCGCGGTTGATTTTTTCCATGTTTATTCTCCTTGCTGTGTGGGCTGAATGATACCCGTTTTAGTGGAAAATTTCCACACTGACTGTCAGCATTCCATTCATCTATAGAAAGAACATCCACCCTGTCTATCAATCTTTTTCCCTTTCCAATATTCTCCTGCAGAGAAAAGGGCAGTTCCATTTTTAATCTGTTTCGCAGTCTTTTTCTGGCAGTTACATCTCCATTTGGATATTCAAGAATATATATGTACCAAACCGGCTTATTTTTATCTAATAATCTCAAATAGTGCAAAGAATCATAAAACTTGCGTGTTATAATCGATATTTTCTTATCTTCCATTGGGTGAAATGCTTCCGGATTCTTTGCATTTGTAAGACATGCATTCTTGTATTCTACCATGAGAATATGCGTAGAATTTTCGATCAAAAAATCCACATCATTAATGTGTATTCCTGCATTATGATAATCTTCATGTATTTTATCCGTTGCCCATACAGCAGCCTTACAGTCAATGCTGTATGTACCATTTTCTTCTATAAGCAAATTCTCCACTGTCATTTCCTCATAGTTCATATACTTCATCAAGCAGTTTGTTATCCGCAGTCATAATGTGATTATATTTAATCTTGTCCATTTTGTCCGCTGATTGACTATATA